>NZ_JALJRT010000003.1:0-80865 GCF_024519545.1 Serratia sp. Ser99 | reverse complement strand
ACCCCCCCCCCCCCCCCGACAAACCGGTTCCAGTATGGTAACACCTTATACAACCATTACGCCTACCAGATGCTTAACCTCACTTATCCATCATGCTTAACTCCCTAGTTTTTTGATAGCTTAATTATCCCATTTTTATATATTTAAGTGATGGATAATATTCAATTTTGGGATATCACTCGAGGAAAAACACCATGTTCTCAGTTTATTCAACAGGATATCAATTAGTAATAAAAACACTTCGCGATGCTCGCATAGAAAAAAGCATCACTCAGGCCAAACTGGCCGAAGCGCTGGAACGCCCGCAGTCGTTTATCGCCAAGGTTGAAAACGGCGAGCGCAAACTGGATGTGGTGGAGTTTGCTGTTATTGCCCGGCTGCTTGGGGTGGATGCTGGAGCGATTATTGAGCGGATTGGCGGGCGATTTCATTCTCTGTAATCGAACCTACGATTTTTGCGTTACGAATGCGCTTATCAGTACATATCGGGCGTGATGATCTAATTAGACACTCCATAGTTATTGAAGAGAGCCACCGGTCCGGTGCATTCCCTGCCTTATAGTTGAACGCCCCCCTGATAGCTTTGGCAGCGAAGAACGAGTTATCCAGGTGTATCTATTTAAGGAGGAACTAATGTCTCATTCATCATCGAGGACAAGAGTTTTGGATATGGCAAGGCCCTTGGCACACAGAGCTTCTCACGCACGAAGTTGTGCTAACCATGTGGCAAACAGGTTAGGAATTACCCGCAGTGAGCTTTTGATAAAAGTTGAGGAAGATTCTGGGGCAAGTTTGGTATCACCACAAACCGAAGAAGAACTGATGAAAGCGTTCTATTTTATGGAAAACCTTTAATATTGGGCCGCTATGAGCGATCAGCGGACGTTCCTAATTCCTTTAAAAAATCCTCCAGGGAGGATATGATAAAAATATACAGCTATAAAGCCTAAAGGGAGTGGGCATGACATTGTTTGAGGAATGTAAGGACCTGCTCAAGACAGATTTTAATGCTATGGAAGGGGATGATTTGAGTGCGGTAATGGATATTTTTCATCAATATCCATGGCATAGCGGTGATCTCAAATGGGCGGAAATGGACTTTAGCGATTATGAACTTAGTCATGAGATGTTTAACTTGAGCGACTTAGGCAATGAAACTGTATTTGTCGTAGCGGATGATGCGAATGTGCCCGTGTTCAGAACCCATCTACAACTCATTGTCGATAATATCTACGATGTCATCGCCCTGTCACCTAAACTATTTATTTTTAACGATAAGATAATGATTAAGCCTTTATTCCCTCATGATCTTATAAGGTTTGGTCTGCGAAAGTGATGAGCAGAAATGCTGATCAGCTCCCCGTTGCTCAACTAAGACTGTTGTTCTCCACGTCCACTCCTGGCACAGAGCCGACTGTCAGAATAGTTTCTTTGGGCCTGCAACAATGCCAGTTCTGGTATGAACCAGCATACAAAAAGGGCGCAGCATGCTGCGCCCCTACATGAAATCTCAACGCCGTACTAAACGTTAACTGCGAACCAAATCGTCGCCGTAGCCGATCCACTTGTAGGTGGTCAGAGCGTCCAGGCCCATTGGGCCGCGGGCATGCAGTTTCTGCGTGCTGACCGCCACTTCTGCACCCAGACCGAACTGGCCGCCGTCGGTGAAGCGGGTGCTGGCATTCACATACACCGCGCTGGAGTCCACCGCACGCACAAAGTGCTCGGCGCTGCTCAGTGAACGGGTGAGGATCGCGTCGGAGTGGCTGGTGCCGTGGGTACGGATATGGTCGATGGCCTGATCGATATCGTCCACCAGCGCCACGTTCAGATCCAACGACAGCCATTCGTCGTCATAATCTTCTGCCGCCACCGCCACCACCGTTGCCGGGCCGTCTTGCAACAGCGGCATGGCATTCTCCGCCGCGTGCAGGGTAACCCCCACCGCCGCCATTCTGGCACTCAGCGCCGGCAGGAACTCTGCGGCGATGCTGCGGTTCACCAGCAGCGTTTCCAGCGAGTTACAGGCGCTTGGGCGCTGAATTTTGGCGTTCTCTATCACCGTCAGCGCCTTGTCGAAATCAACGCTGTCATCAACGTAGGTGTGGCAAACGCCGATACCGCCAGTGATCACCGGGATGGTCGACTGTTCACGACACAGCTTGTGCAGCCCCGCGCCACCGCGTGGGATCAGCATATCGACGTAGCGATCCAGGCGCAGCAGTTCATTCACCAACGCGCGATCCGGGCTGTCGATAGCCTGTACCGCAGCCGCCGGTAGGCCGCACTGTTCCAGCGCCTGCTGGATCACTTTCACCGTCGCCTGATTGGTATGGTGGGTTTCTTTACCGCCACGCAGGATCACCGCGTTGCCGGTTTTCAGGCACAGGCTGGCAACGTCGATGGTGACGTTTGGCCGTGCTTCATAAATCACGCCAATCACGCCCAACGGCACGCGACGGCGTTCCAGTTTCAGCCCGCTGTCCAGCAGGCTACCGTCCAACACGTGGCCGACCGGGTCGTTTAAACGACACACCTGGCGCACATCGTTGGCGATCGCCGCCAGTCGCGCCGGGGTCAGTAGCAGGCGATCGAGCAGCGCTTCGCTCATCCCGCTGGCGCGTGCCTGCGCCATATCCTGCTCATTAGCCTGCAAAATTACTTCGCTTTCGGCTTCCAACCGGTCGGCGATGACCGACAACACCTGGTTTTTCTTCGCCGTGCTCAGCACCGCCAGTTGCCAGGAAGCCTGTTTGGCGGCTTTCCCCATTTGCTCTAGCATGCTCACTCCTTAACTGACTATCATATCGTCGCGGTGCACTGCCACCGGGCCGTATTCATAACCGAGAATTTCGCTGATTTCCTGCGAGTGATGACCGGCAATCATGCGCATCGCGTCGCTGTTATAGCGGCTGACGCCGTGGGCCAAATCGCGCCCCGCCAGGTTACGGATGCGGATCACTTCACCGCGGGAGAAATCGCCTTTCACTTCGCGAATGCCCTTCGGCAGCAGCGAACTGCCGCGCGCCATAATCGCATCGACCGCGCCGTCGTCGACGGTGATCTCACCGGCCGGCGGTGCGCCAAAGATCCAGCGTTTGCGGTTTTCCAACGGGGTTTCCAGCGCGTGGAAACGCGTGCCCACCGGTTTACCTTCAATAACGTCCGCCACCACGCCCGGCTTGCTGCCAGCGGCAATGATCACGTCGATGCCAGCGCGACAAGCCACGTCGGCAGCTTGCAGCTTGGTACCCATGCCGCCGGTGCCCAGGCCGGAAACGCTGTCGCCGGCAATGGCACGCAGCGCATCGTCGATGCCGTGCACTTCACGGATCAGTTCCGCCTGCGGGTTATTACGTGGATCGGCGGTGTACAAGCCTTGCTGATCGGTCAGCAACAGCAATTTGTCGGCCCCGGCCAGGATCGCCGCCAGCGCCGACAGGTTGTCGTTGTCGCCCACCTTGATTTCTGCAGTCGCTACCGCGTCGTTCTCATTGATTACCGGCACGATACGGTTGTCCAACAGCGCGGTCATGGTGTCACGCGCGTTGAGGAAGCGTTCACGGTCTTCCAGATCGGCGCGCGTCAGCAACATCTGCCCGACGTGGATGCCGTAAATGGAAAACAGTTGCTCCCACAGTTGGATCAGCCGGCTCTGCCCGACCGCCGCCAGCAGCTGCTTGGAGGCGATGGTGGCGGGGAGTTCAGGGTAACCCAAATGTTCGCGCCCGGCGGCAATCGCGCCGGAGGTGACGATAACGATGCGGTGACCCGCTGCATGCTGTTGTGCGCACTGGCGTACCAGTTCGACAATGTGAGCACGGTTAAGACGCAGCGATCCGCCGGTCAACACGCTGGTGCCCAATTTCACAACCAGTGTCTGGCTGCCGTTCATAGTATTTCTGCCGTGTAATTTATCCGTCATCTTTCAAGCTGCAGCGTTGTTGGCTACTCGCAATCCCCCCAGTTACTTACCTTGGTAAGCTCCTGCGGATTCCTGCACTTGCCGCCTAGCCGCAACTCGAAAGCTATAGGATATGATGAGAATAAGAGTGCAAAGGACTTTGTAGCAGGAGAGACGCGTTATGCCAACAGGCACAACGCGAAATCAGCAGAATACTTGTGGTCTAACGGGGTCAGGCGGAAAGTTTAATCAGTTTCTCTTTGAAATTCTCGGCCGGTTCAAGCGTCAGTTCCATGGTGGTCAGCAGCTCGCCCAGACGACGGTGGAAATCACGCAGGGTGGTTTCCAACTTGGTTTTCACTTCAGCATCTTTAATCTTTTCCGGCGTCCAGTGCCCATCTTTATCAAACAGGCCAAACTGATAGGCGTAGGTGAAACGCGTATCTTCGGCATGCAGTTCGATCCACCAACCCCAGAACTCGCGCTTCTCTGGAGCGGGCTTAACATTGACGCACACGGCTAAACAATCAAAGAAAAAACGGTCGTTCTCACACTGCCCTTCACGCAGGTACGGCCCCAAGCTGGCGAAACGTTTCATTAGTCGGCTTTTAGGGTGACCACTCGGTAACGTCATTCTTTAACCTCCTCAATGTAGACCACTCTTTTTAACAAACTGTTAAAATTTAGCAACTAATTAACGCATTTTATCTTTCATCCAGTGGGTCATTTGCAGCAACGCCTTGTGGAAACTGCTGTAGACAGGGGCGCGCGGTATGGCGATCAGTTTGCCGTCCAGCGAGGATGATGCGATCAGTTGCGCTTCTTCTTTCGGGCTGAGCGGATCCTGATCCCAGTAACCGGCCAGCATTGGCGTCGGGCAACGGCGGCCCAACAGCCCTTGGGTTTTCAGCGAATAACTGTTCAGCTCCACCTTCAGCACGTTATCCGACGCGTTGGCCATCCCCATCCGGCTGGCCAGCACATCCATGTACATGTCCGGCACATGCTGTTGCGTTTTGCTGTCGCACAGCAGGCGATGCACCACCGGCCCCAGACAAGCCACGCCCCGCAGCCGCTGTGGCTCCAGATAGGCCAGACGTACCGCCACGTTGGCACCAAAACGGAAGCCAAACGCGGTGACGCGCTGATGATCGACCCACGGCACCGAGGCCAGTTGGATCAGCACCTGCTGATGCAGGAAGCTGGAATCTTGCGTCAGCTTCCACTTGTATGAGGAGCCGATGGAAGGCATATCGATGGTCAGCATGGCGATGCCGTGCGGTGCCAGATAATCGCGGAACAGGCGGTGGTAGTCAGTTTGCAGCGTGTCCAGGCTGCCGCACATCAACACCGTCGGGAACGGGGCCTCGCCCTTTTCCGGCAGGTGCAGGAAGCCATTGATGCTGCTGCCGCCCTCAATGCGGAACTCCAGCTCTTTCAACTGATAAGGCAGCAACAGCGCGGCTTCTTCGTAAGCCCGACAGGAGAGCGCTTCGGCCTGCTCGGCCAGTTCGTCCCCTTTCAGGTGCGGGTAGCCGGCGATGCTGTAAAAATTGGCGGCGTTGAGCCAGTGCTGACCGCCGATCAAAGGATCCTGCTGTTCCAACGCGCTCTGTTGCCAGCGCATGCCCTGGTGTACCCATTCGTAAATCCAGTTGCCGTTACGGTAACCGACCACGGTATCCAGCCATTTGTCGTTGGTGTGCTCCACATCGGCGACTGCGATGCGCGCCAGCACTTCGTTGATTTCGATCGGATCAACGCCGCGCCAGGCCCACAACAGCGGGTTAAGCATGCGATACCAGTTGCTGACGGTGTTGCCTTCCAGCGTGGAATGCAAATCGGCGCTGACTTTGTTGCGCGCGCGCATCACCAGCGTCGAGGTCTCAGGATGTTTAAATGAGGGTTTGAACAGAATTTCAGAAAGGTTGGCTTGTGCCATGGTAACAACAGCCTCCGTAAATCTGGCTATAGGCCGCAAACAGCCTAATCAACTGGAGGTAGTGTACCTAACTCTGGGGCGATAAACCAAAATAACGAAAACGCCCGGCGAAACCGGGCGTTTTAATGGAACAGCCTGTCGAACTTAACGACCGCCGATCGGTGGTACGAAGGTCACCGCCATATCCCATGGCTGTTCGATCCAGGTATCCTGTGGGATATCAACCACATAATCGTCCACCAGCGGGCGGCCTGCCGGCTTGGCAAAGATGGTGACGAAATGCGCTTTCGGGTACATCTCGCGGATGGCTTTTGCAGTACCACCGGTATCCACCAGATCGTCGATGACGATAAAGCCTTCACCGTCGCCTTCAGCGCGCTTGAGCACTTTCATTTCGCGTTGGTTGTCATGGTCATAGCTGGAAATGCACACGGTATCCACATGGCGAATACCCAGTTCACGCGCCAGTAAGGCTGCCGGCACCAGGCCGCCGCGGCTTACGGCAATAATGCCTGTCCATTGGTCTACGGGCAGCAGGCGGTGAGCCAGTTTGCGCGCTTGCATTTGCAGCATGTCCCAGGTAACAACGTATTTTTCGCTCATAGAATGGTGTCCCAGCCAGCCAGGGTGTGGCTTATTCAGTAATCAGGGGAAAAAAGGTTGCGCGAGATTATAGAGACTGGGCGCGCCGAATACCAGTTGTACCGTGGAAATCATAAGTATTTCCTCTGGTGATTGATGCTGAAAAAATGAACTGCAGCGCAGCAAACTAGTGTGATCAAGCGCTTAAACAGCACAATTCGGGACGGGCACCGCCCGGTAGAAAGTGATATTCTCTGGAGATCGTGCCAAAACCGCACAGATGCCCCTAACCCTAACCGAGCGGTATTCCCGCTATGCCGTGAATGCCGTTACAGGAGACTTATTGTGTCTGAATTGTCTCAACTTTCGCCACAGCCGCTGTGGGATATTTTTGCCAAAATCTGCTCTATTCCACACCCTTCTTATCATGAAGAAGCGCTGGCGCAGCACATCCTCGAATGGGCCAAAGAGAAAAACCTGCACGCCGAGCGTGACCAGGTAGGCAATATCCTGCTGCGCAAGCCAGCCACCAAAGGCATGGAAAACCGCAAGCCGGTTGCCCTGCAGGCGCACCTGGACATGGTGCCGCAGAAGAATAACGACACCGTGCACGACTTCACCAAGGATCCGATTCAGCCGTATATCGACGGTGAGTGGATCAAAGCGCGCGGCACCACGCTGGGCGCCGACAACGGCATCGGCATGGCCTCCGCGCTGGCTGTGCTGGCAGACGACAGCGTCGAGCACGGTCCGCTGGAAGTGCTGCTGACCATGACCGAAGAAGCCGGCATGGACGGTGCATTCGGGCTGCAGGCTAACTGGCTGCAGGCTGATATCCTGATCAACACCGATTCCGAAGAAGAAGGCGAGATCTACATGGGTTGCGCCGGCGGTATTGATTTCATCACCACCCTGCCGCTGCAGCGTGAAGCCGTACCGGCCGGTTACCAGACCCTGAAGCTGACGATCAAGGGCCTGAAAGGCGGCCACTCCGGCGCGGATATTCACGTCGGCCTGGGCAACGCCAACAAACTGCTGGCGCGCTTCCTGTTTGATAATGCCGCGGCGTTGAATCTGCGCGTGCTGGACCTGAACGGCGGCACCCTGCGCAACGCCATCCCGCGTGAAGCTTCTGCCGTGGTTGCCGTACCGGCAGCTAAGGCCGATGAGCTCAAAGCACTGAGCCAGGCGTTCCTGGCCACCCTGCAAAATGAGCTGTCCGCTAAAGAAAAGAACATCACCGTTCTGCTGGAGCCAACCACCAGCACGTCTCAGGCGATGACCGCAGACAGCCAACAGCGTTTCCTGGCACTGCTCAACGGCACGCCAAACGGTGTGATCCGCATGAGCGACGCGGTGAAAGGCGTGGTGGAAACCTCACTGAACGTGGGCGTAGTGACCACCAGCGACAGCGAAGCAGAAATCATCTGCCTGATCCGTTCGTTGATCGACAGCGGTAAAGATTACGTGGTCGGCATGCTGACCGCGCTGGGCCAGTTGGCCAACGCCAAAGTGGCCCCGAAAGGCGGCTACCCTGGCTGGCAACCGGACGCTGACTCACCGGTCATGCATTTGGTACGCGAGATCTATCAGGATCTGTTCAACAAGACGCCGAACATCATGGTGATCCACGCCGGGCTGGAATGCGGCCTGTTTAAAAAGCCGTACCCGAATATGGATATGGTGTCGATTGGGCCGACCATCACCGGGCCACACTCGCCGGATGAGCAGGTGCATATCGAAAGCGTGGGCCTGTACTGGAAACTGCTGACGGCACTGCTGAAGGCTATCCCAGAGCGCGCGTAATTTGCCGGGTTCGGTGTACTGAACCCTAAAAAATACCGGGCTGTGCAAGCAAGGGCGCAATATTGCATTGCGCCCTTGCTATTCCCACGGCAGCAACAGCTGGCGCTCAAGCTGCGGATCCAGCAGCGTCACGTGCAAACCTACCAGCCGCACCCCACGCCCTTCACGTCTTTCGCTCCATGCCTGACGCGCTACATTGATCAAATCGTCTTTATTCAGTACTGGCCAAACGTGTTCCTGCGTTGTTTGCTGGAAATCCTGAAACTTCAGCTTTACGCCTTGGCGGGCGATATGCAGATCCGGTTTTACCTTGCGCAAGCGCATTTCCAGTTCCGGATACAGTTTGTCGACGATCAGCGCTTCGCACTCTTCCCAGGCATGAATGTCCTCCGCCAGCGTGCGTTCTACCCCCACCGACTTGCGCAGCCGCTCAGGCGAAACCTCACGCAGATCGATGCCCTGACAGCGTTCCCAAAGTACGCGGCCAAATTTGCCAAAGCGCTTTAACAACGCCGCCAGATCGTACTGCTGCACGTCGGCGCAGGTGATCAACCCCACTTCTTCCAACCGTTTGGCGGTCACTTTTCCCACGCCCGGGATTTTACTCAGCGGCAGTTGCTGTAAAAACGCGGGAACCTGCGCCGGAGTAATAACGTATTGGCCGTTCGGCTTATTCAGCTCCGAGGCGATTTTGGCGAGGAATTTGATGGGCGCGACACCGGCAGACGCGGTGAGGTTCAGTTCATCGGCTATCGCCTGGCGGATTTGTTCGGCGATCAGCGTCGCCGAGCCGTTGCACTGGCTGCAGTCAGTGACGTCCAGATAGGCTTCATCCAGAGACAGCGGTTCGATCAACGGGGTGTAGCGGGCAAAAATTTCACGGATATGCAACGAGGCTTCCTTGTACGCCGCCATGCGGCCGGGCAGCAGCTTAAGGTGCGGGCAAAGCTTGAGCGCCATCGCCGTCGACATGGCACTGTGTACGCCATAGCGACGTGCAGGATAGTTGGCGGTGCTGATCACCCCACGCCGGTCGGCGCTGCCGCCAATCGCCAACGGAATATCGCGCAGGCTGGGATCGTCGCGCATTTCTACCGCCGCGAAGAAGCAGTCCATATCGACATGAATGATTTTACGCATCGCCCCTCCAATAACACTGTATAAGTATACAGCCAATAATGGAAAGCTCAAGCCTCGGCAAAACTCGGATCAGCTCGGATAAAACAGGGTTTCACCCAATTATCTTCGACTTGTTAAAAAAGCGTAATTTTTGAATAGTACGCTGTGGCAAATTAATCGCCTCAGTTATTGATAACAATAAACCTTGCACAGGAAGGTGCCCTACATGAAAGCATTATCGGTCTATTTATTCGCTTCAGCATTATCCCTGATATCCCTTGCCGCGAGCGCAGCCCCTGCCATTATTGCGCACCGCGGTGGCACTGCCGACGCACCTGAAAACACTCGCGTCGCAATTGAAACCGCACTGAAAAACGGCGCGGACGCCATTTGGATCACGCTGCAGGAATCCAAAGACGGCGTTATCGTGCTATACCGTCCTTCAGACCTGAAAGCGCTGACCAACCAACAGGGCCTGGTCTCCGCTTACACCGCCGAACAACTGGCGAAAGTTGACGCCGGCTGGTCATTCGCCAAAGGGGAAACGCACCCGTTCCGGGGGAAAGGCATTGGCATTCCTCGGCTGGATGAAATACTCAACGACTTCCCCAAGGTCAATTTCTATCTGGACATCAAGTCACCGGATGCCAATCCGGCCCAGTTCGGTAAAACCTTGCTGGCAACCCTGGAAAAAACCGGCAGCCTGAACCGCACCCGCGTTTACTCCACCGATGCCAAATATTTGCAGGCGCTACCGCCGGCTATCAAGCGTTTCGAAACCCGCGATGAAACCCGCGACCTGCTGGCGAATATCAGCCTGTCGCACCTGTGCGAACTGAAGCCGGATAACCAGAAGCCGCGCTGGTACGGGCTGGAACTGAAACGGGAAGTGGAAGTGGTGGAGAAATTTACCCTGGGCGAGGGGCGCTCCAAGGCGTTTCTGACCTGGGATAAAGAATCGATCGACTGCTTCCGTTCGCAAGGCCCAGCGTACATCATTCTGTTTGGTATTAACACCCCGGCAGACTACCAGCAGGCGCTGGCGCTTGGGGTAGACGGGGTGATGGTCAACTCACCGGCCGATGCGAAAAACTTTCGCCAGGCCAAATAACCGATAAAAAAAGGGGCGCCGCATGCGCCCCTTGTAGTCAGATAATCCGGTGCTTTTCCAGCTGCTGCTGGCGCAACGCCTCTTTCTCCAGGCGTTTTTTACGCGCATCGCAAGGTTCCGGACAGTCGCAAACCTTATCCATCCCCAGCGCCGTAATGCCGCCGCAGCTGCCCTGCAGGCTTTTACGTTTAAACACGTAGCCCAGGGACATACCGCCGACAATCAGCAGAAACAACACGAAGGTGGCGACAAATACCGTCAACATAGCGACCTCACGAGTGCTTGTTCAAATAGGGTTTAAACGCCTCAGAGTAGCGCTCTTCAAAACCGGTGGCAGTTTTCACAATCATGAACACCGGGATCCCCATCAGGTTCGCCAATGCCATGCCGCGTTCCGGCCCCAGTACGTTTAATCCGGTCGACAAACCGTCTGCCGCCATGCAGGTTGGGCTCAACACCGTGACCGACACCAGGTGGTGATGGATCGGCCGGCCGGTGATCGGATCTATAGTATGCGAATACCGCACGCCATCCTGTTCGAAATAGTTACGGTAATCCCCCGAGGTGGCTATCGACATCTCACCGGGTTGGATCACCAATTGCGCTTTCTGCTCCATGCCGGCGGTCGGCCGCTCAATGGCGATACGCCACGGTTTATTCTCACCGTTGTGGCCGCGAGTGCGCACCTCACCGCCAATATCGACCATGTAGTTTTTCACCTGCTGCGACTGCAGGTACTGAGCAATGACATCCACCCCGTACCCCTTGGCAATCGAGGAAAGATCGACATACAGCTCCGGAATGCGTTTGACCAACGCGTTGCCCTGTACCGACAGCTTGTCGATGCCAGTCCAGGCGCGGCGCTGCTCCAGTGCGGCGGCGCTCGGCACCTTGTCCGGCCGCCCTTCCGGCCCGAAGCCCCACAGGTTAACCAACGGCCCGACGGTCACGTCCAGCGCGCCGTCGGTAACGCGGTTGATACGCAGCGCCTCCAGCACCACTTCTGCCGTCGCGGCCGACACCGGGAAGGGTTTATCCACTGCGCGACTGGCGTTGAAGCGGCTCAGTTCCGAGCCAGGACGATAGGTGGACATTTGGTCGTTCACCAACTCCAACCGTTTGTCGATCTCCGCCTGTATCTTGGCGGCGGACGGCGTATCGTCGCCGGTGACGTAGCGGATCGAATAGGAGGTCCCCATGGTTTTACCCTCGAGATTCACCTGCTCCGGCCCGCAACCGGTCAATAACAGGGTGGCGCTCAGCACCACCGTCGTCATCCAGCCCTTCATTGCCCCTACGCGCATTTAGCCACCAAAGTCATCCAGCATGATATTTTCGTCTTCGACGCCCAGATCTTTCAGCATCTTGATCACCGCGGCGTTCATCATTGGCGGACCGCACATGTAGAATTCGCAGTCTTCCGGCGCCGGGTGGTTGCGCAGATAGTTTTCCAACAGAACATTATGGATAAAGCCGGTGTAACCCGTCCAGTTATCCTCTGGCTGCGGATCGGAAAGCGCCACGTGCCAGGTAAAGTTTTCATTCTCTTCCTGCAACCGATTGAAATCGTCCTCGTAGAACATCTCACGCAGCGAACGCGCGCCGTACCAGAAGGTGATTTTGCGCTTGGACTTCAGGCGATTGAGCTGGTCAAAGATGTGTGAACGCATCGGTGCCATGCCGGCACCACCGCCGATAAAGATCATTTCGGCGTCGGTATCCTTGGCAAAGAACTCGCCGAATGGCCCGGAGATGGTCACCTTGTCACCGGCCTTCAGCGACCAGATATAGGAAGACATAATGCCCGGCGGCACGTCAGGATCGCGCGGCGGTGGCGTAGCGATACGCACGTTGAGCATGATAATGCCCTTTTCATCCGGATAGTTCGCCATGGAATAAGCGCGCACCGTGGTGTCATTCACCACTGAGCGATAGCGGAACAGGTTGAATTTGTCCCAGTCGCCGCGGTACTCCTCCGGCACATCGAAATCGGCATAGCTGATGTCGTGCGCCGGCGCCTCGATCTGAATAAAACCACCGGCACGGAACGGCACATCTTCACCGTCAGGAATTTTCAGCTTCAGCTCTTTGATAAAGGTGGCTTTGTTATCATTGGAGATAACTTCACACTCCCACTTCTTCACGCCAAAGATTTCTTCCGGCAGCTCGATTTTCAGGTTTTGCTTCACGTTCACCTGACAGGCCAGGCGGCAACCCTCTTTCGCTTCACGCTTGTTGATGTGCGACAGTTCAGTCGGCAGGATATCGCCGCCGCCCTCTTTGATCACCACCCGACATTGCCCGCAGGAACCGCCGCCGCCACAGGCAGACGAAACGAAGATCCCCTGGCTGGAGAGCATATTCAGCAGCTTGTCGCCCGCCGGAGCGGTAAAGCTTTTGTCCAAATCGCCATTCACTTCCACCGCAATATCGCCGGTGTTCACCAGCTTCGATTTGGCGAACAAGATCAGCAGTACCAGCACCATAACGATGGCGGTAAACATCGCGACGCCTAAAATAATTTCCATAAATTCTTCCCGCCTTTACAACTGAACACCGGAGAAGGACATAAAGCCCAACGCCATCAGCCCGGTGGTGATAAAGGTAATGCCCAGGCCGCGCAACCCTGCGGGGACATTGGCATACTTGAGTTTTTCGCGGATCCCCGCCATCGCGACTATCGCCAACATCCAGCCCGTGCCGGAACCGAAGCCGTACACCACCGACTCGGCGAAGTTGTAGTCACGTTGCACCATGAAGGACACACCGCCGAAGATGGCGCAGTTCACGGTGATCAGCGGCAGGAAAATGCCGAGTGCGTTGTACAGCGACGGGAAGAAGCGATCGAGGATCATCTCCAGAATCTGCACCAGCGCAGCAATCACGCCGATAAAGGTGATGAAGTTGAGGAAGCTCAGATCAACGCCTTCCACCAGCGCGCCATCACGCAGGATCAGGTTGTAGACCAGGTTGTTAACCGGCACAGAGATGCCGAGCACCAGGGTAACCGCAATCCCCAAACCAAAGGCGGTCGAGACCTTCTTCGATACCGCCAGGAAGGTACACATCCCCAGGAAGAACGCCAATGCCATGTTCTCTACGAACACTGCGCGTACAAACAGGCTGATATAATGTTCCATCGGCCATTACTCCTTTTCGATCTGCGCTGGTTTCAGGGTGCGGAGCGCCCAGATCAGCAGGCCGATGATAAAGAACGCGCTCGGTGCCAACAGGAACAAACCGTTTGGCTGATACCAACCGCCGTTCTGTACCGTTTCCAGCACCGGGATGCCGAACAGTTTGCCGGAACCGAACAGCTCACGCAGGAAGCCAACCAGCACCAGGATTACCCCGTACCCCAGCCCATTGCCGATACCGTCCATGAAACTCTCGATGGGCGGCGACTTCATGGCATAGGCTTCGGCGCGCCCCATCACGATACAGTTGGTGATGATCAGGCCAACGAACACCGACAGCTGCTTGGAAATCTCGAACGCATAGGCGCGCAGCAGCTGATCGACCACGATCACCAGCGAGGCGATAATCGCCATCTGCACGATAATGCGTACGCTGTTCGGAATATGGTGACGGATCAACGAAATAAAGAAGCTGGAAAACGCCGTAACCAGCGTCACAGCGATGGTCATCACCACCGCCGTTTCCAGCTTGGTGGTCACCGCCAGCGCGGAGCAGACGCCCAACACCTGCAGGGCAATCGGGTTGTTGTCGAACAGAGGCCCTAAAAGGACCCGTTTAATCTCTTTGGAATCAGCCATTTTTCAGCGCTCCTTCACGAACTTTTTTCAGGAACGGGCCAAAGCCGTGCTCGCCCAACCAGAAGTCAAAAGTATGCTGCACGCCGTTGGAGGTCAGCGTGGCGCCGGACAAGCCGTCCACCCCGTGTTCATCTCCCTGACGCGCTCCGCCTTTCACTACGCGGATCGCCGGTTGCCCGTTATCGTCAAACAGCTTTTTACCGACCCACTGCTCGCGCCAGCTGGCATTCTCAACCTCACCACCCAGGCCCGGGGTTTCTCCTTGCTGGTAGTAAGTAATGCCTTTCACCGTGTTACCGTCGTTATCCAGCGCAACAAAGGCGTACATCATTGACCACAGGCCCGTGCCGTAAACCGGCAGCACAATTTTGTTCACCGCGCCGCTGTCGTCACGCACCAGATAGATTTCCGCCTGGTTACTGCGGCGTTTGATGCCCGCCGGATCGTCAGCCGCCGGCAACGCCGCACTTTTGCTGTCATCACGCAATGCCGCAGCCAGATCGAACGCCGCTGCCTTGCCGGTAACAAACTCACCGCTGTTTAAATCCAGCAACCGGGGTTCGATGCGTTGGGTGAACAGCGTTTTGACCTGCTCGCCCTCCATTTTCGGTTGCAGCAGGCCGGCCACATCGAGGATATTGCGCTGCTTGTCGAGCAGCTTTTGTTCCTGCTGTTTGGACTTCAGACCGACGGCGGAACCCGCCACCACCACAGAACACACCAGGCACAACAGCAGTACCACCAGCAGCGTTTTACCGATGCTGTCGTTTTTAGATTCATTCGCCACGGGCTTTTCTCCGCTTGATGTTGGCCTGCACCACCAGATAATCGAACAGCGGCGCGAACAGGTTGGCGAACAGGATCGCCAGCATCATGCCTTCCGGATAGGCCGGATTGACCACCCGGATCAGCACGCACATCACGCCAATCAGGATGCCGTACCACCATTTCCCCTTATTGGTGAACGAGGCGGAAACCGGATCGGTGGCCATAAAGATCATGCCGAAGGCGAAACCACCTAACACCAGGTGCCAGTACCACGGCATGGCGAACAGCGGGTTAGTAGTAGAACCGATGGAATTAAACAGGAAGGCGGTAGCCATCATGCCCAGCATCACGCCGGCGACGATGCGCCAGGATGCCACACGACCGAACAGGATTATCGCCCCGCCAAGCAGGATCATCAGTGTGGAAACTTCGCCGACGGAGCCGGGAATGTTGCCGAGAAACGCGTCCATCCAGCTGATTGACTGGCCGGTAGCGACGTTGCTCAGACTGTGCGCCCCACCCGCGCTCCATTGCGCCAGCGGCGTTGCGCCGGAGAAACCGTCGGCGGAGGTCCACACCAGGTCACCGGAAATCTGCGCCGGATAAGCGAAGAACAGGAAAGCGCGCCCCGCCAATGCCGGGTTAAGGAAGTTGCGCCCGGTGCCGCCGAAAATTTCTTTCGCCACCACCACGCCGAAGGTAATCCCCAGCGCGGCCTGCCACAGCGGCAGCGTGGGCGGCACAATCAGCGCAAACAGAATCGAGGTAACAAAGAAACCTTCGTTAATCTCGTGCTTGCGAATGATAGCGAACAGCACTTCCCAAAATCCGCCGACCAGAAACACCACGGCGTATATCGGCAGGAAGTAGCAGGCACCCAGCACCATTTTGCTGACCCAGCCGGCGTCCGCCGCCAAAGAAGCCCCCAACCATTGCGCCAGCCGGTAGTGCCAGTCGCCCGCCAATACCTGTTGCAGCTGATCGCCGCTGTAGAGGTGATGCAGCGCCGGAATGGCCTGTTGGCCAACGTTGTACATACCCCAGAACATCGCCGGGAAAACGGCCAGCCATACCAGGATCATCATGCGTTTCAGATCGATGGCGTCGCGCACGTGCGAAGCGCCGCGTGTCACCAGACCCGGGGTGTAAAACACCGTCGTCGTGGCTTCAAACAGCGGGTACCACTTTTCCAGCTTGCCGCCCGGAGTGAAGTGATGCTCGATTTTGTCAAAAAAGTTCTTCAGGCCCATCGGTTATCCTTCCTGCTCAATCTTGGTCAGCACGTCGCGCAGCACCGGAGCGTATTCATACTTGCCGGGGCAGACGAAGGTGCAAAGCGCCAGATCTTCTTCATCCAGCTCCAGACAGCCCAGCGCCTGTGCACTGTCGCTGTCACCCGCCAGCAGGTCACGCAGCAGCAGCGTCGGCAGAATGTCCAGCGGCATCACCCGCTCATAGTTGCCGATCGGTACCATGGCGCGTTCGCCACCGTGGGTGGTGGTCGAGAAGGCGAACAGCTTGTTTTTCAGGAAATGGCCCAGCGTGGTGCGGGTGATAGAGAATTTATCCGGCGACGGCGCGATCCAGCCGAACAGCTGTTTATCACGCCCTTCTTCAAGCACGGAAACCTGCGAGTGGAAACGGCCAAGATAGGCGTTAGGGCCAGCGACGTGGGTGCCGCTCAGCACCGAGCCTGAAATCACCCGGTTTTCACCGGCTTTAAGACGGCCGGCGGTCAGTTCATCGAGGCTGGCCCCCAGGCGGGTACGCAGCAGCTGTGGCTGTTCCACCTGCGGGCCGGCCAGCGCCACCACCCGATCGGTATCGAGCTTGCCGGTAGTGAATAGCGTCCCTATAGCGATCACGTCCTGATAACCGATATGCCAGACGGTTTTTTTCAAACTGACCGGTTCGAGGAAGTGGATATGGGTCCCCACCAACCCGGCAGGATGCGGGCCGGCAAACTCGTTATAGGTCACCTGTGCATCCGGCTGCTTGCCCAGGTTCGCACCTGATGCGTGACAGACGTGGACTTTACCGTCGGTCAAGCGTGCCAATACCGCTAACCCGGCGTTAAATGCCGCCAGTTGTTCGGTAATGATCACCAACGGATCGGCAGCCAGCGGCTGGCTGTCCATGGCGGTAACGAAAATGGCACGCGGCGTCGTTCCCGGTACAGGGGTTTTGCTGAAAGGGCGGGTGCGCAACGCCGTCCACAAGCCGCTGGCGATCAGTTCGCTTTCGACCTGCTCGCGCGGCAACATGGCCAGTTCCGCCATCGGGTAATGGGCAAACTCCAGCTGTTCGTCACCGCCATTTTCGATGGCGATCACCACCGACTGCAAAACGCGCCGTTCACCACGGTTGATGGCTACGATGCGGCCGCTGGCTGGCGCAGTGAAGAATACGCCGGGGGTCTTTTTATCTTCGAACAGCGCCTGACCTTTCTTAACGCTATCGCCTTCCTGCACCAGCATGGACGGGCGCATTCCGACGTATTCTTCCCCAAGCAGGGCGACATGCTGAATGATTGGGCCGTCATGAATTGCCTGAACCGGTGTTCCGGCAATGGGCAGATCTAACCCTTTTCTGATTTTAATCATAAGATTTATACGATGTTGGTTAGTTTCACACGTCTTACCGGCCCCAGAGGCTGGTGCTGACGATGCCTGGATGATGAGACTGCATCAGCAGCCTCTGGGTTAAGCGCAACGGCATCACGCTCAACATGAAATCTTTCGCACTGACAAAATGGGGTCGCGAACATTCCGTTGATAACTCCTGGATCCATTTTTGCGCGCTAAAAACGCTGTTAATACTTTGTTGCCGCAGGGGTGATTCAATCCCCCCGAGAAGTAAGCTCAACACCTCATTCTGCGGACGTAACAGCAGATTAATTCGAGCCGGGATATTAACATTTTTCACAACATTTTTCTGCGCTGGGCAGTGACCTGAGTCAAGCAAACGCAATTAAATTTCCGCTGTTTTACTCCACCAATCGTTAAAATCTGCCTGTCGATTCACTTTTATCGAAGTTTGTAGTTTTTTTATACACATCGCATATTGCTAAAAAAGAACACGCTGGTAATCTGACGGTGTTTTAAGACCGTAAAACAATAATCAGTGGCATGTTGGCCATGTCTACATTGAGCCAGCAGATAAATATAAGCAGGAATAATAATGAGCAAAATCGCGTTGTTGTTTGCGATGCTTTTTTCTATGCCGATGATCACGGCCTGCAGCGCCAGCGAGCAGGTTCCCGAGGCGCCGGTGGTTAAGCAGCAATTAGTGGGTTCACCGGTTTATATTCAGATATTCAAAGAAGAACGCACGCTGGAGTTGTATGCCAAAATGGGCAATGAATTCCGCCTGGTGAACTCTTTCCCTATCTGCAATTTCTCCGGCGGCCTGGGCCCGAAACGTCGTGAAGGTGACTTTAAAAGTCCGGAAGGCTTTTATAGCGTCGACTCGCGCCATCTGAAACCCGACAGTAAGTATTATCGGGCAATAAATATCGGCTTCCCTAATGATTACGATAAATCACAGGGGTATTCCGGCGCTTATCTGATGATCCACGGTGAATGCAAATCAATTGGGTGTTACGCGATGACCAACACCTATATGGATGAGATTTATCGTTATGTCGAAGCTGCGTTCGCTTATGGTCAGAGCCGGATTGATATCAGTATCTACCCGTTCCGCATGACCGATCAAAACCTGAAGCGACACAGTTCGTCTAACTACATCGCTTTTTGGCGCCAGTTGAAGCCGGGTTATGACTACTTCGTCAAAAACCATCAACCGCCAATGGTGGGGGTATCCAACGGTCAGTACGTGCTGGGCCAACCGTTGATGAGCAGCAGCCAGATGACGCAGTATGCGTCAACCACGGCTCCCGCTGTCAGCACCAATCCCTTCGCTCAGGCCAAGCCGCTCACCGAAGTGAAATAACGCGAATTCGCCTGGCGCAATCTTGTGCCAGGTTTCATTCGCCGTCAGCGGTTGGGTGGCAATCACCGTGACCACATCGTTAGGTGTGGTCTGCTGCTGGAAATCAATCTCCACGTCCTGATCGAGTAACGTAGCTTTCCCGAATGGCGCACGACGCGTGATCCAATACAAATTGGTGGAGCAGTACGCCATCACAAAACGCCCGTCCGACAGCAGCATGTTGAATACCCCTTTCTGGCGTAGTTGATCCGCCAACAGCGCGATATAGCGGAATACTGGCGGCCAACGGCTCGGAGTGCGTGGGTATTTCAGGGAAAGCTGGTGCAGCAACCAGCAGAAAGCATATTCGCTGTCAGTCTGGCCGACCGGGCGGAAGTTGCCGGTTTCCAACTGGCGATAGCCTTTCAATTGGCCATTGTGCGCGTAGGTCCAGTTACGGCCCCACAGCTCACGGGTAAAAGGGTGGGTATTCTCCAGCGCCACTTCACCGCGATTAGCCTGGCGGATATGCGAAACCACCGCACAGGACTTAATCGGATATTCTTGCACCAGACGGGCGATCGGCGAGTCGAAACTCGGCTGGGGATCTTTAAACGTGCGGCAACCGTTCCCTTCATAGAAGGTAATGCCCCAACCATCTTTATGTGGCCCGGTACGGCCACCGCGCTGAACCAGCCCGGTAAAGCTAAAGCAAATATCGGTCGGTACGTTTGCGCTCATCCCGAGCAGTTCACACATCGCTTGCCACTCCTTAACCACCCTGACGCCGTCTATTGGAGCGCGCCAGGCGCACCCCAATACAATATTAGCGGGGGCTGTGCGCCCCCTAAAGCCGTTAAGCCTTAACCATCTCTTTTTCGATCAGCTGAATCAAGATGTGGATCGCTTTGATATGAATTTCCTGGATGCGATCGGCGTAACCGAAGTGCGGTACGCGGATTTCCACGTCTGCGGAACCGGCCATTTTGCCGCCGTCTTTGCCGGTTAGGGTGATCACTTTCATCCCTTTGGCACGCGCCGCTTCGATAGCTTTAATGATGTTGCCGGAGTTGCCTGAGGTGGAAATGCCCAGCAGTACGTCGCCTTCGCGGCCTACCGCTTCCACATAGCGCGAAAACACATACTCGTAGCCGAAGTCGTTGCTGACGCAAGACAGGTGGCTGACGTCGGAAATGGCAATCGCCGGATAGCCTGGGCGGTTTTCACGGTAGCGGCCGGTCAGCTCTTCGGCAAAGTGCATGGCATCACAGTGGGAGCCACCGTTACCGCAGGAAATGACTTTCCCACCGGCTTTGAAGGAATCGGCCAGCAGCACTGCCGCGCGTTGAATGGCGTCGATATTGGCATCGTCATTGATAAATTTCGCCAGGGTATCGGCCGCTTCGTTCAGTTCACTGCGAATAAGGTCGTGGTACATGAGGAACCTCTTGTTATCGTCAATCTTCCGCTCCGCAGTGTACCGGATCGGGGAAAAACCGAGAAGCACTCTGAGTCAAACAGCGCCTTCGTTGAGGTGCCGCTGAGGTTTTTGATGATTGGTGCGGTCAGATTGTGACTTAAGTTGTAATTAAACTGTAAATGCATTGATAAAAATATGGGCTTGTACTAAAACCTATTACATACACACAACAGGTCAGACCTCTTGCCACTTTGGAGCTTCTTATGATGGTTCTTAGTATTGTTGTTTTACTGGCACTCATTGGTGTGGTGTTCTATCACCGAGTGAACCTCACCCTCAGTAGCCTTATCCTGCTGGCATACACCGCCGCCATGGGCGCCATCGGTCTTTGGACCTTCTGGATGCTGCTGCCGCTGGCGATTATCCTGCTGCCGCTGAACATCACGTCACTGCGCCGTTCGATGCTGTCTGCACCGGCGCTGCGTGCGTTCCGCAAGGTAATGCCGCCTATGTCCACCACCGAAAAGGAAGCGATCGAAGCCGGTACCACCTGGTGGGAAGGCGATCTGTTCCGCGGGACGCCGGACTGGAACAAGCTGCATAATTACCCGAAACCGCAGCTGACCGCCGAAGAGCAGGCGTTTATTGACGGCCCGGTGGAAGAAGCTTGCCGCATGGCCAACGACTTCCAGATCACTCACGAACTGGCCGATTTGCCGCCGGAACTGTGGGCGTACCTGAAAGAACACCGCTTCTTCGCGATGATCATCAAGAAAGAGTACGGCGGCCTGGACTTCTCTCCTTATGCTCAGGCTCGCGTGCTGCAAAAACTGGCTGGCGTTTCCGGCATTCTGGCGATCACCGTTGGCGTGCCGAACTCCCTCGGTCCGGGCGAACTGCTGCAGCATTACGGGACTGACGAGCAGAAAAATCATTATTTGCCGGGCCTGGCGCGCGGCGACGAGATCCCTTGTTTCGCCCTGACCAGCCCGGAAGCGGGTTCCGATGCCGGCGCTATTCCGGATGTCGGTACCGTCTGCATGGGTGAGTGGCAAGGCGAGCAGGTGTTGGGCATGCGCCTGACCTGGAACAAGCGCTACATCACGCTGGCACCGGTGGCGACCGTGCTGGGCCTGGCGTTCAAACTTTATGACCCGAACCACCTGCTGGGCAATAACGAATCACCGGGCATCACCTGTGCGCTGATCCCAACCAGCACTCCGGGCGTTGAAATCGGTAACCGTCACTTCCCGCTGAACGTGCCGTTCCAAAACGGCCCTACCCGCGGTAACGACGTGTTCGTACCTATCGATTACATCATTGGCGGGCCAAAAATGGCCGGTCAGGGCTGGCGCATGCTGGTTGAATGTCTGTCGGTAGGCCGTGGCATCACCTTGCCTTCCAACTCCACCGGTAGCGTGAAATCCATGGCGTTGGGCATTGGCGCTTACGCCCATATCCGCCGTCAGTTCAAAATCTCGATCGGCAAAATGGAAGGCATTGAAGAGCCACTGGCGCGTATCGCCGGTAACACCTATGTGATGGATGCCGCGGCTACGCTTATCACCAGCGGCCTGATGCTGGGCGAGAAACCGGCGGTGCTGTCGGCCATCGTGAAATACCACTGTACCCACAGAGGCCAGCAGGCAATCATCGATGCAATGGATATTGCCGGCGGTAAAGGCATCATGCTGGGCAAATCCAACTTCCTGGCCCGTGCCTATCAGGGCGCGCCTATCGCCATCACGGTGGAAGGCGCGAATATCCTGACCCGTACCATGATGATCTTCGGTCAGGGCGCTATCCGTTGCCATCCTTATGTACTGGATGAAATGGCGGCAGCGCAAAATAACGACCTGAACGCCTTCGATAAATCGCTGTTCGGCCATCTGGGCCACGTCGGCAGCAACAAGGTGCGCAGCTTCTGGCTGGGCCTGACCAACGGCCGCACCAGTGGCACACCGACCAAAGACGCGACTCGTCGCTATTATCAGCAGTTGAACCGCCTAAGCGCTAACCTGGCGCTGCTGTCGGACGTTTCTATGGGGGTGCTGGGCGGCAGCCTGAAGCGCCGCGAGCGTATCTCGGCCCGTCTCGGGGATATTCTCAGCCAAATGTACCTGGCTTCCGCTACGCTGAAACGTTTTGAAGATGAAGGCCGTCAGAAAGAAGATTTACCGCTGGTTCACTGGGGCGTGCAGGACAGTCTGCACCAGGCGGAACAAGCGTTGGACGATCTGCTGCGCAACTTCCCGAACCGCTTTATCGCCGGTGCGATGCGCTTCGTGATCTTCCCGTTCGGCCGCGTGCATACTGCACCTTCTGACCGTCTGGATCACCAATTGGCCAAGATCCTCCAACAGCCGTCTGCCACCCGCAGCCGTCTGGGGCGCGGTCAGTATCTGACGCCGAGCGAGCATAACCCGGTAGGCCTGTTGGAAGCCGCATTGGCGGACGTGATTGCCGCAGAGCCGATTCACCTGCGTCTGTGTAAGGAGAGTGGTAAAAACCTGCCATTCACCCGACTGGATCGTTTGGCACAGCGGGCACTGGAAGAAGGCAAAATCAGCGCCGATGAAGCGAAGATCCTGGTGAAAGCCGAAGAGAGCCGTCTGCGTTCCATCAACGTGGATGATTTCGAGCCGGATGCGCTGGCGGCCAGCAAGCCGGAAAAGCCGCTAAAGCAGGATAAGCGCCAGAAGCATACCGAAGCCGCGTAACGGCAATAAACACGTGCACTCAGGGGCGATAATCATCGCCCCTTTTTTATTTCCACTGAGAAATGCGCAGCCGTTCGCAACGTTACCAGAACGGCTAATTTAACCTTGGAGATTATCGGATAGACTGCCGGTGGGTGCTCTGGATCTTTCTGTCCGGAGCTTCAGTTTAGTCGAGGATAGAAAGAGAAAGGCCCCGAGTCGATACATCAACCCGAGGCCACTCTGAACGTCTAAGCAACGTCAGGTTAGCCTCTTACCCGCCGGAAGGCAAGGATAAGGAGGTCAAAAATGCAGCAGGAACGGGTCATTCTTAGGCTGATGATTATCTGCATAACGCTTGTCGCGCTGATGTGGATCACTCGCGGTTCACTGTGTGAATTGCGCATCAAACTGGGGGACACGGAGGTTGCAGCCATTTTGGCTTACGAACCCGAACGGTAAGGCAACCCAACGGCGGGGCAAGCCCCGCCTGTTGGTTGTTACGACAGATCCATGAGCACCCTTCCTCGCCGTATCCGTCAGGCTGCTAGCCGTTTTGGCGAATGCGCGCCAGCAGTGCATCGATATGTTCGATCTGCGACGCATTAACGATCAGCGCTCGGCCAAGGCTCAATGCGTGGCGCTGGCATTCTGCACGCATCTCGGCATCGCTAATACTGTCCAGATCGGCCACGTGTGCCAGACCGATAGTGCGGCGAATCAGTTCGCTGCCACAATAACCTACCGCATCCGTCCACACCTGCTGCAGGAACTGCTCGGCGTAACCTGGCACCGCCAGCGCCGGCTCACGAGTGTATTGGTGGCACAGCGCCAGGAAGCGATCGGCAAAAATCAGCCAGAGTTCGCGCACATCCTGCAGGCGTTGTTCTCGCCCGGCGGCGGCGTCACGCGGCCCTAACAGTCCCGGCAGACCGCAGTAGTTCAACAACAGATTGCCCAAGGCGCTGCCGACGTCAAACCCGATCGGCCCATAGAAACCAAACTCGGCGTCTATCGCCTTCAACTTGCCTTCCGCAACAAAAATTGAGCCGCTGTGGATATCGCCGTGCAGCAACGCTTCCGCCTTGCTCAGAAAGCGGTGTTTCAGTCCAGCCACCGCCAGCTTCAACGCGGGATCGTTACGCAGCTCTCGCACCTGGGGCAGCAGCACCGGGTCAAACTGATTACGCTCATGATCGATATAGGGATCGGTAAAGAAAAGATCTTCGGTGATCTGGCACAGTTCAGGGTTGGTGAAGCGACTAACTTCGGCCTTTTTTGCCTGTGCCGTCTGATAGAAATCGGAGGTATGGAACAGGGTCTGCGCCAAATATTCCGCCAATTGCCCGGCCGCCAGAGGGTAATAGTGGCCCTTGAGCAATTCACTGCGCCAGATGTGGTGGTCGGAAAGATCTTCCTGCACCATCACCGCCAGCTCGGGATCATGATGCAACACTTTTACCGTATGCCTTGGGCAAAAACCGCCGTGGATCAACAGAGTTTCCGCTTCGATCCGTGCCCGATCCAGGGTCAATGGCCAGGATTCGCCCACGCAGCGTACATACGGCAGCGCCTGTTTAACGATCACCCTGCTCACGCCATCGCGATCGCGGATCTTGAACACCAGGTTCAGATTGCCGTCACCAATCTCGTCAGCGCTCACCAGCGCCTGCGGATCGGCTAACTGCCCGTATTGGCGAGCATACTCAACGGCATCGGCAGCAGTAAACGTACGATAATGCGACATTCCCAACCCCTCTTTCCTGTCTCTCTGACACAACGATTATTATTTTTTAGACGTAAAAGCATTTGGACGTCTATACATCTGGAAGTCATGTTGGCAGAATAGCTTTCCAGATGCAATAACTACGCAACAAGGAATTAACTGCCGATGCAAGCGCTTAACACCACCAGTTTGACCCTGCGTGACAACCGACTTTGGATCCTCGATCAGCAGGCTTTGCCGCAGGAAAAACAGTGGCGAACCTGCGACAGCGTAGAGGAACTGGTTGATCATATTCATACCTTGCGGGTGCGGGGCGCACCGCTGATCGGCCTGTCCGCCAGCCTGCTGTTGGCCCTGTTGGCAGAACGTGGGCTGCCGCGTGAACAGCTTGAGCAGGCACTGATCACTCTGCGTGCTTCAAGGCCGACGGCGGTCAATCTGATGAACAATCTGGACCGCATGAAGCTGGCGCTGGCGCAACCGCAATGGGTGCCGACGATGGTGGAAGAAGCCTTGCGGCTAGTGGAAGAAGACCGCAAATTGTGCGATCGCATTGCCGACCACGGGGCCGAACTGGTAAAACCCGGCAGTCGCCTGCTGACCCATTGCAATACCGGTGGCTTGGCGACCGCTGGCGTCGGTACTGCCATTGGTGTGCTACTACGCGCCCATCAGCAGGGCAAAGTGCAGCAGGTGTGGGTGGATGAAACCCGGCCGCTGCTGCAGGGTGGCCGTTTGACCGCCTGGGAGCTGGGCGAGTTGGGTATTCCTTATCGGTTAATTTGCGACTCCATGGCTGCCAGTCTGATGGCGCAGGGCCAGGTCGACGCCGTATGGGTGGGGGCCGATCGCATCGCTGCCAACGGTGACGTTGCCAATAAAATAGGCACCTACAGCCTGGCAGTCCTGGCGCATTACCACAACATCCCCTTCTACGTTGCCGCCCCGCATACAACGCACGACCCCCACTGTCCGAACGGCGCAGCCATCCCTATCGAGCAGCGCGCCGCAGCTGAGGTGACCGGTGTGTCGGGCAGTTTTGGCTCATGCCAATGGGCGCCAACCGATGCGCAGGTTTACAACCCGGCGTTTGACGTCACGCCGGCGAAGCTTATCAGCGGTTGGGTGTTTGACAGCGGCGTGATTACACCACAGCAGGTCAATGATGGGATCTTCCAGCGGGCGTTAGGCTAACGCCCGCGCAGTATCAGTTGAGACGCGGATAAGCATCGGCGATTTTATCGCCGGTGAAATGTGCCACCCAGCCTTCCGGGTTATCGAACACGCGGATCGCCGTGAAATTCGGCGCCGATCCCATGTCAAACCAATGGCGAGTGTCTGCCGGCACGGAAATCAGATCGTTCTTCTCGCACAGGATCTGGTAGATCTTGCCGTTCAGATGCAGACAGAACAGCCCCGCGCCTTCGACAAAAAACCGCACTTCGTCTTCACCATGGGTGTGTTCGGAAAGAAACTTTTCGCGCAGCACTTCGCGCTGGGCGTTGTCCGGACGCATGCTGATCACATCCCAACTCTGGTAGCCTTTTTCCGCCACCAGACGATCAATTTCATGCTGGTAAGCGGCAATCACCGCCGCCGGTTCCGGGTTGTCACCCAGTTCACGATCGGCCTGCCAGCGTTCAAAACGCACGCCGATTTGTGCCAGTTGCTGCTGAATAGCTTCGGCGTCGCGGCTCTGCCACAGCGGCTGCTGCGGCTCTTTATCGCTGAAAATCGTCAATCCACTCATGAGGCAAACTCCCCTAAATCGATGTGATCAAAACGGTTAACCTGCGGGTGCCGGCTCTGCGCATCGGCGTCGTCGCGGATCAGCTGACAGGTATGCCAACCGGCGGCTCGCGCGGCATCCAGCTCTTGATGAATATCGGAAAGGAACAGCAGCTCGTCGGCGGCGATACCGATTTCATTGGCAATATTGCGGTACGAGGCGGTTTCACGCTTGGCCCCGACGTGGGTATCGAAATACCCGCTGAACAATGGCTGCAGATCGCCGGCATCACTGTTGCCGAACAGCAGTTTCTGCGCTTCCACCGAGCCGGAAGAGTAAACGTATAGCTTCAGCCCCTGCTGCTGCCAGGCGCTTAGCTGCCCGGCCACTTCAGGGTATAAATGCCCGCGGAAATCACCGTTGTGGTAGCCACTGCGCCAGATGATGCCTTGCAGTGCCTTCAGCGCGGTGGATTTGCGATCTTCGTCCATAAAACGGTAGAGCGCGGCAATAAGTTGCTCAATATCCGCCTGCGGTTGGTCAATCTCATGACGCAGGGCAGCCAGCGGCGCAGCCACCTCAGCCTCTGCCTGGTGCTGACGGATAAACGGTGCCAAACGTTCACGCGCATAGGGAAACAGCACCTGATGAACAAAGCGGATATCGCTGGTGGTACCTTCAATGTCAGTGACGATGGCGCGGATCATTTTGCCTCCAGTAAACGGCGTTGCAGTTCGCACTGGAACAGGAATTCCAGCCCTTCAAGGTGACGACGAGCCTCCGCAACCTGGCGGCCCCAACAATACAGGCCGTGACCCCGCACCAGAAAACCGTACTGCAATGGCGTCACTTCGGCATAGGCCGCGACGCGCGCGGCCAAGCGCGGAATGTCCTGATCGTTGTCGAAAATGGGGATCGCTACGGTATCCAGATGAGAGCTCTGCCCGGCGAGAGATTTTTGCATCTCATAGCCCTGCAACACCAAACGCTCGCTGGATTCAACGCGTGACAACACTGTCGCATTCACCGAATGCGTATGCAACACCGCGCCAATCTGTGGGTACAGCCGGTAAATCAAGGTATGCAGGCCGGTTTCCGCCGAGGGTGTGCGGCCACTCGGCACATGGTTGGTGGCGGTTTCCACCAGCAGGAAATCCGATTCGCTCAGGCTGCCTTTATCCTTGCCGGATTCGCTCACCAGACAGTGTCGGTCATCAAGGCGCAGCGACATGTTGCCGCCGGTCGCCGGGCACCAGCCCTTTTCGCCAATCCAGTGACAGGCAGACAACAGCGCTGTAAGTTGCGGATTTTCGGTCATTATCGTTTCCCGGTAGTAAGGTCGTCCAGCAGGTGAAGCTTAGAATGATTTGATTAATGATTAGATTTTTTCTTCATTTAGCCATCTAAGCGTCTTGATTGCCAAATACTAACATCGTGTTATATTGACGGCAACATAAGCGCCAGGAGTATTAGCCTGCTATGAGCACTTCAGCATTGATTCCCGAAAGCAAACTGCCCGCTCTGGGCACCACCATTTTCACCCAGATGAGCGCGCTGGCAGCGCAGCATCAGGCAATCAACCTGTCTCAGGGTTTCCCCGATTTCGATGGCCCGGACTACCTGAAAGAGCGTCTGACCTGGCATGTCAGCCAGGGCGCAAACCAATATGCACCGATGACCGGCGTCGCGCCCCTGCGCGAAGCCATCGCCGAGAAAACGGCGGCGCTGTATGGCTGGCTGCCGGACGCGACCACCGAAGTTACCGTCACTGCTGGGGCTACCGAAGCGCTGTTCGCCGCCATCAGCGCGTTGGTGCGTCCGGGAGATGAAGTAATTTGCTTCGATCCCAGCTATGACAGCTATGCGCCGGCGGTCACCTTGTCCGGCGGTACGCTGAAACGCATTGCACTGCAGCCGCCGGCCTTTAGCGTCGATTGGCGACAGTTCGAAGAATTATTGTCGCCACGCACCCGCCTGGTGATCCTCAATACGCCGCACAACCCTTCCGCCACCGCCTGGCAGGCGGAAGATATGCAACAGCTGTGGCATGCCATTAGCGAGCGTGAAATCTATGTGCTCAGCGATGAAGTCTATGAGCACATTTGTTTCGCCAAAGGGGGGCATGCCAGCGTGCTGGCCCACCCGCAGCTGCGCCAACGCGCCATTGCGGTGTCATCCTTCGGCAAAACCTTCCACATGACCGGCTGGAAAGTGGGTTATTGCGTCGCCCCGGCAGCGCTGAGTGCGGAAGTGCGCAAGGTACACCAGTACCTGACCTTCTCGGTTAACACCCCGGCACAGTTGGCGCTGGCCGATATGCTGCGCAGCGAACCGGAACACTGGCAGCAGCTATCTGCGTTTTACCGCGCCAAGCGCGACCGTTTCGTGCAGGCGCTGTCCAGTAGCCGACTGGAAATTTTACCCTGCGAAGGGACATACTTCTTACTGGCGGATTACAGCGCGGTCTCGGATCTGGACGACGTGGCATTCTGTCATTGGTTAACCGAGCACGTAGGCGTGGCGGCGATCCCGCTGTCGGTCTTCTGTGCCGATCCTTTCCCTCATAAATTGATCCGGCTGTGCTTCGCTAAACAGGATGCCACACTGGATGCAGCTGCGGAGCGGTTATGTCGACTTTAAAAATTACCCTGTTGCAGCAACCCCTGGTGTGGCGAGATGGCCAAGCCAATCTGCAACATTTTGACGCCTTGCTGGCCCCCTTAAGCGGCCGCGATCTGATCGTATTGCCGGAGATGTTTACTACCGGTTTTGCCATGGATGCCGGGGAAAGTGCGCTGCCGGAACAGCAGGTGATTGACTGGCTGCACTGTTGGGCGAACAAAAACAACGCGCTGGTTGGCGGCAGCGTGGCGCTGAAAACCGCCGAGGGCGCGGTTAACCGTTTCCTGCTGGTGGAGCCCAACGGCCGGGTGCATGCCTACGATAAGCGCCACCTGTTCCGCATGGCGGGTGAACACCTGCACTATCAGGCAGGCAAACGGCGTGAAATCTTCGAATGGCGCGGCTGGCGCATCCTGCCGCAAATCTGTTACGACCTGCGTTTTCCGGTCTGGTCTCGCTACCAGCAGGATTACGATCTGGCGCTGTACGTCGCCAACTGGCCGGCACCGCGCAGCAAACACTGGCAAACGTTGCTGGCGGCACGGGCCATTGAGAATCAGGTCTACGTGGCCGGTTGCAACCGCGTCGGCGAAGACGGCAACGGTCTGAACTACAGCGGTGACAGCCTGATCCTTAGCCCGCAGGGCGAAACGCTGGCGCAGGCGGAACCCGGCATTGCCGCAAGGCTTGACGCGGAACTGTCGCTGGAAACCCTGCAAAGCTATCGCAGTGCCTTCCCGGCCTGGCGGGATGCCGACAGTTTCCTGCGCCACGATTAAGCATTTCGGGCGCGGTACCGGTACACCGCGCCCGTTGCTTCAGGAAAGCTCTTCTTCCGCCGCTTTTTCTTCTGTCCCCCCAATGCGGTTAAACAACAGGTTCAGCAACAGCGCCACCAGGCACGAGGCACTGATGCCTGAATGCAGCAAAGTACGCACCCAGTTCGGAAACTGATCGTAAAAGGTCGGCATCACGATAGGGATCATGCCGAAGGCAATCGCCGTTGCTACCACCACCAGATTCATGTTGTCCTTATACTCAACCTTGGCCAGAGTGCGGATGCCGCTGGCGGCCACCGAGCCGAACAGCACCACACCCGCGCCGCCCAAGACCGGCAGCGGAATGCAGGCCACCAGTCGCCCCAGGACCGGCAACAGCCCCAGCAGCACCAGAATCGCCCCGCCGGCGCTGACCACAAAGCGGCTCTTCACGCCGGTGATCGCCACCAGCCCGATATTCTGGGCAAACGAGCTTTGCGGAAACGAATTGAATACCGGTGACAGGGCGCTGGACAACATATCGGCACGCAACCCGTTGGCGATACGGCGCGCATTCACCGGCGAACCGACAATTTCTCCGACGGCCATCAGCCCGGCGGTGGTTTCCGTGAGTAATACCAGTACGATCAACAGCATGGATAGCACCGCGCTCAGTTCGAAGGTTGGCCAGCCATAAGCAAAAGGCGCAGGGAATGCCAGCCAAGGCCCGTGGTCTACGGCAGCGAAGCTCAGCTTACCCACCCACGCGGCCACCACACAGCCGACAGCCATCGCCAGCAGCACCGATAACCGTTTTAACGCCGGGGAACCCACCTTGTTCAGCAACAAAATAACCGCAAGTGTGAAAGCCGCCAGGCCAATATTTCCGATTGATCCCCAATCTGCAGCCTTGGCGTTGCCCCCCATCGCCCAGCGTACCGCCACCGGCATCAGCGACAGCCCAATCACCGTCACCACGGTGCCGGTCACCACCGGCGGGAAATAGCGAATAATCTGCGAGAAAAACGGCGCGATCAGTAACCCAATCAACGACGCAGCGATCACCGCACCAAACACCGCAGGCAACCCGCCGTCGCCAGTGACTATGGTCACCATGGTCGCGACCCCCGCAAAGGAAACGCCCTGCACCAACGGCAAACGAGAGCCGAAACCCGGCGCACCAAGCGTTTGCAATAACGTCGCCAAACCGCTGACAAACAGCGCTGCCGTCACCAGCAGGCCAATTTGCGCGGCGTCTAACCCTGCGGCAGAACCTATGATCAATGGCGGCGCTATGATGCCGCCATACATGGTCAGAATATGCTGCAGGCCGTAGGCGAAGGTTTTTACCAGCGGCAGTTTTTCATCTTCCGGGCAGCACGAAGCCGCGCCCTTATCCTGAGACAGAGCCATAGATACCTCGTCAATGCGGGTTAACCGCTAAGGGCGTTTAGCTGCCCCGGTAGGTTGAATAGGAATACGGGCTGATGAGCAGCGGTAAATGGTAATGCTGCGCCGCATCCTTGATGACAAAATCGATGATCGCCGTGGCGTATAACGTTTCACGATTGTCTGCGGTAAAGTAACCGCCCACGTCGGCATGCAGGCGGTAATGCCCCGCGGGCAGCTCATCCGGCGTTAGCTCACGGGCGCGGCCATCGGCATCGGTGGTGCCTTCGGCTATCGCCCGCCATTGCCCCTGCTGTTCCCACTCCAGCCAGACTCGCACCTTTGCCGCCGGTTTACCCAGAGAGGTATCCAAAATATGGGTGCTGATATTACTCATCGCTCAGTAACTCCTTAAAACGCAGCATCACGATTTCGCGCAGCTGTTCGGCGGTTTCCTGCCGCTCCTGCTCCACGTCGTTGCTCAAGCGTCGTTCCAGCTCACTCAGAATGGCTCGCCCATCTCGGCCGGCGGCACGGATCAAAAACACCTGGCCAAATTGCTGTTCATAACGCCGGTTGCCCACCAGCAGCGCTTGAGCCAATTCCGGATCCCGGGCATTGACCGCCGACTGTTCACGCTTGGAGAACTGCGCCTCTTTCCCCTGGCCTGCGGCACGTTCGCCAATGCGCGGGTGCTGCGCCAATGCCTGGCTGACCTCTTCAGGTCGCCAACGCTGCGCCGCCTGCCAGGCCACCGCCAACGCGGCATCGCTGCTGCTGAACGGCCGGGCCGCAATCACTGAAGCTATCCAGCTCGGAATGTTCACGCAGGGCTGCAGCAATCGCTCGGCTTCCGCCACGGGTAATTGATTAAACTGCTGCAGATTCATCGGTGTTCTCCCAACTGGCCACCGTCTGGCAGTAGGCCTGAATAGCCAGCGCCACATCGGCCTGGCTTACGGCTTCGGCCGGATGATGGCTGATGCCGCGATCGCAACGGACAAACAGCATGCCCACCGGCCAGCAAGCCGCCACGGCAATCGCGTCATGCCCGGCACCGCTGGGCAAAGCCATGCTGCGCCCCTGCACCGCCGCCACGCTCTGCTGCCAACGCTGCTGCAAATCTGCATCACATTCCGTTGCGTTTATGCGATAAAACTCCTCGCTGGCAAAACCTAATCCGCGACGTGCGCAGATCTCCTGTGCCCGTTCCAACAGCTGCGTAAGCAATGCCGCCAGCGGGCCATCTTGCGGGCCGCGAACGTCCAGCGACAGTTTCACCTCACCGGGAATGACGTTGACCGCCCCCGGAAGACTTTCGATACAGCCGACAGTCGCCACCAAATGTTCATCGCGGGTACGGGTTATTGCTTCAACCGCCACCATCCACTCCGCCGCGGCCGCCAAGGCGTCTTTGCGTTGCCCCATCGGCACGGTGCCTGCATGGCCTGCCTCGCCGCTAAAGGTGCAATGGAGTCGACGCGCGCCGTTAATCGCCGTCACCACGCCCAGAGCCAGATCGGCGGCCTCCAGACAAGGCCCTTGTTCAATGTGCAATTCCAGATAAGCGCAGATATCACCTGGTGCTCGCCGCGCCTCAACCACCGCCGCCGGATCCAGGCCAAACTCGCGCAACGCCTGCGCCACGCTGATGCCCTCGGCATCAGTCCGCGCCAACCACTCGGCTGGCCACTGGCTGGTAATGCCCCGGCTGCCCAGCAGGGCGACGCTAAATCGCGTCCCTTCTTCATCGGCAAAGCCAATCACTTCAACCGCCACCGGCAGACGCCGCTGCTGCTGATGCAAATGCGCCACCACCTCCAAGGCGGTCAATACGCCGAGCATACCGTCATAACGACCGGCATTGCGCACCGTATCCAAATGCGAACCGAGTAACAGCGCAGGCGCACCTGGCGTTTGACCTTCGTAGCGGCCACAAACATTGCCAACGGCGTCCTGCCAGACCCGCATACCGATACTGCGCATCCAGTCGCCTACCAACAGGTTGGCGCGCCGATGCTCCGGCGACAGATAAACCCGCGTCAGCTGGCCTGGCGTAGCGCTGATCGCCGCCAGCGCGTCGCAACGCGCCATCACCCGTGCGGCCGCCTGTTCCGCCTCCTGGACGGTTAACCGCAACGCCATCACCGGCTCCCGTCGTCGTAGGTGTTCCAGGCTGCCTGCAGCGCTTCCCCCTGCTTGCTGGCGAAACCCAGACGGTTCAGCACCGCTTCCAGCGCAGTCAAGGTTTGCAGCACACAGTCTTTACGCGCGTTGTAGCCCATGGTACCGATGCGCCAAATCTTGCCCTGCAGCGGGCCGAACGAAGTGCCGATCTCGATGGCAAAATCATTGAGCATCATCTGCCGCACCTGTTCGCCATGCACCTGCGGCGGGATCACCACCCCCAACACGTTGTTCATGCGGTTATCGAGATCGCCGAATACCTCAAGCCCCATGCCCTGAATGCCGGCCAGCATCGCCGCGCCGTGCAGCTTGTGGCGAGCGATGGTGTTATCCAGCCCCTCTTCCAGGATCACCCGGGCACATTCGCGCGCGGCGAACAACATGCTGGTGGCTTCGGTGTGGTGATTCAGACGCTCGGGGCCCCAGTAATCCATGATCATGCCGAGATCAAAATAGTTGGAGTAGATCATCTCATCGTCACCGTCGGCATGATCGGCAGTGCGGATCCCCTGCTCCACGCACTTACGACGGCGGACGATCTCTTCGAACTGCGGGCTTAGGGTGACCGGCGAACTGCCGGACGGACCACCCAGACATTTCTGCAGGCCTGCGGATACCGCATCCAGCCCCCAGGCATCGGTTTCCAGCGGGTTACCGGCGAAGGATGCAGTCGCGTCGGTATAAAACAGTACGCCGTGGCGGCGGCAGATATCCCCCAGTTGATCCAGCGGCTGCAGCATGGTGGTCGAAGTGTCTCCCTGCACCGTCAACAGCAGACGCGGACGTACCTTCTTGATCGCATCTTCAATCTGATCGGCACTGAACACTTCCCCCCACGGCGCCTCGAGGGTGTGCACTTCGGCACGACAGCGGCGGGCAATTTCACACAGCAAATGGCCAAAGCGGCCAAACACCGGCACCAGCACTTTGTCGCCGGGGCGGATGGAGGAGACCAGCATCGCTTCGATGCCCGAACGGGAGGTGCCGTCGATCAGCATCGTCCAGCGGTTTTCGGTACGAAACAGCGCGCGATACAGCTCCATAACCTGATTCATATAGCCGGTCATCGCCGGATCATACTGCCCAATCAACTGGCTAGACATGGCACGCAGCACGCGCGGATCGGCGTTGATCGGCCCTGGCCCCATCAGCAGACGGGCAGGCGGGTTAATCTGATCGAACTGGGTAATATCCAACATGTTAATTCCTTACCAGCTTAATAACTCAGTAAACTCAGAACTCAGAACTCAGCACGCGTCCCATGGCATATCACGCCTCGGACAGGCCGCGAACTGAAGCAATAAACTGTTTCAATTCCTGCGTTTGCGGATTGGCGAACAGCGTGCGGCTGTCGCCTTGCTCCCACACTTTGCCCTGGTGCATAAACACCACCCGGTCACCGACCTCACGGGCAAAGTTCATTTCATGGGTCACCAGAATCAGCGTCATACCCTCTTTGGCCAACTGCTCCAGGACTTTCAGCACCTCGCCCACCAGCTCAGGATCCAGCGCCGAGGTGATTTCGTCGCACAGCAACACCTTCGGGTTCATCGCCAGCGCACGGGCAATCGCCACCCGCTGCTGCTGCCCTCCGGAAAGGTTAGCCGGGGAATAATGCATCCGCTCACCCAGCCCAACCTTGTTCAGCATCTCTTCCGCCAGCTCGCGGCATTCCGCCGGGCTTTTCTTCAGCACCCGACGCGGTGCCAACATCACGTTTTCCAACGCGGTCATATGGGGAAATAGATTGAAGTTCTGGAACACCATGCCAATGGAGCGACTGATCTCACGCGCCTGCGAATCACGGTCGGTGATGGTCATGCCACCCAGTTTGATGCTGCCTTCCTGGTACCCCTCGAGCCCGTTGATGCAGCGCAACAGGGTGCTCTTGCCCGACCCGCTACGGCCGATAATCGAAATCACCTGGCCCATATCGATATCCAGATCCACGCCCTTCAGCACGTGGTTCTGGCCGTAATATTTTTGAACCTGATTAATTGTGATGAGCGGCATGGAACTTCCTCTCCAGATAATGGCTGTAGCGCGACAGCGGGTAACACATCAGGAAATAGCCCAGCGCGACCAGGCCGAACACTTTAAAGGGTTGATAAGTGACGTTGTTTAACATGGTGCCTGCCTTGGTCAGTTCGACAAAACCAATGATCGACGCCAACGCGGTGCCCTTGATCACCTGAACTGAAAAACCGACGGTCGGCGCAATGGCAATGCGAACCGCCTGTGGCACCACTACCCGCACCAGGGTCTGGCCGAAGCTCAGCCCAAGACAGCGCGACGCTTCCCATTGGCCTTTGGGCAACGCGGCGATGCTGCCGGACCAGATATCCACCAGAAAAGCGCTGGTAAACAGCGTCAGTGCCAGTGCCGCAGCGGCCCAGGGGCTAACATCAATGCCGAACAGCGCCAGCCCAAAGAAGGCCAGGAACAGCTGCATCAGCAGTGGCGTGCCTTGAAACAGCTCTGAATAACAGCGGACAAAACGCAGCGCCCACCGGCGCTTGCTCAGGCGCAGCAATAACAGCGGCAGCGTCACCAGTGTGCCGCCAAAGAACGCCGTCAGCGACAGCAACAGCGTCCAGCGCGCGGCCAGCAGCAGGTTGCGCACAATGTCCCAGTCGGTAAAAGTCAGCATCAGTTCTGGCTCCCTAAAAAGCGGCGGCCGGCGGCCAGCAACAGTTGGCGCATCAGTATCGATAGCAGCAGGTAGAACAACGCCGTCACTAAATACACCTCAAAACTGAGGAAGGTGCGCGACTGGATCAGGTTGGCGGCAAAGGTCAATTCTTCGAACGACACCTGCGACACCACCGACGAGCCCAGCATGACGATAATGCACTGGCTGACCAACGCCGGGTAAATGCGCTGCAGCGAAGGCGGTAACACGATGCGCAAAAATGTCTGGCTGCGGCTAAAGCCCAGCACCCGCCCGGCCTCCCACTGCCCTTTCGGCGTCACCTGAATGCCTGCGCGTATAATTTCAGTGCTGTAGGCGCCCAGATTAATCACCATCGCCAACAGAGCCGCCTGCCCGGCGGTCAGCTTCCACCCCAGGCTCGGCAGACCAAAGACAATGAAGAACAGCTGCACCACGAACGGCGTGTTGCGCACCACCTCGACGTAAATCCCCCAGGCACGGCTAAACAGGTTGGCTTTGCCGCTGCGGATCGCCGCCCCGAAAATCCCCAGCGCAACGCCCATCAGGGTGGCCAGTGCCGTCAACTCAATCGTGGTTAGCAAACCGGCCAACAGCTCCGGCAGATAGGGCCACAGCGCGGGAAAATTTAGCTGATAGGTCATCGGGTGCTCCCATTACGCGCCAAGATGGGCGGGCAGCGGCGCTTTCAGCCATTTTTCCGACAGCCCATTCAGGGTGTTGTCTTTCAGCGCTTGTTCAATCAATTCATCCACTTTGGCTTTCAGCGCCGGTTCGCCCAGACGCAGGCCGACGAAGCATGGCGAATCCTTCAACATAAACTTGGCCACCGGCGCTTTGGTCGGGTTCTGTCGCGCCAGAGCGCTCACCACCAGATTGCCGGTAGCAATGTATTGCACCTGACCGGACAGGTAGGCCGACAGCGTGGTGTTGTTGTCTTCGTAGCGTTTGATCTGCGCGCCCTTCGGCGCAGTGTCGCTCAACACCATGTCTTCAACCGCCCCGCGCGTCACGCCAACGGTCTTGCCTTCCAATTGAGCGGCATCGCTCAACGCGGTGTCTTTAGGGCCAAACACCCCCAAGAAGAACGGCGCATAGGCACGGCTGAAAGCGATAGCCTTTTCGCGTTCAGGGTTTTTGCCCAGGCTGGAAATCACCAAATCCACTTTGTTAGTCTGTAGATAAGGGACGCGGTTGGCACTGGTGACCGGCACCAGCTGCAACTTAAGTTTCATCTTGTCGGCCAGATACTGCGCCATATCGATGTCATAACCCTGCGGCTGCAGATCGGTGCCTACCGAGCCAAACGGCGGGAAGTCTTGCGGTACCGCTACCCGCAACACGCCACGCTGCTGGATTTCTTGTAGTTGATCCGCCATCACCGACGTGGCCTGCGCCATCAACAGCACCGCCCCTAACGCCGCTACCCCGATTTTCTTGAAGTTCATAGACTATCCCCGATGGTGAAATGATGAAACAAAAGATTCTTTGATTATCACTTTGCAACTAATGTGCCAATCAAGAGCGTCAACCAGCTTAACCTTTGCTGTCTTTGAGTTAGGGGGCTAAGAGGAAACTCCCCTGCCATGACTGTGGCAGGAGGAAGGGATATCACGGAGAAAAATGCGCACCATCAAAGTGCGAAGGCACCAAAATGGCGCGGAAATTAGCGCTGTTCCAACTCATCCAGATCGCCATACAGATCGGCGATCTGATGGATCCGTTGGCGTCCTTGCGTCAGCGTCTCATGCAGCAAGGCATTGCTGAGCAGATTGGCCAGGCTCATGGCGGCAGAATAGCTGTCAAAGGCGGAAACGCTATCCAGCGGTGCCGCCAGATGCCAGTTCGCCAGTGGGATCAGCGACTGCGCCTGCGGTTCGCACACCAGCAGCGTCGGAACCTGCTGAATCTGCAACTGCGTCAGCAAGGCCCGCAACTGACGCGGCCGGCGGCGAAAAGCCACAACTACGGCCACGTCCCCGTGGTCCAAATCGACCAGCTCTTCCGCCAGCGTTTGCCCGGGCTGCGGCATCAATAACACCTGCTCACGTACCTGCATCAGTTGCTGGCGCAGGTGCATGGCAATCGGATAACTGTTGCGAAACCCCATCAGTACCACACGCCGAGCCTGCACCAGGGCGGCGATCACCGCATTGAACTGGCCGGCGTCAATATGGTTCACCCACTGAGTAAGGTTGGCCATTTCCTGCTTGTAGTGCCGCGCCAACAAGGTGTTGCCCTGCACCGCGTCACGATTATCGGTCAGCGGCATGCCGCTCTGGCGCAGGGTGCGCAGTTCATCACGCATTGCACGGTAGCTTGGGTAGCCCAGGCGTTTGAACAGGCGGCTGACGGTAGCTTTGGATACGCCGCTCAGGCGCGCCAACTCGGCGCTGTTGTAGCTGATCAGGTCGTCAAAGTGATCGAAAATAAAATCGGCTACCCGCTGTTCCTGCGGCGTAAGCTGCGAATATTCCCCGCGCAGGCGTTCATCGATCTGCTTCATTGCTGCTCCTGCTTGTAACCTTTGTTTCAGCGGAACATAGCACGGCCAATCTACCCGCTGGCAAGCGTTTATTACCGCCGAAGAAAACATGGAACGCCTCTTGCTTGTCTTTGAGACAGAAGCTGACCTCAAACAAGGGCCAAGAAATGATTAACAGTAATACCGCGCCATTGGGCATGGCCGTCACGCCTCACCACCTCGCCAGCGAAAGCGCGCTGGCGGTTCTGCGTGAAGGGGGTAACGCCATCGAAGCCATGGTCGCCGCCGCCGCGACTATCGCCGTGGTTTATCCGCACATGAATGGCCTGGGCGGTGACGGTTTCTGGCTGATTGTGCCGCCACAGGGCGATCCGGTGGCGATCGACGCCAGCGGCGCTGCCGGTTCCTTAGCCACGCTGGATTTTTACGCCGGTGAAAGCCACATCCCGCATCGCGGACCCAGGGCGGCGCTGACCGTTGCCGGCACCGTTGGCGGCTGGCGTGAAGCGCTAGACTATTCCGGCGAGCTGGGCGGCGAACAGCTGCCGCTACCGCGTCTGCTGGCCGATGCCATTCGCTATGCGGCGGACGGCATTCCGGTTACCGCCTCGCAGGAGGCCGCCACACGCAGCAAATATCATGAACTGGCGGATGTGGAACATTTTGCCCGCACTTATTTACCGCAGGGGGAAATCCCCCTTGCCGGACAGCGTTTCTGCCAGCCACAGTTAGCGGATACCCTGATTGCCCTGGCCGAAGAGGGATTGGACAGCTTCTATCGCGGCCCACTGGCGCAAAGCATGGCGGCCGATATGGCCCGGCTGGGCATGCCGCTCACCGCCCAAGATCTGGCGGATTATCGGCCGCGTCGGCGCACGCCTTTGCGACTTGAGCATCAGAAAGGTGAAGTCTTCAACCTCACCCCACCCACTCAGGGCCTGGTGTCGCTGGCAATCCTCGGTTTGACCGATCGCCTGCCCCTGGCCAGCAAAAGCGAAGGCGCAGTGGTGCATGGCATCGTCGAGGCCACCAAGCTGGCTTTCGGTCTGCGTGACCAATTCATCACCGATCCACGCCAAATGACGCAGGATCCGCAGGCACTCCTGACGACAGAACGCCTGGATGCGCTGGCCAAGCATATCGATCCTGAGCATGCCGCGGCCTGGGGCAAAGGCAAGGGGCCGGGCGATACCGTGTGGATGGGCGTGATGGACAGCAGCGGTCTGGCGGTGTCCTTTATCCAAAGCATTTACCACGAATTCGGCAGCGGTGTGGTATTGCCGCAAAGTGGCGTGCTGTGGCAAAACCGCGGAGCGTCCTTCAGCCTGGATGCCGCCCATCTGCTGGCACTGGCGCCAGGCAAACAGCCTTTCCACACTCTGAACCCCGCGGCGGCTCGCCTGTATGACGGACGCACGTTGGTGTATGGCTCCATGGGCGGCGACGGCCAGCCGCAAACCCAGGCGGCGGTGTTTGTTCGCCATGTGGTGCAGGGCCTGCCGCTGCAGCAGGCGATCAGTGCGCCGCGCTGGCTGCTGGGCCGCACCTGGGGTGAAAGCTCTGACTCACTGAAGCTGGAAGGTCGCTTTAGCGCGGAAACCGTCGACTACCTGCGCCAACGGGGCCACGACGTGGAGTTGTTACCGGACTTTAGCGAAGCGGTCGGCCATGCCGGCGCCATTGTTCGCCATACTAACGGCATGCTTGAAGGGGCTTTCGATCCCCGCAGCAACGGCAGTGCCGCCGGCTTCTAGCCGCCATTTTTATTGGGGAGAAGTAAAATGAAAAACCAACCTGTCGTCGACTGGGCGGCCTATATCAGCCAAATGGAAGCGATACTGGCGCTGGAAATGGATGACGCGCGCCGTCAGGAACTGCTGACCCAGTTCAATCGCATTGCTGCACTGGCGGAACCCTTGATGGCCTTCCCGCTCGATCCACGCCTGGAGATCGCAGGAGTGTATCGCGCATGAATTCGTTAAGTGCCCTATCGATCGCCGAGATCCGCGCGGCCCTGAAGCAAGGTGCGATTTCTGCACGTGAGATTGCCCAACAGACGTTAGAGAATATTGACGCACGGGATCCGGCGCTGAACGCCTATACCCACATCACGCGCGAACGCATGTTGAGCGAAGCCGATCACCTCGATCGCGCACGTGCCAAAGGTCTTCCAATGCCGAGCCTGGCGGCGATCCCTTACGCGGTAAAAAACCTGTTCGACGTCACCGGTGAAACCACCCTGGCGGGGGCCAGTCTGTTCAGCGATAACCCGCCGGCCAAACAAGACGCCTGGGCGATCGGCAAACTGGCCGGCCAAGGTGCCTTGCTGTCCGGCATGCTGAATATGGACGCCTATGCGTACGGTTTTACCACCGAAAACAGCCACTACGGCGCGACGCGTAACCCGCACGACACCACGCGTATTGCCGGTGGCTCCTCAGGCGGTTCGGCAGCGGCGGTCGCCGCCGGGCTGGTGACATTTTCCCTCGGCAGCGACACCAATGGATCAATACGCGTACCCGCGTCGCTGTGCGGCATCTTTGGGCTGAAGCCAACCTTTGGCCGTCTGTCGCGCAGCGGTAGTCAGCCTTTCGTCGCCAGTCTGGATCATCTCGGCCCCTTTGCCCGCCGGGTGCGAGATCTGGCAACGGTGTATGACGTGATGCAGGGCACGGATATTGAAGACCGTTTTCAGGCGGATAAACCGGTCACGCAAACCGAATCGCTGTTGCCCCGTGGCCAACAAGGCCTGCGCTGCGCGGTGCTGGGCGGGTATTTTCAGCAATGGTGCAACGATGATGCTAAAACCGCTGTAAGACAGGCTGCGCAGGCACTGGAGGCCGTGGCTGAAGTTGAATTTCCGCAGGCCGAATTGGCCCGGTCGGCAGCGTTCATCATCAGCGCCGCCGAGGGGGGCAATCAGTATCTGCCGCTGTTGCGCAGCCAGCCAAACCGCTTTGAGCCGCTGTCGCGTGAACGCCTGCTGGCCGGTGCCATGCTGCCCTCCGCCTGGTATGTGCAGGCGCAGCGCTTTCGTACCCATTTTCAGCAACAGGTGCTGCCGCTGTTCGAACGCTGGGACATCCTCATCGCCCCGGCGACGCCCTGCAGCGCCACGCCGATCGGCCAGGAAACCATGCATATCAACGGCACGGATCTGCCGATCCGCGCCAGTATGGGCATGCTGACGCAGCCGGTCTCTTTCCTCGGCCTGCCGGTAGTGACGGTGCCGCTGAAAACCGACTCTGGCCTGCCGATAGGCCTGCAGCTGATTGCCCCCCCCTGGCGAGAGGATCTGGCACTGCGTGCCGCCTATGCGCTGGAACAACGTGGCGTGGCAAGATGTGTTATACCGGGAAAACAGGACTAAATGATGAAAAGTGAGTATATCGATCGTCCGGCGGTGCTGGCAGAGGTGAACGCCGCCTTTTACCGTTACGAACAGGCGCTGATCGGCAATGATATTGAGGTGCTGGATGAGTTGTTTTGGCACGATGGTCGTACCGTCCGTTACGGCGCGACGGAGAATTTGTACGGCATCGATCAGATCCGTGACTTCCGCCAACAGCGTCCTTGCAAAGGGTTGGATCGCCTATTGGAGAACACCGTTATCACCACCTACGGTGACGATATGGCCGTCGCCAGTACCGAATTCCGCCGCCCCGGCAGCGAAAGCGTTGGCCGCCAGATGCAAACCTGGGTCAAGTTGCCCTGCGGTTGGCGCATCGTCGCCGCGCACGTGAGCTTGATGGCTTAAGGCAAACCCGGCGCACAAAAAATGGATAGTCTGGCATGTTGAGCCTTATAGTCGGCAGAGGTATTACCTTTAGCTAACTGAGGCTACTTATGACTACGGCTGCATCGATAAAAATTGATGATGAGCTCAAGCAACGGGTGCAACAAATCGCGGCCACGCGTCAGCGAAGTGCGCACTGGATTATGCGCGAGGCTATCCGTGAATACGTCGAGCGAGAAGAAAAGCGCGAAGCGCTGCGCAAAGACGCACTGCAAGCCTGGGAAACGTATCAGACCAATGGTAAACATCTGACCCAAGACGAGGCTGATCATTGGCTCGCTAATCTGGAAAAAGGTGATGATACGGAGATACCGGAGTGCCACAACTGATATGGACGCCTGCCGCACTGCTCGATATTCAGCGACTGTACCAATTTCTGGCAGCCAAAGATCGCCAGGCTGGGCAAAAGGCCGTGGCATCCATTCGTAGCAGCATCAATATCCTGGCCCATCATCCTCAGGCCGGTCGGCCCATTGAAGATATGGCAATTGAATTTAGGGAATGGCCGATCGATTTCGGCAACAGCGGCTGTATTGCCCTGTATCATTTTGATGGCAGCACCGCTGTACTGCTGGCAGTGCGCCATCAAAGTGAAGCCGGTAACTGACCGGGTCCCTCAACACCAGTACGCCATAAAGTTAACGGTGGAGCGATCGAGATCGCGTTCGCCAATCAGATAACGGCGTAGCGCCTTCACCGCGGAAGACTCTGCCGCAACCCAGGCGTAGAAGCTTTTCGCCCCTTCGGCTCGTTCCCACAGCAGATCGCCGCCCAAACTGTTTTCCGCCAGCGACTGCGCTTGCGTCCGCGCCGATTCGGGAATATTTACCCGTTGGCGCACCGACTCCACCAGCAGCGTACCGTGCATCTGCTGATGCCCGACGTCACGCGGCAGCCAATAGACCTCGGCGAATGGGAAGCGATCCATGTTCAGGCAGTCGCCCGCCACAGGAACCTCGAAGAAAGCCTGTACCCGCGGCGGATTGGCCCGCTGCGCCAGCTGTTCCAGAATGCCTACCGCCGCCGGTACCGCCGTCTCGTCGGCGATCAACAGCGCCTGCTGCAGCTCGCTCGGGGGAACCCATTCGTAACCACCGCTGTCACCGTCAAAATCGGCATTGGGGGCTACGGTTTGAATAACATCCCCCGGTTTGGCATGGGTCGCCCACGCCGAGGCCGGGCCGTTCACGCCATGCAGCACAAACTCGACGTCCATTTGATTCTGTTCGGCACGCAGCGCCCGCAGCGTATAGGTGCGCATCACCGGGCGTTGATCTTTCGGTATCGCCATATAGTCACGATACCAGTCGTCGCTGTTTTCCAGACGCAGGATCTGCCCCTCTTCGGCCGGGAACAACAGTTTGATGCGCTGATCCGGCGCCTCCAGCTTCATGCGATGGACATCCGGCCCCTCGAAAACGCAACGCAGCAAGGAAGGTGATACGTTTTCTTTTATTTTCAGTGTGATATCAAAAATTCTGTAGCTTGATGCGCCGGACATACTTGTTACTCTCCCGCAGAATTTGCACTGATGCGGTGCTGGCGCCACAGCCAGCCGCTGATACCCCCCAGCAGAACCGCCATCGTCAAAGCCGCCGCAATCAGCTGCGACTCACCATAAAATTTGGCCACCACCGGCACCATCAATGCGCTCAGGCCGTAACCCAGCGTATGGCTGGTAGCAATGGCCCCCGACCCTTTGCCGGTAGACAATTTATCGTTCAACATCAGTTGATAACCCGGCGTCGCCATGGCAGCGCCAAAAGAGGCCAGTGCGCAACCAACATAGAATAGCGCCAAAGGCTGAGCGCACATCAGGCCCAGTCCCACTATCATCAGCACTGCGGCAATCAGCAGCAGCTGCGACGCGCTAAAATGCTGCGGGCGCACCACCAGAAACTGAGCCAACAGCGTACAGGCCGCCGCCACGCTCAGCAACACCGCCACGTGATGACTGACAGTGGTGGCGGAATGACTGAATAAACCGGTCAAATGCGGTGCCAATCCCAATTGCATCAAGCTGACCGACGCGGCCAGCAACAGTGCGCACAGCAGGTAAGGCACCATATTGAGGCGAAGTCGGTTTTGCTGATGGGCAACCGGCGGCAGCGGTGGATCGTTATGCTGGCGGCACACCACCAATAGGGCGATCAATGGCGCAAGCGCCATCAACCACAGCGGCGCCATCGGATGAATCGACAACGCCAGCGCGGCGCACAGCGGCCCCAACAGTCGCCCGCAGCTCAGCCCGGAACTGATGGTCGCCAGCGCCGACATACGCTGTTCATAGCCGGCACGCTGTAGCGCCCAGGTCTGGCTCGCTGGCACCATGCCGGACACCGTCAGCCCGTAGATAATGCGTGCCGCAATCAGGCCGACCAGCCCCAGCGTCGATGAAAGCCAGCCAGCCGCCAACCCCCAAACCGCCAATGCCAGTAAAGCAAAACTGAACAAATACCCTGCTAACGCCATGGTTACCACGAACTTGCAGCCGCGAATTTCAGACTGCCTGCCCCACCAGGGTGACCCCACCAAAAACAGCATCGAGCCGAGCGTCAATAGCCCGGCCCAGACTGAAAGCGACAGCTGGGTCATGCTGACCAGCACCGGTAACGCCACCAGCAGGCCGTTTTGCCCGATACCCAGCAGCCCGGCGCACAACGCCAGCGGCCAGTTGGAAGGAGACGTATTCGCTATTGGCGGTGATTTAGGGGAAGATGAAATATGCATCAAACGTAAATTTACCGTTAATAAAATTATAAGGTTATGTTCAATTCATTGAAAAATTGTATCATACGACGATTGATAACAATAAATATTATTGATATAAGAATCATTCTCAATTGATTCAATAGTGAAATGGGATCATGACAATCCAGTTTGAAACCGCGACGACCGACGTGGCTGCGCAATGTTTTCTCAACGCGTTGATGCGTGAAACCCGGGACTGGCAAATCGTTCCGGCGGCCAACAACCAACAGTATCCGCAGCTTCATATTCCACTTTCGCCTTCTCAGGCTATCCGCATCACTTTACGTCACACCTCTCCCACCCAACATCACCAGTATCTGTTCCCTGCCCGCTTGCATCAGCAAGACGACGGCGCTGGTGTTGCGCTGAGCGTGGAGCAACTGGTGACCCTGTTGCTGGAAAAACCGTCGGTGAAGGGGGAACTGTCGGATGAGGTCGTTACCCGTTTCCGCCAGCGCGTACTGGAGAGTCATGACAATACCCAACAGGCGATCGCGGTTCGCCTGGACTGGCCGACGCTGCGCGACAAGCCGCTCAACTTCGCTCAGGCGGAACAGGGTCTGTTGGTAGGCCACGCCTTCCACCCGGCGCCCAAATCCCATGAACCTTTCGACGAACAGCAGGCGCGCCGTTACCTGCCAGATTTTGGTGCCCGTTTCCCGCTGCGCTGGTTTGCCGTCGATAAAAATCACCTGTGCGGCGACAGCCTGAACCTGACGTTGCAGCAGCGCCTGCAGCGTTTTGCCGCCGAAAGCGCACCGCAACTGCTGGCGCATTTTACCGATGACGTCTGGCTGTTGCCGATGCATCCGTGGCAGGCCGACCATTTGCTGACGCAGACCTGGTGCCAGGAACTGGTGACCCAGGGATTGCTCAGCGATCTGGGCGAAGCCGGCGAGCGCTGGCTGCCAACCAGCTCTTCCCGCTCGCTGTACAGCGCCAGCAATCGCGACATGATTAAATTCTCCCTCAGCGTGCGCCTGACCAACTCGGTGCGTACCCTGTCGGTAAAAGAAGTGAAGCGCGGCATCCGTTTGGCTCGTTTGGCGCAAACGCCACGTTGGCAGCAACTGCAGGCACGTTATCCCACCTTCCGCGTGATGCAGGAAGACGGCTGGGCCGGGCTGCGTTCTGCGGACGGGACGATTCAGGAAGAAAGCCTGATGGCACTGCGCGATAACCTGCTGTTTGAGCAGCCGGAAAGCCAGACCAATGTGCTGGTGACCCTGACCCAGGCCGCACCGGACGGCGGTGACAGCCTGCTGGCAGCGGCGGTGCGGCGTTTAGCCGCCCGACTGAATCTGCCGGTTCAACAGGCCGCTCATACCTGGCTGGATGCTTACTGCCAACACGTCTTACTGCCGCTGTTCAGCACCGAAGCCGATTACGGGCTGGTGCTGCTGGCCCACCAACAAAATATTCTGGTGGAAATGCAGCAGGATCTGCCGATCGGCATGCTGTATCGCGACTGTCAGGGCAGCGGCTTTACCCGCGATGCCGGGCCGTGGTTAGAAGAAATTGGCGAGGCCGAGGCGGAAAACCGCTTCAGCGAACAGCAGTTACTGCGTTACTTCCCTTACTACCTGCTGGTGAACTCCAGCCTGGCGGTCACTGCGGCGTTAGCCGCGGCCGGCTTCGACACTGAAGAACAGCTGATGGCCCGGGTGCGCGATGCGCTGAGTGGTCTGCGTGCCAACGCCAAAAACACCCTGTGTCTGGACTACGTCCTCGACAGCAGCCACTGGAACTGCAAAGGCAACTTCTTCTGTTATCTGCATGACCACAACGAAAACACCATCGTCGATCCGGCGGTGATTTATTTCGACTTCGTCAACCCGCTGCGCCAGGGAGCCGCTCAATGATGCCGCAAGCCAAACTGACGCATGCCGGCAACGGTTTTTGCTGCGAGCAGCTGGGAAAGGCGCTGCAACTCAGTCTGGGCCTGGACGGTAGCGCGGTGTTGCACTATCCGGGGCCACTGCCGCAGGACTGGCTGGTGCAGGCGCTGGACCAGTTGCTGGTGGCGGCACCGCAGCTCAGCGGTGTCACCTTGCCCTATGCGCAATGGTGCGAAGAACCGCAGGCACAGGCGCTGTTCGCGTTAGCCAGCAGTGACTATCTGGCGCGCGAAACCTTTTATCAGTTACCGCTGTGGCTCGGTGCCGAGCGCCACTCCGCGTCCGGGAAAATGCAGTATGACGCCGAGCGTAGCCTGTGGTTCCCACAGCGCCCCGCACGCCCCAGCGGCCAGGTGTATCGCCGTTACGATCCGCAGCTCAAGCGAACCCTGAGCTTCCGCCTGCCGGAAGTGGCACACGACGCCGAGCAGTTCACCCGCTGGATGAATTCACCGCGCGTGGATGCCTTCTGGGAAATGAGTGGCCCGCTCGAAACCCAGGCCGCCTACCTGCAGCGTCAGTTGGACTCCAGCTACTGCTATCCGTTGCTGGGGTGCTTTGACGATCGCCCGTTCGGCTATTTCGAAGTCTATTGGGCTCCGGAAGATCGCATCGGTCGCCACTACCGTTGGCAGCCGTTCGACCGCGGGCTGCACATGCTGGTCGGTGAAGAAGACTGCCGCGGCGCGCAATACATCCGCAGTTGGCTACGCGGCCTGACGCATTATCTGTATCTGGATGAACCGCGCACCACGCGCGTGGTCGCCGAACCGCGCGCGGATAACCAGCGACTGTTCCGTCACCTGCCGACAGCCGGCTACCACACAGTCAAAGAGTTCGATTTCCCGCATAAGCGCTCGCGTTTGATCATGAATCAGCGTGATGAATTCTTCCGGGGGGCTTCAGTATGAACACCGTAGATTACGCCGACTGGCAGCGCGTAAACCGCCAAATGATCGCCAAGATCCTCGCAGAGCTGGAATATGAACGCACGCTGCAGGCCGAACAACACGGCGAACAATGGCGCATTCTGCTGGGCGACGCTCAGTATAGCTTCAGCGCCGAACGCGGCATTTGGGGTTGGCTGCACATCGACCCGGCAACGCTGACCTGCGATCAATCGCCGTTAGCCGCCGACCAAACGCTGCGCCAACTGGCTCAGGTGTTGAAAATGGACGATGCGCAGGTCGCCGAGCATCTGGAGGATTTGTACGCCACGCTGCGCGGCGATATGCAGTTGCTGTCCGCCCGTCACGGCATGAGCGCACAGGATTTGATTGCCCTGGATGCTGACGCGCTGCAGTGCCTGTTGGCCGGACACCCCAAGTTTATCTTCAATAAAGGCCGTCGTGGCTGGGGCCTGACCGCGCTGCATCAGTACGCGCCCGAATACCAGGGGCAGTTCCAACTGCACTGGGTAGCGGCCAAACGCGGCAGCTTTGTCTGGTGCGCCGACGAAGAATATTCACTGGATAACCTGCTTAACAGCGCGATGGACAGTGCCGAACGCCAACGCTTCGACCGCCGCTGGCGCGAGCTGAAACTGACCCATGACTGGATCCCGGTCCCGCTGCACCCGTGGCAGTGGCAGCAAAAGATCGCTTTGCACTTCCTGCCGCAGTTGGCCGAAGGGGATCTGGTGGAATTGGGTGAATTCGGCGACAGCTATCTGGCGCAGCAATCGTTGCGCACGCTGACCAACATCAGCCGCCGTTCCGCTTTCGACATCAAGCTACCGCTGACCATTTACAACACCTCGTGCTATCGCGGCATTCCGGGCAAGTACATCAGCGCCGGGCCGGCCGCTTCCCGTTGGCTGCAGCAGATTTTTACCGAGGACGATACGCTGAGCGCCAGCGGTGCCGAGATCCTCGGCGAGCCGGCGGCAGGCTATATGACCCACCCGACCTACGCCTCTTTGGCCAAAGCGCCTTATCGCTACCAGGAAATGCTGGGGGTGATCTGGCGTGAAAACCCCTCTTGCTACCTGCAGGAAGGCGAACAGGCCATCTTGATGGCGACGCTGATGGAAACCGACAACCACGGCCAACCGCTGATTGCCGCCTATATCGCCCGTTCCGGCCTGAGCGCTGAAGCCTGGCTGCAGCAGATGTTCAGGGTGGTGGTGGTGCCGATGTACCACCTGATGTGCCGCTACGGCGTAGCGCTGATCGCCCATGGGCAAAACATCACGCTGGTGATGAAAGATCATGTGCCGCAGCGCGTGCTGTTGAAAGACTTCCAGGGCGATATGCGTCTGGTGGATCAGGACTTCCCCGAAGCGACATCACTGCCGAAAGTGGTGAGAGACGTCACCGTGCGCCTGTCCGCCGACTATCTGATCCATGATTTGCAAACCGGGCATTTCGTTACCGTGCTGCGCTTTATCTCGCCGCTGATGAAGGCCTGTGGGGTCAGTGAAACCCGCTTCTATCAACTGCTGGCACAGGTACTGAAAGGCTATATGGCACAGCATCCGGACATGGCGGAACGCTTTGCGTTGTTTGATCTTTTCAAACCACAAATTATTCGCGTGGTGCTCAACCCGGTAAAACTCACCTACTCAGAGCAGGATGGCGGCAGCCGCATGTTGCCAAACTATCTGCAGGATCTGGATAACCCTCTTTACTTGGTCACCAAGGAGTTTGCCCAATGAATCAGCCCCTGGATTTCATCGGCATTGGTATCGGCCCGTTCAACCTCAGCATTGCCGCACTCGGCAGTGAAGTTGCCGGTTTTAACAGTAAATTCCTCGAACGCAAGCCGCACTTTTCCTGGCATCCCGGCATGATGGTGCCGGATTGCCATATGCAGACCAGCTTCCTGAAAGATCTGGTCAGTGCGGTATCGCCCACCAATCCCTACAGCTTTCTTAACTACCTGGTGAAAAGGAAGAAGTTTTATCGATTCCTGACCACCGAGCTGCGTACGGTGTCGCGCGAAGAGTTCGCCGACTACCTCGACTGGGCCGCCAACGGGCTGAAGTCGCTGGAGTTCAGTCAGGATATTCAGAGCGTCGATTTTGACGACCAGCAGCGCCAATTCGTCGTCACTACCCAGCGTGCGACTTACCGGGCGCGCCACGTCTGCCTGGGCATAGGCAAACGCATCAAACTGCCGGACTGCGTTACCGAGCAAAACGATCGCTGCTTCCATGCCAGCGAAATGACGATGCGCAACCCGAACCTGGCCGGAAAACGCGTCACCATCGTCGGTGGCGGCCAGAGCGGTGCAGACCTGTTCCTGAACATCTTCCGCGCCGAATGGGGGCAGCCTGCGCAACTGAATTGGATCTCGCGCCGCAATAACTATAACGCGCTGGATGAAGCCGCCTTCGCCAACGAGTACTTCACGCCGGACTACGTTGACAGCTTCTATGGCCTGAACGACGGTGCCAAGCAGCGCATGCTGACCGAGCAGAAGATGACCTCTGACGGCATCACCAGCGATTCGCTGCTGGCTATTTACCGCGCGATGTATCACCAGTTTGAAGTGTTGCGCGAAAAGCCCTGGGCGCACCTGCTGCCAAGCCGCTCGCTGGCGGCAATCCAGGCCGCAGGCGATGGCTGGCAGTTGGTTACCCATCACCATCTTGATCAGGGTAAAGAAACCTTCGACACCGACGTGGTGATTTTCGCCACCGGCTATCAGCAGGATCGTCCGGCGTTCCTCGAACCGCTGGCCAATCGCCTGCTGACCACCGCCGATGACCAGTTCCGCGTAGCCCCCGACTTCAGCCTGGAGTGGGAAGGCCCCAAGGAAAACTGCCTGTTTGCCGTAAATGCCGGCATGCACAGCCACGGCATCGCCGAACCCCAACTCAGCCTGATGGCCTGGCGTTCGGCACGCATTCTCAACCGGGCTTTAGGACGCGACCAGTTCGATTTAACGTCCACCCCGGCTGTGATCCAATGGCGTAGTCGGCAGCCGGGTATTCCGTCCCGCGCCGAGCACGTCATGCTCAATTACACCGAGTTTTAACTACACACCAATATGGGACACTCTGGAAAATAACGATGAAACGCAAACACCTCTGGGTATTAAACCCTTGCCTGCTGGCGATGCTCGCCCCTACGGCCTGGGCAGAAGAACAAAAAAGCGAAGAGCAAATGGTGGTTTCCGCCAGCCGTACGCACCGTACAGTGGCAGAAATGGCGCAGACCACCTGGGTGATTGAGAGCCAGGAAATTGAGCAGCAAGTTCAGGGCGGCAAAGAGATCAAGGACATGCTGGCGCAGTTGATCCCGGGCATGGACGTCAGCGGTCAGGGGCGTACCAACTACGGCATGAACCTGCGCGGCCGTTCAATGATGGTGATGATCGACGGCGTACGTTTGAACTCATCGCGCAGCGACAGTCGCCAGTTGGATTCGATCGATCCCTTTAATATCGATCACATTGAAGTGATCTCCGGTGCTACCTCGCTGTACGGCGGCGGCAGCACCGGTGGCTTGATCAACATCGTTACCAAAAAAGGCCAGAAAGAGCAGCAGGTTGAACTGCAGATCGGCGGTAAAACCGGCTTTGGCGGCCACACCGACCACGACGAGAACGTAGCGGCAGCAGTCAGCGGCGGCAACGACAACGCCTCGGGCCGGTTGTCGGTCTCCTATCAGCGCTACGGTGGCTGGTATGACGGCAAGGGCAACGAAGTCCTGATTGATAATACTCAGACCGGCCTGCAATATTCCGATCGCCTCGACGTGATGGGCACCGGCACTATCAATATCGATGACCACCAGCAGTTGCAGTTGACCACTCAGTATTACAAAAGCCAGTCCGATGGCGACCACGGCCTGTTCCTGGGGGAAAATTTCGCCGCGGTGACCGGCAGCGCCAAGGCGTACAACAGCGGTAATCTCAATTCGGATCGTATTCCAGGCACCGAACGCCACCTGATCAACCTGCAGTACTCCAACACCGATTTCCTCGGCCAGGATCTGGTGGCGCAGGTCTACTATCGCGATGAGTCGCTGACCTTCTATCCGTTCCCGACGCTGGCAGGCAAAGCCCCGAATTATTACGTCAGCAGCATCGGCGCTTCCCAGCAAAAGACCGACTTTTACGGCGGCAAGCTGACGCTGAACAGTAAGCCGATCGAGGCCCTGACGTTAACCTACGGCATCGACGCCGAGCATGAGACGTTCAACTCCAACCAGCAGTTCTTCGATCTGGCAAAAGCGCAGCAGTCTGGCGGTATGGACCTGCAAAACGCCTATAACACCGGGCGCTACCCAGGCTACAGCACCACCAACCTGGCCTCCTTCCTGCAGGCCAGCTACGACATCAACCCTATCTTTACCCTGAGCGGCGGCGTGCGCTACCAGTACACTGAAAACAAGATTGATGACTTCGTCGGCTACAGCCAGCAGCAGGCTATCGCTACCGGCGCCGCCACCTCGGCTGATGCAATTCCGGGCGGGAAAACGGACTACAACAACGCCCTGTTCAACGCCGGCCTGTTGGCACACCTGACCGAACGCCAGCAGACCTGGATCAACTTCTCGCAGGGTTACGAGATCCCGGATCCGGGCAAATATTACGGCAACGGTACCTATGCGCTGAACAACGGCCACTACCAGTTGAACAAAAGCGTCAACGTTGGCGACTCCAAGCTGGAAGGCATTAAGGTTAACTCCTACGAACTTGGCTGGCGTTACACCGGCGATAACCTGCGCACGCAGATTGCCGGCTACTACTCCCTGTCCGATAAGAGTATTTCGATCAACAAAACCGACATGACCATTAACGTCAACTCGGACAAACGCCGTATTTACGGGATGGAAGGCGCGGTCGATTACTTCTTCGAAGACAGCGACTGGAGTGCGGGCACCAACTTTAACTTCATCCGCTCCGAGACCAAGGTCAACGGCGAATGGAAAAAGCTGGTAGTGGATACCGCCAGCCCATCCAAAGTGACTGCCTATGTCGGCTGGGCGCCGGGCGACTGGAACCTGCGCCTACAGTCACAGCAGACTTTCGACGTCTCGGATGACGGCGATTACACCAAGGCCGGCTCTACCCAGGGACGTAAAATTGATGGCTACAACACCATCGATTTCCTCGGCAGCTACGCGTTGCCGGTGGGTAAACTCAGCTTCAGCGTGGAAAACCTGCTGGATAAGGAATACACCACCGTTTGGGGCCAGCGCGCACCCATTCTCTATAGCCCGACCTACGGCTCACCCGAGCTTTACAGCTATAAAGGCCGCGGCCGTACCTTTGGTCTGAACTACTCCGTACTGTTCTGATCCATGCCCGAGCGCAATCCTGCGCTCAAACATAACGAAAAGGGCCACATCGGCCCTTTTTTACTTCTTAAAAGGATGCTGTGCCAGCCAGTGGTCAGCAATATCCTGGCGTCGACATACCCAAACCCGATCGTATTGCTCGATATAGTCCAGGAATCGCTGCAGCGCGCGAAACTTGCCCGGACGGCCCAATAAACGGCAGTGCATGCCGATCGACAGCATCTTCGGCGACTCCTCGCCTTCGGCATACAGCACGTCGAAGCTGTCTTTCAGATAGGTAAAGAACTGCTCGCCGGTGTTAAACCCCTGTGGCGAGGCAAAGCGCATATCGTTGGCCTCGAGGGTATAGGGTACGATCAGGTGCGGCTTTGTTTCACCATTGGCGCACTGCACCTCGGTCCAGAACGGTAAATCGTCTCCGTAATAGTCGCTGTCGTATTGCAAGCCACCGTGCTCTACCACCAAACGACGGGTATTGGGACTGTCCCGCCCGGTATACCAACCGAGCGGTGCCTGGCCGAACAGATCCCGCAATACCGTCATCGCCTGCTGCATGTGCTGCCGTTCGGTCACTTCATCCATCTGCTGATAGTGGATCCAGCGCCAGCCGTGGCTGACCACATCGTAACCGGCGTTTTTAATCGCTTCGACCACCTGCGGGTTACGCGCCAGCGCCATCGCCACGCCAAACACCGTCAAGGGCAGGCCGCGACGCTGAAACTCATCGTGGATGCGCCAGAACCCGGCGCGTGAACCATATTCGTAAAGGGAATCCATCGACAGATGCCGTTCTGGATAGCTGGCCGCGCCGATGATATCGGAAAGAAACTGTTCGGAGCCGGCGTCGCCATGCAGCACGTTGTTTTCAGCCCCTTCCTCATAATTGAGGACAAACTGCACCGCGATGCGCGCCTGACCAGGCCAACGAGCATGCGGCGGACGACCGGCGTAGCCGATCAAATCACGGGGATAATCTTTATTGAACGCGAAATCACTCATCGTTGTTTCCCCTTACCGATCACCCGTTAAAATGACTGAACATGCCGGACAAAGGTTTTGCCCGCGGAAAATCCAGATCGCCGTGCTTGCTGGTGCTCAGACCGAGCGCGCTTAGCGATTCGATCATTTTTACCGCAGCGCTGACGCCGTCGATTACCGGGATCCCCAATTCCAGCGTCAGTTCGCGCGCCAAATCGGCCATGCCGCCGCAGCCAAGCACAATCGCCCCGCTGCCATCCTGTTGCTTAGCCCGGATGCACTGCTCACGCACTTTTTGCTGAGCCCGACCGCTACCGTCCTCCAGCGCCAACACCGGCAGATCTATCGCATGCAGCGCCGCACAGTGCCGCTCAAAACCGTATTGATGCAGTAAATGCCTTGCAATGACCAACGTGCGCGGCAGCGTGGTAACAATGGAAAAACGCGTCGCCACCAGCGTCGCCATGTGCATTGCCGCCTCGGCGATGCCGACCACCGGCTTGTCGGCCAGCTCACGCGCGGCCAGCAAACCCGGATCGCCAAAGCAAGCAATGACATGACCGCTCACGCCGGCTTCTCGGCCGGCTTTCACCTGCTGCAAAACGCCAATGGCAGCAATGGCTTCGTCAAAATGTCCCTCTATCGATGGCGCCCCTTCCTGCGGGCAGACCGCCAGGATTTCGGTGCCCGGCGCAGCCACCGCACGCGCCGCAGCGGCGATGGTTTCGGTCATTGCCTGGCTGGTGTTCGGATTGATGACCTGAATAATGCAGCGAGTTGTCATAGCGTCTCCCGCGGATCGGCGTCGGCAAAAATATGGGCGAAATCCGGCGTTTCATTCGCGTCGTGGTTAAACCGTAAATTCGCCACAATATCGTCAAAATGGCGGACCATATGATCTGCCAGCGCCGCGCTGTCTTTCCCCCTCAACAACGCCAGCAAATCGCTGTGATCGTGGCAGCGACACCCCTGCTGCCAGGGTGAACCATAAACGGCAATCGCCAGCGACGATCGCAAAGTGAGCTGCGACACCATTTCGGTCAGCACCTGATTACCGGCGATAGCCTGCAGTTGAACGTGGAACGCGGCGGACAGGCGGATCGCCGCAGCGCCGTCCTGATCGCGGTGCGCCTGCTGTTCCTGCGCCACGATCTCTTCCATCGCCAGCAGATGATTTTCGTCGCAGTGGGCAAGCACCTGCGGCAGGTTGGTGCATTCCAGCATCTTGCGCGTCTGGAATACCTGGGTTGCCTCGTCCTGCCCGGGCGTAGCCACCTGTGCACCACGTTTGGGCAGTTGGGTCACCAATTGCACTGCGGCAAGGCGCTGCAGCACCCGACGGATCCCGGTTCGGCTTACGCCGAAGGTCTCGGCCAAGGCTTCTTCCGGCAATTTGCTGCCGGGCAGCAACCGATGTTCGACAATGGCTTTTACCAACGAGTTGTAAATATGATCGTCTTTATCTTCAATGAAATAAGTGGCCTGTTGCCCATGCCACGCGGCGTTGGTACCGATCGTCGTGCCGACCATTTTTCTGCTCCCCGTCCCCTTGAATAGTCAAATCGTATACAAGATGAAGATATTTTGTATACAAAAAAGAAAAGTCTGGCCTGGATCCTGCAAAAGCCCTCTCAGCAACCTTTGCCAAAAAACAGATAACAACATCCGGGTGACGTTCTTGAGAGGAGCACGATTTATGCCAAACCCTAATGAAAACTACAGTCCCAAGCTGTGCAACGACGATCTGGCACCAACGCGTGACCAGAACTGGAGCTGGTACAACATTTTTTCTTTCTGGATGTCCGATGTACACAGCATGGGCGGCTATGTGGTGGCCGCCAGCTTCTTCGCCCTCGGCCTGTCGAGCTGGCAGGTCCTGATTTGCCTGCTGGTGGGGATTTGCATCGTGCAGTTTTGCGCTAACCTGGTGGCCAAGCCCAGCCAGCTCGGCGGCGTGCCTTACGCCGTATTAAGCCGCCAGGCGTTTGGCGTGTTCGGCGCCAATATCCCGGCGGTGATCCGCGGCATGATCGCCTTCGCCTGGTATGGCATCCAAACCTATCTGGCCTCCAACGCGCTGATGCTCACACTACTGAAATTCTTCCCGTCGCTGGAACCAATGACCCAGCCGCATTTTCTGGGGCTGTCGCAGCTTGGCTGGGTTTGTTACATCACCATGTGGCTGCTGCAGGCGATGGTGTTTTGGCACGGTATGCAGGCAATTAAGCGTTTTATCGACATCGCCGGGCCAGCGGTTTACGTGGTGATGTTCGCGCTGGCAGGCTGGATTGTATACCGAGTCGGTTTCTCTAATCTCTCTCTTACTCTGGCGAGCAAAAACCTGAGTGCCGGTGAGCAAGGCTGGCTGATGCTGACCGCCACCGCGCTGGTGGTCTCTTACTTCTCCGGCCCGCTGCTTAACTTCGGCGACTTTACCCGCTACGGCAAAAGTTTTGCTGAGGTACAGCGCGGCAATCGCTGGGGTTTACCCTTCAACTACCTGCTGTTTTCGTTGGTCACCGTCGTGATCGTTTCCGGCACCCTGCCGCTTTTCGGGCAGCTGATCACCGATCCGATCGAAACCGTCACCCGCCTCGACAGCGATATCGCCGTGGCCCTTGGGTTGCTGACGATGATCGTCGCCACCATCGGCATCAATATCGTGGCCAACTTTGTCTCGCCGGCCTTTGATTTTTCCAACTGTTCGCCGCAGAAGATCAGCTTCCGTACCGGCGGAATGATTGCCGCCGTCGGCTCGTTCCTGTTGACCCCCTGGAACCTGTTCCAGTCACCCGAGCTGATTCACTACACGCTGGACGTATTAGCGGCCTTTATCGGCCCGTTGTTCGGCATTCTGTTGGTGGATTTCTACATTATCAAACGCGGTGAACTGCACGTCGACGACCTGTACAATGCCACGCCAGGAGGCCGTTACTGGTATAAAAACGGCTTCAATCCGAATGCGATTTGGGCACTGGTACCCTCAGTGATTATCGGGTTGGCGATCAGCTTCACACCGAGTTTGCATCAGGTGGCTAACTTCAGTTGGTTTATCGGGGCAGCGTTGGGTGGGGGCTGTTATCGCATCATTGCTCGCCGGGAGTGGGCAGCCAATCAGGCGGTAACCTTCGCCAAAACGCAATTGAGCAAAGATTAAAAACAACGAAGCCCTGAGTTATTGCTAACTCAGGGCTTCTAAATGTTGGCGGAACGGACGGGGCTCGAACCCGCGACCCCCTGCGTGACAGGCAGGTATTCTAACCAACTGAACTACCGCTCCGCGCCGTTCTTCTCTTGCGAGAGGAACGAGGCGCATATTACGGTTGAGCCACTATGTCGTCAATGCCTTTTTCTTACCAAATGAACCGTTTGCACAGTTTTTCAGCTAACGGAACCCAAAGGTGATAACGCCCGGTTTATTTACGGCGAAAATACCGTTATTCCGCTTCCGTACGCCACAGGCAACTGCCGCCCTTTTTCGCCACCAAATCCAGACGCGCCTCATGGGCCATCACTTCTTCATCGCTGGCGTAAACCACTTTCATTGCCGTTGCCGGACGCACAATGCGCTGAATGTCCTGCGTCGAATTGTTGTTTTGCGTATCCCCTTCCATCTGGAAGGCCATTGACGTCTGACCGCCGGTCATCGCCAGATAGACTTCCGCCAGGATCTCGGCATCGAGCAATGCGCCGTGCAGCGTACGCTTGCTGTTGTCTATCTCATAACGACTGCACAGGGCATCGAGGTTGTTGCGCTTGCCCGGGAACAGGCGACGCGCCATTAACAGGCTGTCGGTGATGGTGCAGAAGGTATCGGTCTTCGGAATGCCCTGCTGCAGCATGCGGAATTCGTGATCCATAAAGCCGATGTCGAACGCCGCGTTATGGATAACTAACTCACCGCCGCGGATAAAGTCGATAAACTCATCGGCAATTTGGTCGAACGTCGGTTTATCCGCCAGGAACTCGTCGCTGATGCCGTGAACCCCATAGGCCTCCGGATCCACCAGCCGATCCGGCTTGATGTAGACGTGGTAGTGGCGACCGGTCGGGCGACGGTTAATGACCTCGACCGCACCGATTTCAATGATGCGATGGCCTTCGTAATGCACCCCGAGCTTGTTCATACCGGTGGTTTCGGTATCGAGGACAATCTGTCTGGTGGTTGTAGTGATCATATTGCAGTGCTCACAGCGTTCGTTTATGTCAGACTTGGCTTTTATAAAACTGATAGGAAGAGTCTACCAGAGATGCTTAAACAGGTAGAAATTTTCACCGACGGCTCCTGCCTTGGCAACCCGGGTCCCGGTGGTTACGGCGCCATACTGCGCTATAAGCAGACGGAAAAAACCTTTAGCGCGGGCTTCCGCCTGACCACCAACAATCGCATGGAGATGATGGCGGCGATTGTCGCATTGGAAGCGCTGACCACGCCTTGCGAAGTGATCCTCAGCACCGACAGCCAATATGTACGCCAGGGCATTACCAGTTGGATCCATAACTGGAAAAAGCGTGGCTGGAAGACTGCCGACAAAAAGCCGGTCAAGAATGTCGATCTTTGGCAGCGTCTGGACCTGGCCATTCAGCGCCACACCGTCAAATGGGAATGGGTCAAGGGCCACGCCGGCCATCCGGAAAACGAACGCTGCGACGTACTGGCACGCGAGGCGGCCGGCAATCCAACGCAGGAAGACGTGGGTTACAAACCGGAAAACTAAGGCTGCTTGCGATAACTCTTGGTCGCGCCGACGGCGCGGCTGAGAGAAGGCTTTCGCGCTCCGAACTTCATCGGCGTTGGCGTCAACGGCAAAGTGCGCTTACGCGCCACAATCACGCTCATACACCCCAGCGCCGGTAAATGGGTGCACAAAAACTTCCCGCCCTTACGCTGCCACGGCAGCACGTGAAAACGCGACTGATGCAACACCTCATAATTCAACAGGCTCAGCCAGTCCAGCAGGCGCATTTGAGTAAACATCCGGCTCACGTAAGGCTGGCGGCGACGTAACCCTGGCACCAGTTTCCCCAACCCCAACAGACTGAACGGGTTGAAGCTGCTGATCACCAGCCAGCCGTCGTCGATCAACACGCGATCGACTTCACGCAGCATGCGGTGCGGATCGTCAGCATAGGATAGCGTGTGTGCCAGCAAACAGGCATCTACCGACTTGGCGGCGAAGGGCAATTGGTAAGCATCTGCGACCACCTGCAGGTTATCGCCTTCCAGGCTGACGTTGACCTGGTGGGAAATGGCGCATTTATCCGTTGCCAGACTGGCGCTGAGATTACCGATTTTAAGCAGGTGGAAACCAAACAGCTTCGGCCACCAGGGTTGCAACTGCCGCTCTAGCGCCTCACGATAGTATTCCCCCCACGGCAACTCGCCCCAAGACTGTGGGCTGGCGAGCTTTTGTAGAGTATGGGCTGGTTTCATGATTTATTATCTTCTTTCAAGCCGTTGCCAACGAGAGGTCCAAGATGAATCTTATCAGTATTCCCGCCTTCCAGGACAATTACATTTGGTTGTTAGATAACCAGCAGGGGCACGGCATCATTGTCGATCCCGGTGAGGCACAGCCGGTGCTTGATACGCTGGAACGCCTGAATTTGACGCCTGACGCGATTCTGTTGACCCACCATCATCACGATCACGTCGGTGGCGTAGCGCAAATTGTGGCACGCTATCCTGGGCTGAAGGTCTATGGGCCACAGGAAACTGCCGACAAAGGCGCTAACCACATCGTTCATGACGGAGAAACCCTCGAGATCGATGGCCGAAAATTCGCCGTAATCGCGGTTCCCGGACATACCTTGGGCCATATTGCATTCTATAGCGCCCCTTATCTTTTCTGCGGAGACACTATTTTTTCTGCCGGCTGCGGCAGGCTGTTTGAAGGGACCGCAGAACAAATGTACGACTCATTTCAACAACTCGCGCAACTTCCCGATAACACCTTAATTTGTTGCGCGCATGAATATACACTTTCAAATCTTAAGTTTGCGCGGGCTATTTTGCCGGAAGATCGAGGAATTGAAACATATCAGCAACAAGTTGAAGCGTTACGGGCAAAAGGCCTGCCTAGTGTCCCTACTCAGCTACAATTAGAGCGTAAAATTAACCTATTTTTACGCTGTCATGACACTGATTTACAAAGAAAATTAGGCTTTCACTCGCCACCACAGCACCTTCATTCGGTTTTTTCCGAATTACGCCTGCGAAAAGACAACTTCTGAGCTTTTAGTTGTGTTATTTGACGAAGCAAAGTATGATTGCTCGTCTTTTAAGCAACTACATTGACACACACATGAAGGCTAAAGCGATATTTCTCGCCTCAGTCTTGCTAGTGGGGTGCCAGTCGTCCAGGCAGGACGCACCGGCCCCAGAACAGCATGCACAGAGTTTGTCTTCGGCAGGTCAAGAGAGTGAAGCAGGAGAGTACACAGCGAATGGTCGAGCGAGCTCGGCGCGGTGGCTAGATAACAATAGTGGTGCCGCGCAACAGAACCTGTGGAACTTCATTAGCGACGAGCTGAAGATGGAGGTTCCGGAAAATTCCCGGATCCGTGATCAAAAAAGAAAGTACCTAAAAAGTAAGAGCTATCTCCACGATGTAACATTACGGGCAGAGCCGTACATGTACTGGATAGTCGGGCAGATTAAGAAACGCAATATGCCGATGGAACTGGTACTGCTACCCATAGTGGAGAGCGCTTTTGACCCACACGCCACGTCAAGTGCCAACGCCGCAGGGCTATGGCAAATCGTGCCGCAAACGGGTCGCAATTATGGTTTGAAAAACAACCAGTGGTATGACGGGCGACGCGATGTCGTCGCCTCGACGACTGCTGCGCTTGATATGATGCAGTATTTGAACCGCATGTTTAACGGTGACTGGTTACTGACCGTTGCCGCTTATAACAGTGGTGAAGGCCGTGTCATGCAAGCGGTTAAGGCGAATAAACGCCAGGGTAAGCCAACCAATTTCTGGGCATTGTCGCTTCCGCGTGAAACGTCAATTTATGTTCCGAAAATGCTGGCGCTGAGCGACATCATTAAAAACAGCAAGAAGTACGGTATCAATCTTCCGAAGACTGATAATACCCGTGCACTGGCGCGTATCGATGTTGGGCAGCAAATACAGTTAACTCAGGCGGCTGAGATGGCTGGGCTTTCAATCACCAAGATGAAAGCTTATAACCCAGGCTACAAAAAAGGCGTTACGGCACCCAACGGGCCCCATTACATTATGGTTCCCAAAGGTCATGCCGATCAGCTGAAAGACTCGTTGGCCGATGGCCAGATCGCAGTGACTCAGCCAACCACTCAGTTGGCGAAGAACAGCGGTTTGACAGGCGGTAGCTCGTATAAGGTTCGCTCTGGCGACACGGTATCGGGCATTGCCAAGCGGTTGAATATTAAGTCCAGCGATTTGCAGAGTTGGAACAACTTACGTGCCAAGAGCACCTTAAAAGTTGGGCAAACCCTGCAAGTGGCCAGCAACACCGGCAGTAACAGCAGTATCACCTATCAGGTTCGCAAAGGTGATTCGCTGGCCAGTATTGCACGTCGTCACGGCGTCGATATTAACGACGTGATGCGTTGGAACTCAACGCTAGCCAAGGCTAACAATCTGCAACCGGGTCTGAAATTGACCCTGTTTGTCAGTGATAAGTCGTCGCCGGATACCTAAATTTTCGGCACAAAAAAAGCACCCTGCGGGGTGCTTTTTTATTGTCTGAATACGGACGATAATCACCAGTGTGGTTTGTCAGCCTCGGGATGAAACTCCACCAACAGCGGATTATGGTCTGACGCGCTGGTCACCAGCACCGAAGCCTCCGCCACGCCCATATTGCGATAAAACACAAAGTCCAGCGGGCGGCCAAACGCCTTACGACGATGATCGTCCGTGAAGTTCACCTCACGCAGTGCCATATCGCTGGCGAACTGATACAGCGCATTGATTCGTTTGCGGCTCCAGGCATTAAAATCCCCGGCCATAATCACCGGCCCGTGGTGGTTGGCAATCTGCTCGCCAATCGGCCCCAGTTGCTTACTGTAGACGTCCACGCCCAGGCTGAAGTTCACCGCATGAATATTTACGACCATCAAAAGCTGTCCGTTAAACAACGGGTAGACGGTGATTAACGCCGATTTGGCCAGCCGCAGCAGTGGTTCGCGTTCGCGTAATGGGCAGCAATACACCGGATGCGCTGCCGCCAAAGTCATCACGCCCGAAGGGTGTTGCGGCAATACAAAAGCCGGCACCTGATCGGCAGCCAGATAGTTTGACGTGGCAAAGCTCACCAGTTCAGGCGTGGTTTGCGCCTCCTGCAGCAGGACCAGTTGCGCATCCTTGCCATAGCTTTTCAACACCGAGAGCCAGTCTGCCCGTTGCTGTTTAAAGATGTTCCACACCATCACTCGCAACGCGCCGGACGTAGGCAATGCAGCCCCGGGCGGCAGCGGTTGATTGATGGCGCCAGGGAAAATTCGCTCAACTGGCTGACCTGCAACATACCTCATTGCATAAGTTCGTTTCGGCACGCTATTCGCCTATTTCCCATTAGGATGAAACTGGCGGTGACATTCCCGCCAACATTGAATCGATTATACGCCTGCCCTCACCTGACGGCATGGCTTTTACGGGGTATATCCTTTCCAGTTATAGGGGCGTGAGGTAGGGATTTCAATCTTCTGACAGTATATGTGTGTAAAGGTTAGCGGTGATCGATGATAAATGCGAAAAGGCCCGCATTTTGCGGGCCAGATAAGGGGAAGGTGCTGCTATCAAGCCAATTGCTGCCGGTACTTCTTATCCAGACGCCCGCTAACCCCCACCAGCAGCAGAGCCACCAGCACGATCAGCGCACCAATCCACGGCGTTTGCGCCAGGCCCAGCGTGGATACGGTCTGACCGCCGATGACCGAGCCCAGAGCAATACCCACGTTGAAAGCTGCGATGTTCAGCCCGGAAGCGACATCTACCGCATTCGGCGTGTACTGTTCGGCTTTCTGCACCACGTAAACCTGCAGCCCCGGTACGTTACCGAAGGCGAATACGCCCATCACCACCACCGTCATCAGCGCTGCGATGCTATGGCTGGCGGTGAACTGGAACACCAGCAGCAAAACGGCCAGCGCGGCAAAGATAAAGCTGAGGGCACGGACGGCACCATGGCGGTCAGCCAATTTTCCGCCCCAAATGTTGCCAATCGCTACCGCAATGCCGTAGGCCAGCAGGATCCAACTGACCGCGGGGGCGGAGAACCCCGCCAGTTCCTGCATCATTGGCGCCAGGAAGGTGAAGGTGGTGAATACGCCACCGTAACCCAGCGCGGTGATGGCGTAAATCAGCAGCAGGCGTGGATGAGTCAGCACTTTAAACTGCTCGCCAATGCTGGCGCTGGCCTGATTTTTAATGTTGTTGGGTACCAGGATGACGCTGGCCACCGTGGCAATCACGCCAATAAGCGATACCGCCAGGAAGGTTTCACGCCAGCCAAAATGCTGGCCGATAAAGGTCCCCAAGGGTACCCCTGTCACCAACGCCACGGTCAAGCCGCCGAACATAATGGCGATCGCCGAGGCGGCTTTCTCTTTCGCAACCAAGCTGGTAGCGATAGTAGAGCCGATGGAGAAGAATACCCCGTGGGCCAAGCCGGTCAACAAGCGGGCCACGACCAACGACTCGTAGCTCGGCGACTGCCAGGCCAGCAGGTTGCCGAGGGTAAACAGCACCATCAGGCTGATCAGCAGCAGCTTGCGCGGTACGCGGCCGGTTAAAGCCGTCAGTACCGGCGCGCCAATCGCCACGCCGATAGCATAAATGGTAACCAGCAGCCCGGCGGACGGTACTGTCACCCCCAGTTGTTCCGCGATAGTCGGGATTAGCCCAACGATCACAAACTCGGTAGTACCAATAGCAAAGGCGCTGATGGTCAATGCAAGTAATGCGAGAGGCATCTTTTTTACTCCAAATAGCGTTCAGGTTGATGGCGACTATTATCGGCCTGTGCTTAAATGATAAAAATGCTCAAAATATCAAATGAATTTTGCCAATGGAGCAACAGTGAAAGCGAATTCCGATGAATTGATTACTTTCGTGACCGTGGTGGAAAGCGGCAGTTTCAGCCGCGCGGCCGAACGACTGGATCAGGCCAATTCGGTAGTTAGCCGCACCGTCAAAAAACTGGAAACCAAGCTCGGAGTCACGCTGCTCAACCGCACGACGCGTCAGATCAGCCTGACGCAGGAAGGGGAAAACTATTTCCGCCAGGTGCAGAAGGTACTGAGTGATATGGCCGCGGCGGAGAATGCGCTGATGGAAAGCCGTCAGCGTCCACAGGGGCTGTTGCGCGTCGATGCTGCCACGCCAGTCGTGCTGCACGTATTAACGCCGCTAGTGGCGGAATTTAGGGGCCTGTATCCGGAAATGTCGCTGTCACTGGTGTCGTCAGAGAACTTTATTAACCTGATTGAGCGTAAGGTGGATATTGCCATCCGCGTCGGTGAGTTGACCGACTCCAGCCTGAAGGCACGCAAACTGATGACCAGCTATCGACGCGTGCTGGCCTCCCCTGCCTATTTGGCACAATATGGCATGCCACAAAAGGTGGAAGACTTAGCGCAACACTGCTGCATCGGTTTTAACGATCTGCCCAGTTTGAATCGCTGGCCACTGGCCTGCGCCGACGGTCGGCAGTTGGAAATCACCCCAGGCCTGACCACCAACAGTGGTGAAACCCAGCGTCACCTGTGCCTGCATGGCAACGGCATTGCCTGCCTGTCCGATTTTATGATTAGCGCAGACATCGAGCGCGGCGATCTGGTGCCTGTTTTGGTGGAGGAGACGCTGCCGGTCGCCATGCCAATCAATGCGGTGTATTACAGCGACAGTGCCGTCAGCAACCGCCTGCGCAGCTTTATCGACTTTCTCAGCAAACATCTGGGACAATAAAAAAGGCGCCCGTCTGGGCGCCTCTCTGATGCAAAGATACGGAAAATTAATCCCAGTTCGGTGCCAGACCTTCCGGGCTGACCAAACGGCCATTGCTTTCCAGCTTGGCAATTTCTGCCATTTCCTCACTGCTTAACGTCAACTGCTGCGCCAACAGGTTGCTCGCCAGGTTTTCACGTTTGGTCGATGATGGGATCACCGCGTAACCCAGCTGCAGCGCCCAGGCCAGAATAACCTGTGCCGGAGTAGCATTGCGGCGTGCCGCAATCGCCTTGATGGTCTCATCCTTCAGCGCCTGACCATAGGCCAGCGTCATGTAGGAAGTGATGGCAATGCCGTGCTGCTGGGCAAACTCCACCACTTTGCGGTTTTGCAGGTAGGGCGAGAGCTCAATCTGGTTTGTGGCGATCTGCTCTGCCCCAACGGCGTCAATCGCTTGCTGCATCAGATCCAGAGTGAAGTTGGAAACGCCAATTTGGCGCGTCAGGCCTAATTTTTTCGCCTCCGCCAGTTCGGCCATAAACTCGGCAACAGGAACTTCGTCGTTCGGCGAAGGCCAGTGAATCAGGGTCAGATCAACATAGCCGGTTTGCAACTTGCTCAGGCTCTCTTGCAGGCTCGGGATCAGCTTGCCTTTCGCCAAATTGGCGATCCAGATCTTGGTGGTGATAAACAGCTCTTCACGCGGTACGCCGCTGGCGGCAATCGCCTGCCCCACCGCCGCTTCGTTTTCATAGATTTGCGCCGTATCGATCGCGCGGTATCCCAGCTCGAGTGCCGTAGTGACCGAGTCGATCACCACCTGATCCTGGAGACGGAAGGTGCCTAAACCAAATGCAGGGATGCTCATAATTTTATTCTCTCATTAGGATGTTGAAGCGATATGGGAGGATTATGGCAACTGTTTTGTTGATCAAAAACGCCCTATTGTGCATAAGACTTTTGATTAGATAGCAACAATTGCCGGAGGAAAACCTCCGGCAGTGCAAGATTACGCCCAGCGGCGCAGGATCAGTGAAGTATTGATGCCACCGAAAGCGAAGTTATTCGACTGCACAAACTCGGTATCAATCTGACGATAGCCGCCCATGATGTAGTCCAGGTCGCCACAGGCGCTGTCCGGTTCGCTGAGGTTGATGGTAGGGGCGAAGCTGCCTTCGCGCATCATCTCCAACGTCATCCAGGCTTCCAACGCACCACAGGCGCCCAACGTATGGCCAAAATAACTTTTCAGCGAGGAGATCGGCGTTCGATTGCCGAAAATCGCCGCCGTTGCCTGACTTTCCGCGATATCGCCACGATCGGTCGCCGTGCCGTGGGCACTGATATAGCCAATATCACCGATTGCCAACCCGGAAGCCTTCAGCGCCTGCTGCATGCAAATCTGCATGGTTTCCTGCTGCGGTTGAGTGATATGTGCCGCATCACAGTTGGTGGCAAAGCTGATAACCTCGCCGTAAATGGTCGCACCACGCGCCTGTGCATGTTCCAGCGACTCCAGGATCAGCGTACCTGCCCCTTCGCCAATCACTAACCCATCTCGCTGACGGTCAAAGGGCCGTGGCGAAAACTCGGGGCGATCGTTCTGCTGGCTGGTTGCAAACAGCGTATCGAACACCGCCGCTTCCGAAGGGCACAGCTCTTCGGCCCCGCCGGCCACCATCACCGTCTGATAACCGTGGCGGATGCTCTCATAGGCATAACCAATCGCCTGACTGCCGGAGGTACAGGCACTGGATGTCGGGATCACCCGGCCTCGCAGGCCGAAGAACAGGCCAGTGTTTACCGCCGCGGTATGAGGCATCATCTGCACATAGGTGGTGCCGGTAATATTGCCGGTGTGTTTCTCGGTGAGCATGGTGGCGAATTCACTGACCGGCTTGGTGCTGCCGGTCGAAGAACCGTAGGCGATACCGGTCTCACCGTTAGTCAGCACCTTCTCGCCCAGCAACCCGGCCTGTTCGAGCGCCAGTTCCGTCGCTCGGGTCGCCAACAGCGAAACACGGCCCATGGAGCGAATACGCTTGCGCGTATAGTGATCCGGCAGTATGAAATTCTCGATCGGGGCACCGAGGTGGGTGTTCAACCCCTGATATTCTTCCCATTGCGTCATGTAACGCACCGCATTCTTGCCCTGCTTCAACCGGCTGGACACCTCTGCCCAGCTATTGCCGAACGCCGTAACGCCCGCCATGCCGGTGACGACCACTCGTTGCGTCATACCATTCCTCCATTAATGGAAATGACCTGCCGCGTTACATAGCCGGCGATATCCGACATCAGGTAGCTGGCCAACCCCGCCACCTCTTCCGCCGAACCCATACGCTTAAGCGGGATTGCCCGCATCGCTTCATCCAGCGCCGCCGGCTCGATGTCGATCATACCAGTGTCGATCAAACCCGGGGCGATGCAGTTAACGGTAATTTTACGTTTCGCCAGTTCGATAGCCAACGCCTTACAGGCACCGATCACGCCTGCCTTGGCCGCACTGTAGTTTACCTGTCCACGGTTGCCCATGACGCCCGACACCGACGACAGCGCGATGATCCGCCCGCCTTTGCGCAGGCCAATCATTGGCATGACACAGGGGTGAAGCACGTTGTAGAAGCTGTCGAGATTGGTATGGATCACCCCATCCCAATCCTCCTCGCTTAACGCCGGGAAAGCGCCGTCGCGGGTGATCCCTGCATTATTCACCACGCCGTAGTAGGCGCCGTGGGTTTCAATATCCTGCTCCAACACCTCACGGCACTGAATGCGGTTGCTGATATCAAACTGCATCAATCGCCCTTGCCCGCCGGCACTGACAATTTGCTGCAAGGTGTGTTCTGCCCCGATCTTATCGCTGTGGTAGTGAACTACAATCAAAAAGCCATCCGCAGCCAGGCGGCAGGCTATGGCCTGACCGATCCCTTTACTGGCGCCGGTGACTAAAACGGAACGCATCATGCGTCTCCCCTTAAGGTCGTCAATTGAATAATTTCTTGTTGATCAGGTTGATAGGTGTTCAGCCTGCCCTGTGCGATCGGCACATTATCGATACTGATTTCACACTCAAAACTGGCTAATTTCTCGTCTTTCAACAACTGCTGCACGCTAACCACCAGCTCGCTGCCGGCAGGAAAAGCGGACAATTCGCAGTGAATGGCCCGCCCGCCGAGCAGCATACCCAGCTGCGGCGGCTTGGCACTCTGGCGACCGTGCCAGCCACTCCAAACCCCAATCGCCTGCGCCATCAGCTCAATGCCGTACCAACCAGGAAGTGCCCCCTGCTCGTCGAGAAACGGCGCCAGCACGCTATTCGCACTGACGTTGACCGCGCAGCGTGCATGCTCTTCACCCACTTCCAGCACCCGTTCCAGCAGCACCATCGGTGAGGCATGAGGTAAGTAATATTCTGCCGTCCGGTAAGCATTCATGGAGCATCTCCCAATAACAGGCAGGCATTGTTGCCGCCGAAGGCAAATGAATTGGAGAGGATAGCGCGCGCTCCCAACGTCTGGGGCTCACACACCAGACCGATCGGCGCCAGTTCGGCATCGCGGGAAACTGCACTGAAATCTTGCTGCGGCAGCGGCAATGACTGGGTCAACAACAGCCAGCTCAGCGCTGCCTCCACCGCTCCAGCCGCCCCCAGCGTATGGCCGGTAAGATGCTTGGTCGAACTGCACGGCGTTTGTTCGCCAAACAGGCGATTCACCACCAGGGCTTCAACCTGATCGTTAAGCCGCGTGGCCGTGCCGTGCAAATTAATATAACCAACTTGGTCGGTACTCAAACCGGCCTGCTGCAATGCCATGGTCATTGCACGCTCGGCGCCTTCACCGGCTGGATGCGGTGCCGACATGTGCCAGGCATCCGAAGACTCGCCAACGCCCAACAACGCCACCGGCGCAGGTTCCCGCGTCAACAGCATTAACGCCGCCGCCTCGCCGATATTAATCCCGCTGCGTCCTGTTGCAAAAGGCGTGCAACGCTCCGCGGACAGTGACTCCAGGCTGTGGAAACCGTTAATCGGCATTTGGCACAGGCTGTCTGCCCCGCCTACAATCGCCGCGTCCACTAACCCGGCGTCAATCAGACGTTTACCGCTGATGATGGCGCGTGCGCTTGAGGAGCATGCCGTCGACAGGGTATAGGCCGGACCGCGGGTCGAGAGAAAAGCGCTGAGAAACTGGCTCGGATCGCCCAGCTCCTGCTGGTGATAATGGTAACCCGGTGGCCACTGCCCCGCCTGATACTGTTGCAGCGCCAGTTCTCCTTCGTGAATGCCGGAAGTGCTGGTGCCCATAATCACCGCGACACGATCGGCGCCGTAACGGGCAATGGCCTCGCGTACCGGCGTCTCGATCTGCGCAAAAGCGGCCAACAGCAGGCGATTATTGCGAGAATTATGCCGCTTGAGCGACTCGGGGATCGCGGGTAAATCACCCTGTACGTTGCCAAACCAGGATGGCGCGCCGCCCGTCAGCCACTGCGTCTGCTGCTGCATGCCGGGCGAAATACCGCGCGTCAGGTTTTGCGCAATCTGGGGCAGATCATTGCCCAGCGCATTCACCATCCCTACGGCGGAGAAATAGATCATTATTCGTTCCCCAGCGTTTGAATGATGATGCGGTAATGGAAGGCGGATTGCGCGATCGACACCGGCTCTCGCCTTCCGTCCATCTGCTGGTAACGGATTTCATTGATCACCGCCCCATGCTCGTCATACAAGCGACGGACCAGCGCCTGGTCTTCCAGTCGCCACCCTGCTGGCAGCAAGGGTTGCCAGTCCTTCTCCGGCCAGTAGCTCAACATGATATCCGCCAGCACCTGGCCGGCTGGCGGCAGTTCCCCCACCTTGATCAATTGTTCGGTGTGGATCCCCTGACGATCGTAGGTCAGGTTAAACAGACGGATACCGAGCGGCGACATGCCCACCAGTTGCAAACGCTGGCCGTCGGCATTGAGCAGCACCAGCATCGAATGCTGTTGCCCTTTGACTTCGGCGGTCAGCAACTGTTGCTGATTAATCGGCTGAGCCAGCGCTGGAGGTGGTAAGGTCACCTGCGTACCGGGTTTTAGCCACGCCTGCGGCAGCGTCGGATCCTGCGAACCAGCGCAGCCGGCCAGCACGACAATCCACATTAACAGCACCATTCGTAAGCCGCGCATCAGGCTTTCCCTCTTTTTCTTTTCGATACTAACGTCAGCGGTGCCAATAAAAATGCCACGGCAATTCCGCTGCTCAATACGATACCAAAACTGCTGATAGCCTGAGTGTGGCTCAGTACCAGCATGCCGAACGTCAGTTGGGTGGTGAATACCGCCATAAAAATGGCGAACATCGAGGTGGTCGGCGTGCCCCGGGGATTGGTAAAGAACAACGTATAGTTGATGCCGATCCCCAAAACCAGCACCAGCGCCAACAGTGAAAACAGATTTAGCGTATGGCCACTCAGTGCCAATACCGCAATACCGCTACCCAGTGACAATAGCGTCGGCACCATGCAGCGCAAGCCATGACGCAGACCAAAACGCCACAGGTAAATTAGCGCAATCGCTGCAACTGACAATGCCAACAGATAAGAAAGATACAGGCGATATTGACCAAACAGGTCACTGAACTCGGTTTTCCTATCGATCCAACCGGTGCCGGGAACCTGCTCCGCCAGTGTCTTCATCATCGCACTGTTCTTCACGCCGTTAACGGGCACCAGCGCCGCACTGCGCCCATCGGGCAACGTCAGCCACAGCAGACGCCAACCCTCGCTAACCACGCTGCCCAGCCACTGCTGCGGGCTGACCCATTCAGGCGTTAAATCTGGTGTACTCAATACCAACTCTGCCTGCTGCAGGTTGTTCATCACCTGCGGCGCCACGCGCTGCAATAAAGCGATGTTTTCTTGCTGGCGTTGGAGAGAAGGCAGAGGCAACAGACGATAATCCGCCAGCACGCCTTGCCGTTTGGCCTCAGCCAGTTTGGGTTGCAACAACTCGATACGTTGCAACAGCTGCTCGGCATTGGCGCCGTAGACCACCAGCCACTTCTGATCGTTATGTTGGCCCGTCAGTGCGGCGATGCGCTGCTCTTGCTGCTGTAACGCCGCAGGTAATGCCTGCAGTTGGCCAATGTCGTCATCTACCTTCAACTGGTTGAACCCCGCGACCACCAGCAACAGCACCGCGCCGGGCAACCCATAACGCAACAGCGGCCGATGGCGCCAGGCATGCAGCCAATTCAGGATCAGCGTTAACCCCGGCGCTGGGCGTACCGGCAACCGTCGCGACAATTGCGGGTACCAGCAAATAACGGTAATGCAGGCGGCGCTCAATCCGGCAGCGGCAAATACCGCCAACTGCTGCAAACCGGGGAACGGCGCAATCAACAGCGCCAGGTAGGCCACTACGGTGGTCAGCAACGCCATCGACAATGCCGGCAACAGCTTTTGCAAACTGGCTAATGGCGTCGACTGCCGACCATGCACCATTCGCTCGGTCAGGAAATAGAGCGTGTAGTCAGCCGAAATGCCGACGATGCTGATGCTCAGCACCAGCGTCATCAAATGTATTTCGCCAAAGGCCAGCAGCGTAGCGACGGTGCCGGCCAGAGCGCCAATACCCACCGACAGCGCGCACAACAACAGCGGCAAAGGTGAGCGGAACATAAACAACACCAATAAAAACACGCCCGCCACCGACGCCAGGCCAATCGTGGAAATATCCTTTTCGGCCTGTTGGCTGGCGTAGTTGCTGTAAAACAACGTGCCGCGGCTGAGCACTTCGGCTCCCGGCCAGCGCTGCTGCAGCTGTTGCTGCAACGCTGTCAGTTTATCTACCGTTAGCCGGGCACTGCTGATGTCATAAGATGATGCGCTAAGCTCGGCGTGCAACAAATACCAACTGCGCCCCTGTGCATCACGCGCCACCAGCCAACCCTTGGACAGGCTCAGCAAGCCGCCGTTCTGTTGCTGCGCCAACTGTGAGGCACGTACCAGCATCAACGGATCGTTCGCCAGCTCTTTGCCGCTGACGCCGGCGAAAGCAGAGTAGAGCTGGCCGAGGATCCACTGGCTCTGCGCGTCTGCCCCCTTCTGCAAACGTTGCCGCGTGGCATCATCCAGCAGCACATTGCGATGCTGGTAGAAAAAACGCCCCCACTGCTGCTGACGTTGTGCATCCATAGGCCCGCCAACCCGCTGCAGCTCAGGCATCTGACGTAGCTGCTGCCACCACCAATCCACTGCGGCGTTGTCCGCCCCTGGCGGCGGGCTGACGAGCCACATCAGTTGACGATCCAGGCGGCGGCTGAAGCCGTCGGCCAATTCATCCGGCACGCCAACCAGTTGCTGTTTCGGCAATAACGCCAGGACGCTGCTGTTGATTTGACTGCGCGGCAACAGCCAACACAAGGCCGCAATCAGCAGCAGGCAAATCGCCAGCCAGCCAAATGCCAGCCGCCGATGCAGTTCAGGACGCAAAACGCTGTTGCTCCTCGTCAGTCAGCGCCTGCGGCACCGTACGTTGATTAAAGAAGCGAATATGGGTGGCGTCACTTTGCATATCGTCGATATCAATAGTTTCCAGGTACTGTTCGCCGTTGAGGGTGATGCGCTTGAACAGTTTGTCGAGCGGCGTGGTTTTCGGCGTCAGTACCAGCCGCCAGTGGTTATGCCCCAAATCGGTGAACTGCAGAGCAAAGTTTTGTTCCAGCGCCTGGCTGTCGGCATGAAACAGCGCGGTCAGCAGGTGATTGAACTGGAACATCTGCGGGTTGTTGTCCGCCGTTACCACCTGCGGCGGCTGGCCCGCCAGGGTTTGCACCATGCGTTTATCATCCAGCAGCAGGGTCAGCGGGAAAGGCTTCTGTTGCGCCCACCACAATCCTTTCTGCTGAGAAATCAACAGCTCACCGCTGGACTTTAACGGTTTTGCTATGCCGCTGATACTGCGCTGCTGCTCAAATTCGGCGCGCAGCACCGGCTGTTGGCTAAACCGCTGCTGCAGCTCCGGCAGCGTTACCGCCTGCACGCCCAGACTGAAGAAGGTCACAACAGCCAGCATCCAAAATTTCATTGTGCCCCCTCGATGTTATCCAACAGTACTTGCGGGGAGACAAAGCACATTTCTTTGCTGTCGGCGTCCACCGCGACCTGAATGGTATGGCCGCGGGTGGTGGTTATTCCGCTCTCTGCATCCAGAATGCGGTAGCCGATGCGCAGGCGGTTTTCATACTCTTCCAGCTCTGCGCAGACGATGATGCGCTGCTCAAACAGGACAGGCGCAATGTATTTCACCCGCGTATCTACGATCGGCCAAACATAGCCCGACGCCTGCATCTGCCGGTATCCGTAATTAAACTGTTTGAGCAAGGCTTCGCGGGCAATCTCGAAATAACGGAAGTAGTTACCGTGCCAGACCACGCCCATGGCATCGGTATCATGGAAAGGGATGGTGATTTCAACCCTGACGGAGAATCGCGGATTGTCTTTAAGCTTCATGTCTCAGGCCCCTGTTGCGTTGGCGACGGTGCCGCCAACTGCCAGAAATCGAAAAAATTAAACCAGTCGAGCGGCGCCAGCAGGCAATAATGCTCCAGCCGGGCGGCATAGCGGTCCACCGCATCCTGCAACGCCTGTTGGCGCTGCTGCCGAGGTAATGACAGCGGATCGGCAAACGGTTCGAAATAAACGTTCAGACGCCCCTGCTGTTTAAGACCGAACATCAGGTATACCGGACAACGCAGCGCAGCGGCCAGAACAAAAGGCCCCTGAGGGAAAGGTGCCGATTGACCGAGAAAGCGGCTCCAGACCACCCTCGGTTGCTCACCGCGCTGATGTTTTCCGGCCGAGGTGCGATCGCCAACGATAGCCACCCACTCGCCGGCATCGAGTTTGTCCTGCAGACGCATGGCGGTTTCAGGCCCCAATGAAGTCACCGGTATCAGGTTAAGGTTGGCACGAGGGTTGACCTCTTTCATCACCTGATTGAAGCGCTCTGCATGCTCGGTAAACACCAGAGCATTCACCTTGACGCCAGAATTCAACTCACCCAAAGCGCGGCAAGACTCGATATCCCCCAAGTGCGAGGCCAGGATCAGCGTACCTCTGCCGGAAGCGATCTGCCGTTCACAGGCTGCGGGATCTACCAGCCGAACGTCACGAAGTTCACCACGCCAGCTCGCCAGCTTGTCGAGCATCGCATCGCCAAAACGCATAAAGTGCCGAAAGCTGTTGAGCGGCGTGGGTAATGGTTGCTGTCGATTGTGGGCAAACTGCCGCAGACGTTGCAGATAATCACGCGAAGCTTCACGTTGGGCACGCCCGGTCAGCCAGAAGTAGCCGATCACCGGGTACAGCAGCCATTGAAATGCCCGGCGGCCAAACATCCGGTAGACCTGCAGCATAAGTCGGATCCCCCACAGGCCATGACGCTCCTGAGTTGCTGACCAATGCTGCGCTTTCTTCGCCCGTTGGCGTTGACGCAGTAAACGCGGAATCCGCGGCAACATGCCGAAAAACAACCGGGTGTGCATCCAGGAAATACGCAAGTTATCGCGCAGCGCATCGAAATGCGAAACGCCATCGATCGGGTAAGTAACCCGCGTCGGCAAGAAACGGCTTTGCACCCCCTGCCAATACAGCCGGACCATCACTTCGGTATCGAAATCCATGCGTTTGCCAAGCGGTTGGCGCGCCGCCAACGCCAGCGTCGGCGCTACCGGGTAAACGCGGAAACCGCACATGCTGTCCTTTAATGACAGCGACAGGGTTTCGACCCACACCCAGACGTGGGTGACGTAACGCCCATACAGGCGCGCTTTGGGTACCGAGCTGTCATAGACTGGCCGGCCGGAAATCAGACAGTCCGGATGAGCGCGCGCTTCGGCAATCATTGCCGGTATATCACTCAGTTGATGCTGACCGTCGGCATCCACCTGCAAAGCATGGCTGTAGCCCTGTCGCTGAGCCAATTGCAGACCGGCGATGACCGCTGCGCCCTTCCCCTGGTTTTTTTCCAACCGCAACAGGCTAACCCAGGGCAGTTCGGCGGCCAGCCGCTGTAGCGTTTCGGCGGTGGCAGCAGCGCTGCCGTCGTCCACAACCAGGCAAGGCAGGCCATAACCCGCCAACGATGTCAGTACCGCGGCCATCATCTGCCCGTGATTAAAACAAGGGATAAGAAGACAGGGGGAAAAAGGGGCGCTTACTGACATAACGAGATCTTGCCGCTGCTGGCGATCGCCTCACCGACGCGATAGCTGAACAACAGCTTGTGTCGTTCCGGTTGCCATTCGAGTTGCAGTAACACCCTCTGCCCCGGCAGTAACGGTTGTTGAAACTTGACCACCTCGATCCCTTTGAATCCGGCCTCGATAGCCAGCAACTGACGGGCATACTGCATGACCCAGTTCAGTTGCGTGACCCCCGGCAGGATCGGATGTTGCGGAAAGTGGCCGCGAAACCAAAACAGTTCAGCGGGCAAATGCAGCTGCAGGCTGGCGTGGGTGGCATCGCTCACCTGCTGTTGCAGCACCTCAGGTTGCATCATAAGAACAGCTCCTGTAGCTCAGCATAGGCGCGCTTGCCCTGCGGATTAAGCGGAATGGCATCGATAATGCGCCAACTGCGCGGCAGAGCCACCGGCTCCAGCCAGCCTCGCAGCGCCTGGTGCAGTTCACGGGTAAAAGCCCCTTCGGACAAGGTTTGTCGGCGGAGCTGGCCGTACGGAGATAGCACGACAACGGCCACCAGCAGCGTGCGCCCTCTTTGCTGCTGCGTTAGCACGGCAGCATCGGCAACCTCCGGCAAGGCCACCAGGCGACGTTCCACCTCGGTTAACGACAACCGTTTCTCTTCCAGCTTGATAATGCGGTCGGCGCGGCCATTTAACTGGAATTGTCGACCATCCGGCGCCAGTTCGATAATGTCGCTCAGCAACGTTTTACCCGTGTCAGGTATCAGGGGTGACATAACCTCAATCCGGTGGTCTGAATCCACCCTTAACCTGACGCAAGCAAACGGCTGCCACAGGGCAATGTCCCGATTTTGCCTGCGCCAGGCCAGTGAACCGGTTTCCGTGGTACCGTAGATTTCCAATGGCAATACCCCCAGCATTTGCCGGGCAAGCTGTGCTTCCACTTCGGATAACGGGCCGCCGGCGGAAAAAACCTCCACGCACTCAGCGAGCGTCAAACGATTATCCAAACGCTTGAGCCATGCCGGACTGCTGACAAACACCAAACGTCGGCCCTGATGTCGGGCAATCAACTGCTCTTGGTATTGCGTCAACTGCGCATCAAACGGCAGCCCTAAAGCCAGCGGTAGAAACAGCCGGAAGCTCAGGCCATACATATGCTGATGGGATACCGATGCGACGACGCAGCATCCTCGCAAGACGTCACCAAAAGCGGCAGCCAACAGTTCGCTTTCACGGTCCATGCAGGCGACGGATTTGCACACAGCCTGCGGTTGGCCGGTCGAGCCGGAAGTGTAAAGAATAAAACGAGGATCCTGAGGCCAGGCGGGTAGCGCGATATCCTCACAACCGCCCTCGCGCACAGCCAAAACGGGCACGCCAGGATCGAGAGGCAAATCGGTCAGTAGCGCATCGTAATCCGCTCGTTGCTCTTTGAGGATAGCTTCTCGCTGGTGACCAAAAATCACCGGCAGCCTGCCGGCATACAACGACGCCAGCAAGGCGACGGCAAAGCGATAGCTATCATCAAAGCACAGCGCCCAGCGGTGCTCTTCCCTACTCGCCAGTATCGCGGCCAATGCGGCAACGTCACGGCGAAATTGGCCGAGACAGAATAGCTGATCGCCACGCCAGGCGATCGGCACCGAATCATCGCGTTGCGTGCTGAGCCAGCGGTTCATTGGCAAACTCAGGCGTGCCGGATCCTTTTCCTGACTATCCATTCAATACCCATTAATGCCCCCATCAGCAGATAGCTGATGCCGCCGTTATACAGCGTCCAGAGTGTGATATCACCGGACAGACAGGTTGTCAGCGCTATCGCACCGTTAACAATAAAGAACCCGCACCACACCTGAGTCACCCGGCGAGTATAAGCAATGCCGGCAGCGTCCAACTGCGGTTCCGTTATACGGGCCAATCGCTCAACCACCGTAGGCGGGGCAAACAGCGAATAGGCAAACAGCAGCAGCAGTATTGCGTTGACCAGCACCGGGTAGTACAGCAACCAGTGGCTCTGCTTTAACGCCCAACTGGCGAGCGCCAGCAAGATGCCCACTATGGCCAAGGCTTTCCCCAACCACATCTGTTGGCGCAGTTTCCCGCGCAACATCAGCAGGCGCAAGCTAAAGACTCCCACCAACAACGGTGCCAGGAGAGCGGTTCCCCAATGCGTCAGGCCGACCCAAACCGCCAGCGGATACAGCAACAGCACCAGCCATACTGCGCCCTGCAGCAACCGCAACATCGGGGTCAGCCAACGACTCTCCACCTTAGCCCGCAGCCTTAGCTGTCTGACTTCAGCAGTTCATCAATGGCGTCAACCACGTCTTGTACGGTTCGCACCGACTTGAACATTTCCGGTTTGATCTTTTTGCCGGTCGTTTTCTGCAGGTGCACCACCAGATCCACCGCATCGATGCTGTCTAGCTCCAGCTCTTCGTACAAACGGGACTCTGGCTTGATGTCATCGGCGTCCAGCTCGAACAGTTTGACCAGCAGCGCCTGAATTTGCAGGTAAATTTCTTGCTTATCCATGAAAACCCCTTATTGGCTACGCTGTGCAGAAACAAACTTCGCCAGCGTTTCCACGGAATAAAAGTGTTGGCGCATATCCTGGCTTTCAGCCGACAGCACTACGCCGTAACGGTTCTTTAAAGCCAACCCCAGTTCCAATGCATCAATGGAGTCCAGACCCAGTCCATCACCAAACAGCGGCGCTTCGGCGTCAATCTCCTCCGGTGTCATACCTTCAAGATTGAGCGTATCAATGATCAATTGCTTGATTTCGGTGCTCAATAAATTCATTACGCTATTTCTCATTATTTATAGGTTCTGACTGTAAAGCGTCAGTTAAATGCTGGGTTAATCTTCTTGCCGCAAGGGCGGGCGAAACATCATTTGCATGAATGAATGCGCGGGTGTCGATCTTATCCTGAACGGTGATCCGGAATTGCGGTTTTACCGCCGGGATCTTATACCATTTGCCTTGCTTCGTCAGCATGGGGGGGTGACAGTGGATATGCACAATACGGATACTACACTGACCGCGCAGCGCAATATTAGCCGCTCCTCGCTGCAGTGCCAGAGCCTTGCCTGGTGTGGTGCGGGTGCCTTCCGGGAAGATTAAGATTGTCCCCCCGGCAGCCAGCCTTTGTCCGCACTGTTCCAACAATATATCCGAGTGCGCATTGGCCAGATACCCGGCGGCCTTGATCACTCCGCTGACAAACACATTGCTCAGCAAAGCCTCTTTCACTATGCAGTCGCAACGTGGCATTTGCGAAGCCAATAACACGTAATCCAACAGGCTGGGATGATTGGCGATCACCAAACAACCGCGATCTTCGCGAAAGCGTTCCGCATTGTCGAAATGGTAGTCCAGTACGCCGAAAAACCTCGTGGTAGCCAGGAAGAAACGGAAACTGTGGCGGATAGAACTTTGCGTCAGTTGGTTGCGACGAGCAGGATCACGCACTGCAAGACGCATAAGATTAAACCAAACACCGGACAATAACAGACCGCCCAGGCCAAACAACGAGAAACAAAAACCCGTAGCTATCACCCGCCAACAACGGTTAAACCATGAGGATTGTTCCGGCGTATTTTCTGCAGGCATCGCCTTTTCCATCAGCGTCCCCACGCCCAGTCATGCCGTTGACCGGGGACAGTGAATTCCTCATCAGCGCCAAGCCAACCGCGCAAAAATGCCAGACTCTGTGGTTCCTGAATGCAAGCCTGAACCTGCGCCGACTCAGCAACCTTGCAGTGTAACGAGCCACCGTTTTCCAGCAACAGGGCGACGGCATAAGGGAATGTATTTTCTGGCGCGAAAGGCCGATAGACATCCGGTACGGTACCGTCGAAATCAATTAATAACACCCGCTGCGCACTGCCCGTAGCTAACAAGGCCTGAGCCTCTATCATGCCCTGCTGAAAACTGTCCTCGCCGGCAGCCAACGAGGTGGTTGGCAAGGTATTCTTCGCTATAATCGTTAACCATCCCGCCGCCGTGTTATGCACCGACATGGCAAAATCCGTTGGCGATAGCGGTTGTTCCTGATGCAGATGTTGAAGAATCTTGTGCGTCCGCTCCAGCTCACCATGCCGACTGGTGAAGATCGCCATATCTGCCCGATAGTCCTTCAATAAGATCAGCCCGCTTTCTACTGCCAAACGCGTTCCGGCGCTCATTCGGCGCAGCGACATCATGGGGATATGAGAACAGGCAGGCAACGAGCCCTGATAATCGGAGGCAAGAAAGTCATCTGATGACCATTGACGCCATGCTTCACGCGTTCCACGATCGGGAGCCATTGCCCACCAACTGAGTATATTCATGTCGCCCGCCATTAATGGTATTACCGGTCAGAAAAATTCCGTGGCTAAATCTATTATATTTAATCCTGGATTGCATTCCCAAAATTCCTATTTTTAGCTGAAATGCTCGATTAACCGATTAGAGTTATTTATCGACATAACGCCGTGAGACTTGAGCGCAGAGGGAATTATCACAATGAAAAGCAGCAATATTTGTCGAAAATCTCCCGGAGGAGTATCTTATTGAGGGTAAGCATACATAACATCTCATGTATGAATATTACACATCTTAATAACGAACACTCATGGAAAAGAGTATGAAACCTTTAAAACTCATTTTAACGGGCGTATTCGCAGCGATTCTGGTCAGTGGCTGTGCAGGCACTGCGCCAGTAAAAAACGTCAGTCAAAACGTTGCGGGTAGCCACAGTAATGCGCAGGTGCGTCAGGCCATTCTCGCCGCAGGGCTTAACCGTGGTTGGATCATGAACCCAGTCAGTGACGGTGTGATCGATGGCAAGATCTTACTACGTGGTCATAGCGCCGATATTCGCATCAATTACAATTCGAATAGTTATCAGATTAAGTATATTGCCAGCAGTAATATGGATGCCAAAGACGGAAGTATTCACCCGAATTATAACCGCTGGGTCGCCAACCTGGATAAAGATATTCAACTGGAACTGGTTCGTCAGAATATTAAATAGCAAAAGTAATTACCCGACAGGAATAGTACTGCCGGGTATATTATTCTTTATATTGGTGCACAATTCAGATAATGATTTATAAAAGCAGATTTTCACCGCATAAATCATGCAGTGATTTGGATTTTCTTGAATTTTGCATATGAAAAAGCCCTGAGTCATAGACTCAGGGCTTATCAAATAAGTGGCGGAACGGACGGGGCTCGAACCCGCGACCCCCTGCGTGACAGGCAGGTATTCTAACCAACTGAACTACCGCTCCACCGATTCTTTTACGTCACATCTTTCGATGTGGGCAAAACCGCGCTTGGCGATCCTGCTCATTACCAGTTGTCAGGCTGATAACGTTTATTTGATGCCTGGCAGTGTCCTACTCTCGCATGGGGAGACCCCACACTACCAT
>NZ_JALJRT010000037.1:0-317 GCF_024519545.1 Serratia sp. Ser99 | reverse complement strand
ATGTTTTCAATCGTATTTGATTTTGTGTGTTGGTTTCGTTTTTAACTTTGTAAATGTTTTGCCATACTCTGTTTCATATAGGAATGGCGAAAATATTCGCTGCTTCACTTAAGGAAAAGGAGCAATATCCGAATGAAAAAAATGCAAATAACTGCCTGTGCGTTGACCGTGTTGACTATTACATCTTTGCCCTCCTATGCAAAAGACATAGAGGTAAAGGTTGCTGGTACTATTACCCCATCGGGCTGTACCCCAACGCTGCCTGGTGATGGTGCTATTGATTATGGCATTATCAACTCTGATTCTTTGACGCTGGA
>NZ_JALJRT010000036.1:0-370 GCF_024519545.1 Serratia sp. Ser99 | reverse complement strand
AAGTTTCAGCTGTCATGTTTCAATTTTCAGCTTGTTCCAGATTGTTAAAGAGCAATATCTTAAACACGACTCGCAAGAGTCATCTTTAAGATGTTTTCGGTTCCAAGAACCGGTGATAATGTCTTTCACTCATTATCGGATGGCGTCCCCAAGGGGATTCGAACCCCTGTTACAGCCGTGAAAGGGCAGTGTCCTAGGCCTCTAGACGATGGGGACACGAAAATCCGATTAAACTGACTGTCTTAATCGGTTCGTATCAGCATGAGTCAGTGACTCATTACATCAACAGGTAGCGCTTTTGCTCATTACGTTTCTATCAGACAATCTGTGTGAGCACTTCACGCGAATCAATATCATTAGGTAAGGAGGT
>NZ_JALJRT010000035.1:0-372 GCF_024519545.1 Serratia sp. Ser99 | reverse complement strand
GGGTCTTGGGCTCAGTAACTCAGCTCGTATCGGCGGATACGCGATCCACTTTGGGTCAGGGGTAGGATCAGTCATCACGCGTGAGGGGGAGACTGGGAAATGGACTCATAGTAGTGGTGATGGTGGTGAAAATAACTTCTATAGCATCGGTGTTAAACGTCAGCTTTCGTGGATGAAGGTGTGGGGCTCGTTCCCTGATCCTGATGCCATCAAAAACGTAACCATAGACTTAATGGTGCAAGCTTATATCAATAAAGCTTCTGAATTGGATCTGACTAAACCGGTCATCTTAGATGGTTTGACCACCCTTGAACTGGTTTATCTGTAAGTCATACTTTTCGATTTAGTATTGGTTTGCGGTGGGGGATATTT
>NZ_JALJRT010000034.1:0-387 GCF_024519545.1 Serratia sp. Ser99 | reverse complement strand
AAGTTTCAGCTGTCATGTTTCAATTTTCAGCTTGTTCCAGATTGTTAAAGAGCAAAATACTTCGCAGCATACTGTTGCCAGTACACTCTGAAGTATTGAAATACAGGACTATATGGTGGAGCTAAGCGGGATCGAACCGCTGACCTCCTGCGTGCAAGGCAGGCGCTCTCCCAGCTGAGCTATAGCCCCATACAGTCACGTGCAGTACCTTTTCCACTTCAAGAAGTGGTAGGCCTGAGTGGACTTGAACCACCGACCTCACCCTTATCAGGGGTGCGCTCTAACCACCTGAGCTACAAGCCTATAAAGGTATTTCTGCTCGTTACTTTTTCATCAGACAATCTGTGTGAGCACTTCACGCGAATCAATATCATTAGGTAAGGAGGT
>NZ_JALJRT010000033.1:0-437 GCF_024519545.1 Serratia sp. Ser99 | reverse complement strand
CAAGAAAATTCTTTACGAACTTAATGTCCATCACATAATCCTAAAAAGGATAAAATCTCCGTTTTTTATTGAAATTAAAACACATAGTCACACCCAAAATAACTAACGATATAATCGTCAAACAAAGCATAATTCAGACTTATCATTAATAGCTACCCCCCCCTGCTAGCCAATGATAACCCTAATGTGTGCTGATATGGGAAATAACATTTACTGCTAGGGAAGCTTATGTTCGGAGAATCTATAACCGTATTTTTATCAGATAAAAATCGCTACTTCACACATGTCATCCAATTGGCGTTAGAAAACTATTTTCGCTCAAAAAATGTGAATGTGCATTTTACTGAAAATGCCTTCGAGTACAGAGTGGTCGACATCATCCTCCTGGCAGCCAACCCAAGCGAAAGTACTCTGCCTCATTATCTGTATTCACAGGC
>NZ_JALJRT010000032.1:0-573 GCF_024519545.1 Serratia sp. Ser99 | reverse complement strand
TTTTATCCTTTTTAGGATTATGTGATGGACATTAAGTTCGTAAAGAATTTTCTTGTAATACAAAGTTTGATTTTTGTTCGTTGGTTTGTATTTAATTTCTTGTTGCTATTTGTCGTTTTTTATCTCTTGGTTTCGGTAGCTATTATTGATGCATGAAGAATCACTCCCTTTCTTTACTGAGTTAGCATATGGATTATCTCTTGAAAGGCTTTCGTGACAGCCCTTGCCTGCTGAATTGGTACAGGTCAATTTTCTGAGTAAGACGCATTGCTTGCAGGATCAAAACCGCCATAAGTCATATGAATAACAAATGGGCGTAAGGCGAATCTTCAGTATCTGACACTTTTCACGTTCACGACGCTGTGGTGAGCCCAGGATGGCTCTGCGATTTTATGTCGCAAGCACGATGATTCTGGTCTCATAGACTGAAAAGTATAAAAAAATCAGAATTAAATCCCATAAAAATGGCTGTTTTATGTTTTTTTTCATTAGGAACAATTGATTGTATTACAAGATTGATGTTTTCAATCGTATTTGATTTTGTGTGTTGGTTTCGTTTTTAACTTTGTAAAT
>NZ_JALJRT010000031.1:0-698 GCF_024519545.1 Serratia sp. Ser99 | reverse complement strand
GCCACGGGCTATCAGGCATCCACCTACGGCGTGCTGGTGGGGCTGGACTCGGCGCTGGCGGACGAATGGCGGTTAGGGGTCGCGACCGGTTATACCCGCACCTCGCTGGACGGCGGTTATGGCTCGAATGCTGACAGCGACAACTACCACCTGGCGGTGTACGGCGGCAAACAGTTCGGTGAACTGGCGCTGCGTGCCGGTGGGGGTTACACCTGGCACCGTTTCGATACCTCACGCTCGGTGAACTACGGCATGCAGTCAGATCGCGAAACCGCGAAGTACAGTGCGCGCACCGAGCAGGTGTTCGCCGAAGCGGGATACAGCATAAAAGCGGCCTGGGTGAATCTGGAGCCGTTCGCCAACCTGGCGTACATCAACTTCCAGAACAACGGCATCGCGGAAGACGGTGGGGCGGCGGCGCTGCACGGTGACAAACAACACACCGACGCGACGGTCTCGACGCTGGGGCTGCGTGCGGACACCGAGTGGCAGGCGAGCAAAACCACTGCGGTGGCGCTGCGCAGCGAGCTGGGTTGGCAGCATCAGTACGGCGATCTGGATCGCGGTACCGGGCTGAAGTTCAACGGCGGCAGCTCACCGTTCGTGGTGAACAGCGTGTCGGCGTCGCGTGACGGTGCGGTGCTGAAAGCCAGTGCGGAAGTGGCGGTGAACAAGAACGCCACGCTGTCGCTGGGCTA
>NZ_JALJRT010000030.1:0-1070 GCF_024519545.1 Serratia sp. Ser99 | reverse complement strand
CCGTCGTCCATCGCGATTGGGTGGATCAGGGTAACAACCATGTTCACGTTGTCACCTGGCATTACCATTTCAACGCCTTCTGGCAGTTCGATGGTACCGGTCACGTCAGTTGTACGGAAGTAGAACTGTGGACGGTAGCCTTTGAAGAATGGAGTATGACGACCACCTTCTTCTTTGCTCAGGATGTACACTTCTGAGTCGAACTTGGTGTGTGGCTTGATTGAACCTGGTTTAGCCAGTACCTGACCACGTTCGATGTCTTCACGCTTGATACCACGCAGCAGAACACCAACGTTCTCACCAGCACGGCCTTCGTCCAGCAGTTTGCGGAACATTTCAACGCCAGTACAGGTAGACTTAACGGTGTCTTTGATACCAACGATTTCAACTTCTTCGCCAACTTTAACGATACCGCGCTCAACACGACCGGTAACAACGGTACCACGACCGGAGATGGAGAAGACGTCTTCGATTGGCAGCAGGAACGGCTTGTCGATAGCACGCTCTGGTTCTGGGATGTAAGAATCCAGGTAACCGGCCAGCTCGATGATTTTAGCTTCCCACTCAGCTTCGCCTTCCAGTGCTTTCAGCGCTGAACCACGAACAACCGGCAGGTCATCACCAGGGAAGTCGTAAGCAGACAGAAGTTCACGAACTTCCATTTCTACCAGTTCCAGCAGCTCTTCATCATCAACCATGTCGCATTTGTTCATGAATACGATGATGAAAGGAACGCCAACCTGACGACCCAGCAGGATGTGCTCACGGGTCTGAGGCATTGGGCCGTCAGTCGCAGCAACAACCAGGATAGCGCCGTCCATCTGAGCAGCACCGGTGATCATGTTTTTAACGTAGTCGGCGTGCCCTGGGCAGTCAACGTGCGCGTAGTGACGAGTCGGGGTGTCATACTCAACGTGAGAAGTGTTGATGGTGATACCACGAGCTTTTTCTTCTGGCGCGTTATCGATCTGGTCGAAAGCACGTGCAGAACCGCCGTAGGTTTTAGCCAGAACGGTGGTGATTGCTGCAGTCAGGGTAGTTTTACCGTGGTCAACGTGGCCGATAGTACC
>NZ_JALJRT010000002.1:230833-758454 GCF_024519545.1 Serratia sp. Ser99 | reverse complement strand
GACACCGACACCGACACCGACACCGACACCGACACCGACACCGACACCGACACCGGCGATGATTCGGATGACGATGAGGACGGTGAAAAGCTGCCGGACGGCATGGTTTCAGTGGTTGTCACCAAAGGTAATACGGTGCGCCATGATGGCTGTGACTATTCAGAAAACCGGGCGTTCACGTTGCCGGTAGCGGATGCGCAGCGGCTGCTCGGTCTGGGTGTGGTTGCTGATGTTGAACAACTCCGCAAGCTGGCGTTGCTTCGCAGTGCGCCCGCAGTCACTGTGCAATCGGGGGAGTAATGGGTATCAACTGGGATCAGCATTTGCTTGCACCGTTGCACGGCGTTTTTGGTGACCCGGTTGACTACCGGCCAGCCGGCGGTGCGCCGTACACCGTCAGCGGCATTTTTGATCGTGCCTATACGCAAGAGGTCGAGCCGCTGGACAACGGCAGCACTATCAACACCACTTCTCCGGTGTTGGGAGTGCGTGATAGCGAGTTCCGGGCTCGGCCAAAGCAGGGGGATCGTGTGTTCGTCGGTATCGTCGGTGGGGTACCGGTTAATACGCTGTTTGCCGTGTCGGACGTTCAACCGGATAGCCATGGCGGGACAAAGCTTATTCTCAATAAGGTGAAAGTATGAATGCCAGAGGGATAAGGCTACTGGTCATTGAGGCGCTGAAGAATAAAACCGATGCAGGCGATCGGGTTTATTCGCCACGGGACTGGCCGACCACAGCGGACATGTACCCGGTTATTCTGGTGCAAACGCCGATCGACGTTAAGAGCTCACTTGGACGTAATGTTCCTCAGTTCAACACGGTGACGACTGTTCGCCTCACGGGGCGCCTGCAGGAGTTGGACGATGCATCGGAAGACAATGGGGCAGAGAGAGCAGAAGAGGCGCTGGAGCAGTTGCGCGAGCAGGTAGAGCGCGCGGTTATCAATAGCTATGAACTGACCCGCAAAATTCAGCAGTTTTTTCAGGTTCGCTCCACCATTGGTATTGATGCTGACGGTGAAGGGCACACAGCTCAACTGCTGATGGAACTGGACATCGAATATTACCAGGGCCCTGAAGAGTTCTATGAAATCGATACTGAACCTCTCGAGGGAATAGACGCAACGATCTCCATGCCTGATGGCACCCCCGAACCACTCGTAAAAATCGATCTGGAGTAACTCTATGTTTGTGAAACCCGCACCGGGGCGCATTGTGCGCGATCCGGTCAAGGGCACCTTTTTGCCTGAATCCGGCGAACAGGTACCCGACAATATTTTTTGGGGGCGCCGCCTGAAGGATGGCGATGTTGAAAAATTCGACCCTAAAGCGGCCGCAAAGCCAGCGACAGGGAAGAAAATCCAGGAGAATGATCAATGACCGTTCCATTTAATCGCCTTCCTTCCAATCAGCGCGCGCCATTTTTCTATGCTGAGTTTGATAACTCGATGGCCAACACGGCGACTGCGGTTCAGCGCACGCTGTTGATCGGGCAAATGCTGTCTACGGCAACTGCAACGCCAGGTATCCCGCAAAAGGTATCGTCTGATTCTGCTGTCGCCGGCATCTGTGGCAGCGGTTCAATGCTGCACAATATGATGACCGCGTACCTGGCCAATGACATTTCAGCGGAGCTCTGGATTTTGCCTCTGGCTGATGGCACCACGGGAACCACTGCAGCAACCGGGAAATTACAGGTCGTGACAGCAGCAGCCGCTACCGGCGTGCTGTCTCTCTATATTGCTGGCGTGCGTGTGCAACTGACGGTGGTCAGCACTGATGACAACCTTGCTGTGGCGGCCGCCATTGCTGCCGTGATCAACGCTCAAAGCAAATTGCCAGTCATCGCCGAGGTGGATTCCGCTGCTACCGACACAGTCAAGCTGACGGCGAAGAACAAAGGTGCGCACGGTAACAGCATCGACATTCGTCTGAATTTTCAGGGGGCAGCCGGCGGAGAAGAAACCCCTCAGGGTATGGAACTGAAAATAACGGTTATGGCAGGTGGTGCAGGTGCGCCAGCGCTGACGGACGCGCTGGGTAATCTGCAAGATCGGGCTTTCGATTTTATCGTCAACCCGTATACGGACACCACGTCACTGGATGCCGTGAAAGAGTTCCTTTCCGATGCCACCGGCCGCTGGTCTTACGCGCAACAGCTCTATGGTCATTCTTTCGGCGCGCTGGCGGGCACTTATGGTTCTCTTTCCGCTGCCGGCGAAGCGCGTAATAACCAGCATGAGACACTGCTGGGTATCAACGGTTCACCAACGCCGGCCTACCTGTGGGCCGCCGCGTTAACAGGTGCCATTGCGCCTAGTCTGCGTAATGATCCGGGCCGTCCGACACAAACCCTGACCATCAGTGGTGTTCTGGCCCCGCCGCTGGAAGAGCGTTTTATGCTGACGGAGCGTAACAATCTGCTCTACAGCGGTATCTCTACATTTACCGTGGCTGATGACGGTTCTGTACAGGTAGAAAAGACGATCACCACCTACCAGAAAAACAAGTTTGGTGACGCTGACGATAGCTATCTGAATATCGAGACGCTGTTCCTGCTGATGTTCGTGACGCGGTTCCTGCGCACTCAGATCACCTCCAAGTTCAGCCGCATGAAGCTGGCCAATGATGGAACGCGATTTGCGCCGGGTTCGGCTATTGTGACACCGAATGTGATCCGCGCAGAACTGATCGCTCAGTACCGCACGCTGGAATACAACGGGTATGTGCAGGATTCCGCGACATTCGCCAAAACCTTGCTGGTGGAGCGAAACAGCAGCAACACCAAGCGCATCGATGTGCTGTGGACAGGCACGCTGATCGACCAACTGGAAATTTTCGCACTACTCAATCAATGGCGCCGCGCGCAGACCGCAGCCTAAGGGGGATTTATGGGAGATACAACTAACCGCCTGGCCGGTACCGCTTACGTCACCATCGATGGGCTAACGGTCATGGTCGCCGGCCAGTTCAAGTACAGCCCCGGTAAAGTGGAACGGACCACGTTGACCGGGATGGATACGGTACATGGTTACAAGGAAAAACCACGGGCACCGTTCATTTCTTATCAGGCGCGTGACAGCGGCGGCACGTCGATCGCGCAAATCAACGACTCAACCAATGTTTCTGTTGTCGTTGAGCTGGCGAATGGGAAAACCATCATTGGCGAAAATATGTGGTCCGTGAATACGCAAGATGTCGATAGCGAAGAGGCGGTATTTGATGTTCGCTGGGAAGGCGGCTCGGTAACGGAGTATTGATATGGCTGTACTTGATAAAACCAAAACGATTGTGCTCTGCCAGGCGCTGACAGTGGGCGATACGCGTTATGAGCATCTGGACCTGAAAGAGCCTGCGCTGGCTGAGGTGGAGCAGTTTTATGACATTCAGCGTGCCAAGAACAGCATGGCTGCAATGAAGCTACTGATTGCCCTTAATGCGGGAGTGACTGAAAAAGCGTTGGGTGCCATGGCATTTACTGATTACCGGAAATGTGAGGATTTTCTGATGTCTTTTTTAACCTTCGATCCCTCTACGGATGGCAACAGTTAGCTGCTGAGGTGACGAAGTATTACGGATGGGGTCCACGCGATGCGTGGTCCCTGACCCGTACCCGGTTGGATTTTTGGGCTGACCAGGCCCGTCGTATCAACAAAGCGAAGGCGGGTAAGTAATGGCCAACTCATTCGATTTTGAGCTGAAGGCTAATGACGAAGCGTCGGCCGCGATATTGCGCATTGAAGAGGTGGTAAAAAACCTCAATCCGCTCCTGGATAAAACACGCGATGCCCTGGCGTTGGGTGGGCAGGATTCGAGAGATAATCTTGACGATTTGGGGAGTCGCTTTGACGTTCTGGCAAAGAATGCCCGCAGCGGTGTTCAGTTCATTGGTGATATGGTTCCACCACTGAAAATGGTGGGAGGGCTAACGCTGGGCTTGGGTGGCGCAGCGGCGGTTGTCAATGTCGTCAAAAACAATCTTACCAACTTTGCCAACACCGGTTACCGCATCGATAACATCGCGAAAAACGTCAATATGACGGCTGATGCTTTCCAAGAACTAACCGGAGCCATGATTGAGAACGGCAGCGCCCGTGAGGCAGCAGAGGGCTCTATAGGCGATTTGTTCGAGAAAGCGAACGATGCCGCACATGGTCGGAATGACGGGTTTTTGGCACTGCTGAAGCAACGCGGAGTGGGAATTAGTCTAACCAAGGATGGGCTGGCGGATGTTGGCAAGCTGGTTAACGATCTCAACCGCTCTATGCAGTCTCTGCCTGCAGGCCAACAGGCTCTTTTTGCCAATAAGCTAGGACTTTCACCTGAACTGCTCAGCTATTTGCGCAACACCACCAGTGAGGTGCAACGCCTGAAGGATCAGGCTCGCCGTGATGGCCTTATTTTTAGCGATAAGGACCTGCAGAACGCCCTGGCATTTAAACAGCAACTGAACCAGATCGGCGCAGCCTATGACGGGATGCTGTTGAAGGGGCAGGCCTGGCTGGGGCAATCTGAGACGCTGGCTGCGTCTGTGGACCAAATAAAGCAGGTTATGTCTAACGGCCTCGACAGCACGACGGTCGGCTCCATCCTGACGTTTAACCGTGGAGGAAAGCAGGCCGATATCATCCGTAATGCGCAGGGCGATGATAAATTTAAAGACACGCTTTCATGGAAAGAAAAGCTGGATTTAAAACTGGGTTATGCATCGGAAGATCTGATCAAAAAGCTCGACGGGTATTACAAGCCGGTTTGGCGCGCGGATCGGTTGAAAGGAGATTTGGATAAAATTTCTGGTATGCCGGGGCCCGGAAATGGGGTTTCTACGCCGTATGGCCAGCCTGGGAATAATGCGCTGGGTTTGCGGAATAACAACCCCGGTAACTTGCGAGCGGCCCCCAATGCCACGGGAAGAAATGGCGGGTTTGTCACCTTTGAAACCCCCGAGGATGGGTTGGCTGCACTATCACGCCAACTGATGTTATTCGGCGACCGTGGCAAAAATAAGCTAAATAGCATGATCCCAACCTATGCGCCTTCAAGTGAAAACAATACCCAGGCATATATTGAGGCTGTGGCAAAACAGACGGGCTTTAACCCATCTGAACTGCTGGACCTGCATTCTCCTGGGGTGCTGGAAAAGCTTATTCCCGCCATCATCAAGCATGAAAATGGTGCTCAGCCGTACACAGCAGACGAGATATCGAAAGGGATCAATGATTCTGTGAATGATGTGCGCTGGAGTGGTTTACGAGACCAGAACAATTTATTTAACCAGCGTCAGTCAGGTGTTTTCGAACAGGGTGATTCTACGGTACCGCTAACGGCCCAATCACCAAAGGCATCTGAAACGCAAGTCTCACTATTCACCCCTAAAACTGATGGTGAAGCAGCGATGGGCCAGATCACCGAGGCCATGTCGAAGGCGATGGACGAGAATAAGTTCCAGTTGGAAATTACCCTGGTGAATCCTCAGACCGGGGAACGCCGAAAAGTGCAAACGGATGGTGGAGGGCGTGTAGCGCTTTCCATGCAATCATTAAGTTAAACCCGCCTCGGCGGGTTTTTTATTTCAGGAGGGATGATGGCTCTGATCACTGATGCGCTTTCTTCACTATTGGGCAGTGGCGAGAGTTGGGACTGGTTTGAGCATATTCACCCTGCGTCGTTTCGTGGCGTACCTTTTGCTGTTGTCAGCGCAGAAGGGGTGTTTGGCCGCCGGCAGGCGGTGCATGAATATCCCTACCGCAACACCGCCTGGGTGGAAGATCTGGGCCGCGGCACTCGAAAAATGACCATTCGCGGTTTCATTGTGCATAACAGCCTGGCGTATGACGCGCCTGATGTTATCACTCAGCGTAATTCGCTGGTGGCCGCCTGTGAAATGGAGGGGGCTGGTACGCTGATCCATCCTACGCTGGGGGAACTCACGGTTAGCGTTCCTGATGGTGGTCTGCGCGTGCTGGAAAGTGTAGATAACGGGCGATCGTTTGAATTCACACTCACCCTCATTGAGTCCGGTCTAAAGGTTTTCGCCATTACCGGCAGCACACAGGCTTCTTCCCTGGTTCAAACCAATTGGCTACGCACCGGCTTGATGGCCGCCACCAAATTTATCGCAACGGTGAAGGGCGAGATCCGGAGTGTCACCCAAACCATCAAGACGCTACGAAACACGGCAGCGTTTTGGGGAAACATGGTGAAAGGCACGGCCAACGAAGTGACGAACCTCAGCAACGTCCTGAAATCCACCTTCGGCAGCGCCCGCTATGGCAGGTATAGCAAAGGGAGTGTGGGCGGTGGGGTGTCCGGTTCTACCGGTGCGATTAACCGATCAGACGATACGGCGGATTACGCTGGGCTGGTTCATCAAAAAATGGCTGAGGCGGTGACTGGCCGTGCAACGTTGCTGACCCTCACGGCCACCTTCGAGAGTGTGGTCGCAGTAGATGACTTTCCTGTCGATGCGAGGGCGATCATTGATGAGGTGATAACGGTAAGTGGCAGCGTTGAGGAAAAGATCCGCATGCTGGAAACCTTGTCCTCATACCGAAATGCGACGTTTTACGCGACGGATGCAGAAAATGCCATTGCTCAAAGTGCCACGATCCTACTTTGCGTTTTATCCGCTGGCGTCCTGGCTGTGGTTGCTGCCGACTATGAGCCTTCAAGCTATGACGATGCCATTTTGATGTTAAACCGCGTCTGCGACACGCTGGATGACGTTTTACTGATGGCAGCTGATGCCGGCGACGATGACGACTATCTCAATTTGCTGGAAACGCGAAACGCCCTCGTCAATGCGTACGGGCAGAAGGGCGCGGAACTGAGCTCGCTTACTCAAGTTGTTCTGTCTGCGTCATTGCCGGCGTTGACGCTGGCTAATCGCCTTTACCAGGATGCCGCGCGCGGTGACGAGCTGGTGCAGTCAGTTCAGCCGCGCCATCCAGCCTTTATGCCGACAAAATTCAGGGCGCTGAGAAAATGAAAGATGAACTGATATTGAAGGTAGACAACAAAATCATTCAGGGCTGGGATGAGGTAAGGGTAACGCGCGGCATTGAACGTTTACCCTCTGATTTCGATTTGTCTCTGATGGATTACTACCCAGGTACAGACGAGAAACAACTCGTTAAAAAGGGAGACGCGTGCCAGGTCATGCTGGGTAACGACCTGGTGATAACGGGATACATCGATCGCTGGTCTCCGACGCTTTCGAAATCACGCCATGAGGTCAGGGCAAGCGGGCGAAACAAATGCCAGGACCTGGTGGACTGTTCAGCAGAATGGCCCAATAACGTCATCAGCCAGGCTAACGCGCTGCAAATAGCTCAGCGCCTGGCGACGCCCTACGGCATAAAGGTTGCCTCTGACGTGACCGATCTGGTGACGGTGCCGCAATTCACGTTGAACTGGGGCGAGTCGTCGCAAGAAATTATCGACAGGATCTGCCGTTGGGCGGCATTGCTCTATTTTGATACGCCCGATGGTGATCTGCGTTTGACCCGGGTGGGTACTCGCAAGGCTGCCAGCGGTGTGGCTCAAGGTGAGAACATTGAAACGGCGTCATTGATGGACTCGATGGACGAGCGATTTTCCGATTATGTCGGCGTATCGATGTCGATGACGCCCGCGATGGAACTGTCACCTGACAGTGGGTATTCAGCGGTTGCACTGGCAAAAGCGCAAGACCCTGAGGCGGCAAAAATGCGGTATCGCAACCGCATAATCATTGTTGAAAGCACGATGAACTCTCATAGCCAGGCGCAAAGCTGCATCGACTGGGAAATGAACCGACGTTATGGCCGGTCAAGGCAACTGCAGGTGACGGTAGATAGCTGGCGTGACAAAGACGGCAAGCTGTGGGAACCCAATACCCTCATCCCCATCAAGATCCCTACGTTCGGACTCCCGGATGAGCTGTGGCTCCTCTCTGAAGTGACCTTTATTCGAAATGGTTGGGAGGGGACAATGGCGCGGATGGTGCTCATGCCTCCCGAGGCTTTCGCGGTGCAACCTTACCAATTTTACAGCCAGGTGCAGGAGCTTAATTGATGAGTGGCGATATTTTGAGGCAACTCGGCCGGCGCGTGTCCATGATGCTCGGCATTGGCCGGATCACCGCACACAGCGACGCTGGCGGCATACAAAAGCTTCAGTATCAGACGCCGCTGGAGGTGCGTGGCGAAACACCGCGTATGGCTGAATTTGGCTTTTCTTCAGGTCTGCCGGTGGGCACTGATGTTGTGCTCGCCTATTTGGGGGGGGATCGCTCCAGCGCTGTGATAGTGGCCAGCAACAACCAGCAATACCGGCAATCTGGTTTAAAGCCCGGCGAATCGGTCATTTATAACCAGTGGGGCATGTTTATAAAACTGACTGAGAACGGCATTGAAGTTGAAGCCAAAGGCCAGCCGGTGACGGTCAGCAACGCAACAACGGTAACGGTCACAGCAACAGAGAAAATTCGGCTTGATACGCCACGCCTTGAGGTGACAGGTGACGTCATTGACAACTGCGACAGCAATGTAGCCACGCTGAAACAACTGCGTGATGGGCATAATGATCATGACCACATCGTGAAAAACGTGCAGAGCGGCAACGATGAGAAAACCAGCGAGAAACCCAGGGAGCCTGTTGAATGAGTGATATCAGTTCTTTCTGGGACGTCGAACGCCTGGCGGCTGATTGGCGAGAAGGGCGCGGCGATTTGGTCAGCGGCGACGACCTGCAGACCGCAATCATTATCAGCCTGTTTACCGATCGGGTGGCACGCGATGATGACGATATTGATGGTGATGATCGGCGGGGTTGGTGGGGGGATGCCGACGAGGAAAATGATATTGGTTCCCGCCTGTGGTTGCTGCGACGGCAGAAACTGACTCAGGCAGTCGCGCAAAAGGCTGAAGATTACTCCCGGGAGGCGCTGCAATGGTTGGTGACTGATGGTGTGGTGTCGTCGTTTTCTGTCGCGACTCAGATCGTTTATCCCCGCCGTCTGAACATGGTGATCCGCTATCAAAGGCCGGGGAATAGTAACGATACGGATATGCGATTTTTTTGGGTTTGGGAGCAATAAATTATGCCATTCAAGCGGCCTACATTAACCGAGCTGCGTGAGAAGAGCCGCACACAGCTTCAATCAGAGCTCAGAAAAACTGGCGCGTTATTGCGTTATTCCAATATGCGCGTGCTGGCCGACGCCGATGCCGGCCTGGCTCATTTGCATTACGGCTATCTGGATTACATCGCGCTGCAGGCGACACCTTTTAATTCCACCGATGAATGGCTGGCGGGATGGGCAGGCCTGAAAAGTGTTTACCAGAACGCCGCCAATCCGGCGTCAACACCATCCTATCAATTCAGTGGGACGGCAGGGGCACCCGTTGGCAAAGGGGTTGTATTGCGCCGTGGTGATGGTTATCGCTACAGCCTTGTTGATGCCGTGAAGATCGGTGCTGATGGTACCGCTCATGGGAAACTTATCGCTATCCTGCCTGATATTATTGATGCGCCGAATGGGGGAGGAATTGACGGCAATGCTGATGCCGGTACTTCTTTGACACTCGATATCTCATTACCTGGTGTTGATGCCAGCGGTGTAATGATTGAACCCGCGACCGGTGGCGCTGATATTGAAACGCAGGAAAGTTTGCGCGCCCGCATGCTGTTGGCATACCAAAGCCCGCCGCAGGGCGGCAGTGATACGGATTATAAGCAATGGGCGTTGGCGGTGCCTGGCGTTACACGTTGTTGGCCCAAGAGGCGGTTGATGGGGGCAGGCAGCGTTGGGGTGTACATCATGTGTGACGGCAACGATGAAACCAACCACGGCTTTCCTGTTGGGACTGACGGCATATCACAGTTGGATGACTGGGGAGCGCAAAAGGCAACAGGTGATCAAGGTCGGGTGGCTGACTACATATACCCACTGGCGCCAGTGACTGCCCTGGTGTATGTCTGCTCCCCTGTGGCCAAGACGATTAATTTTGAGATCAGCGGTATCAGCCATGTTGGCAGCGATATTACTGCTGCAATCGATGCGGCCATTGATAACGTGTTCTTTGAGGGGGGAACGCCGGAAGGAAACGGAAAGATTTTTCTCTCTGACTTGAACAGGGCGATCGGGGATATTGATGGTACCGCTGGTTTTATCCTGGTATCGCCTGCGGCGAATATTGAACTTGGCGTGGGAGAACTGCCGGTGCGCGGTGAGGTGAACTATACATGAGCCAATTTACCGCAGAGAATTATCAGCAGGCTTTGCAGGCACTCATTCCAACCGGGTTGGCGTGGCCACGGGATCAGAACAGCATTCAGGCCGCCGTTATTCGTGCGTTGTCTATCAGCTTTCAGCGCAGTGACACTGATGCAATCGCATTGTTGGTCGGTGCATTTCCAGAAACGGCGACAATTATGCTCACCGAATGGGAAAAAACGCTTGGATTACCTGATGACTGTTCTATCGGAGAGGTTGATACCATTGCCAAGCGTCAGGCCGCTGTAGTATCGAAATTCATCAGCACAGGCGGCCAATCTCGCTCCTATTTCATCGGTATAGCCAATGCGCTGGGTTATAACATCACCATTAAAGAGTATCGTGAAGCCCGCGCAGGCTTGTCCGTTTGTGGCGATGGGCTGAATGGGGATGAATGGCCTTTTGTCTGGCTTGTTGAAGCGGAAGACACAACCATTACGTATGCACGATGTGGAATGTCGTACTGTGGTGATCCTTTGGCCTCCTGGGGTAACAGGCAGCTTGAATGTAGAATAAGTGCACTGGCTCCATCTCACACGCTGGTAAAATTTGGATATATCTTCTTTGGATTTAACGACGAAGGCGTTTATGACGTAACGCCTGAGTTTGCAAACATATTCGATACCGCCTCCGGATACCTTTAATTCAATTCTACATTCACTTTATCGTTCAATGAGCGAGGATAAGACATGCAAAAAGTTGGAAGTGTAACTGAAACTGCCGATCAGAACGGCGAGTTTACTAATGGTAATGTTGCACAGGGGGTTCCCCCTACAATATTAAAAGCCGAGATATTCAACACCTGGCAACGCGAATTAGTGGGTGTGGTCGAAAACTCGGGTATTTCTCTAGATCCTGCTAATGATGGTCAGTTGCTCTTAGCAATTAAGAGAATCATTCAGCAGGTTGGCAATAAACAAGCCCGGTTTGAAATGTCGGGTAATTTCATCGTGCCAGCCGGGATCACAACTGTGTATATCACGGCGTGCGCTGGTGGTGGCGGCGGTGGCGGCGGTGGTGGGTGTATAGCCGGTGGTTATGGCGGTTCTGGCGGTGGCGGAGGTGCGGGATATTCAGTGGTTAAAAAAGCGATTACGGTAACACCAGGAGCAACATACGCGGTGACTATAGGCGCTGCGGGGCAAGGTGGAATCGGTGGTACAAACTCAGGTACAGATGGGCAAAGTGGTACCGCAGGATCGGCAACCTCGTTTGGGACATTGTTAAATCTCGCCGGTGGTTCAGGCGGTCGATTTGGTAATGGATCTATTGCTGCTGGCGCAGGTGGTCAGGGGGGAATACCTGGCGGTGGTGATGGTGCAGATAGCGCTGGAGTTGGCGGTGGAACTGGAGGGATGGGAGGCGGAGGGCCACTGGGGACCGCTGGTGGTAGCGGTCGAGCAGGCAATACTGTAGGTTTGGATGCAAGTTCAGGGTATGGTTTTGGCACTGGAGGTGGCGGTGCCGGCGGAGGGTACAATTTAGCCGCTAACGGTGGGAAAGGTAGTTCCGGCACACCGGGGTTGATGCTAATTGAATGGTAATTAAGTAAACCATTTCATATAAGGTATTCTCCTAATCACATCAATAATAAGTGTACATGCCGTTAATGTGATAAATGCATTTAACGGTATATTTATCCACTTAGATATATTGAATTCTGAGGTCGCTGTTATTGTTAAGGATAACACAATTATATGTAAACAATAAATCCCAAGTGAGTTTTTGGCAATGATTGCAGATGCTTTATTATTTTTAATGTTTAATAGCAACATGAATAGACTAACACTATAAGTTAGCGTTAGAGGCGAGTTTAGGCCGCGAAATACCTCGCTTATTTCAAATGGAGTGCCGCTTGGTGACATTCTGATTGAGTCCCAATATGTTAGGGCTAGCATTAAAATTATGCTAATAAAAACAACTAATGCATGGGGGGCTTTTATTTTAAATAATGGTTTTTTGATATCTCGTAAGTAAGCGCCTAAGAAAAACCAACCGGACATTCCATAGAAAATATGTAGGTTATAAATATCTATTATGTTGTTTTTTGATTCAGAGACGCCCATCATTGTTGGATATAGAAAATTAGTTATTAACCATAATCCTAAAAAACACAATTTTTCTGCATGTGATGAATTGTTGTAAAATGGTATTAAAACTATGGCGGAAAGATAAACTCCTATCATCGAGTACAAAAACCAAAGGTGATAGTAAATCGGGAAGGTTACAAGTTGCTTGGAGAAATTCACTACAGACTTATAATCATCTTGCTTCCATATATAATAAATAATAGACCATGCTATTAATGGAAGAACTGCTCTTGGTAGTCTTCTGGTTAAAAATATTAATGGCGTGTAATTTTTATTAATGAGTAGAACGCCAGAAATCATAAAGAAAAACGGGACTGCGAATCTAGGGATTACACCATAGAAATTATTAGCCCACCACTCCGTTGGTGAGGAAATTATTGATGCGTGTATTAATATTACGGCAAAGCAGGCTAGTGCTCTCATGTTAATAAGAGCTGATGAAAGTCTGTTTTCAAAATTCATATCGTTGTTGTTATTTATATTATTCATTTTCATTTCTTAAATATTTGGCTTGTTGAATGATAGCTATACAGAGCTATTTGTCAATCTTATATATACAACTATCTCATTGATAGGAATTAATATGGCTCAAAGATACAATACCGGGAACCCTCGTTCTTCAAACAGCATGAAGGATGTGAACGATAACGCAATAGCGTTTGACGAGTACATCAACGGTGAAGGTGATGAAGCATATGATAGGTTTGAAAAGCCATTTCCGACGGTACGCAGAGCTGTTGCCGATCGGATAAATGAGATAACTGGAGCCAGTAGGGATGCTGAAGAGTATGCGAAGGATGCAAAGGTGTCGGCTGATAACGCTCAGAATATCGCTGATGCAAATACGTACTACACCACGCCAGAAGACCCAGACGGAACGATCGCCGGTTTAGCGGGCACACCTGATGGTAAGTCATTTCGTGTTGCCATTCAGGATGCAACGCTGTCCGTCGTTGCCTTCAATTACTACCTAAATAAAGGCGGTATCGCGGAGTTCATCACCTCATATCCGAATAAGCGTTATATCGATATGGTGAATGCCCTTGCTGATTCTACAGACAGGCGCACTCGGGGATTGTTGACATTAAAACGTAGAAAAAAACCTGTTGATTTTGTTAGCCGTCAGGGTGCAAGCATGTTTTCAATCAATGAGAACAGTGAAAAGGAGATGCCTGGTAAAACCTTCTCAGATTATATGAATATTCTGCGGGAGCTTATTATCGGACCATCGGCATTGCGTCGTGCCCGTCCTGGCTATCTTTTCAATATTGTTGCTGGTGGCTTCCGACTACTAGCTGTTCGTGATGATGGTACTGGTACTGTGGAGTATCGAGGTATCCCATTAGAAAACCATATTGGACTCTTGCAAAATACGCTTGGTGGCTTTGGCGACTCATTGTCCGATAACGGGCGAAATCCTCCAGTAGATGCAGGTAAACCGCGAGGATGGACGTTTAACGCACGTTCATGGCAGGTGTGGGCATCCTTATTTAGCGATGGGAGAATAAAATACATTGGACAATGGGCAACGGGGGGGTACACAACTGATGACATGATCCGATATCATTTAAAATCAGCAATCGCTGCAAGACCGAGGTTCATTACTTTTCTCGGCGGGCGTAATGATGTCATACAGACAAACAGCGATGGAAGTTTTAAATTCTCACTATCAGTAATAAAAAACAACATAAAATATATTTTAACTGAGTTCCGAAAAAACGGAATTATCCCGGTTGTTTGCTCTATGGCAGCTCAGAATAATTCTGTTCCAGCGTTAAAAAATCGAGAAAACGCAATTAATGCCTTTTTACGGGCATATGCGAACAAACAGGGATTGCCATTTGTTGATATGCGAGCAGTGACTGTAGATCCGGTTACCGATGGGTGGAAGGAGGGATATAACGGTAAATTACCGGATGGGGGACCAGACCCCTCGCATCCGGCACCGCTGGGCGCATTCCATATGGGCAAAGCGTTAGAAGAAGCATTGGCACCATTCACCATGCCAGTTTATCCGCAACTTGCGATCGCAAACCCCGTCACAGAGGGGGGAGCAAACGCGATTGTTAATCCTCTTTTCCTAGATACAGTTTCTGGTATACCGACCGGATGGACGGTAGTCGGTGGGGGCGTTTCGATCGCGACTGACCCGGCAGTAGTTGGAAATGTTCTGGTTGTGACAGGAATTGGCGCAACGGTTCCCCGAGTTTCGCAGATTGTGACTGTCATTCCTGGTGAAACGCGCACATTTAGCTTCAGGGTAAAAACAGACGTCACAATTGATAACTCAACGGCATGTTACTGCGAGGCAAATGATGCCTTTAAGACAAATATTGCTGGTATCAGAACGTGGAGGCAATCAACAGATGGATTTATGACATTCAACTATGACGTCATTATTCCTGCTGACGTGACTGAGGTTAACGTAATTATTGCGGCTAATGCTGGGCAAATTTGTGTGGGTCAAATTGGGCTGATAAAGGTGGAAGATATATGATTATTATTTGTGATGGTGTTATCAACGCCGGTGATTTGGAACTGGCTGAGCCGGAAATGATGCTGAATGATGACTCCAGCCTGGCGACTTATAGCATGCAAGACAAATATGATTCAAGCGGCAATGCTCGCGACCTGGTGACTGATAACGAATTTACAACCTTAGGGATGAAAACAATTGCAGACTCAGCGCATGGTGCAAACACTGGCATCATAGAAACAGATGAGATGACATTTGCGTTGTGCATTAATATGAGTTCGCCGACAGTATCAGGGCGTATATTCTCTAATTTCTACCCAGGTGTAGCCCCATTCTCTGGCATCCAGCTACGTATTGAACCTAACGGCGCACTGATTTTGCAGATTGCGACCGGCGATACAAACAATGGACAGACAGGAACCATTTCTGTGACATCTGTTGAGCATGGTGGTGCTGTTGGAGGCTGGACTCGCTTCACCGTCACAGTGTCAAATACAGAGGCTTCAATCACTCGATCGGGTGGTGAACGCAGGTCAACGCCGATTACTAAACGGAATAAATCGACAAGGCCGCTCATGTTTAACGGTTCACCAAGTGCTGAGCAGAATATGGGGCTACCAGGGTTAATAGGTTGTGCCGCAGTTTATGGCAGTGTTCTGACAGCAGAAAAGCAGGCGGAAAAGCGTGATGATTTGAAAACGGTCATGTCTCTTCGTGGTCAGTTCGTTAACTGAATGTCAACTAGGCGGAGCTATCTCCGCCTTCTCCAATCCCATTCTGCATGAGCCCAGATAGCAAGCATCGCGCAGCTCGAGATGAACATGACATCAGGCCAGCGCGTAAAGTCAGTGATAATGGAAGTTGCGGAAATCAGAGCTGCGATCCGTGTCAGCGTTTTGATGGGCATTTGAGGGCCAAGGCAAGGGGATTAGTCCTATATGTTGAGGCCGCCGCTAAAACGCTTCAAATTGGTTTTATAGATCAATTACTGAGTATCGATCGTCCAAAACGATCGCAAAGCTAACCATCACGCAAAAACATTTACAGGAACTATCTTTCTTTACCGATCAATATCCTACCATTCCAAGAGTTTTCCGAACTTTCCCCCCCTAAAAATTTGCGCTTATACTGTATAAAAACACAGTAACAAGGCAACATTATGACTTTCTTTTATCCAACACCAAACCCAACCAAACTAGAGATCCCGCTGTTTTCCGATAAAGTACCTGCGGGCTTTCCCAGTCCTGCAGCTGATTACGTCAGTTCACGTATCGACTTAAACGAGTACTGCATCAGTCACCCTAACGCGACCTATTTCCTCTATGCGACCGGCGACTCGATGCTGGAAGCGGGCATCACGGAGGGTTCTATGCTCGTTGTCGATCGCAGTATCAACCCTGCCCATGGCGATATCGTCATTGCCAGTATCGCCGGTGAGTTCACTGTGAAACGCCTTTGCTTGCATCCGCGCGCGCAGTTGGAGCCTATGAACCCGAAGTATGAGCCGATCTCACTCCATGACGGCGGCGACGATCTGGAGGTGATGGGCGTCGTAGTGTCTTCGATAACGAGGCTTAAGTAATGTATGCGCTCGCCGATGTGAATAGCTTTTACGCGAGCTGCGAAACATTGTGGCGTCCAGACCTGCGCGGCCGGCCCGTTGTCGTTCTATCGAATAATGATGGTTGCGTGGTGGCCAGGAGTAAAGAGGCGAAGGCTCTGGGCCTGAAAATGGGGGAACCCTATTTCAAAATTAAGCGCGAATTTGAGAGCGTCGGGGGGATAGCGTTCAGCAGCAATTATGAACTCTATGCTGATATGTCACAGCGAGTAATGGCCGTTTTAGAAGAGATGGCGCCGCGTGTTGAGATTTACTCTATTGATGAGAGTTTTATGGATCTGACAGGCGTCCGTAACTGTATCGACCTTGAAACCTTCGGTCGCCAGGTGAGGGCTAAAGTGTTGCGCAATACTGGGCTAACTGTCGGTGTTGGCATTGCCCAAACCAAGACACTGGCGAAGCTGGCGAACTTTGCGGCGAAGAAGTGGGACAAGACTGGCGGGGTTGTGGATTTGTCCAATGAAGGGCGCCAGCGCAAACTTATGGACTTACTGCCAGTGAATGAGGTTTGGGGTATCGGCCGGCGGATATCGAAAAAGCTAAACATGATGGGTATCGAAACCGCGCTGCAATTGGCAGATGCCAGCACTACGATGATCCGCAAACACTTTAGCGTTGTGATAGAGCGGACTGTGCGGGAGCTACGCGGTCAGCCTTGCCTAGAGCTTGAAGAATTCGCGCCGACGAAGCAGCAGATCATTTGCAGCCGCAGCTTTGGAGATCGCATCACTGAATATGACCAAATGCATCAGGCAATCTGCATGTATGCGACACGTGCAGCGGAGAAATTACGAGAAGAACGTCAGTTTTGCCGGCATGTTAGTGCCTGGCTTAAAACCAGTCCGTTCTCTATCAATGAGGAATACTACGGCAACACGGCCAGTATAAAACTGAGCACGCCGACACAGGATACCCGAGACATTATTGCCGCCGCGATGCGCTGTCTTGACGCGATTTGGCAACCCGGTCATCGGTATCAGAAAGGTGGGGTGATGCTGCAGGACTTTTTCAGCCAGGGAGTGGCGCAGCTTGGGCTGTTCGATGAATATCAGCCACGGAAGAACAGTGAGCAACTGATGGGTGTTCTTGACCGCATCAATAACTCGGGGAGGGCCCAGCTATGGTTTGCTGGGCAAGGGGCACACCAGTCATGGTCGATGAAGCGCGAGCTACTATCACCAGCATACACAACACGGCTAAGTGATCTTCCACGCGCTCGGGTGTACTAAACTAGTGACAAAATTTCACCTGGCAGTCAGTTTTGAGCGAAAAGCGAACCTAGAGATGTTGCTTCAATATACGATAAGTATTGAACTCCTGACAGGTTTCGAAAGGACTGGCAGACTGCCAATCCGGCGGGTAGATTATTTCAGCTCCAGCATGCTTATCACACTGGCAATATCCGCGATACCACTTGCTGACAACGGTTGCAGAGGTCGAGGTAGGCAATCCGTGTCGGCAAGCCCAAGCACGCCAGCGGCAGCGGCAATAACGCGAATACTTCCGCCATATTTACGGAACAGTGCCCACAATGGCTCAAGGCGTGCTGTAAGGGTAGTAACTCGTTCATGATCGCTCGCCGCCGCTGCGTCAGTGATTTGTTTCGCCATCTCAGGGAACAGACCTCCACACACGGAATACCAGACTTCACAGCCAGCGTTTAATCCCAGCCCGGCATAAGCATCTCCACTAATACCGATAGTTACGCCAGGGCGCAGATGTTGACGTAACGCATCCACTCGCTCGGTTGCTGCAGCCGGGCTATCCGGAACGCCGGGGATCTTAACCGAGCAAATACCCTCAAGTGATGAGAGACGTCCGTGAAGTTCATCCGTAAAGGTAAAATGCGTAGTGCCCGGATTATCATAGATGCACACCGGTACAGACACATACTGGGTAACGGTCTCAAAAAGTGAGAAGACTTCTTCGTCACAGAGTGGCTGGTAGCTGAGCGCCGGGAGTAACAGAGCATTAGCGCCAGCTGCCTGTGCATCATCTGCCAGATGCAGAATGGCATCGGTACTGACCGACCCGACACACACCATAACAGGGATATTCCCGGCATGCTGTTTTGCCAGAATTGCTACGCGCTTGCGCTGCTCCCGGGTCAGATAGGCATAGCTTCCGGTTGACCCCAGGATGCCCATAGAATCAACCCGAGCTTCTGTAAGGCGGGAAAGAATATGGCTGAAACCCTTTTCATCCACGCCGCTGGCGGTGACCGGGGTTAATGGGAACGCCGACAAGCCGGTAAACATAAATGTTTCTCCTAAATGATATTACTGGTGCTGTTCTTCTATGAGAGCAATTTCAACACACAGACCAGGCATCATTCTTTCCAGACCGTCAGTCAGCATGTTTCCGGCTTCGTGAAGCTTCGCCAGTGGCATCTGTGGCAGGCTCTCCAGAATAAACCACATATGTTGAGCTTCCACGCTTAAGCGAGTTCTGATCCCCTGTCGCCAGTTCCATCGGCGACAGGTTACGCCTGAATCGTCGCGCCAGATCACTTCGTATTGTGAAGGATACTCAACGGTGGTTTCCCCCTCTTTTACGGTATCGAAAGGCTCAGTGCCCTCTGCAATGACCAGACGTGGGGAACCCTTATAGGCAGCAATATTTTCGCCGCCCACCGGAATGGCATAGCGAAGACTAACGGCGTTATAAAGATCAACGATGGGATCGAGCGCGGGCATCGTACCGTCACGTAATACGCGCTTACGTAACGCATCAGCTGAACAAGGGGTGCGTTTGGGTTTGGCACCAAACTTTTGGAAAACCTCAGCCCACGCGGCCAGATGAGACTCCGCCCATTCAGACTCACCGGCCAGAACCGCTGCACACGCCTCTCGCAGCGCCGTTTCCCCAATATCAGGGTTCTGCAATGGGGCAGCTTTTACGTAGATACTGAGTGCCCGAAAGCCGGGAGCAATGCGATAAATTTCAGGGGCAATTGACGGAGATACTGTTAACACGTGATAATCCTGTAATGACCAATTTATCCCATGATAATGACCAATGACTAAAAAAGTCAATTTAATGACCGAAGCGGGTTCTATCGTCAGCACCGTGAATGAAGCAGTATCTCAGCGAATTAAGCTGTATCGTAAACAAAGGAAAATATCCCTCGATGAACTCTCCCGTCGGGCAGGCGTCAGCAAGGGCGCGCTGGTTGAGATTGAGGGATGCCGTGCGAATCCAAGCATTGCCCTGTTATGCCGCCTAGCTGCCGCAATGGGTGTTTCGGTGGCTGATTTTGTGGATGTTAGCTCCAAACCTACAGTACATCTCATTACTGAAGATGAGATCCCAGAATTGTGGGAGGGTGAAAAAGGCGGGAGGGCAAGGTTGCTTGCAGGGTCGGGTGGCCCCGATATGACTGAGCTCTGGATGTGGGAAATGCAGCCGGGCGAAAAGTTTGCTTCACCTGGCCACACGGAAGGGACGCTTGAACTGTTTTATGTTCAGACGGGCAAGCTCACATTGGGTGTGCAGGACCATCTGTATCGGGTAAAGACCGGCTGTTCGGCTACGGCCAGAACGGACGTTCCTCATTTCTATGAAAACCGGGAGGATGACCCATTGGTGTTCATCATGACAGTCCATGAGAAAGCATCCTAAGTACGGACCAATATAGAAACCAGCCCTTACCAATATGGCTTGTCTCATCACAAGTAGGTGCAGAAGGATATGTTCAGTGGATAATCAGCATCTGAGTTTTGCCAAAGACAAGTTTACTGTCACAACCGATCCTGCCTTTTTTCAGCTGGATGCCATTCACGATTACCTCTCGCAATCGTCTTGGGCTCCTGGCATTGATGCTGAAACGGTCAGAATATCCGTACAGAACAGCCTTTGCTTTGCGCTTTTGGATGGAACAAGACAAATCGGCTTCGCTCGTCTGGTCACAGACTATGCCACTTTTGGCTATTTGTGCGACGTCTACGTGCTGAACGATTATCAGAAAAGTGGCCTCGGTCGTTGGTTGATTGAATGCTGTCACGCCCATCCGTTGATGTCACGCCTGCGACGGATTATGCTGGTCACCGACAGCGCGCCCTGGCTCTACCAGAAACTGGGGTATCACCCGTTGAACCGACCGGACTTTATCTGGCAGATAAATCGACCAGACATTTATCGTAAGACCGAAGGTAAATGAATACTTTTCGGAGAGTAATGACAAATGCCAATCCGTAGCGCTGACGCCTCTGATCCAGAAGAACTCACCATATTCGCGAAACTAACTTTGCGATGTCCGCTCCTGGCACCGAGCTGCGAGCTGCCTGTCAGATTGGCTCTGGGCCCTAGCTGTGTCAGATTAAGTTTAAGCTAATACACTTGAGTCATGGTTGAAATCAGTCATCTGCACCTTCTCACGCCTCCTGCAGCATTTTCTCAATAGCCTCTCCGTCCGCTGCCCTATGACGGTGAGCGCAGTCAAAGGCATTATCAAAACCAGATAAACATTAATTATAATCAAAGGCTTACGAATTGCCTACAATGATACAACCACATGGATTAGATGTGGTTTTTATAACTACATTCAATTGGTTATGAACTAGATTGCAATCTAATGCTGCGCCACATGGGCTGGTTCGAAGCGGCTGACCTGATCGTTAAAGGCATGGAAGGTGCTATCGCTGCCAAGACCGTGACCTATGATTTCGAACGCCTGATGGAAGGCGCTAAACTGCTGAAATGTTCAGAGTTTGGCGACGCTATCGTTAAACACATGTAATGGTGTTTTAGCGTCAAATGATAACGGGAGCCTGATGGTTCCCGTTTTTTATTATGCAAACTGCAGTCCTTATCATCCCCCCACAAACCTCTCCTATTTAAATGGCAATAACGACCCAATCCAGCCCTGCCTATATATTATCGCGAGTGTTTTCGTAAAAAATTTAGCCATATTACCAGCCTCATTTAGACGTTTTGGTTGTGAGCCTGTATTTCTCGGGCCTGGCCTGCGTCAAGATAATCCGGACATTCAAAGATAAGCCAATGTTTACTGATAGGCCAAACAACGGCATTCAGTACGTTATGTTCTATAGATTACATAAACTGACTGTGTCGGTACCGGCAATGGTTCGGGTTTGTAGCCTGATAATTAAAATGGGAAGTCAGAGAGAGATTAATAATGGACAATCAAAAAGTTGAGTTTGGATTCGATACTATTGCAATGGAAGATGATACGGGGGCATCTCTGAGCGAATTACAAAGTCATTATAAAGTTGATGGTGTGGAAGTTTGGAAAAATTACGTTGAACTATATAAATTCAACGAGGGGGAATCGTTTGGTAACTATAGCGTGAGCATGTTGGAAATTCCCATCGATGCAGCGGGCAAGCCATTACCAACCGATATTTATATGCAGTCTCATGGGTTAAATGAACGAACCTTGCTCAGTGCGACCATCTGCGTTCATGGTGAGTGCGTCGGGTTCCAGAATATCGTTGGTGGTTCTGTGCGGCAACGTGATGGTGTATGGGGGCCAACGGTTCAGGCAAATTATACACGGCTGATTACACCGGTATGATGCCATCGTAAAATACCCCGCAGTATGCGGGGTATTGTTTACATTAAGTCGTAATGCTCAATCAAAAAACGACTTTTTATTATTCACTCAGCCTTGGTGGCGTCTGGGTGATTCTTGCCTTCCTCGATAAAGTCTTCGTCGATCTCATCGGTGGTTTCTGCACTGTCACGGCCGGAAAGAATATTCCAGCAGGCGATGAACAGGGCGGCGATCAATGGGCCGATAACGAAGCCGTTGATACCGTAAATCTCCATGCCGCCCAGGGTGGAAATCAGGATCAGGTAGTCCGGCATTTTGGTGTCTTTGCCGACCAACAGCGGGCGAAGAATATTGTCGACCAACCCGATGATCACCACGAAGAAACCGACCAGGAACAGGCCTTTCCACAGCATGCCGGTGGCGAAGAAATAGATGGCTGCCGGTACCCAGATAATGGCGGAACCCACCGCAGGGATGATAGACAGGAATGCCATCAACGCGCCCCACAGCAGGCTGCCGTCGATCCCGGTGAAGTAAAATGCCAGGCCGCCAAGCGCACCTTGCACCACGGCCACGACCACCGTGCCTTTCACCGTCGCGCGCGACACGGCAGCGAATTTCACAAACAAATGGTGTTTAACGTGCTGGGATAACGGCAGGGCTTCCAGCGTCAGATTGACCAGATAAGGGCCGTCTTTGAGCAGGAAGAACAGCAGATACAGCATGACGCCAAAACCCACGGCGAAGTTGAAGGTGCCTTTACCAATCAAAAAGACGCTGCCGGCCAGGTATTGGCCGCCCTTGAGTGCCACTTCGGAAAGCTGTTTCTGTATTTCCGCGGCGCTGTCCAGATTATGTTCCGCCAGAAAATGCCGTGCCCATCCGGGGAGCAATTTCAGGGTGTCGGCAACAATAACCGGGAACTGCGTATTATTGGTCTGCAGCTTGGTGTAAACGACATTCAGTTCAATCGCCAATGAAGAAGCGATGATCGCCAATGGCGTAAAGACGATCAAACAGATCACCGCGAGCGTTATCAATGAAACCAGGCCGTTTCGGTCTCCCAGATACTGTTTAAGTTTTTGTTTCACAGGGTGGAAAATCACCGCCAGGATGATAGCCCACAGCACAGATGAGTAGTAGGGACCCAAGACGTCCATAAAAGCAGCGGTAACGATAAAAAGGATCAGAAGAAAGAATCCCTTTGAAATACCTTTAGACATCATACCCGTCCCTCAGATGATAGATTTTGCCGGTGGATCTCGGTATTCACCGGCATTGACACTTCTTGAAGAATAAACCCTATCATCACAAACGGTTAACAGGTAGCGGATTTTATCGGTGAACAGTTAATAGAATTTACTAATAGTGCCTCATGTTATGAGGACATGAAGCTGATGAAACGGTGGCAGGGCATGCATTGCCTAGGCTCTGGTTTTCGATGCGAGCGCCAGTGCCAGGATACTGCCCAACAGCGCGGCGGCCAGCACCATACCCGCGGGAGCGGACCAACCGGCATAGGCGACAAGCGCACTCAGTACGATGGGGCCGATCACCTGACCGAGATAAATGCCTTGCATCACCAGCCCCAGGCTCAACGGGATCAAACCCGGCTCTGGCGCCGCCACCGGAGTGGCGGCCAGAATGGTGGCGGGCATCATGCCGCCAATGGCGCTAAACACTAAGCACAGCGGGATCAGTAAAGCGTTTGGTGTAACGGACAGGAAAACGCCGGTACCGGCAAGCCCCATCAGCAGGCTGACAACAGCGAGCAGAGTTCGAGCCCGCAGGCCGCGCGAAAGCAGTACCCCAGCTGCAAGATTGCCGAGGATATTGACGGCTATCACCGCCGCGCTGATCCCACCGGCGGCAGCCAGCGTCAGCCCTATACGCTGCATCAGGAAAATCGGCAGAAAGGCCATCACGGCGAAGAACTGCAGGTTATAGGTAGTAAATATCAAGGCCAGCAGCAGGGGCTGCCGTGCGCGCAGTATGCTGACCAACGCCTGACGCAGTTTAAAGGCAACAGTGGAAGACGTGGTGACAGCGGCTCGCGGAGTGGTGAATGGCAGCAGTAGCGCGGCCAGCAGGGTGAGGATACCGCCGGCGATCCAGCTTTGTTGCCAGTTGCTAAAATGCGGGCCGAAAAACAGCGAAATGGCCATGCCCGCCGGCATAAAGGTGCTCCAAATACTGAAAACCAGATTACGTTTTTTCGCTGAAACCACGCGTGTGAGCACGGTTGGCGCTGAGACCACGACGATAACGAAACCTATCCCTTCAATCGCGCGGGTGACGATCAAACCGATGAAGTTGTGTTGAGCCGCGCCAACGAAGCTGGCGGCGCTGACGATCACCAATCCCAGCCCCAACAAACGCCGGTCGCCCCAGCGGCGCACCAGCAGGCCGGCGGCGATGCCACCGAACACACCGATAAAGGGAAAGGCCGAAATGATCCAGCTCAGCGACTCCAGCGAACGGCCGAATTCGCGTTGCAGCTCCGGTAAGGCAATAGTCGCTTTACCCACGTGCAGGGCAACGGCAATACCGGCGAGCACCACATTGGCGATAGCCGGCCAGTGAGTGGTCGGGGTATCGAGGGTTGTGTTCAGCGTTTCAGGTTTGATGGCGGACATGGCGGTCTCCAGCGACGACAAAGACCAGACTATGCGCCTGGGCGCGACTAGCGGCAGTTCAATTATTGCTCTGTTTTTTGGCGCAACCGCATATTTCGAGCTTAATTGCGCAATCGCACTGGAAACGTTGGTACACCATCGCAGAGCCGCTGTTTATCGGGGCACGTCTTTAAGCCGGGGAATGGCCTTGGCTTAGGTACTGCGTATAAGAAGATGCCGATAGTATTTCCGCATCAGATGGATTGATATCTGGCTCCATATAAAGACGGGGATCGTGACTGTGACCAGGATCTGCAGCAAACGCCCCATTTCGCCCTCGACATGTGGGTAAATAAAATGGGATAGGTGAATAAATAGCCAAATCAACGCGATGTAGATCATCAATCCAGCCCAGCCCTCCCAATGGCGAAAAGTTCTAAAATAGGCATCGCGGTAATTACGATTGCGTATCCTGCGGGGTAGTGTCTGCAGCTCTGGGATTTGGCGTCGCGACCAATATATTTTCATGGCAACCTCCTGTTGCTAAGATGCATATGATATTCATTCGCAACAATGTCTGCAATCTGCCTGGCTACGACTTGGCCGCTCGGGAAGTAGCTTGCCAATGATCAATATCATTGAAGGCGATTGCGCGTCTGAATAACACTGGAGCCCCTATTCAAGGAGAAAAAGATGTACAGCGACAACGAGAAAAAGTTCTATATCATTCTGAACCGCAACCACGAACCGGCCACCTTATTTAACGCTTCCTGCCATTTAACCGCCGGCATTACCGATCTGATCGGACAGCGTGAATTCGACCATTATCCCAGCGCTATCGAAGGCGTAAGCGCCAATATGAGTCATTATCCGATCGTGATCCTGCAGGCGAAAAACAGCAGCCAGCTCAGCAATCTGATGCTCAAATGCAAGGAGGAAGGGGTGTTAGCCAACTTCTTTACCACCACCATGCTGTCACACTCCGCTGAACAGCAAATTGCCGATACCGCCAATACCGAGTATGACAAGCTGGAGTTCGTTGGGGTGGCGCTGTACGGGGATAGCGAACAACTTAAGCCGCTGACGAAGAAATTTTCCGTTTACCGTTGAGGTTTCCCTCCGCGCTGGGTGATTAACGCGTCCGATCACACAAATCCCGCATCGGCTTTCTTTTAACCTGCCTGCCATGATAGTTTCTATCAAAACAGTGATTGGAATGATTATGGCAGGCAAAAAAACGACGCTGGCAGCTATCGCCAGAGAGGCGCGCGTCGGTGTCGCGACGGTTGATCGAGTGATCAACCAACGTGCGCCGGTGCGGCCGGAAACGGAGCGTAAAGTCATAGCCGCGGCACAAAAGCTGGGGTTTGCGCTGGAGAAATCCCACCGGCTGTTTGAAGCCGCCAGACAGCCTGCCGTGCGCCTCAAAATGGGGTTTATCCTGCTGAAAAAGGAGCATTCATTCTACTCGCAGCTGGCGGAAAGCTTGCTGGAGCAGGCTATGCCTTATCACGATCGCGAGAGTCCGCCGCAGTTTATTTTTCATGATATTAGCGCGGTCAGCGACACCGCCGCCGCCATTACGCAGTTAAGCCAGAGCGTGGATGTTATCGGGGTGCTTGCGCTGGATAATCCGATAATCCGCTATGCGGTTGAAGAAGCCACTCGCCAGGGCGTGAAGGTGTTCACGCTGCTGTCCGATCTGTCGGTACACTGCCGCGCCGGTTATATCGGGTTGGATAATCAGCAGGCCGGCCGTACGGCCGCCTGGGCAGTGGAGCGTCTGTGCCGGCGGCAGGGCGAAGTAGGGGTGATCATCGGTGACAACCGCTTTCAGTGTCAGGAAACCTGTGAAAGCAGCTTCCGTTCTTATCTGCGTGAGCATTTAAGTACGCAGCGGGTGCTTGAGCCGGTCCGCAGTCATGAACAGGCCGAAAGTGCCAGGCAAGTGACTCATACTCTGCTGGAGCAGCATCCGAACCTGGTCGCTCTGTATGCACCCTGCGGCGGCGTGGAGGGAATCATTGCCGCATTGCGCGAGAGCGGCAGGCAGCATGAGGTCATGCTGATTTGCCATGGCCCGGTTGAGGGGGGCGAGATGGCGTTGATTGACGGCACTTTGGATCTGATGTTGAGGCACAGGATCCAGGAATTCGCCGCCTCGATCGTCAACACCTTTATTTCTGCCGCCAGCGGCGACGCTTCCGGGTTTACCCACGGCATCAACCGTTTTGATCTGATTACCAAAGAAAATATCTGATTACCGGCTCCCGCCCTGGGAGCCAATTCCCTCGCTAAAAATACCGTGCTCCCGTGAAGTCACGGCCTGCCTATGTTTGATAGAAAAGCATCATTTTATCTATCAGAAATAACGCGATCGCCATCAAAAAATGAAAATTCCATCATTGTTGGTTTCGAAATTTTCGTTTGATACTGGCGCTACACAACACCAAGAGACGGACTGAAAAATGACTTTGCCTATTGCTAACGCTCCCTGCAGCTGGGGAGTGGATGATCCTAAAAATCCTGACCTACCGCCTTATAGCAAAGTGCTGCAGGAAGCGAGCGCAGCAGGTTATCACAGCATTGAACTGGGGCCCTGGAGCTATCTGCCCACCGATGCCGCAACTCTGACCGCAGAGTTGCAACGCTATTCGCTGTCGCTGGTGGGGGGCACCATTTTTGATGATTTGGTCAGCGAGCATAACTTCGAGCACATACTGGCACTGACCCACAACATATGCCGCAACCTCTCGCAGGCGCCCCAGGCGCAACCCATTTGCGAGGGCCATTTTTCACCGCCGTATCTGGTGATTATCGACTTCGGCAATCCGCAACGGGCCAGGTTTGCCGGGCAATCAATGCTGGCACCGCGGCTGGATACAGCCGATTGGAACAGGATGATCGGCCATATTATTGCCGTTAGCGAGATTGCCTGGCGGGAATATGGGGTACGCCCGGTGGTACACCCGCACGCCGGAGGCTGTATTGAGTTCGCTGATGAAATCGAACTGCTGGCCGCGCAGATCCCGCACCACACTGCGGGGTTGTGTCTGGATACCGGACATCTGTACTACTCCGGCATGGATCCGCTCACCTGGCTCGAGCGCTACTTCTCCCGGATTGATTATCTGCATTTCAAAGACGTTAACCCGCAGGTGTTCCGCAATGTATTGGCGCGTGGTTTGGATTTCTTTACCGCCTGCGCGCAAGGGGTTATGTGCCCGCTGGGGAAGGGAGCGATTGATTACCCTGCCGTGCGCGACTTATTGGCTGCGCGCGGCTATCAGGGGTGGATCACCATTGAGCAGGAACGGGATCCGCGTCAGGCGCAAGGCAGCCTGCGCGACGTAACGGATAGCCTTACTTATTTACGCAGCGTCGGTTTTTAATCAGGAGCAACGAGATGATTAACGGTATTAAACCTCTGGAAAGATCTCTGCGGTGGGGCATGGTGGGCGGCGGGGGTACCAGTCAGATCGGTTATATCCATCGTTCTGCGGCATTGCGCGACGGCACTTTCACCTTACTGGCCGGCGCGTTTGACATTGACGCATCGCGCGGGCGCAGCTTTGGGCAAAGCCTGGGCGTGGCAGCGGAGCGCTGTTATCCGGATTACGCCACGTTATTCCGTGAAGAAGCCGCCAGGGCGGACGGCATAGAGGCGGTTTCCATTGCTACGCCAAACAATACCCATTTCGCTATTTGCCAGGCGGCGCTGGAAGCAGGCCTGCACGTGGTGTGCGAAAAACCCCTGTGTTTCACCACGCAGGAGGCGCAAGCACTGGTGGAACTGAGCCAAAGGCAGCATAAAATTATCGGTGTTACCTACGGCTATGCCGGGCATCAGTTGATCCTTCAGGCGCGTCAGATGATTGCCGATGGCCAACTGGGTGAGATCCGTATCATCAACATGCAGTTCTCTCACGGGTTCCATGCCGCGCCGGTGGAACTGGACAATCCCAGCACGCGTTGGCGGGTGGACCCGCGTTTTGTCGGCCCCAGCTATGTATTGGGTGATTTAGCCACCCACCCGTTATTCCTGGCGGAAACCATGGTGCCGCAGTTGAAGATCAAACGGTTGATGTGCAGCCGTCAGAGCTTTGTCAAAACTCGTGCGCCGCTGGAAGACAATGCCTATGTACTGATGGAGTACGATAATGGCGCTGTCGGTTCAATGTGGTGTTCGGCGGTTAACAGCGGTTCTATGCATGGCCAAAAGGTGCGTATTGTGGGGGAAAAGGCCAGCCTGGAATGGTGGGACGAACAGCCTAACCAACAGCGCTTTGAAGTGCAGGGCGAGCCGGTGCGTATTCTGGAGCGTGGTATGTCCTACCTCGATCCTATGGCATTGGCGGAGGATCGCATCGGCGGCGGTCATTCCGAAGGGCTGTTCGAAGCCTGGTCGAATCTTTACCGGCGCTTTGCGTTGGCGATGGACGCCACCGACCGGCGAGACGAGGCGTTTCTGGCCGGCTTTTGGTACCCCGACGTGCATGCCGGCGCGATGGGGGTACGCTGGGTGGAAAACTGCGTGCGCTCCGCCGATGCCGATGCCAGTTGGGTGGCGTTCCGCTAATCATTTCGACTGATGTATTTTCTGCCATATCGATGTACCGGCAACTTATCCTCAGCGGTAATGGGGGGTTCTGTGGTTCGCTTCATTAGATAAAACTTTAAATTCTGTTAAGTTACTTATTAGCGTAATCACAAGGAGAGAACGATGTTAGAGCAATATTACCCGGCCACCATGAGTTCCAAACCTATCACGGACGAACAGCATAAAAGGCTGGTGGCAGTGCAAGCGGCACTGGAGTTGATCAAGGCGACGCTGTCTGACACCAATGACGGCAACGGCGTAGACTTCCAGCTTAAGGCCGCTGAAAAGCACGTTGGCCCGCTGGCCGATGCCATTCAGGAAGCGCTGAAGTAAATCTTCATGCTTATCATCAACCGCCCAAGGGCGGTTTTTTTATGTCGCTTAAACGCAAAAAATCAGATTATTTGCCTGGTGATGCAGGGGGAAAGGGGGCAAAATTCAGCTCAGGATTGACTTAAGCAATAGCGAAGGAGAAGCATTGATGAAGGATGTGCATATCGCACTGTCGGGTGGCTGCGTGCGGTTGGCCTACCCGGGAGAAAACGTACTGAATTTTGCCGATAGCCTATCGTTTGGGCCGCTGTATGGGCTGGATGATGATCAGGCCCTGCAAGCCCGATGCCGCTGGTTGCGCGATCTGCACCAATCTGTTCATGCTCCCGAGTGGGATACCTCTGAAGCGCTGCCGCTGGCGATGACCACGTTAAAAACGCAACTCGCTGCTGTAAGCGGGCAGGTGACGTTGTGGGCTGGTGCCAATCCCGACGAGCAACTGATGCTGCGCGCACTATTGCCGTTGCTGGGGGAACGTCGCGTTTTCGTGGTTAACGTAACCGAACACACCGGGCGGGTTGCCACTAACTGGTGCCCGGCAGAAATGCTGGAACCACTGTGGATCTTGCGGCGCGAGCTTTCTGAGGAAGAGAAAGCCAGGCTGATTGCCGATTGGCATCGCCTGTTGGCGGAAAACTCACTGGTACGGATTTTTGCGGAAAACCGCGTGCAGGGGCAGGCGCTCGATTTCCATGACCGTCCGTTGTTAGATGCTTGCCCGAATGACTATACCCAGGGCTCACGGGTGGTCGGTGATGCGATGGTAAATTCACCTTATCCGGTGGGGGATACCTTTTTGAATTTCCGATTGTATGCCCTGATTGAACAAGGAGTGGTGCAGGCGCAGAACGCCAGCTTGAATATGAACCGGATCCAGGTCAAACAGGCTTAAAACTCACCTATCCCACGGGTTATTTTTTTGTGCTCAGAGGCAGATAAACCCCGTTAAAGCAGTTTAATCTGTCATGTAAATAGGATTATACTGCGCCATTGACTGTACAAATAAACAGGTGAATGGAATGGCGCTGGCTCTGAAGGGTGAAAAGATTGCTCGTAACCGGTTTACCGGTGAGAAAGTCGAAAATGGCAGCTTTATTAACTGCGATTTCTCGGGCGCCGACCTGACCGGCACCGAATTTATCGACTGCCAGTTTTACGACCGCGAGAGTCAACAGGGCGGTAACTTCAGCCGCGCCGTGCTCAAGGACGCCAGCTTCAAGAATTGCGATCTGTCGATGGCTGATTTTAGAAATGCCAACGCTTTAGGCATCGAAATTCGTGAGTGCCGGGCTCAGGGTGCAGACTTCCGCGGTGCCAGCTTTATGAACATGATTACCTCGCGCACCTGGTTTTGCAGTGCCTACATCACTAAAAGCAACCTGAGTTACGCTAACTTTTCCAAAGTGGTGCTGGAAAAGTGTGAGCTGTGGGAAAATCGCTGGAACAGCGCGCAAATCCTCGGTGCGACCTTTAGCGGTTCAGATCTGTCCGGCGGCGAGTTTTCCTCCTTCGACTGGCGTGCTGCCAACTTTACCCATTGTGATCTGACCAACTCTGAACTGGGTGAGTTGGATCTGCGCGGAACCGATCTGCAGGGCGTGAAGTTGGACAGTTACCAGGTGTTCCAGCTAATGGAACGCCTGGGCATTGCCATTATCGGCTAAGGCGACGATCCCGCAAAGGGCAATCAGGCCTTGCTGGGCGTGGGTGGGGCTGCAGAATCTGGGAAATAATAAGCAGGGCGTATAAATATAATGTTAAATATTCCTTGCTTAAATAATCTAGCTATGTGTAAATAGCGTCATCGGTTTGTAGTACAGACCTTATGAAAGCAGTTTTAGTAAAGCAGTTCTCAGTATTAGTGATATCCCATAGATAGCTCTTCTCCCGCGAATTTCCTTCTCTAGTGCCCAATAAGTTTCCAATAAAAACAGACCTCTATCGCCTTATGGCGTCTCAAAAATATAAAGGAAATATCTATGTCTAATAAAATGACTGGTTTGGTAAAATGGTTTGATGCAGGTAAAGGTTTCGGTTTTATCTCTCCGGAAGACGGTAGCAAAGACGTGTTCGTACACTTCTCCGCTATCCAAAGCAATGATTTCAAAACGCTTGATGAAGGTCAGCGCGTTGAGTTCACTGTCGAAAACGGTATGAAAGGCCCGTCTGCAGGCAACGTAGTCGTTTTATAATTTCAAGGTAGTGCTTTATTTCTTGCGATAGCGATGATGGTTTAAGCCGGAGCAGATGAGAAATAAAATAATTGCCTGAATAAACTCCGGGATTACCCGGAGTTTATCTAAAATAATTAGCTTCACCATTTTCAATAACCGAAGTTATTGGCAACAGAAAAGAAGATTGGCCCATAAAGTTATAAGTCCGATCCAGTCTATTTTTCTGTTGTGAAAAAGTTGTGCTTAGGCTGCGTAAGGTTGGAGTGTTCGATGGACGCTTACGCCATAACATGACGGTCGGGAAAGTAACCGACAAACATTGATGACCCTGGCCGAAAGCCGGGGTTTTTTTATGCCTGCTGCTCCGGTAAACAGGCTGGACCAGAATGAAGCAGGCCAGCCTGGCGTGACCGTTAGCCGCGCTGGGAATCCAGCACTTCGTTATTCTTCACCACGTCCTGAGCTTTAACATAGCTTTCAATCAGCAACTGATATGCCGGGAAGATTTTGGTGTAAACCTCAGCCCATTGCTGTGCATCCTCGCGGTTCCAACTGCCCTGCAGTTCAGAGGCCACGCCGGCGGTATCGATCGGTACCACTCCGGCCTGCACCACTCGCGCCATAGTAATCTCCTGCGCCATTTTAGAGTAGGTGCCGGAGGCGTCGATAACGGCAAAGACCTTATAACCCTCTGCCACGGCGCTGATCGACGGGAAGGCCATGCAAACGCTGGTGATGGTTCCGGCGATAATCAGGGTTTTACGTCCGGTCGCTTTTACGGCCGCAACAAAATCTGGATTATCCCAGGCGTTGATTTCGCCTTTGCGCGCCACATATTGCGCATGCGGTGCATTTTGGTGGATTTCGGGGATCAAGGGGCCGTTAGGACCCTGTGGAACGGAAGCCGTAGTAATGACCGGCAATTTGCTTAGCGTAGCGATACTGGCCAGTGCGCCAGCGCGAGCGCGCAGTTCAGTCATCGGCATATCGCCGACGGTTTGGAACAGGCCGCTCTGGTGGTCAATCAACAACATCACCGCGTCATTGGCATCAATAACAGGACGCTGGCCATTAAAGTTTGCTGGAGAGCTCATCTTTCTTTCCTCTGTGATCGGGACGTAGACAACAATTAACTTTGTTTAATAAAGGGTTAATCTCAGTGCTTGTTAACAGTGTAGGGCCAGAGGAAAATTCCACTAGAGGGCTAACTCAGGATGCATCGTTCTATAAAAAGAACAATAAGGCCAGGGGCAGGCGATTATTTCAGCGCTGAACTAAACTTAAACAGCATAACAAACATGCGGAAAGGCCCTGGCAGGGAGCGCCACTTTGTTCACCAGCGCAATGCGGAGGGCTGTAATCATGGCTTATCATCATATCGTTGTGGCAACCGATCTCAGCGAAGACGCTGAATTTTTGCTCGGCAAAGGCGCCAAGTTAGCAAGCGCACTGAATGCCAGACTATCCCTGATTTATATCGATATCCACCGTGGCGGCTATTACGCTGAGCTGGGCGTGGGTGAATACAACTACACCGACCGAACTTTTTCGGAGCGTGTCAAAAACATGCTGAATGCGATCAAGGATCAGTCGTCTTACCCGGTTGAAGAGGTGATTATCAGCCGCGGCGAACTGACGGAAGAATTGAACCGGGCGGCGAAAGAGAAAGGCATTGATCTGATTATCTTTGGCCATCATCACGATATCTGGAGCAGATGGATATCTTCGGCCCGGCAGGCGATCAATAACCTTAACGTTGACCTGTTGGTGATCCCCATTGCGAAGTAATGAACCTCGCCAACTGCACTAACGCGACGGTACGGGACTTATTGATAGGTGATAATGCGCGTTGGCAATAGTCACTGACATGAATTTTATTAACCCTATCAAATGGTTGGCTTAATTCCGATAATGCCTGACCTAGCGCATTGAATTCGCACTGAATACCTCTTTGTGATTAATAAACCGCACATTTTGACTGTCACTCGTCGTCCATGAGTTTTATCCTCGAACCATTAGGATTTGTATGATTTATAGAAATACATTCACATGGAGGAGGTCTCATGCGTTTTGACAATAAAGTGGTAGTGATCACCGGTGCAGGCAATGGGATGGGAGAGGCGGCAGCGCGTCGTTTTTCTGCCGAAGGGGCTACCGTGGTATTGGCTGACTGGGCGAAAGAGGCGGTGGACAAAGTTGCCGCTTCGCTGCCAAAAGGCAAGGCACTGGCGGTACATATTGACGTTTCCGACCACGTTGCGGTTGAAAAAATGATGAATGAGGTGGCCGAAAAATTAGGCCGCATCGACGTGCTGCTCAATAACGCAGGCGTGCACGTGGCCGGCAGCGTATTGGAAACCAGCGTTGCCGACTGGCGACGCATTGCCGGGGTGGATATCGATGGCGTGGTGTTCTGTTCCAAATTCGCCATGCCGTATCTGCTGAAAACCAAAGGCTGCATCGTTAACACCGCGTCGGTTTCCGGGCTGGGTGGTGACTGGGGCGCGGCGTACTACTGCGCGGCGAAAGGGGCGGTGGTTAACCTGACGCGTGCCATGGCGCTGGATCATGGCGGTGACGGTGTGCGGGTCAACTCGGTATGTCCGAGCCTGGTGAAAACCAATATGACCAACGGCTGGCCGCAGGAGATCCGCGACAAGTTTAACGAGCGTATTGCGTTAGGCCGAGCGGCGGAGCCGGAAGAGGTGGCGGCAGTAATGGCATTTCTGGCCAGTGACGACGCCAGTTTTATCAATGGTGCCAACATCCCGGTAGACGGCGGGGCGACCGCCTCTGACGGCCAGCCGAAGATTGTTTAAGCGGTAATTTCGGGCCCGGTGGTATACCGGGCCCGATAGCGTTACACCCCAATCCGATCCCGCAGCTGGTAGTAAGCTGCACCAATCGCGGTGAAAGGAATTTGCAGGTTGCGGCCGCCGAAGAACGGCAGGTGCGGCAGCTTGGCAAACGCATCGAACCTTTCCGCATCGCCGCGCATCAGCTCGGCAATCAGTTTGCCCGCCAAATGAGTACAGGTCACCCCGTGGCCGCTGTAGCCCTGCATGTAATACACGTTATTTTCCAGCCGACCAAACTGCGGCATGCGCGACAGCGTCAGCAGGAAATTACCGGTCCAGCGATAGTCGAGACGCACGCCTTTGAGCTGCGGGAAAGTTTTCAGCAGCTTTGGCCGGATCAGATTGTCGATATCGTCCGGATCGCGGGCGCCATACACTACGCCGCCGCCGTACAACAGGCGGTTATCGCCGGTGATACGGTAATAATCGAGCAGGTAGTTACAGTCTTCGACGCAGTAATTTTGTGGGATCAGCGATCGCGCCACTTCCGGCGCCAGCGGTTCGGTAGCCACCACCTGGGTGCCGCACGGCATGCTACGTTTCGCCAGCCGCGGTTCCAGCTTATCGCCCAGATAAGCGTTGCCGGCGACAATCACATAACGTGCTGTCACCTGGCCGTTGGCGGTGCTGACGATTGCCGGTTCGCCATGACGGATGTGGGTGACCGCAGACTGTTCGAAGATCCGTCCACCCTGCAGGCGAATGGCTTCGGCTTCACCGAGCGCCAGATTCAGTGGGTGAATATGGCCGCCGCTGTGATCCAGCAGCGCGCCGACGTAGCGCTCGCTATCGACCTCCTGGCGGATACGCTCGGCGTCCAGCAATTCAAGCTGGGTATTGCCGTAGCGCTCCCAGTGCTGTTTTTGTTCGATCAACGCATGATATTGCCGGTTGTTCAGCGCGGCGAAGATGCCGCCAGGGCGATAGTCACATTCGATGGCGTACCGTTGGATACGGCTGCGAATGATCTCTGCGCCTTCAAACATCATGCTGCCGAGCAGGCGGGCGCTTTCGGCGCCATAACGCTGTTCAATGACGTCGATATCGCGGCTGTAGGAGTTCACCAATTGCCCGCCGTTACGTCCGCTGGCACCGAAACCGATGCGGGCAGACTCCAGCACCACCACGTTGTACCCCGCCTCTACCAGAAACAGCGCCGATGACAAACCGGTGTAGCCGCCGCCGACGATACAGACGTCGCATTCAATGGATTCATTCAGCTGCGGGTAGGGCGCGTGGTTGTTGGCCGAAGCCGCATAATAGCTTTTTACGTGTTCAGTCATGATCTCTGCCCTTATTCCAATGAAATCCAGGTGGTTTTCAGCTCGGTGAATTTGTCCAGTGCGTGCAGTGACTTGTCGCGGCCGTTACCGCTTTGCTTGTAGCCACCGAAAGGAACGGTCATGTCCCCGTCGTTGTAGTTATTGACGAACACCGTGCCGGCTTTTAGCTGACGCGCCAAACGATGGGCACGGGACAGGTCGCGGGTCCAGATTGCAGCCCCCAGGCCGTAGTCGCTGTCGTTAGCCAACTGCATGGCCTGCTGCTCGCCGCTAAACGAAGTGACCGCCAATACCGGGCCGAAGATTTCGTCGCGCGCCACGCTCATGGCGTTGTCTACCTGGGTGAGAATGGTTGGGCCGAGATAACCGCCGTGTTCGGCTTGCGGATGATCGCGACCGTCGAGGAACAGCGCAGCGCCCTGAGTCAAACCCTGTTCGATATAGTCGGCCACTTTCTCGCAGTGGCCCTGATCAATCAGCGTGCCCATCGCCGTCGCCGGATCGAGCGGATTGCCTGGTGCAAAGGCTGCTGCATGGCGGCGCAACGCCTGTAAAAATTCTTGCTGTATGCTCTCTTCCACCAACAGTCGAGTACCGGCAATGCACACTTGCCCCTGGTTATAAAAAATCCCGGCGGCGGCGCTTTGTGCGGCCTTATCCAGATCCGGGCAGTCGGCAAAGATGATATTGGCGCTTTTGCCACCGGCTTCCAGCCAGACCCGTTTCATATTGGATTGGCCGGCATAGATCATCAGTTGTTTGGCCACTTGCGTTGAACCGGTGAAGGTCAGCGCGTCGACGTCGTTATGCAGCGCCAGCGCTTTACCGGCATCGTGACCATAACCGGGAACGATATTCAGCACGCCGTCCGGCAGCCCCGCCTGCTGCGCCAGTTGACCCAGATAGATCGCGCTCAGTGGCGATTTCTCCGAAGGTTTGAGGATCACGCTGTTGCCGGTGGCCAACGCCGGGCCGAGCTTCCAGCAGGCGAGCAATAACGGGAAATTCCACGGTACGATGGCGCCGACCACGCCAATGGGTTCGCGTTCGATTAACGCCAGCGCATCGCTGCCGGTAGGGGCGATTTCGCCATAAACCTTATCGATCGCTTCGGCATACCAACGCAGGCAACGAATAGCACCGGGCACATCATCACGCAGGCTGTGACGAATCGGTTTGCCGGTGTCCAGCGTTTCCAGCAGCGCCAGCTCTTCGTGGTGTTGTTCCATCAATGTCGCCAGCTTGAGCAGCGTCGCCTTGCGTTGCGACGGGGCCGCGCGCGACCAGTCGCCCCGCTCAAACACCTCGCGGGCGGCGCTGACCGCCAGGTCAATATCTACGCTGCTTCCTCGGGCCACCTGAGTCAGCTCTCGCTGACCGGCAGGATCCTCCACGGCAAAGGTTTCGCCTTCGGCCGCCTGCTGATAGCGGCCATTGATAAACAGTCGGTTCTCAATATTCAGGGCTTGCGCCCGGTGTTGCCAATACTGCAGGTGGTGGAAGTCCATACCTTGCTCCGTTGATCAGAATGTCGTCGGCGTATGGGCGCTGATAATCCGGCAAATCCGCGCCGACGTGTTGCTGAAACTGTGGGGAATGCCGGTGTTGATGGCGTAGCTCTGGCCAGCCAGCAGGGGATAAGCCTGCCCGTTGACCTGCAGCACGACTTCGCCTTCCAGCAGGGTGCCAATCTCTTCCCCCTGATGCTTGATGCGTTCACCGGTGGTGGTACCCGGCTCATAGGTTTCGATCATCATCGCCAGGGTGCGATTAGGATCGCCGTTGTGGATCAGTTTCATAGAAACCCCCTGGCTGCCAATCTCAATCAGATCCTGGTAGTCGATAACAATCCGTGGCTCGGCCGGCTTCTCTGGTTCGGCGAAAAATGCCGACAGGGACAGCCCGTACACCGTCAGCAGCTTTTGTAAGGTGCTGATGGCCGGACTGACCTTGTCCTGTTCGATGGTGCTGATGGCGCTGTGAGTTAACCCAGACAGTTCGGCCGCGCGGCGCTGCGATAATCCCAATTGCTGGCGGATTTGCGACAGACGTTTGCCCGGTGCCAAGCTGACATCGCTCATGGGCGTTTTTCCTTTTGATAGTTCCGGCAGGCGCTAATGAAACCTTCAAACAGCAGGCGTGACAGGGCATATTCCTCGCTGTTCCATTCCGGGTGCCATTGCACGCCCAGCGCAAAGGGCTGATCGCGCAGGCTGATGGCTTCTACCAACCCGTCGGCGGCGTGGGCTTCGATACGTACGCTGGATCCCAGCGTCTTCGCGCCCTGGCCATGCAGTGAGTTCACCCAGAATCTGTTGCAATCCGGTATCAGTTGCGAGAGTAGGCCCCCTTCCTGAACGATGACTTCGTGGGCAGGGGCATATTGCTGTTCGAGCGGCAGGTCGTGATCTTCACGGTGTTCCAGCAGCTCGGGCAGTTCATACAGCCGGCGGTGCAGGGTACCCTGGGTGGCGACCACCATTTCCTGCATGCCACGGCAAATGGCGAAAAGGGGAATGCGCCTGTCGAGCGAGTGGCGGATCAGCGCCAGGCTCAATTCGTCTCGCCCGGGATCGGCGTCAGGCTCATCGCCGTTTTCACCATAAAGGTGCGGCTGCACATTACTGGGGCTGCCTGGCAACAGAATGCCATCGAGTTGTGGCAGTAACTCTTCGAGCAGTTTCGGTTCTGCCAGCGCGTGTGGCAGGGCTATCGGCAACCCGCCCGCAGCGATAACGGCATTTAGGTACTTTTCTTGCAAGGTCTGAGTGAGGTGCCCGTTTAACCTATACCTGCACATCACTACGCCGACCACTGGTCTGTTAAATATATTGCCCATGCTGTCCCCTTGGTATGTTCGAAATTATGAACGATAAGCTTCTCCACTGCCGTTTCCGTTCAATATTTTATAAATCTAGCAGTGAGATGGGCAATATTCAAACTAAAAGTAACACTTGCAAAACAATTTTGTTGCATCTATGTTTCATTGGTGGACATTATATTGAGCAAGATGGTCAAAAAACATCGACGGCAATAAGTGTGAGAACCACAGACAAAAACATACATGGCGGGTGAATCATGCAGACCAACATAGTAGAAGTGGAAAACTTTGTTCAGCACCACGAAGAAAAGCGAAGTAGCGCGTTCCAACGTGAAGTGAAGAAGTATCTGGAACGTTATCCATTAACTCAGCACGTTGACGTTCTGTTGACCGACCTTAACGGCAGCTTCCGCGGCAAACGGATACCGGTTGGCGGGCTGAGCAAACTGGAGAAGGGCTGTTACTTCCCGGCGTCGGTGTTTGCGATGGATATTCTTGGCAACGTGGTTGAAGAGGCCGGATTGGGGCAAGAGCTCGGTGAGCCGGACCACATCTGTGTACCGGTGTTGGGCACGCTGACGCCGTCGGCGGCGGATCCACAATATATCGGCCAGGTACTGCTCACCATGCTGGATGAAGATGGTACTCCCTTTGACGTTGAACCGCGCAATGTGCTGAACCGAGTGTGGCAGCGTTTGCGTCAGCGCGGGCTATCCCCCGTAGTAGCGGTAGAGTTGGAGTTCTATCTCATCGATCGTCAGCGTGATTCGGAAGGGTATCTGCAGCCGCCGTGTGCGCCGGGTACGCAGGAGCGTAACACCCAAAGCCAGGTCTATTCGGTAGACAACCTTAACAACTTTGCCGACGTGTTAAGTGAGATAGACGAACTGGCACGCCTGCAGGGGCTGCCGGCAGACGGTGCGGTGGCCGAAGCCTCGCCCGGTCAGTTTGAAGTCAATCTGCACCATACCGACAACGTGCTGCAGGCCTGCGACCATGCGCTGGCGTTGAAACGCCTGATCCGCATGGTGGCAGAAAAACACAACATGCAGGCCACCTTCATGGCCAAGCCGTATGAAGAGCACGCCGGCAGTGGCATGCACGTGCATATCAGCATGCTGGACCGCCAGGGCAACAATGTCCTCGCCGATGATGACGGCGAAGACTCTGCATTGTTGAAACAGGCTCTGGCGGGAATGATCGCCCTGATGCCTTCTTCTATTGCGCTGTTGGCGCCGAACGTTAACGCCTACCGCCGCTTCCAACCGGGCATGTACGTGCCGACTCAGGCATCTTGGGGCCATAACAACCGCACAGTGGCACTGCGTATCCCTTGCGGCGACCGCGATAGCCACCGGGTGGAATACCGCGTGGCCGGTGCCGATGCCAACCCTTATCTGGTGATGGCGACCATCCTGGCGGGCATCGTCTACGGGCTGGAAACACCGCTGCCGCTGCAAGAGCCGGTAACCGGCAACGGGCTGGAGCAGGACGGACTGCCATTCCCTATCCGCCAGAGCGATGCACTGTATGAATTCGAGCATCAGCCGGTGTTGAATGCGCTGCTGGGTGAAAGGTTCAGCCATGTTTATCTGGCCTGTAAAACGGATGAGCTGGTGCAGTTTGAGCGCCTGATCACCGATACCGAAATCGAGTGGATGCTGAAAAACGCCTGAACCCGCTCATCCTCGATGATACCGCGCGCGTCTGGCGCATTCCGCCGGCTATCCTGTGGCCTGCGAAGCTGCGCGCAGCGGTAAAGCATTTCTTCTACTTGGCGTACAGGACGCCGGCGAGGAAAGAACCATGACAGCCATAACTGTTCCATCAACCTGCGCGGGCGGTTGCCTGTGCCGCAGTAAATATGGGCCTTCCGCTGGCCGCGTTTTTTTGTCTTTGCATCGTCCCTTCCGCCGCCTGAGCAGCAGTTTCCCCGCGGCCTCTCTGAATGACGTTAAACGGTTACCAGCAGAGGACAAAGGGGGGAAACGCCATGGCGATTAATGCGATCGAGGTTAATGAGGCGGCCAAGCCGCAACTGCGTAAAAGCCTGAAGCTATGGCAAGTGGTGATGATGGGGTTGGCTTACCTGACGCCCATGACGGTGTTTGACACCTTCGGCATTGTCTCCGGCCTGACCGACGGCCACGTCCCGGCCGCTTATCTGTTGGCGCTGGCTGGCGTGTTGTTTACCGCCATCAGCTACGGCAAGTTGGTTCGCAAGTTTCCGACCGCCGGTTCCGCCTATACCTATGCGCAAAAGGCCATTAACCCGCACGTCGGTTTTTTGGTAGGGTGGTCCTCGCTGCTCGACTACCTGTTCCTGCCGATGATCAACACCCTGTTGGCAAAGATTTATCTGACCGCGCTGTTCCCCGAGGTGCCGCCGTGGGTGTGGGTGGTAGGCTTTGTGATCATCATTACCGCCATCAACCTGAAAAGCGTCAATTTGGTGGCTAACTTTAACACCCTGTTTGTTTTGGCCCAGATAGCGATCATCGTGGTGTTTATCTTCCTGGTCGTGCGCGGCCTGCATAACGGTGAAGGACTGGGGACGGTGTGGAGTCTGCAACCCTTCATCAATGAGAATGCGCATTTGCTGCCGATCATCACCGGCGCCACTATTTTGTGCTTTTCGTTTCTCGGCTTCGACGCGGTCACCACCCTGTGTGAGGAAACGCCCGATGCCGCCAAGGTGATCCCGAAGGCCATCTTCCTGACTGCGCTGTACGGTGGGGTAATCTTCATCAGCGTTTCCTTCTTTATTCAGCTGTTCTTCCCATCTATTCAGCGCTTCCATCAACCGGACGCGGCGCTGCCGGAAATCGCGCTGTACGTGGGCGGCAAGCTGTTCCAGTCAATTTTCCTCTGTATTACCTTTATCAATACCCTGGCATCGGGGCTGGCCTCGCACGCCAGCGTTTCGCGACTGCTGTACGTGATGGGGCGCGACAACGTGTTTCCGGAAAAGTATTTCGGCTATATCCACCCGAAATGGCGCACCCCCTCATTGAACGTGTTGCTGGTTGGGCTGGTGGCGCTGTCCGCGCTGTCTTTCGATCTGGTCACCGCGACCGCGCTGATCAACTTCGGTGCGCTGGTGGCCTTCACCTTCGTTAACCTGTCGGTGATCAGTCATTTCTACATTCGCGAGGGGCGCAATAAAAGCTGGAAGGACCGTTTTAACTACCTGTTCCTGCCGTTGGTGGGGGCGTTAACGGTTGGCGTGCTGTGGCTTAACCTGGAAAAAAGCTCGCTGACCATGGGGCTGATCTGGGCCGGGCTGGGTTTTGCCTACCTGGTATATCTCACCCGGCGTTTCCGTCAGCCGCCGCCGCAGTTTGAACGGCAGCCGCAGCAATAAGGCCAAGGCGGTTGATGAACCCATCCAGGGGTAAATCGGTGGGGGGCGGCCATCTTCGCCCCGATTCAACTCATTGATTATGCTATAGGGCGCAGCATGCAGCGCCCCCACCAGGAAACGATAGGTACTCCGAGGCGGGCTTTCCCGCCTTTCTTTTTTTATCACCGGGCAGTAGAGTGAAAATCCTGATAAAAAATAACTGATTGGAACGCTTTCATGTCTTCTCTGCCCGCCCAATATAAAGCCACCTTGCTCGGTCTGTTGGCGATCCTGCTGTGGAGCAGCGTGGTTGGCCTGATACGCAGCGTCAGCGAAGGGCTGGGGCCGATTGGCGGGGCAGCAATGATCTACAGCGTCAGCGCGGTATTTTTGCTGTTGGCGCTGCGCATGCCGAATTTACGCCTGTTCCCACGCCCCTACCTGCTCCTCGGCAGCCTGCTGTTTGTCAGCTATGAAATCTGCCTGTCGTTGTCTTTGGGCTATGCCAATACCCGTCTGCAAGCGATTGAAGTGGGAATGATCAACTACCTGTGGCCCTGTTTCACCGTGCTGATGGCCCTGGTGTTTAATGGGCAAAAAGCCAAGTGGTGGCTGCTGCCGGGGTTGCTGCTGTCCTTGTTCGGTATTGGCTGGATCATGAGCGGCGAGGGCGGCTGGTCGCCGGCGCAAATGCTGGAAAACGTGCGCAGCAATCCGCTGAGTTATTCGTTGGCTTTTGGCGGCGCGGTTATTTGGGCGCTGTATTGCAATCTGACCAAGAAAATTGCCCAGGGCCATAACGGCGTGGTGTTGTTCATTACGCTGACCGCCGTGGCACTGTGGTTGAAATATGCATTCAGCAGCGAAAGCGGTATGCAATTCACGTTGCCGGTAACCCTGACGTTGATGTGCGCTGGCATGGCAATGGGAGCAGGCTATGCGGCGTGGAACGTGGGTATATTGCGCGGCAATATGACGCTGTTGGCGACGGCGTCTTACTTTACTCCGGTGCTGTCGGCGGTGTTTGCCGCGCTGGTGCTGAATACTGCACTGACCGCCAATTTTTGGCAGGGTGTGGTGATGGTCACGGCAGGTTCGTTGATCTGTTGGCGGGCAACCCGAGGAAATTAACGGAAATTATCTGCCTGTCGCCCAATGTTGAACTAGAATTTAACTAGCGATTCTGCCTGAAGGAACATAAAAAATGAGAGACGATATTCAATTCATTCAGCAGCCAGTGATTGACGACGAACGTTTTATGCGCGGTGATACCGTGCGCCTGACCACCGCCAATTTACGTCACGAATACCAGCTTGATGTCAGTATTTTACGCCGGGAAGGCAAACTGATTTTTGGCTCGGTCATCGCCGCCGCACCTAAAGTGGATATCCCGCCAAAAGAGTGGGAGATAGCTCCGGGGCAGGAGGTGGTTTTCCGCCAGGAAAATATTGCCAAAGCACTGCCTTCGGTAAACTAAGTGCTTTCCACGAACTTTGTATAATTGCCCTCACACAGGGCTTTTTCTGAGAATTTTTTTATTATTCACTATAATCGACTGATAAATATGGATGTTGGTTATTTCTTGTTCCGGCAAATGATAAAAATCTCATTTGCTATTAGAATGCTCCGAAAGTTGTTGGTAACATCATGGAAATGATGAAGCTCCAAATAGGGATATTATTGTTATGACTCACCCTGCGGATATCGCGCGCGTTTTTATCGGCTGCGACCCCAATGATTGCGATCTGGAACAGATGATGGTTCTGGAGTACAGCCTGCGTAAACATGCTTCGATACCCGTTCAAATCGTATGGATGCAGCTATCACGGGATCCTGCCAGCTTTTGGTTCTCGAATGGTGAGGGCGAAGGCTGGACGACCGAATGCTGGGCAACGCCTTTTTCCGCTTTTCGTTGGGGAATTCCCGCTTATTGTAATTTTCAGGGGCGTGCTTTCTATTCTGATGCTGACGTGCTTTATCTCAGTGATATCGCTGAAATTTGGCATCATCCGATGGAAGAGGGTACCGCCATACTGGCTGCGGGTACTGGCAAGGATTTACGTCTGGGTGAAATGCTGTGGGATTGTGAAGCGGCTGCACGTTTCTTGCCTTCACTCGAACAGTTGCGAGGCGATCGCCTGGGCCATAAAAAAATGCAACAATTTTTTGAGCAACACCCGGAGTTTGTTGCACCGCTGAAACCGGAGTACAGCAACTTAGATGGCGATGATCTGCCTGTGGAATCGCTGAAAACGCTACATTATTCAGATATGGGAAGCCAGTTCTCTCACCACTACTCATTGCCGCGGCTAAAAGCTGAAAATCGCCAGCACTGGTTTGATGGAAAAATTTATCGTCACTACCGCGACGATCTACGGGAACTGTTCGAGCAGTACTATCATGAAGCCTTGCAAGCCGGTTATACGCTGGAGCAGTATCGCAATGTGTTGCCGTACGGCCGCTTCAATAAACAGTCTCAGGAAAAATATGATGGCAATCCGATCACTCGTAAGAAAAAGCCATTCCTACAGCGCGTATTGAGAAGTCTTCTAGACTAGTCCCGCCTGCCTTATTGCCATTCCTTAATTAACCTGAATTTTCGATAGTCCGCTGGTGGGATGACAATCCGGCGGACAAACCCCTGCTGCAGCCAGCCGACCGCTGGGAAATCTATTTTCTGCATCCGCTTAGGTAACATCCCGATATCTTGCGTTTTGCCACAGTCATGAGAACGGTAATCAACTGGTTACAATTGGCACAAAAAATGCTCTAAAAATCACCGGGCATGACAAAAATCACAGCGATCGTGAATTTGCATGAAACATAATTTGACAAATGTGAACGCAATCGATTACCTATTCGCGAAATGCATAACTGGATCACAGATTCTTACACCCAGTGATTTCTATAATGCGCGCGTCGCCCGAGAGTTTGTAAGCAGAGGCAACGCCAGGTGTCGTCAGACTCATTGTCATCTTTTCTAACGGGCAGGAAATGGCCCTTTAAGCATGTGGTAATAAAATGAAAAAAATAGCTCTCGCAGCAGGTGTACTGCTCGCAGCGTCTTACAGTGCATCTTCAATGGCTGATAGCAAAGACAGCCAATACGTCTCGGATTGGTGGCACCAAAGCGTTAACGTGGTGGGCAGTTACCACACCCGTTTCGGACCTCAGTTGAACAACGATCTGTACCTGGAATATGAAGCCTTCGCTAAAAAAGACTGGTTCGACTTCTATGGCTACATCGACGTGCCTAAATTCTTCGGCGTGGGCAACACCCCTGACCGTGGTATCTGGGACAAAGGTTCTCCGATGTTTATGGAAATCGAGCCTCGCTTCTCCATCGACAAACTGACCGGCACCGATCTGAGCTTTGGCCCGTTCAAAGAGTGGTACTTCGCCAACAACTACATCTATGACCTAGGCCACAACGCCGACGGCCGTCAGAACACCTGGTATATGGGTCTGGGTACCGACATCGACACCGGCTTGCCAATGAGCCTGTCGATGAACATCTATGCCAAATACCAGTGGGAAAACTACCAAGCTGCCAACGAAAACAGCTGGGACGGTTACCGCTTCAAAGTGAAATACTTTGTGCCGTTGACCCAGGTGTGGGGCGGCAATCTGAGCTACATCGGTTTCACCAACTTTGACTTTGGTTCCGATCTGGGCAAAGACGACTTCACCGTGAACGGCCGTCAGGCGCGTACCAGCAACTCGATCGCTTCCAGCCATATTCTGGCGTTGAACTACGATCACTGGCACTACTCGTTCGTGGCTCGTTATTTCCATAACGGCGGCCAGTGGCAGGACGGCGTGGATATTGGCACCCCACAGGGCCCAATCAAATCCACCGGCTGGGGTTACTACATCGTGGCCGGTTATAACTTCTGATTTTCCGTGGTATCAGAAACAGAAAACCCCGCTTTGGCGGGGTTTTTTTTCGTCATCACTGCGCTTGTTCACCGGGCAGATGCCGCACCGGCATAAATAATCGTCCTTTGATTACGTGGCATTCATTATCGATCCAATTGATGATTTGTTCACGGCTAACGCCTTCGGATTGTGCGTAGCGGTGAAGATCGCCATTAAAGTGCTGCGTGATGTATTCCATGAGGGTCATTTGCATGTCTTTTGCTCCTGAACGCCCACCCGTTGCCAACTGGCCACCGTGGGAGGTAAAGGTTTCTCAGACGCCGAATTTAAAGTATTGGCAACCAAATCTCAACAAAAAGCACTGTCGTGGTGCATGCAATGTCGATTCAGCTGCAAAAAAGAATCCCGCACGGAGAGGCGGGAAGGGTTCAGTATTATCACTTTGGGTGATAAAAAGATGATTTGAGGTGCGACGAAAAAGAGCGGGCTAACTCTTTTTGTGACTTAGCCAAACTACTGCATGGCTTATTTCGCTGCAAGAAAAATCTTAGGCTGGAATTCGGTTTTTTCGAATAGTTTTGCGCTGGGATAATATTTTGTCATTTGGCCTGATGCCGATCTCTGTATGGCATCTAACTCTCAGAGTTTTCCTCATGCTTTGTGCGGAGAATTGCGCCTATAGTGAAGGTAATAACCCATGCAGGAAGTAACAAAATGAGCAAACGTCGTACTACTTTCACCGTATTGGCGCTGATTGTTTCTCTGGGGTTGTCATCCGCACCGGCGCTGGCCGATAAAGGCGGCAACGGTAACGGCGGGGGTAACGGCCATGGTAACAGCGGCAATCATGGTAATAACGGCAACAATGGCAAGCATGGCAATAAAGTCAAAGATAACGATGGCGACCGCGGCTTGGTTTCCGTCAGTATTTCTCATGAGCGTGCACGTTCTCTGGCCTTGAACTACGGTCTGACCGGCTACCGTTCTTTGCCACCGGGGATCGCCAAAAATCTGGCGCGTGGCAAGCCTCTCCCTCCGGGCATCGCCAAAAAAATGGTGCCATCCTCCATGCTGCACGATCTGCCTTATTACCCAGGCTATGAGTGGCGCATTGCCGGTAACGATCTGGTGCTGGTGGCGTTGAGTACCGCACTGGTTGCCTCGGTGATCAACGGCGTGTTTGATTGATTCCCGCTGACTCTGCTTTAAGGCCCCGCTTCGGTGGGGCTTTTTATTTGCCTGCAACGGGGGATCGTGGTGAACTCTTTTCCTGTAATTTTGGTGCATAAGGAAATTGTGATGTTCAGGATGTTATTGATTGCCTGCTGCCTGGTCAGTTTTTCCGCTTTGGCCAACGGAGGGACGGCACTGGGTGAACTGGTCAATCAGCGTCTGGGTTATATGAAAGACGTTGCCGGCTACAAGGCACAGCAGCATTTGCCGATCGAGGATTTGGCGCAGGAGGCGAAGGTACTGGCAAGCACGCAGGCAGAGGCGGGGCGCTTAGGGTTGGATCCGCTTTCGGTTCTACCGTTTATCATCGCGCAAATGGACGCCGCGAAGGCGATTCAATACCGTTACCGCGCGGACTGGCTGGCGCAGCCGGAAAGCGGCTGGCAGCCACGCCCGCTGGAACAGGTGCGGCCGCAAATTGCAGAACTCAGCAGTCGCATTTTGCAGCGACTGGCTCAGGAATTAAAAGCCGGAGCGCTGACGGAGAGTGCGCGCAGTCATTTTATTCAGGCTATTGATCAGAACAACCTCAGTGAGGCCGATAAGCAGCGGCTGTTTACCGCCTTATTGGCCGTCAGGGCCGCCAAGGCGGGGTGATCCCGGCGTCCGCTAATCGCGGCCGAGGCTGCTGCGCTGGAAGGTCAGCACCCGGCTGCGATTGGCAATCAAATCTACGCTATAGCCGCGGAAATAGAGGCAAAAGCGTTTCAACCACGGACCGTCGCTGCTTTCGACCAGCATGCGGCCCTGGCCCAGCGAACTGATCTTCCCGGTTTGCGATGCTGGGCCCACGCCAATGTGAACCCGATCGCCGCAGATCTCGAAGGCGGTGCGGTACTGCGGGTGGTACCACAAGCCCTGCACGTGCTTCAGACAATCGCGGTTTGGCGTGACGGGCAGAAAGCTGCGCGGCACGTGGCACACTTCACCTTCTACCGCTTCACCGGTCCATTTCAGCCGCATCGGCATATGAGCGGAAAGCGACACTGCATAGCCGTCATCGGCCTGATACAGCGCCTCTTCACTGCCCAGATAAGCGACGTTGCCGTCTTTCACTTCCAGCCAGTAAGGATCTGCCACCGTGGTGTAAATGCCATCAGGAATGGCGGTGCTGCGTTTCGGCAGGGCTTCACCCAGCAAGGCGGTCATCACCTGCAGTGCCATGTTGAAACTGTCGCAATCCTCCCGGTTAGCCACCACAACGACACCGGATTGCCGGTCGGGTGACAGCAGGAAATAAGTTTTGTAGCCGGCATGCGAACCGCCGTGGCCCAGCAGACGGTGTTCGCCGAGCGGCGTTTGCGCCAGCCCCAGCCCGTAAGCGCTGACCTGCCCTTGGTTGAGATGGCGTGGGGCACTCAGTTGCGCCAGTACGCCACGGCCAGGGCCTTGATTGGCCAGCAGCGTTTGCAGCCAGCGAGTGAGGGCATTGGCACTGCCGGTCAGGCTGCCGGAGGCGGAAAGGTGCAGGCCGGCGCTGGCCAACTGCCAGCCCTGCTCGGAACGCCAGTAACCGGGGGCAAGCCCAGGCACCACGTCATACCAGCTTTCCGGTGCCCGCAGTTGCACCTGCAGCGGCTGTGCAATGTGCTGCTGAACCAGTTGGTCGAAGTCATAGCCTTTGGCCTGTAGGGCCGCTTCAACCAACCGGTAGCCAGTGTTGGTATAGGTGATTTCGCTGCCTGCCGGGTAGTTCAGCCCCTCTAGCCCCTGCAGAAACTGCATGACCGGTTGCGCGTCACTGCGGGTATGCACCGAAATACCGAGCAGCCCCAGTGTTTCACGTACGTCAGGCAGCCCGCTGGTCATATCCAGCGCCTGGCCGACGGTTACATTTGCAAGCGGCTTTCGCAGCTCAGGCAGCAAGTCACCCAGGCGGTCGTTCAGGCTCAGTGCCTGATCCGTAGCGTTGAGCGCCAGTGTGGCGAAAATATGTTTGGTGACGGAAGCGTAGCGCACCACGGTGTCTGCGTTAAAAGGGGTATTTTGCGCCATATCGGCTCGCCCGGCATAGGCAGTTGCGCGTACTTGTGCGGCATCGAACAGGGTAATAGCGCCACCGGGTTGGTTGCCGGACTGCCAATCAGCCAGCAGTCTATTGGCGACGGCCTGCGCGGCACGCCAGTTCAGCGGGATTTCGGACATAGAGGGCCTCCAGAGTATTTTTTATTTATTTGTGCCTTGATGGGCTTTTCGCCAGATTGTGGCGTACCGCGCAAACGGCGGGCCGCTGTTTTGTGCGCTGTTCCGACCAGATTCACTGATTTTCAGTCAAAATTGCGATGCAGTACGCAAATTGAAACGGAAGCAACAAGGAGGCAAATTGTGTGCCGCAACGTCAGGGCGTTAAAGCGGGGGAGTGCTTGCTTGAAGGCTTGATTGTCGCAGGGCAATTAGCGTTGCCCCGCAACAGGAGGAGAAAAGGATTAACGCAGTTGACCGCCACCGGACAGCAGGCTGTCGATCATCTGTTTTAGCAGGCGTTGCAGAGAGGCGGCACGCTCGGGCTCAAACGCATAGGGATACTGTTCGGACATGTAGTTCACCTGCGCCAGCTCCAGTTGAATGGCATGCTGCTGCTCTTGCGGACGGCCATAAGCCCGAGTGATGTAACCGCCTTTGAAGCGGCCATTAAGTACATGCGTGAACTGCTGTTGCTGTTCGCAGCAGGCGACCAGACGATCGCTCAGCGCCGGGGCGCAGCTTTCGCCCCCGTTGGTGCCCAGGTTGAGGTCTGGCAGCTTACCGTCGAACAGACGTGGGATAACGGAGGCAATGGAATGGGCGTCGAACAGCAGCGCGTAACCGTGCTTGGCTTTCAGGCGCGTCAGTTCGTCTTGCAACTGTTGGTGGTAAGGTTGCCAGATCTGTTCCAGATAGCCGGTGCGCTCCTGGTCAGAGGGGGCTTTACCCGGCAGGAAGCTCGGTCGGCCGTCAAACAATACGTCAGGATACAGACCGGTGGTGGCGGTAGTATAAAGCGGTTTGTCGTCGGCTGGACGGTTCAAGTCGATAACAAAGCGCGAATAATTGCCGACCAATATGCTGGCACCCATGGCACGAGCGAAATCGTACAGCTGTGGGATATGCCAGTCAGTGTCGGGCAGTGGCCGTGCATCGTCGGTCAAGCCGGCTTCGACGGCCGGTGTCAATCGGGTACCGGCATGGGGAATACTGATCAGCAGCGGCAGGCTGCCGGGGTGGAAATCTAAAGCATCGCGAATGGTCATTGACGTACTTCTCCTCGGAAAATCACCGTACAGGGCAGTTGACCGCCCAACCAGTAAGCCAGTTCAGCCGGACGGGATAGCGGCCAGTGCACAAAATCCGCCAGCTTGCCGGCTTCCAGCGTCCCCTGGCTTGCCTGCAGGCCCAGCGCCTTGGCCGCATGCACCGTGACGCCCGCCAACGCCTCTTCCGGCGTCAAGCGGAACAGCGTGCAGGCCATATTGATCATCAAACGCAAGGACAACGCCGGTGAGGTGCCCGGGTTCGCATCGCTGGCGATCGCCATGGCTACGCCGTGCTTGCGAAACAGCTCTACCGGTGGGCATTGGGTTTCACGCAGCAGGTAATAAGCGCCCGGCAGCAGCACCGCAACGGTGCCTGCATCGCCCATTGCGCGCGCATCCTGTTCGGTAGCGTATTCAAGATGATCGGCGGAAAGGGCATGGTGCTGCGCTGCCAATTCACTCCCGCCCAGGGCAGAAAGTTGTTCCGCGTGCAGCTTAACCGGCAGACCCGCTTTTTCCGCTGCGGCGAACACGCGCGCCACCTGCGCCGGTGAGAACGCCAGATGCTCGCAGAAGGCGTCAACCGCATCGGCCAATCCGGCAGCGGCAGCCTGAGGAATAATGGTGTTGCACACCAGATCGATATAGTCGTCGGCGCGATGGGCATATTCCGGTGGCAGCGCGTGCGCCGCCAGACAGGTGGTTTTCACTTCAACCGGCAACAGTTCACCCAGCTTGCGCGCCACGCGCAGCATTTTCAGCTCGCTCTCCGGCGTCAGCCCGTAACCAGATTTAATCTCCACGCAGGTCACGCCTTCCGCCAGCAGCGGTCGCAGCCGGAACAGCGCCTGCTCCAGCAGCAGTTCTTCGTCGGCGTCACGGGTAGCCTTGACGGTGGAAATGATGCCACCGCCCTGGGAGGCGATATCGGCGTAGCTTACGCCGTTCAGGCGCTGCTCGAATTCGCCGCTGCGGTTGCCACCGAACACCAGATGGGTATGGCAGTCGACAAAGCCCGGCGTGATGATACCGCCGTCGAATTTCACGGTTTCATCCGCTATCAAGTTTGCCGGTAACGCCGCATGTTCACCCAGCCAGACAATCTTGCCGTCACGCACGGCGATCGCGCCGTTGGTGATGGTGTGATATTTACCGTAGCGCATGGTGACGACGTCGGCCCCGTGCCACAGGCTGTCGCAGTGAATCTCAGAGGTCATGGCTTTTCTCCGCCGGAGCCGTGGCTCCCACATGGTTGTATATACAATTAAAAACAACCTAGCTCATTCATCGAGTTGTCACAAGGGGCGGGATAAAAATTTGTTATCGGGATGTGATCGTTGTGGAAGAGCGGGTACCAAAACGGCACCCGCAGGGGATCAGACTTCGCTGGTGAAACGGCCGAACAGTTGATAACGGCTGCCCGGGTACAGCAGGCGTGCCGACGTGACCACGGTTTTACCGGACCAGGTGCGGCGGTGGATCAGTAATCCGGGTTCGTGGTCTTCCAACTGCAGCAGTTCGCGCTCCTGGCGGGTCGGCACTACCGCTTCGACGATGTGTTCGCCTGCGGTCAGCGGCGCGGCCTGCGTTAAATAGATATAGGGCGTAACGCGGTCGAAATCCTGTTTCATGTAGTCGGGGGCGATCAGGGGATTCACGCAGCGATCTTCCACCTGTACCGGCAGATCGTTTTCGTAATGCACAATCTGCGAATAGAAAAGCTGCTGGCCTGGTTGAATGCCCAGCGCCAGTGCCTCTTCTTCGCTGGCCGCTCGCGCTTTCAACTGCAGGATTTTGCTGCTGTGGCGATGACCCCGGGCGGCGATTTCGTCAGCGATGTTATGCACTTCCAGCAGCGCGGTGTGCGCCTTGGCTTCGGCGACGAAAGTACCCACGCCTTGCATGCGGATCAAATAACCTTCGGTGGTCAGTTCGCGCAAGGCGCGATTAATGGTCATCCGGCTGACGCCCAATTCGGCGACCAGCTCACTTTCCGAGGGGACGCGTTGGTGCGGCAACCAATGACCTGCACGAATTTGGTTCACGATCGCCTGCTTGACCCGTTGATATATTGGGGCGGGGGTATCGCTCATTGCAGCAGCCAGTTGCAGCACGGTCTGTTGATCAACCACGACGTTAACCTCGTCAAATAAAAAAATAATAACATCAGTTTACTGTTGATGTCGGCGTATGTATATGTATATACAACTAAGGGCCGGTCCGCCACAGCAATGCGCTGGGCCCGTATATTTTCGGATGCGCGATTATCGCGCGTTATTAGCCGTTACACTAACAGTGGAATACTGCCATGCCTGCATATTTTGCCTCACGCGCTCTGCTTCCTGAAGGTTGGGCGCATAACGTCCGGTTGGACGTGGATGCGCAAGGTTACCTGACTCAGGTGACTGCCGACGCCGATCCCGAAGGTTGCACCCGTCTGCACGGCGATGCGGTGCCGGGCATGCCAAACCTTCACTCCCACGCCTTCCAGCGTGCGATGGCCGGGCTGGCGGAGGTGGCGGGCAATCCGCAGGACAGTTTCTGGACCTGGCGCGATCTGATGTACCGCCTGGTGCAGCGCTTAACGCCGGAGCAGGTGGAGGTGATTGCCCGCCAACTCTATATCGAAATGCTGAAAGGGGGCTATACCCAGGTCGCCGAGTTCCACTATCTGCATCACGGCGCCGACGGTCTCCCTTATGCCGATCGCGGCGAAATGACCGGCCGACTCAGTCAGGCGGCGGCCCAGGCGGGGATCGGCATGACCCTGCTGCCGGTGCTGTATAGCTATGCGGGATTTGGCGGCCAGCCCGCTCAGCCGGGGCAAAAGCGTTTTATTCAGAATGCGGACAGTTATCTGGAGCAACAGCAGACGATCGCGCGTCAGTTGGCAGAGCAACCGTTGCAGAATCAGGGCCTGTGCTTCCACTCGCTGCGTGCGGTGGAACTGGGCCAGATGCAGCAGATCCTGGCGGCGTCGGACAGTTCGCTGCCGGTACATATTCATATTGCCGAGCAGCAGAAAGAGGTCAACGACTGTCTGGCCTGGAGCGGACGTCGCCCGGTCGCCTGGCTGTACGAGCATCTGCCGGTGGATCAGCGCTGGTGTCTGGTACACGCCACGCACCTCGATCGTGACGAGCTAGAGCAGCTGGCACGCAGCCAAGCGGTAGCCGGCCTGTGCCTGACTACCGAGGCTAACCTGGGCGACGGCATCTTCCCCGGCGACGCCTATCTGCAACATCAGGGGCGTTGGGGCATTGGTTCTGACAGCCACGTATCGCTCAATGTGGTGGAGGAGCTGCGCTGGTTCGAATACGGTCAACGCCTGCGCGATCAGCGCCGTAACCGGCTGACCACGCCGGAACAACCGGCCGTGGCTGACGTCCTCTACCAACAGGCCTTGCAGGGTGGGGCGCAGGCTTGCGGTGCGCCGATCGGTCGGCTGAAAAGCGGCTACCGTGCCGACTGGCTGGTGCTGGACGGCGACGATCCGTACCTGGCAGCGGCGCCGGACGCCTCCATCCTCAACCGCTGGCTGTTCGCCGGGGGTAAAGAGCAGATCCGCGATGTGTTCGTCGGTGGACGACAGGTGATCGAGCAAGGGCGTCATGCACTGCAGCAACGCAGCAGTGCCGAGTTCTTGCAGGTGTTGAAAACCTTCCAGCAGGAGGCGTGATGAGCCTGACGCGTTTTGATTTTGCTTCTCTGCCGGTTACGCCGTGGCGCAACGGTGGTGGGGAAACCCGAGAGATCGCCAGTTGGCCTGTAGGCACCCAGGATTTCGACTGGCGTGCCAGTATCGCCACCATCGCGCAAGACGGCCCGTTCTCGGCCTTCAACGGCATAGATCGTTCGATCACGCTGTTGGAAGGCGATGGCGTGCATTTGTTCAGCGCCGGGCACGTTGATCATCATTTATCGCAGGTTGGTGAACCGTTCGCCTTCTCCGGCGATGTGGCGTTGGGCGCGACCTTGTTGGGCGGCAGTAGCCAGGACTTCAATATCATGACCCGTCGCGGCCGCTGGGCAGCCGACGTGCAGCGAGTGACTAAGGCAATCGAGCTGCCGACACCGCATGCCGGTGTGCTGTACGTGCTGCAGGGACGCTGGTTGCTGGCGGATGGCGTTACCCTGACTGCACGCCAGGGTGGTTGGTGGCCGGCGGGTGAGTTTAGCGGGACGCTGGCCCCTCTGGAGGAAGATAGCGTCATTCTGTGGGCCGACATCACAGCCTGCTAAACCGGGCTAGAGTCCAGCGCTAAGTTGTGGGATGATCTGTACTTCTATCCCACACTTATCCCAGATTGAGAAGGGCGCATGGCCTCGCTGAAAGACGTTGCAAAACTTGCCGGGGTATCCCTGATGACGGTATCCCGCGCCATCAACGAGCCCGATAAGCTGCGGCCGGATACCTACCAACGCGTCAAACTGGCGATCGACCAACTGGAATACGTGCCCGATCTTGCGGCGCGACGCATTCGCGGCGACAGCAGTCGGGTTCAGACCCTCGGCGTGCTGGCGCTGGATACCGCGACAACCCCATTCTCGGTAGAGATGATCCTGTCGATTGAAAAAACGGCGCGTGAACACGGCTGGAACAGCTTCGTGGTCAACCTGTTTGCCGACGACAGCGCGGAACATACCGTAGATTTGCTGCTGGCACACCGGCCGGACGGGGTGATTTTCACTACCATGGGGCTACGCCAGGTAGATATACCGGCCAAGTTACTGGATAAAAAACTGGTGCTGGCCAACTGCATCAGCCAGGAACACCCGGTAGCCAGTTACATTCCCGATGATGAGCAGGGCCAGTATGACGCCATGCGTGCTTTGATCGCCAAAGGCTATCGCGCACCGCTGTGTATTCATCTGCCGGAAACGACCCTGGCGGCCGGGTTGCGCCGTCGCGGGCTGGAGCGCGCCTGGCGTGAAGCGGGTGGAGACGTCGATCAATTACGGCAATATCATCTCGATCTGACCGAAGGCGACGAGCATTACCGCGACAGCGTGGCATTGCTGGAACGGCACTTCTCGCCGGGGCGGCGCGACTGCGATGTGGTGGTGTGTGGCAACGATCGGGTGGCGTTTTTGGTGTATCAGGTGTTGCTGGCGCAGGGCTGGGAAATCCCGCAACAGGTCGGGGTGCTGGGCTACGACAATATGGTTGGTATTGGCCAGCTGTTCCTTCCGCCGCTGACCACGGTGCAGTTACCGCATTATGAGCTGGGCCGACAGGCGGCACTGCATCTGATTAATCAATTGGATCACAGCGACAGGGTGAAGGTGGCCTGCCCGTTATTACTGCGTGGGTCGCTGTAACCCAACAGGGCGCAGTTTATTCACCGCCGCGCCCTGCACATTGAGTTGTTCTCAGATCACTCCCAGATGCTTTCCAGTTTCCAGGCCTGTGCCGCGCCAAACTGCGCCAGTCCGCCTTCGGCGAACAGGGTGACGCTGCGTTGCCCGTCGGTTGGGTAGATACGGCTGGTCAGGCAGGCCTCGCCATGATTAACGAACACTTCCAGCGATGAGCGGTCGATAAAGACGCGCAGCGACAAAATGTCCGCCTCAGGCAACGGCACGCTGCGGCAGCCGCACAGGCCCGGATCTTCACTGAAACGTTCCAATACCAGTCGATGCGTTTGATTATCGACGTACAGCCGTGCGGCGGTGCCTATAACGATGCCGTAGCGCTCTGCATCGCTGGCGGCGACGTTTAGCGTCAATGCCAGTTCTTGCACCCCGTCAGTCAACACCTGCCGCTGGTTACGTACAGACACGGCGTCAAATGACTGTTGCTCGCCGCGCAACGCTGTCAGCTCACGCGCCGGATTCATCAGTACGTTGCCTTCACATGACAGCGTCAATTCACGGGGCAGGGTGAGTGCACCGGCCCAACCGTGGGGTTTGCTCGGCATAGGCGATTCCCACATGTCCATCCAGGCGAACAGCATGCGGCGACCGTCGGCGGCGGTGAAGGTTTGCGGTGCGTAGAAATCGTGCCCGCCATCCAGCTCGCAGAATGACTGGGTGACGCTGAAATCCTCATCGGGCCGCCAGTGGCCGAGCAGATAGCCGCTCTGGAAGCGGTTACGATTGCGATAACCCTGCGCTGTCAGTCCCTGCGGCGAGAACAGCAGAACCTGCTTTTCACCGAGCGGGAAGAAATCCGGACATTCCCACATATAGCCCTGGTGCGGCGATTGTGCCCCCGCCAGGACGCGATCGAACTGCCAGTCGCGCAGGTCATTCGAACGGTAAAGTCGAGCCTGGCCTAGCCCGTTTTCTTTGGCGCCCACCACCATCCACCAGCAGTCAGCTGCACGCCAGACTTTCGGATCGCGAAAGTGCTGAATGCCTTCCGGCGGCAGCAACACCGGCCCGTGTTTGACGAAATTTACGCCATCTTCGCTGGTGGCCAGGCACTGCACTTCGCGTACCTGGTCGTCATCGCCTTCTTTGCCCAGCCAGACGTGGCCGGTGTAGAGCAGCGTCAATACGCCGTTGTCATCCACCGCACAGCCGGAAAAACAGCCGTCTTTGTCGTAGCTTTCGCCGGGAGCCAGGGCGATCGGCTGATGCTGCCAATGCGCCAGATCCCGGCTGGTGGCGTGGCCCCAATGCATGGGGCCCCAGTTTTGGTCATAGGGATGATGTTGATAGAACGCATGGTAGACGCCGTTAATGTACACCAGACCGTTGGGATCGTTGATCCAACCGGCGGCCGCCGCCAGATGAAATTGCGGATAGTAATCGTCCTGACGTTGCGCGCGCAGCGCTTCGACCGCGTGATCGGCCTGAGCTAAAGCATTTTTCATTGGGTTGGCTCACTTGATTTTATCGTTGATTGAAATTGGGGCGTGCGGGCGACGGTTTCACCGCGCAGCAGGAAGCAGGAAATCAGCGTGGTACCGGCTACTGCGCAGCCCATCAGCAAATAGGTGTCGGCAAAGCCGATACGGTCGTAGCCGTAACCGGCGAGCGGCGCCAGGATGCCGGCGACGATCTGGCTGATAAACTGGAAGCCCACCAGATACAGCGTCGAGGACAGGCGGCTGTCAAAGCGGGTGGTGATGTATTTGAACATTGCCACCAGCAGGATAGGCAACTCCACGGCGTGCAGCAGTTTCATGGCGGAAATCATCAATGCGCCGCTGGCAAAGCCGGAACCGAACATGCGCAGTGCCATCACGCTGCTGGCCAGCAGCAAGCTCTGTTTGATGCCGATGCGATTGACCAGCAGGGGGGCCAGGAACATGCCGCCAGCCTCCAGAAACACCTGCAGCGAATTGAGGAAACCGTACATGCGGTTGCCTTCTTCGTGCGTTGCGAACTGCGAGGCAAAATACACCGGGAATTGCTGGTCAAATACGCCGTAGATGCTGGTACCGAGTACGAACACCACCAGTGCCCAGAAACCCGGCAGGCGCAGCAGCGCCAGCGCGTCCTGCAGCTTCAGATTTTCCGGTTTGCCGTATTCCAGACCGGCCATGGCGTTGGGCTTCAGTTCGCGCACCTGCCACAGCAACAGAAGAAATATCGCCGCCGAGGCCGAGGCGATCCAGAAGTTGATATTCGGATTGATGTTGTAGATGAAGCCGGCGAAGAAGGTCGCGCTGGCCCAGCCCAGTGAACCCCACATGCGGGCCCGGCCAAATTCAAAACCGACGATCCGGCTGACCCTTTCGGTATAGGACTCCAGCGCGCCAATGCCGGCATTGAACGCCAGGCTGACGAACACGCCGCCCACCAGCGCACCGGCCACCAGGTTGGTTTGCAGCAGCGGGGCGTAGACGTAGATAAAGAACGGGCCGGTCAGCAGCAGCAGCACGCCGACAAACAGCAGCAGATGCTTACGCAGCCCGAGCTTGTCCTGAATAAAACCGTACAGGGGCTGTGCGCACAGCGCCATGATTGACATCGCCGAGAAGATTAGGCCGGTTTCCGTGCCTTTCAGGCCGATCTTTTGGTTCAGCCAGATGGAGATCAGAGAAAAACTGGATGACCAGGTGAAGAAGAAGAAAAACAACAGGCCGCTGAGAAGCACATAATATTTTTTTGTTTCGCGGTTCATGGGGAATGCCCTGATGGATGAAATTGGCTCTATTGTTAACGTTAACTTTAAATCAAATAAAGCCACCATGGCCAGGGATTGCGATGTTAATCACAAAAGTTAACGTTAACATTTTGTTGGTGTGATCCAAATCACCTGTCAATAAAACAGGGGCGCAGTGCGCCCCGCAGGGTTAACGTTCGTTGAGTGAACGGAGATGGTCGTCGCGCCGCAGGGTCATCAGCGCGAACAGGCTGACTACCGAGGTGGCGACCACATAGTAAGCCGGGATATCGAGGTTGCCGGTCTGTTTGATCAGGCCGGTGATGATTAGCCCGGCAGAGCCGGAAAATACCGCGTTGGAAAGCGAATAGGCCAGCCCCAGGCCGGTATAACGCACCTGCGTCGGGAACATCTCCGCCAACATTGCCGGACCGGGGCCGGCCAGCAAACCGACGACAGCACCGGCGATCATCACCGCGATGCCTTTGGCCAGCAGCGAACTTTGAGGATCCTGCAGCAGGTGCAGCAGCGGGAAGGTGAACAGGATCACCGCCACTACCGCCGTCAGCATCACCGTTTTGCGCCCCAGCTTATCGCTGAGGATGCCGGCGGGCAGAATGGTCAGGGCGAAACCGACGTTAGCCAGTACCGTCGCCACCAGCGCCTGCTGGAAGGTGGCGTGCAGCGAGGTTTGCAGGTAGGACGGCATCACCACCAGAAAGGTGTAACCGGCAGCGGACCAGCCCATCATGCGCCCAATGCCAATCGCGATAGTTTTCACCACGCCGCTTAACTTCAGCTCGGGGGCTTGCACCTTGGTGCCGAGGTTTTGTTGCGCCTGGGTAAAGGTTGGCGTCTCTTGCAGTTTTAAGCGTAGCCACAGTGCTACCGCGCCCATTGGCAACGCCAGCAGAAAGGGGATGCGCCAGCCCCAGTCATGTAACTGCTCAGGGGTTAAAAGCGCAGCCAACAGCGCTACCAGTCCGGCCCCGGCCAACAGCCCGAAGGCCACGGTCAACGACTGCCAGGCCCCGAACAGGCCACGTTTGCCCTTCGGCGCGAATTCGGTCATCAGCGAAACCGCACCGCCGAACTCGCCGCCGGCGAACAGCCCCTGGAACATGCGCAACAGGGTCAGCAACAGCGGGGCGGCAACGCCGATGGAGGCATAGGTCGGCATCACGCCGATCAGGGCGGTAGCCACCGTCATCAGCAACAAGACTGCGATCAGCGTCGGTCGGCGGCCAATGCGATCGCCGATGCGGCCGAAAATCACGGCGCCTATCGGGCGACAGAAAAAGGCCAGCGCAAAGGCGGCATAGGTGAGGATCAGGCTGGTAATTTCACTTTCACCCTGAAGGGTGAAAAAATTGGCGGCGATCACGGTTGCGAGAAAACCGTAAACGCCGAATTCGTACCATTCGATAAAGTTGCCGACCGATCCGGCCAGCAAGGCCTGACGCGACTGGCGTGCGTCGATAACCGTGGTTTGTGTGTCCATCCCCATTCCCGTGCGTTTGAATTATTGTCATTCAGTTCTAAATTCTTATGACAAAACAATCAATTATTTTAAGCGGGAAGTGTGAAGGCCTCAGACGATGTCGTCGATTTTCCACCAGTCGGGGCAGCCATCGGAGAAGGAATGCGCAGTGGGGCGCAGCGCCGCTAGCTCACCGCGATCAAAACTGCCGGTGACCAGCGCGACGGTCGGTGCGTCATCGACAGCGCCCAGAGTACTGCCGCAACGTGGGCAAAAGGCGCGGCTGGAATAGTCCGAAGAACGGTACAGGGCAGGCACGCCGCCGGTACCGATCCAACTGACGGCTTCACGCGGAAACTCAACCCAGCACAACGTCGGTGCGCCGGAGTGACGCTGACAGAACTCGCATGAGCAACTGTGAGGATTACCGGGCAGGCCAACGGCCTGAAAACGGATATGCCCGCAAAGACAGCCACCTGAATACCGCCGTTTTTCCATCGCTTCACCTGTCGTTTATCGTTGTAGCCTGTAGGTTGAGCTTACTATAACGGCCCCGGCGAAAAATAAAACGCCGGGGTGAATGATTACCAGGGTAAGGGGGCAGCCTCATGGCCGTTTTCGGCGTAGTACAGCGAAGGCAGGAATTGCGCCAGATAGCTGAATTCATTGTAGCAATGGCGCATCAGATTAAAACCAACCTCGTCCGGCAGTTCTTCATGTGCGTTGACACAGGATTTCCCCAACAGAAAACGGCTGCGTAGCACGCAACCATAGGAGGTGTCGCGTGCCAGATGCAGCATTTCACCGTCCAGCGGATCGCCGTTATCGTCCAGCGCCACCTGCTCGCCAAAGCCGATCCGTGCGCATACGGCGGCGGATAACGCCTGACCGTCTCGCGCCTGTTGCAAAGGTTGTGGGGCAAAAAAGTCTTCTGCCGCGTGGAATTTGAGGCGGGCCGGAACCGGTGGCAATTCGGCTAACCATTCCACCGCGTTGATGCTGGCACCCACGTAGCTTTGGCCTTTTCTCCAGTGCTGGTCCCAGCCGCGGTGTTCGACATGATCGTGCGGATGCCACCAACGGATGTGCTGGGTGGTTTCGAAAAAGGTAAACCACCAATCCAGCATGCGGCCCTTGCAGCCGTGCAGATCGGTACGGATTGCCACGGTCAACCAGCCGTCGCTATTGCGCGTCAGCCCCATCTCCAGCCGCAGCGGTTCAGGTTTGAGCAACTCGTTGATATCATTTACGCCCCAGGGCAGCATCAGTGATTGATGTGTCATCACGCTCATCCTTTTTTATTTGGAAACGATATTGGTTTCCTAAATAAGGCTATGCCGCTATGCTGACTCTGTCAACGATTTCGAGGAACTGTGATGGTAAATAAAGTGGAAGCCGAACCCCGTTCGCGTGGAAGGCCCTCGGCTCCGGAAGGGGAGTTACGCGCGGCGGCAGTGGAGGCCACTCTGGCGTTGTTGCTGACGCAGGGCTATACCGCCACCACCGTGGACGCGGTGGCGAAGTGGGCGGGCATGGCGAAGAAAACCCTGTATCGCTTTGCCGAGAACCGCGATGCGCTGGTGACGCAGGCGATCGCTAGCTGGACCGACGCTTTTGCGCCGGTGTTTGAACAGGACGCCCAGCGGGCGACAGAGTTGCCGACGCTGTTGTCGCAGGGCTTGCAGGCCATTGCGCGACAGGTGCTGAGCGAGCAGGCGGTGGGGATGTTTCGCCTGCTGCAGAGTGAATTTCCGGGGCGTGAAGATTTACTGGCGGCTTATCAGCGCAACGGCATTGAACGGGGCAGGACGATTGTGGCTGACTGGCTGCAGCGCCAGCAACGGCGTGGTTGGCTGCGTGAACTGGATTGCGCGCAAACCAGCGATCTGCTGCTGGCGATGGTGATAGCAGAACCTTTGCGCCAGATGGCGCTTGGTCTGTTGCCGCCGGGCAGCGATATCGACACTCGCATAGCGGCGGCGTTGGCTTTAGTGCTCCCAGCTTTACTTAGGTCACCCTTGTCCGCCGCATAAGAATGGCAGAATTTGCCCGGGGGTTAGCATCGGGGCCAAGCCGCTGATGTAAAAAGGGGCCAGCAGGCCCCTGTAAGGATGATAAAGCGCGCTGTGGCTTAAAGTTTAGGCCCGGCGCTCACCAGTTTTTCCCCTGCGGGGGTGACGGTGTATTTGGCAAAGTTATCGATAAAGCGCTGGGCCAGATCCTGGGCCTTTTCCTGCCACAGAGATTCGTCGGCGTAGGTTTTACGCGGATCGAGGATCGAAGGATCTACCCCCGGCAATGCCTTCGGTACCGCCAAGCCAAAGATTGGCAGGGTGAAGGTGTCGGCGTGCTCGATCTCCCCGTTTAAAATGGCGTCGATGATGCCGCGGGTGTCCTTAATGGAAATACGCTTGCCGCTGCCGTTCCAGCCGGTATTCACCAGATAGGCCTGTGCACCGGCCGCTTCCATGCGTTTGACCAGCACTTCTGCGTACTGCGTCGGGTGCAGCGTCAGGAACGCCGCGCCGAAACAAGCGGAGAAGGTCGGGGTTGGGGTGGTAATGCCGCGCTCGGTGCCGGCCAGCTTGGCAGTGAAGCCGGACAGGAAGTGATATTGGGTTTGTTCCGGTGTCAGGCGTGATACCGGCGGCAATACGCCGAAGGCATCCGCCGTCAGGAAGATTATTTTCTTGGCATGTCCCGCCTTGGACACGGGTTTGACGATGTTTTCGATGTGGTTGATCGGGTAAGAGACTCGGGTATTTTCGGTCTTGCCGGCGTCATCGAAATCGATGCTGCCATCGGCCAGCACCTGCACGTTTTCCAACAGCGCGTCTCGGCGGATAGCCTGATAAATCTCCGGCTCAGCCTGAGGAGACAACTTGATGGTCTTGGCATAACAGCCGCCTTCGAAGTTGAATACGCCGTCGTCGTCCCAGCCGTGCTCGTCATCGCCGATCAGCTGGCGTTTAGGATCGGTGGAGAGGGTAGTTTTACCGGTGCCGGACAGGCCGAAGAAGACCGCCACGTCACCCTGTTCGCCCACGTTGGCTGAGCAGTGCATCGAGGCAATACCCTGCAGCGGCAGCAGGTAGTTCATGATCGAGAACAGGCCCTTTTTCATTTCGCCGCCGTACCAGGTCCCGCCGATCAGCTGTATACGTTCGGTCAGGTTAAAGGCGACGAAGTTTTCCGAATGCAGCCCCTGCTGTTTCCAGTCAGGATTGGTGCATTTGGCACCGTTCATCACCACAAAGTCCGGCTCGAAATTCTGCAGCTCTTCATCCGACGGGCGGATAAACATGTTTTTGACAAAGTGCGCCTGCCAGGCCACCTCGGTGATGAAACGCACTTTCAGGCGGGTGTCTGCGTTAGCGCCACAGAAGGCATCCACCACAAACAGACGCTTGCCGGAAAGTTGGTTACCCACCAGCGTTTTCAGATGTTGCCACACTTCCGGCGACAGCGGCTGGTTGTCGTTTTTGCCTGTGCCGCTATCGGACCACCAAACGGTATCGCGCGTGGTGTCGTCACGCACGATGTATTTGTCTTTCGGAGAACGGCCAGTGAATTCGCCGGTATCGACGTTGACCGCGCCCAACGTCGTTAACGTACCGCGCTCCAGCGCCGGCAGGTCGGCGCGGGTTTCCTCGATAAACAGTTGTTCATAGCTGGGATTATGGACGATCTCGGTAGCCTGATGGATACCGTAGCGGGCCAGCGTTTGTGGGGTAATCGCGATTGAAGACATATCCTACTTCCTTATTAGTTCTATGCCCTTCGCCTTTCTGACCACGGCCTTTGAAAGCGATAGGGCATATATTATGTGCCTGCTTTCCGCACGGTGCCGCGTGCAGAGCAAGGCTCGGGTACAAGCTGACCGGATTCAGCTATTTACCGCTCCGGTTCTCATTAATAAACGCACGGATTTTTACTTCCATCTATAGCATAGCAGTGAATTGGCGCCTGATTAATTTAATTACAAAACGCTGACGATAATTAATTAAAACCAACATTGGTGGGGGCTCACAATATTGAATTAATAAAAGGTAATTTGGTTTTGTATTTTTATTTTTTATCATATTGTCAGTGCTGTCCACTATTTTATTTATTATAAATAAGCCCATTCCGAAACGTACCTTTTAAAGCTTATAAATTATTTTATATGCCATTAGTCGATCCACTCCACACTGAACGCTTGTCAGCAGGGTGAATAATGAAACAGATAAATGCAGAAATGACCTGTGAGAAAGAGATACCGCAACCTGATTCATCAGGATTGATTAGCCACCTGCGGAAAATGGATATCGGTGCCGTGCCGGTTGCGCTGTTTATCACTATTTGCGCGATTGTCGCCGTATCGGCCTACGCCAACTTCCTGCCAAAGAATATGATCGGCGGCCTGGCGGTGATCATGACGCTGGGCTTTGCGTTGGCGCATTTAGGTAAAAGCATTCCGGTACTGCGTGATATTGGCGGCCCGGCCATTCTGTGCCTGATGGTGCCTTCGGTGCTGGTGTACTTTAATTTCTTCCAGCCCAACGTGATGGGCACCGTCCATCTGCTGATGAAAGACGCCAATCTGCTGTACTTTGTGATCGCCAGCCTGGTGGTCGGCAGTATTCTTGGCATGAACCGGGTGATTCTGATCCAGGGCATGATCCGTATGTTCGTCCCGCTGGTGGTGGGCACGGTAACGGCGGTGGCAACCGGATTGCTGGTGGGTAAGCTGTTTGGTTTTACCTTCTATCACACCTTTTTCTTTATCATCGTGCCGATCATCGGTGGCGGTATCGGCGAGGGCATTTTGCCGCTGTCGCTGGCGTATTCCGCCATTCTGGGTTCGACACCCGACGTGTACGTTGCACAACTGGCGCCGGCGGCGGTGCTGGGCAATATCTTTGCCATTGTCGCGGCCGGAGTGCTGGCGCGACTGGGCATGAAACGCAAGGCGTTGAGCGGTGACGGCATGCTGATCCGTTCGGCGGAGGAAAATGCGGTATTCGATATCAAGGAAACCAGTGGCAACGTCGATTTCCAGCTGATGGGCGGTGGACTGCTGGTGATTTGTGCCTTCTTTATCGTCGGTGGCCTGTTCGAACATATCGTGCATATTCCCGGTCCGGTACTGATGATTCTGTTTGCGGTGCTGTGCAAATATTGCCGGGTGATCCCAACCTCAATGGAAACCGGTGCGCACAGTTTTTATAAGTTCGTCTCCACCGCGTTGGTGTGGCCGCTGATGATTGGCCTCGGTATGCTGTATGTTCCGCTGGAAAGCGTCGTGGCGGTGTTCTCGGTCGGTTATGTGGTGGTATGCGGTTCGGTGGTGTTGTCGATGGGGCTGGTGAGTTTCCTGATTGCGCCTTACCTGAAAATGTTCCCGGTTGAAGCGGCGATTGTTACCTGCTGCCACAGTGGCTTAGGCGGTACCGGCGATGTCGCCATTCTCTCCGCATCCAACCGGATGGGCCTGATGCCATTTGCACAAATCGCCACGCGCATCGGCGGTGCTTCCACCGTTATCGGCGCCACGCTGTTATTGGGTTGGTTAATTTGAATCCGGGCTAAATTAAGGATTGCCGGGGTGGATTGCCCCGGTTTTTTTATTTTCGCCTGCCGCTAATAATAAGCACTCAAACGGAGTCGGAATTGAAGGTAATATTTTAATCAGATAGTTCTGTATTTTAATGAAAAGTGTCTATCCTGTTATTTAAGGGATTATCGTTCTCATTAAGAGTGCTCATGGAGGGTGCCAACCGCATTAGCGAGATCCCCGTATTTATTCAGCACCGGAACACGGCCATTAAGGCCATCCGACAGTGATCGTAGCGACTCACTGAAATGACGAATATGGAGATACTCTAATGTCATCAAGCAATCAACGCGTTAACCCATCGGCAGAAGCTACAAGCGTATTGGCCCTTCAAGGAGCCTATAAGGCTGATAGCGATCATGAATTGAACGTCATTCACCCTTCGAAAAGTTTTGAAGATGCCGGGTTGGCATTGATCCGCGGCGACCGCAGTTGGCACGACAAAGGTGTGACCGATACCGCGGTTAACCTGAGTTACAGCTTCTGGGAACAGGCGCCAGGCAACATGTCTAGCATGGGGATCGGCGGCTTCAGCAGTTTCAATGAACAGCAGCGCGAACAGGCGAAACTTTCGCTGCAATCCTGGTCGGATGTGGCCAATATCACGTTTACCGAAACCAGCGATACCCAAAGTGCCAATATCAAATTTGGCCTGTTCGATGTCAGTTCACGCGGCTCCTATGCCTTCGCCTATAACCCCGATACCTCCCCATCGGTGGCTGGGCAAACCTGGTACAACGCCACAAGCAATGTGTTCGCCAATAACCTGATCCATGAAAACGAATATGGCCGTCAGACGTTGACGCATGAAATTGGCCATGCGCTGGGGCTCCAGCACCCTGGGGATTACAACGCTGCCCCGGGTGTGAGCATCACTTACAACAATGACGCGACCTATTTTGAAGACAGCCGCGCCCACAGCGTGATGAGCTACTTTGGTGAAAGCAGCACCGGCCAAGATTTCAAAGGCGCTTACTCTTCGGCTCCGCTGTTAAATGACATTACGGCGATCCAGCAGTTCTATGGCGCCAATATGTCTACCCGCAGCGGCGACACGGTTTACGGCTTTAATTCCAATACCGATCGTGATTTTCTCACCGCCACCCACGCGCAGGATAAAATCGTGTTCAGCGCCTGGGATGCAGGCGGTACGGACACCTTTGATTTCTCAGGTTTTAGCCAGAATCAACGTATTAACCTCAACGAGAAGTCCTTCTCCGACGTGGGCGGCCTGGAAGGGAACGTGTCAATTGCCGCCGGTGTGACCATCGAAAATGCGTTTGGGGGATCCGGCAACGATGTGATCATCGGCAACGCCACCAATAACATTTTAATCGGCGGCGCGGGGGACGACATTCTGTACGGCGGCGGTGAATCGGATCATCTGTTTGGTAATGAGGGTAAGGACACCTTCGTTTATTTCGCCGCCAACGAATCACGTGCTGATGCGCCGGATTGGATCGTGGATTTTGTCAGCGGTGAAGACAAAATCGATCTGACGCTGTTCAACACCGGCAGCAGCAATGGCATCGAGTTCGTTAGTCAGTTCAGCGGAAAGGCCGGTGAAGCCTTGTTAACTTACGATGAGCTCAATCACGTCAACGATGTGGCAATCAATCTGGGAGGTGGGTTCGACAGCAGTGACTTCCTGGTGAAAGTGATTGGCCAGCCGCTGGTGGAGAGCGATTTCGTGCTGGTTTGACGGTTGCAGGCAACAAAAATAGTGCTTTATTGGGAAAAACACGACAATTCCTATTAATTTCGTCACGTTAGCCTGACATAGTAGCGCACAGAAGGCCGGGCTTGCATACCTCGGGCTTCTGCCGAATCGCCAACCAATCCGGTTGGCGATTCATTTTCCATCTTTCAGCATGTTGATCGCCGCGCTTATCAGGATCCGGCGTTCAATGTCGTTGCTTTCGGCCAGTTGCTGCGCCAGGTGTTTTGCCAGCGTTTCGACCGATAAAACCTCGCCGCGATGACGCAACTGCATCACGCTGTCGCCGATCAAACGCGCCACTTCATCCCACACGGTTTTTATCTCCTGCTCCGAGAACATCATGGGTTACCTCGGCTGGGTGATTTTTGGTCAATGTAGCAGTTGAGGTCAGGGGGCGCCACCGTACCGATCGCACAATGCCAAAACCGGATGCATAAAAAACAAGCCATCAGTATTTCTTCTGGTTTTTTCGTCCAATACTAACAGTGTCGAATATCTGGAGGGTGAATGATGAGACTGGTCGATAAACTGGCTGAGTACCATCGCCGCAGCCAGCGGGCTGAAGCGCAACATTGGCTGTACCGTTTATGGCTGCCGCAAGGGGAGGCGAGAATTACCTATTTACGCGAGTTGTTGGAGCCTGAGGCTAAGCAACCCGCGAAGCGGGAACACTGAAAGAAGGCGTGTCAGTATCCGGCCGGACTGGCGTTACTCGAGAATATCTTCGATCTCTTCAAGCACCTGGTGACCTAGCTCGGTGGTGATCATCAAAATACCGCAGACCAAAATAACCAGCGCCAGCAGCAGTAAGGCGATTTGTACGCCGTTGCCATTTCGTTTTGCCATGGGGCCTGTTCCTTGCCGTTAGCCGAAAACTATTGCCGCCCAGCGCAATAACAGTAGGGCGAGACAGATCAGCAATAATATTAAAAACATCTTCCAGTGCTTGCTGCGCATGCGTTTGGTGGCCAATGTGACCTCCTGTTTTAGTGATCAGCTGAAATACCAGCCGCCGATAGCAAAGATTACAATCATCACCACCGCCAGAACTTTTAACAGGTCGCTGAAGGTGTCATCGGGGTCTTTGTCGTCATTCTTCATTTTACCGCCTGGCCGTTAGCCATTGAGTGAATTGCGTTCACAGTATGCCTGTTGTCCCGGCATAGGCACAGGGGTTTACCCCAAACAGCCGTTAAAAGAGCCCAATAAGGCGGCTGCGGGCTGAATTCGGCAGTGCAGGCAGCGCCGGATACGTTGTACTATTCTGTCTGCACAATGATTTATTTAAAAAGGTATGGCAATGGCGAGCGAAATTCCGAAGAAATATGAAAACACCGAGCGTTGGGCGTTCGGCAAGACCGAGCAGCAGGCCGACGACGTGGCCAAGCTGATCCTGGACGGTACCAAGACGGCAACCTGCTCCAATCTGGACGGCGAAGGCATCCCGCTGGCCGGTGACGTATTTGTAGTGGTGGATGGTAAAGGTCAGCCGGTTTGCGCGGTGGAACTGACGTCGGTAGAGATGAAAACCTACGATCAGGTTGATGAGGCCCATGCTTTTGCCGAAGGGGAAGGTGACCGTTCGCTGGCTTATTGGCGTAAAGAGCTGCAGAGCTTCTTTGAAGAATATGAGCTGTTCTCACCGAACATGACGCTGGTGCTGATGAATTTCAAAGTCACAGAGACTTTCTGATTTGACGTCCCCCGTTCCTTACGTCTGCCAATGGGCGACGCCTGAGCTGGCGGCCGACCTGATTGCCGGGCGCGTGACGCTGGCGGATGACGCCAACTGGGCGCTCAGCGGCGCGCACGACCGGGCTGAATATATCGAATGGGCGAATCACGTTTGCGGTATGGCCTGCCTGAAAATGGTGTTGAGCCACCGCGATGGCGATGCACCGCCGCTGTTGGAGCTGGCGCGCCGCAGTTTGCCCTATGGGGCTTACGTGCGTGAGGGGGATCGCATCAAGGGGCTGATTTATGCGCCCTTTGTCGACTTTGTGCGTGAGCAGTTCGCCCTGGAGGCGGAGGTTCAGGTGGGTATTGAGGCGCAAGCGCTGCCACAGCTGTTGGCGCAGCGACGCTATTTTATGGCCTCGGTGCACCCTGGCATCCGCTGGCCCGAGCAGACACCGCCACAGCGGGGCGGACATCTGGTGTTGATTACCGCCGCTGAGGCACAGAGCGTGACATTCCACAATCCGTCTGGCGATCGGCCGCAATCGCGCAAACAGGTCACTTTACCGTTGGGCAGCTTTGCCCGCTTTTTCGCCGGGCGCGGTATCGCAATAGCATAAAAAAACGCGCGTTGTTCCCAGCGAAACAGCGCGCGTTCTTAGATATTCCATCATTCAATCCAACCGCATTACCCAGGCATCGGTCTGGCGATCGTAATGCTGCTTATACAGCAGCGATTGCTTGCCATCGAGTATTGCCGGGATGCTGGTGTGCTCATCCCAACCGTCTAACTGCATGCACAAATCGGGATCCGACTTGCAAGGGATCGCCAGTGTACTGACCTGCTCGGCCGAGGAGGACAAATGTGCGTCATCAACCTCGAAACTGCCTATTTTCACCACGGTTTTGCCCATTGGAACTCCTTGCTTGCTGTGCTGGTATGAGGTGTGACCAGTTGAGTCATCTTAATCAGCATAGCTAAATGAGCAAAAAATGCCACATAAAAAATACAAACTGGCAACATGAGCATTCAGCGGCTAGCGCAGGGGCTTAATACTCCACGACAAAACTCAGGTTGTCCTGGTAGGTGCCCACCGGCACTTCGGTTTGCGCCTGGTTGATTTGCGCCAGGTAGGGAATGCTTTGCGCCAGCCCTGTGCCAGAGCCTGCTTGCTTGTTAGCGCTGTTCCACACCGTGGTGGTGTTGGGCAGGTAAATTTGATACTGCAGATAGTTGCTGGTGCCACTTTTCATTCGCCGCCATCCGGTGACGGGGTTATTACCATCGGTAAAGTAGGTATTGTACCCCTCGGTTTTAGTGCAGGTGAGGGTGATGCTTTGGTTCACCGGATTAAACTGACCGACCAATGCCATGCTGCCGAAATTGACGTTTTGCGCGGTACCCAGCAAACAATCTTTAGTGATCGTCAGGCTGATGTTAACGGTGCTGGGCTTATTGGTGCCGTCCCACCAGATGCAAAGCCCAATCAGACCCAGGCCGCAGATATGGTAATTCCACACCAGGTTGACGGTATCGGTATAGGTACCTGCGCGCACGTTAGCCCCGGCGGTAGTTTTGATATACAGCGGGAAATTGACGTTGGGCGAGATCAGGATCAGCGTTAACAGGTTCAATGAACTGTAATCAATGGTTTGTCCGACGCTGTAGGGATATTGGTAATTCGCATCGGGGTAAATCAAATAAGGAATCTGATCGCCGGAACCGTCGGTATTAGCCAGCGCCATATTGTGGGTGGTCGAGTTGATTTTAACCGTCACGGTGTTTTGCGTCAGCAGCGACAGGCCAAGGCCGCTGCAGTTGAGCCCGGCGGTACCTTGAGCGCTGAGCGAACCGTTGTAGACGGCAAAAGAGCTGCTGCCGGGCAGCGTCACGGCACCGTTGGTGGTGGTACAGTCGGCGAGCGCCTGGCGGGCTGTGAGCAAGAGCAGCGCCAGCAATAACGCCTTGGTTCCACGGATCATATTTGTCTCCATAATGAGTTACTGGCACACGATCGGCCCGATACTTTGGATACCCTGGGTTTTGGTCAGGTTGAATTGCGCCTGGCAAGGGGCACTGCCGTCTGCCGGGATAACGCTCAGCCGGTTTTGCAATTGCACCGGATCCACATAGACCATGCCATCCCAACCGACGTAGCTTTGCTGTTTGCTGCCGATAACGGCCACTTCACTGCCATTAGCCAGTGGTTTGCCCTGGGCGTCGACCAGTTTGACGTCGGCGGCGGAAATGTGCTGGATGGGAAAATCGACCAGAAAACCGCTGTGATCGCGGATTGCCACGGTTTTCTCTACGGTGGGAACCGCCACGTCTGCAGGCAGGTTGAGCGGATCGATTTGGAATTTGGCGTGGTAGTAGGAAGTGACGGTTGGCACCAGCAAATAGCCTTTGGCGTTGGTCACCCCGATTAACTGATTTTCATAGCGGACCGGGATGTCCGGGTAGCCCTCGGTAGAGATCAGGGCGAAGGCGTCATTGATGGTGTTAGTGGCATACAGGTCGCCTTTCATCGCCACCAGCGAGCCGCTCACTTCGCCCCAGCGGGTATAATCATTGCTGTTGCCGTACATCCCGCCGCGGGCTTCGAGCAGGCGGGTACGCCAGGTGATATCGGCCTGGCTATAGCTGTCGCTGCTCTGTCCGTCCGCATAGGCCAGGTTCCAGCCCAAACCACCGTCGGTCGGCGCGGCACGGCTGTAGCTGACGCGTTGGTTCCAGCGATTGTTGTTGTCACGAGAGGCGCTGACGCTGGCGGTACCCCAACTGTCGAAGGGAATGGACAGTTGCAGTTGGGCGCTGTAGCCGCTGCTGCCGATTTCACGGTTCACTGACGCATACAGACTGGTATTGCGCCACAGCGAGATGCTGTAGGAAAAGTTGACCAGACGAGTGCGTTGGCCAATGGCGTCACGGACGTCGAAATAGCCGGCGCCAATGCTACCGAATCGGTTCAGACCGATACTGCCGGTCAGTTGATCGGTACGACGGCTCAGACGATAGTCACTTTTATACACCGAAATATCACCGAAGCCGGCACTGCGCAGGATGCGCTGAGCATTCAGACTGTAATAGCGGTTGCTGTAGGTATAGCCGATGCTGCTTTGATCGCCATGATTGGAGCTGTATTGATAGACCGGCTGCGGATCGGGCTGCGGGATAGGTTGACCGGTCAGGGGATCGTAGTAGTTGGGTTGTTGCGAAGGTTGATAATCGTTAAAGGCATTATCGCTGGCCTGGCTGTAGCTGTACGAGGCATTGAAAACGCCCCATTGACCAAGGCGAATATTCGCACCTGCGCCACCCACCGCCAATTCCGCTGCGCCTTCGGCGCGGCCTTCCAGAGTCAACCAGTCAGTGACGCCGTAACGTCCACTGCCGCTGGTCACCCACTGGCCATAATCGGCAGAGCTCATGCCATAATTGCGTCGCAGGGCACCGGCGGACAGGCTGAAATCGCTCATGCCGGTCTGCAACAGGTTACTGGCGACATAAAACGGCACCACGGTACTGACTTGTCGGCCCAGTGCATCGGTGGTGACCACGGTGGCTTGGCCCGCGCCGTTAATGTAGGGCACGGTATCCAGGGTGAAAGGACCGGGGTTAACGCTGGTGCTGCTGTTTTTATAGCTGTTGATATACAGATCGACGCTGCTGGGCAGTGCCGCCTGGCCCGAGAACTGCGGTAGCGGATAGGTGATCAGGTCTGGCCGGGAAGCAAAATTACGCGCCAGCTGGACGCCGCCGATACGCACCGAACTGCTCCAGGTCAGGGCGCCGGTGGTGAGATCGCCGGCGGTATAGCTAAGCAGGCGGTCATCATCATTGTAGCGCCACTGACTATCGTAGCGGATATAACGGTTGTCCTGCTCACTGTTGGCGGAGGTGTTAAAGCTGCCGCGGAAAATACCGGTGTTCGACACCACGCCAAAGCCATCGAACAGCCGTTGTTCTGTCCAGGCAGAAAGAGAGCCCGGCTGGCCGTTGGCGCTGCTTTGGCTGGCGTACAAATCGTAATTGAACAGCAGGCCGAGGCTGCTCTGCGCCGGCAGGCGATCCAGTGGGTTCTGAGCGTTGAATTTTTGATTGGGTAGCCAGTCGTTGGGGACGTTGATCATCAACTGTTGGGTTTCACCGCTGTAGGTGACGTCCACTTTCTCTAATTGGTCGACGGCGATTTCTTTCGCCTGTTTATCCGCTACCGGCAGGCCTGCGTCGAGCAACTGCTGCGGTGTGAGGTAATAGTGGCCGCCGCGATAGATCACTGGCACCACTTTCCCGGTCTGACGACCATTGACCACCGGCTCCAGATATAGGGTGGTATCCGGCATGCTGATGGCGCTCGGCGGCGGCGGCAAATCGTCGGCGCAAGCGTACGGTAGCCACGGCGTGGCCACTGCGCACAGTACGGCGAATGCTAACGGCTTCAGCCCGAACCCGTTACGCCTGGGGGACGGTATCCTGGTTAACGGCACATCAAGCTCAATAAGCGGTTAAGGTTATCGGCTGTTTGTTATCGTTGACCGTGGCTTGCAACTGACCGCTGCTGAAACTGCCCGATGCCGGCAGGGCAAAGCGCATCTGCGAGCCGGGCAACACATACCCCATCAGACCGGCATTAAGCGTTTTTCCCTGCATCGTCACTTTGGAGATACGCGCATGTACGATGCCCTGGTTGCGCACCTCCAGCCAACGTTGGCTACTCTGTTGCAACAGACGGTAGCTGAGCTGCGGCTGGTTGGCGGTGGCGTAATCGCGCGGTTTTTCTGAGTCTTGCTTGGTCCAGACCCCTTTACCGCTGACAAACAACGGGACTGAATAGCGCATCTGGAATTTCAGCCCCATCTGCGCCCCTTCTGGCGCGGATTGACTGCCTGAATCTTTTACCGGGACTTCATCAATCAGAATACGGTAGGCGCGCTCCTGCCCGGCGGGCGGCGGGGTTTGTTTAACCAGCCGGATCAGTTGGCGTTTTCCTGGTGCAATTGAGGCAACCGGCGGGCTGGCGATCACTTCGCTTTGGTTGCTGTAGTCGTCTTTACCGGCGGTCTGTTTCCAGCCGAGCACCCGCACTTGCATATAGACCGGCTTGCTGTCCCGATTTTCCAACCATAGCGCCGTCGCGGGTTGTTGATCTTCAATCACTGGATCGATGGGCCAAATCAGGATCGACGCGGCGGCCAGAGCCTGTTGTTGGCCGACAATCAGCAGCGCTGCCGTCAGTGGCAGTCGGAAGGGTATGCGCATGGCTAAATCCTTATTCAAAATACTAATAAGTGACCGTCAGTAAGACCGTATCGCTGTATGTGCCACTGGTGGGCAGGGTACTGGTCGAGAACAAACGGGCATAAACTTTTATTTCCTGGGTGCTACCGGTCGCGGCGACGACCTCTGTGGTGCCGCCGTTACTGCCATCGCCCCAAATGGTGGAATAATTACTGTCCTGGTAAAGCTGATAAATCAGGGTCTCGGGGGTCAGGGTATTTTTCAATTTGCGCCCGGCGGAGATAGAACCGGTGACATTGTTGCCGATGCCAAGCGCCAGCGTGACGCTCAGGCCAGGGTTGCAGCGAAACAGCACGGAACCGGCCCCCGAACTGGAAACTATGCTGATATTGCTGGCTAACGAGGAGATCTGTCCAAAGTTGAGGTTGCCGAAGGTGGTGACATCGCTGCTGCCGCTGCCCAAAATACAGCCTTTCACTACCGTCGCGTTGACGGTAAGCGCCTGGGTTTTTTGCTGATCGTTGACACCCGTGTCGCCCAGTACCGGCGGCGTTATCATCCAGAGCAGTAAACCACCGCTTAAAATACGCATTACCCTTACCAATTGATGGTGACCTGCACGGTGTCGGTGTAGCTGCCGATCGGAGGAGTGGATTGCACCGGGATCATGCCATACACCGGTAACCAGTTATCCTGACCGTTGGCGGTTTGCGATACTCCGGTCAGATTATCCCAAATGGTGCTGTGGGCGCTGGTGGTATACAGGTTGTAGTTCACCTGTTGGCCAGCGGCACTTTTCAGGTAACGGGCCGCGGTGTTACCGCTTTGTCCGCCGCCCAGCAGGACGTTGTAACTGGTGCCGTTGTTGCATTTGACACGAATGGCGCCCGCGTTTTGTTGCCCGGCAATACTGACGTTGGTAGTGAGGAAATAGACTGTACCAAAGTCCAGCGAACCAAAGCTGACATTGCCGCCCGAGTTGCTGCCTGCTTCACAGGCCTTCAACAAGGTGGCACTGACGCCGATGGTGGCGGTTTTGCTATCCGCGTTCACCGCCAGGCTCAGCGTCAGCAACCCACAAACAAAAAGGGCTTGCCGCACTGTTACCAGGTTACCGTCATCGTCACGGTATCATTGTAGGTATCAGGATCTGGCGTAGTGGCCGCCGCCGGGACACGACCATAGACAATTAATGGAACCGCTGCGCCGGTACCGGTGCCGGTCAGGGCATTGGCGCCGCTGGACCAGGCGGTAGCACGTGCCGAATCCTGATAGAGGTTGTATTTGATTAACGCGCCGGCCGTACTGGCCATTTGGCGTTGGTTACTAGCACCCACGTGCAGACCGTTATTCAACGCCACGGTATAGGCGGTGCCTGTGGTACAGGTCAGCGACAGGGTACCTGCACCGCCGGAACCGGTTGCGCTGGCGTCAATAATGTTGGACAGGGAAGAGTAAGTCCCGAAGCTAATGGCGCCAAAGTCGTTGGCGCTACCCGCGCTGTTTCCACCGCCGACTACGCAACCCGCGCCGATGGTTAAGGTTACGCCCAGGTTGCCCTGAATTGTGCCTGCTGCGTTAGCTGCGCCGTTTGCGCACAGCAGGGTGGCTACCGAGGTCAATGCCATCAGAGTTTTTTTCATATTAGTTTCCTTGCTGTGTAAGGGAGAACCCCACAAAAGCGCCGCCCGGAACCGGGTTAAACGCATTAATTTATTTACAGTTTAATTAATAGAATAAGAATGCTGAATTGTCTTGGTCAGGAGCCAAAAATTATCTTTATTTTTGAAAGGTGACGGTATATTTGGCAAGTCGGGAGGATAATGCCGAAAAGGGTAAATGATTAGAATAATAATATTCCCCTATCGGAATATTATTAGCGCCATTAACTGGCCGGCATTTCCCGGCCAGTTTCAGCGCATCTACTGATGAAAATCCAACGCGCCGTCGCGAACCAGTTCGCGGGGCAGATTATTTTTTATCCGGCTGCCGATGCGTTTGGCGATCCCCAGTGGCTGTTGCTGATAGGTCACAATACATTCATCGGTCAGCGGCGGTGAGTCCGGGTACAGGTCGCGGCCGTGATACCACTCCTGCGCCAGTGTGGCATCCAGCTCAAAGCGCTGCTTACCGTCAGCCGCCGCCAGTGCGATCACCGCTTCGTGCTGCCAGCGATAGCCTTTGGTGAAGCGTTCGGCCAGTTTCAGCCCAATGCGGGAAAAACGTACTTTGTTGACTAACGTTTCCAGCTCGGCGGGGAACAGCCAAATCTCTTTATCGCGCGCCCACAGGCGGCTGGTTTCATCCCAGACCAACCCGGAAGCAGCGGCGGCCTGGGCTATTTCAGCAGAGTCCTTGGCGGAAAGCGGCGCGAACGGGAATTTGCCCAGCTTATAGCTTGGTTTCGCCAACGCGGGCACGGAGTGATGTTTGCGCAGGCGGGCCACGAAGAAGCCTTCGCTGTCGTAGATCTGCGGGAACACGTGCAGGAAGCCTTCGTCGGTCAGGGCCTGTTTGGCGCCTGGGAACAGTTCGCCCAATGGCTCGACGCTGACCGCGTCGCCATAGGTCGCCAGCAACCCGTTGATGATCTGCTGATTTTCCTGCGCGTTGAGCGTGCAGGTGGAGTAGACCATGACGCCACCCGGTGCCAGGGCATGGAAGGCGCTGTCGATCAATTCGCGCTGAGTCTCGGCGATGGAGGCAACGCTCTCCGGCGACCAGTTGCTCATGGCGTCCGGATCTTTGCGTACTACGCCTTCACCGGAGCAGGGTGCATCCAGCAGAATGGCGTCGAAGCTTTCCGGTAGTGCGGCGCCGAATACCCGCCCGTCAAAGTGGGTGAGCGCCGTGTTTTTAACCCCGCAGCGGCTGATGTTGGCATGCAGCACCTTGACCCGGCTGGCGGAATATTCGTTCGCCACAATGCCACCCTGGTTGTTCATCAAGGCCGCAATCTGAGTGGTTTTGGAACCCGGCGCGGCGGCGACGTCCAGCACCCGACGTGGCGTTTCCCCTGCGGCGAACAGTGCGCTGACCGGCAGCATCGAGCTGGCTTCCTGAATGTAAAACAGGCCGCTCAAGTGTTCCGCCGCGCTACCCAGCCGCAGTTCCTCGTCTTTGCGTTCGATCCAAAAGCCTTCCGCGCACCAGGGGATCGGCTCCAACTGCCAGTCGTAATCCTGCACCAGCGTCAAAAAGTCGGCAACGCTGATCTTCAGCGTATTCACTCGCAGGCTGCGGCGCAGCGGGCGTTGGCAGGCGGCAATAAAATCGTCCATCGACAGGTCGGCGGGCATGATGGCACGCGTCGCGTCGAGAAAGGCGGGCGGCAAATAAACGGAGGCAGGTTTGGCCACGGGGTGAACTCTCTGGCAGCTGTCAAAATAAGGGCGGAAGTTTACCACAAAGCTGGAAACAGTAGGGGCCCAGCATTGCTGAGCCCCTGAGAAGGTGACTTATTTACTCTTTAGGGATGGCGGTTCCCCAGTCTCTCCAGTCCTTAGGTTCCTCCGCATTCAGCATAAAGTGCTTGTGCGGCGTGGCCTTAGGCGCCAGCGGAATACTTGGCGGGGTGGCGAAAGCAATGCCGCCGCGAATGAACTGCTGGAAGGTGCCGCTCTTGATCACGCCGCCGGTCAGGCCAAACTGCAGGTTATAGCCGGAGGCTTGCCAGAACACGCTGTTGTTGCGAACCAGATATTGGTATTTCTTGCTGATGCGCAGCGCCACGTGGATGCGATCGGACATGGCCCCCAGATAGAAACCGGTGACGGTGCCCACTTCCACGCCGCGGAACAGCACCGGAGTACCAATCTGCAGCGAGCCGGTTTCGGCCGCGTCAAGGATCACGCTCAGACCGTCCAGATAGCGCGAGTCGGTGATGCTGGCTTCCTGCAGCTCAAAGCTGCGCAGCTCGCGCCCGCGACCCGGTTCCACGTTGATATAAGGTTGCAGCAGAGTATCGAGGTTGCTGACTCCGGCGGCGGAAATCTCCGGCGAGACAATCGAGAATCGGCTGCCCAGGCGCGCGAAGGTCTGGACGTATTCCGGATACAGCACCGCCTTGGCCAACACTTCATTTCGCTCTGGTGCCAGCTTCAACGAATCCACCTGGCCGATATCGATGCCGAGATAGCGCAGCGGCATACCCGGCGACAGTTTGCTGGCGTCGTAGGTTTTCAGGATGATCTGGCTACCCACCGCGCGGGCGGCGGTTTCCGTGGCGTACAGTACGCGTTTGGCGCCTTTGTCCAGCGTCACGCCCTGCAGGTTGTCGAAACTTATGGCGCCTTTCAACGCGCGGTTAAGCGGGGATGCCTGTACCGTCAGACCGTTGCCGTTCAACTGCACCTTGGCACCGCCCTCGGCCCAGAAGATGCTTTCACTGGTCAGCAGCTTGCGGTATTCCGGGCTGATATAAACATCGACTTCAAACTCGTTGGCCTTGGGGCGCACGTTAACAATTTCGCCCACCTGGAATTTGCGGTACAGCACCACCGAACCGGCCTGAACGTCAGGCAGGCTCACGGCGTTCAGCGTCAGGGTCGGCGTTGGGCTGTTACCGACGATGCCGGCTTCGGCCTTTTCGGTATTGCCGTACAGAGGATACTGGCCTACTGGATCGCCTTTGCTGCCGGGGATGATGCGCACGCCGCCGTCCAGCCATTCCTGCGCGCTGGCACCCAGCACTTCCATGCCATCGAGCCCCAGCTTGACGTCGACGCGGCTGTTGACCACGAACTTGCTGTCTTTATGCAGCAGGCGGCGATATTGGGCTTCCACGGCGGCGGTGAATACCACACCGCTGTCGGTCAATGCGCGGCTCATTATTTGGCCGACCTTGACGCCATGAACCACTAGCGGCTGGCCGACGTCGATGCCATAGCTTTGCGGCGCGTTAAGCGTTACGGTCAGCACGCCCGGCTGTTGCAGTAGGGTTTCGCTGCTGTCGAGCACGTTGAAGTGCTGCTGCGGCTCGCCTTCGCCCGGCACCAGCTCCAGCGTATTGCCGGTCAGCAGCTGGCTGAGTTTGGCATCGTTAAGGCTCAAGCGCGGGCTGCGCATGACGATTCGCGTACCGCTGCGCATTAAATCCACCACCGACGGATCGATGGTCAGTTCGCCGGTGACCTTACTGTCATGTTCCAGCGTCAGTTTTGTCAAAGTACCTACCTGCAGCCCCTGATAAATCAGCGGCGTGTGATTTTCACTCAGGCTGTTACCGCTGGGCAAATCAAGCGTAATGTTAACGCCACGCTGGCTGTGCGCCAGATCCGGGTAGAGGGTGTAACTTTGATCGGCCTTGGCCTGTTGACCGTCGAGCGGTGAATCAAAAGCGATGGCGCCGTTAACCAGCGCGGCCAGGCTTTCCATCTGCACCGAGGCGCCCGACAGGCTGAAATCGCCCTTAAAGCCGGAAACGTTCCAAAAACGGCTGTTGCCCTTCACCAGATTGGCAAAGCGGCGATCGATCAGCACATCGATAGTGACGCCTTTATTCCCTTCGGAGATGGTGTAGTCATACACCTTGCCGACCGGAATTTTGCGGTAATAGACCAGCGAGCCGGTATTGAGTGACCCCAGATCGTCGGCATGCAGGTGAATCATCAGCTCGCCGGTGTTCAGCCGGTATTTGGGCTGAGTATCGAGGGCGGTGAAGTGGGTTTGCGGCTGCCCGCTGCCCGGCATCATGCCAATGTAGTTGCCGCCGACCAGCGCATCCAGGCCTGACACACCCGCCAATGAGGCTTTTGGCGTAACCAGCCAAAATTGGGTGCCGTCGCGCAGAGAGTCTTCCAGATCGCTCTTGATGCTGGCTTCGACCACGATGCTGCGCAGATCCTTGCTTAGGCTGATGCTCTGTACGGTGCCGACTTCTACCCCTTGATAGCGCACCGGTGTACGGCCAGCGACGATGCCTGCCGCAGACTGAAAATCAATGGTCACCGTGGTGCCGCGTTCCTGGAAATTGCTGTAGACCAGCCACCCCGCAATCAGCAGGGCAATAAACGGCAGTAACCAGAATGGCGAAATGCGGCGCTTGTTTTTGACCCGCGCTTCAGTCGGTGTATTCGGCGTTTCCTGTTGCATGTGCATCCCAAATCAATCGGCTATCCAGCCACTCTACGGCAAGAATAGTTAAAATAACCGCAGACCCAAAGTAAAAGGCTGCCGGTCCCATAGTAAAAGATAACAACTGGTCGCGGTTCACCAGCGACATCATCAGTGCAATAACGAATAAATCGAGCATTGACCAGCGGCCGATCCAGGTCACCAGCCGCAGCAAGCGAATGCGCGTTTTCAGGCTGTGCGAGGTTTTGAAATGAATACTGAACAATATCGTGATCAGCACAATGACCTTGGTAAAGGGCACCAGCACGCTGGCGATGAAGACGATGGCGGCGATCGGCACATTGCCGGAGCTTGCCAGTGACACCACCCCGGAGAATATAGTGTCTTCCATCCGGGCGCCATTGGCGTAAATGATCGATATCGGCAACAGGTTGGCCGGGATCAGTAAAATCATTGCCGCAATCAGCGCCGCCCAGGTTTTTTGCAGGCTGTAGGGCTGACGGTGACACATGGGCACATGGCAGCGCGGGCAGCGTCCGCGCTCATCGGGATAACCGGTGAAATGGCACGACAGACAAATATGCAGTGCCTTCGGCGGGCCCTCTGGTTGCTCTTGCGGGTAGTAGCGTTCCCACAGCTGTTCCAGATTGACGTGGATCAGCGTCAGAATACTGAGCAGGGTGAGTGACAGGTAGGCGATCAGGGCGCTGCCGGCCTGGATATCGGCATACTCTTTGACCTTGATGGTTGCCACGGCCATGCCAATCAAATAGATATCGAGCATCACCCACTCTTTTAACCGTTCCAGCATCAGCAGCACCGGGCGCAGGTTCATGCCCAGCGCATGGCCGAAACGCAGGTACAGAAGTGACAGCGCCAACGTCAGTGGAGCACCTATGGTGCAGAACGCCACCATGCTGGCGGTGATAGGATCACCCTGGCGGCTCATCTGCCAGATGCCTTCCAGCAGGCTGGCGTCGATACGTACGCCCAGCAAGCGGATGCTGATCAGCGGTTCGCTGAAGGCGAAGGGCATCAGCAGCAACATGGTGACCGCCATGGCGGTCAGTCGGGTCATCGACCAGTCGCGTCCGCTGACCACCTTCGCATCACAACGCGGGCAGTAGGCTGCCTGTTTGCCGCTCAGCGGCGGCAACACAAACAGCAGGTCGCATTCGCAACAGCGCTGGTGGCGTGCTTTGGAAAGTGGGCCGGTGATAGCGTGTATTTTCATCATGAGAAAAGCTGCCCTAAAGCTCGCCGCAACAGTTAGCGTAGCTGAAAAATAAATCTGTCCGTGCTCATCGGTTCAAGCGCCGGGCGGCAAAACAGGGTTTCAGACCGGCAAACATACCTTGCCCGGTAGGGTTTTGTGAAGCAACAGATGATTAACCTTGTGGCTATAGGCATTTAATGCTTATTTTATAGGGCTTAAGACTTGGGCTTCTGGCCATCTTCACGGTATTAATGGTTAACACATGACAAAAGAACAATTCTACGCGGAATTAAAACGTGATTTGTGCGCGCTGCTTGACGGGGAAACCAACTTTATCGCCGCGTTGTCCAACGCCAGTGCGTTGATCAACGAGCGCCTTGATGACGTCAATTGGGCCGGTTTTTATCTGATGGACGGTGCGCAATTGGTGCTCGGTCCGTTCCAGGGGAAGATCGCCTGCGTACGTATTCCGGTAGGCAAGGGCGTGTGCGGGACTGCCGTGGCGGAAAACCGCGTGCAACGTGTTGGTGATGTCCATGCGTTCCCAGGCCATATCGCCTGTGACGCAGCCAGTAATGCAGAAATTGTGCTGCCGCTGAATGTTAGCGGTCAGATTATCGGCGTTCTCGATATCGACAGCACAGTTTATCAACGTTTCGACGAACAGGACGAAAGGGGCCTGGAAGCAGTGGTGGCGGGGCTTTGTGCGCAGCTGGAACAGTGTGATAGTGCGAAATATGTCACTGTGGCAGCAAGTTGATCTACGGTTAACGTGGCATTTACCGATGGCGTCATTATAATGACGCCTGTTCATGCCTGCGCTGGTTGGCAAACCCGTTGTAATCAGGAAATTTCATGGAAAATCAACCTAAGTTGAACTCTAGTAAAGAAGTCATTGCTTTTCTTGCCGAGCGTTTTCCGCTCTGCTTTAGCGCCGAGGGCGAAGCTCGCCCGTTGAAAATCGGTATTTTTCAGGATCTGGTCGAGCGTGTTCAAGGGGAAGAGAACCTCAGCAAAACGCAATTGCGTTCTGCCCTGCGCCTGTACACCTCTAGCTGGCGTTACCTGTACGGCGTCAAAGTTGGCGCGCAGCGCGTCGATTTAGACGGCAACCCGTGCGGTGAACTCGAACAGCAGCATGTCGATCATGCCCGCCAACAGCTTGAAGAAGCGAAAGCGCGCGTTCAGGCACAGCGTGCCGAACAAAACGCCAAAAAACGTGAAGCTGCCGGCGAATCAGCCGATGCGCAACCGCGTCGTCCACGTCCAGCCGGTAAAAAACCTGCTGCACGTCGCGAAGGCGGAGCCGCATCGGAGAACCGCAAGCCACGCCCACAAACTCGCCCACAGCCCGCTCGTCAACCTCGTGAAGTCAAAGAGGAAAGCCAGCAGCGCCATGTGCCAGTCACGGATATCTCTAAACTGCAAATTGGCCAAGAAATCAAAGTCAGAGCAGGCAAGAGCGCGATGGATGCTACCGTACTCGAAATCGCTAAAGATGGCGTACGTGTGCAGCTCTCTTCCGGTCTGGCGATGATTGTGCGCGCAGAACACTTGCAGTTCTGATACGGAGGCCAACCAAGGCATGAACAAATTTGTCAGATTAACAGCAGTCGCGGGTCTGTTGTGGGCGGGCGTCAGTTACGGAGCGGACACAGCCAACATCCGCATCGATCAACTGCCCCAGCTTAAGCAGGAACCGCAACATGCAACGGTGAGTGAGCGCGTAACTTCGCGCTTCACTCGCTCTCATTACCGCCAGTTTGCCCTCGATGCGGACTTTTCAGGCAAGATCTTCGATCGTTACCTGAATATGCTGGACTACAACCATAACGTGTTGCTGGCTTCCGACGTGGCGCAATTCGCCGACAAGCGCAACCAGCTTGGCGAAGAGCTGAAAAGCGGTAAGCTGGATACGCCATACGCGCTGTACAATCTGGCCCAAAAACGCCGTTTTGAGCGTTACACCTATGCCTTGTCGCTGCTGGAAAAGCCAATGAGCTTCACCGGCAACGACACTATCGATCTCGACCGCAGCAAAGCGCCGTGGCCGAAAGACAAGGCCGAACTGGACAGCCTGTGGGATGCCAAAGTCAAATATGACGAGCTGAACCTCAAACTGACCGGCAAGACCGACAAGGAAATTCGCGAAACGCTGACCAAACGCTATCAGTTCGCCATCAAGCGCCTGACGCAAAGCAACAGCGAAGACGTATTCCAACTGGCGATGAATGCCTTCGCGCATGAAATCGACCCGCATACCAATTATCTGTCCCCGCGCAATACCGAACAGTTCAACACTGAGATGAGCCTGTCATTGGAAGGCATCGGTGCAGTGCTGCAGATGGATGACGACTACACCCTGATCAATTCTATGGTACCGGGTGGCCCGGCGGCGAAGAGCAAGGCGATCACCGTAGGTGACCGTATTGTCGGCGTTGGCCAGGCGGGTAAACCTATGGTTGATGTTATCGGCTGGCGTCTGGACGATGTGGTTTCGCTGATCAAAGGGCCGAAGGGCAGCAAAGTACGCCTGGATATCCTGCCTGCGGGCAAAGGTACCAAAACCCGCGTGGTCACACTGACCCGTGAGCGTATTCGTCTGGAAGATCGCGCGGTGAAGATGACCATCAAGACCGTCGGCAAAGAGAAAGTCGCGGTGATGGACATCCCAGGCTTCTACGTTGGCCTGACCGATGATGTGAAAGTTCAGTTGCAGAAGATGGCCAAGCAGAACGTCAAGAGCCTGATCATCGATCTGCGCACCAACGGCGGCGGCGCGCTGACCGAAGCGGTATCACTGTCCGGTCTGTTCATTCCGAGCGGTCCGGTGGTGCAGGTGCGTGACAACAACGGTAAGGTGCGTGAAGACGCGGACACCGACGGCGTGACCTACTACAAAGGGCCGCTGGTGGTGCTGGTTGACCGCTTCAGCGCCTCTGCTTCCGAGATCTTTGCTGCGGCGATGCAGGACTACGGCCGTGCGCTGATCGTCGGCGAACCGACCTTCGGTAAGGGCACCGTCCAGCAGTACCGTTCGCTGAACCGCATTTACGACCAGATGCTGCGTCCGGAATGGCCGGCGTTAGGCTCGGTGCAATACACCATTCAGAAGTTCTACCGCGTGAATGGCGGCAGTACCCAGCGTAAAGGCGTAACCCCGGATATCCTGATGCCGAGCGGCATTGATCCGGCGGAAACCGGTGAAGCCTTTGAAGACAATGCGATGCCGTGGGACAGTATTAATGCGGCGACCTACACCAAAACCGGCGATCTGAAGCCTTTCGATCCTGAATTGCTGAAAGATCACGAGCAGCGTATCGCCAAGGATCCTGAGTTCCAGTACATCGCGCAGGATATCGCCCATTACAAGGCGCTGAAGGACAAGCGCAACATCGTTTCACTCAATCTTGCCCAGCGTGAGAAAGAGAACCACGATGATGACGCTACCCGTTTGCAGCGCATTAATGACCGCCTGCAGCGCGCCGGTAAAAAGCCGTTGAAGAAGCTGGAGGATCTGCCGAAGGATTACCAGGAGCCCGACCCATACCTGGATGAAACCGTGCATATCGCTCTGGATCTGGCGCACCTTGAACAGGCGCAGCCAGCGGCAGCGAAGTAACGCAGCCAAGCACCAAAAAGAAAAACGCACCTTCGGGTGCGTTTTTTAATGGGCGCGGTCAGGGCCCCGAGTCGAAATTAAACGTTTTGTGAGGTCACGATGAGCGACTTAAGCCCGCCAATGCGCGCTGTACTCCGTTTTGAAGCCGTGCTGGTGTTGATACTGTCCGTGGTGATATACCACGGACAACACTACAGTTGGAGATTGTTTGCCACCTGTTTCCTGATCCCCGACATCTCTTTTCTGGCCTATGTATTGGGTAAAAAAGCGGGGGCCATCGGCTATAACCTTGCCCACTCTTATATTGGGCCCGCGTTGTGCGGCCTGGTATTTGCGGGAACCCAACAGCCACACTGGTTGATGGCGGCGTTGATTTGGGGCGCGCATATCGGTTTTGATCGAACCTTGGGTTATGGGCTGAAATACGCTAGCGGCTTTGCAGATACCCATCTGGGCGGGCTGGGACGTAAACCACAGCGTTAAAATACCGCCCCCTCGAAGTGTGAGGCCGGTGTGCAGTCCGCTTTCTTGCGATTACGTAAGCCCAGTCGCCGCCGGCGAGGAAATAGATCAGGGAGCGACGGTAAGGGTAGCGCTTTGTGACGTAAATCTTACCGGCTGGGGCTGGCGGACACTTTGCTTCCTGTGCAGGGGACGGAATTTTGTTCGGTTGTTCCGATTGGCTCGCAGATAAAATTCCCATAAAAACTCGCCGCTTTACGCAACAATCGTTTACAATTTGGGGAGTATTGCTGAAGCGCCGTTTTTGTAAAGTTTCGTATTTTTAGTAGGTTAATGGCGTGCAACTCTTGAAACTGTGATGAATGCCCATACGATCTAGGGTATCCAAGGCAGCGTTTTGTTAACATTTATGAGGAAGTAAACATTTTATGATGCGTATAGCTCTGTTCCTGCTCACCAACCTGGCGGTGATGTTGGTTTTCGGGCTGGTGCTCAGCCTGACAGGAATCCAATCCAGTAGCGTTCAGGGCCTGATGATCATGGCCGGTCTGTTCGGCTTCGGCGGTTCTTTTGTCTCACTGCTGATGTCCAAATGGATGGCGCTGCGCTCCGTTGGCGGGGAAGTGATTGAACAGCCGCGTAACGAAACCGAAAACTGGCTGCTGGAAACGGTACGTCGTCAGTCGCAGCAGGCGGGCATTGCTATGCCGCAGGTCGCTATTTATCACGCACCGGACATTAACGCCTTCGCCACCGGCGCGCGTCGCAACGCTTCGTTGGTCGCCGTCAGTACCGGTCTGCTGCAAAGCATGAGCCGTGACGAAGCGGAGGCGGTTATCGCCCATGAAATCAGTCACGTCGCTAACGGTGACATGGTCACCATGACGCTGATTCAGGGTATCGTGAACACCTTCGTGATCTTTATCTCGCGGCTGATTGCGCAGGTGGCCGCCGGCTTCCTGGGTAACCGTGACGGTGAAGGGGAAGGTAACGGCAACCCGATGATCTATTTTGCCGTGTCGATGGTGTTGGAACTGGTGTTCGGTATCCTGGCCAGCATCATCACCATGTGGTTCTCGCGTCACCGTGAGTTCTATGCCGACGCAGGCTCAGCCAAACTGGTGGGCCGCGAGAAGATGATCGCGGCGCTGCAACGGCTGAAAACCAGCTATGAACCGCAGGAAGCAGGCAGCATGATGGCGTTTTGCATTAACGGCAAGTCCAAGTCGTTCAGCGAACTCTTCATGTCTCACCCGCCGCTCGATAAACGTATCGAAGCGCTGCGTTCAGGCCAGTACCTGAAGTAACCCAAAGAACGCAAAAAACCCCGGCTTGCCGGGGTTTTTTTATGCCTGCTATTTGGCTTGCTCACGGTTTTCTACCGCTTGCGCACGCGGTTGGGTAATGCGCAGACTGCTGACTGCCGCCGCCAGCGTGGCAAAGGTACCGGCCAGAATCAACGAAGCGTGGGTACCGGAAGTGGGGAACAAATTGAACATCAGTGCCACCAGTGCGGCACCGGAAGTCTGCCCCAATAAGCGGGCGGTACCCAACATGCCGCTGGCGCCGCCGCTGCGGTTGCGCGGGGCGGCGGAAATAATGGTCTGGTTATTGGGCGATTGAAACAGCCCGAAGCCGGCGCCGCACAGCACCATGCGCCAAATGATATCCAGATCGGAAGGGTTATGCGGCAGCAATGCCAGCAAGAATAACCCCAATGCAAACACCGCCAGGCCGATACAACCCAATAATCCGGCGTGGATCCGCTCCACCAGCCGCCCGGCCAATGGTGCCATGACGATAATCGCCAGCGGCCAGGGGGTCAGCAACAGCCCGGTGGCGACCTCATCGCGGCCCAGCGTCCCTTGCAGAAAGAATGGTAACGAGACCATCGCCAGCATTTGTGCGGTAAAGGAACAAATTGAGGTGCCCATCGACAGGGCGAAAATCGGGATACGCAGCAGGTCTACCGGCAGCAGCGGAAATTCCTGGCGCAGCTGGCGGCGGACAAAGAAGAAGCCAATGACCAGCAGCGCGGCGATTTCACTGAAAATCAACGTCAGGCTCTGGCCCTGGGCAAAACCGCTGATGGCGGTGATCAGCAGCCCGAAAGTCAGGGCGTTCATCACCGCACTGGTTGGATCGAAACGCTGATTGCTGCTCTTTTGACTATTGGCGGGAAGATATTTCATCCCCAGCAGCAACGCCACAATGCCGATCGGCAAGTTGATGGCAAACAACCATTGCCACGAGGCCACCGAGAGGATTGCCGCTGCCACCGTGGGCCCGGCGGCCGAAGAAAAGGCGACAATCAGCGAGTTGATGCCCATACCGCGTCCGAGAAAACGTTGCGGATAGATAATGCGGATCAGTGCGGTGTTGACGCTCATGATGGCGGCGGCGCCAAACCCCTGAAGCACGCGAGCAATAGTCAATGTCGTCAGCGAGTCGGACAGCGCACAAAACAGTGAGGTCACGCTGAAGACCAGCAAACCGGCCTGATAGATGCGGCGATAGCCAATCAGATCGCCGAGCGAGGCCAGTGACAACAGAGAAATGGTGATGGCTAACTGATAGGCGTTCACCACCCAGATGGAGCTGGCCGGGCTGGCGTTCAGATCGCGGGCGATAGTCGGCAGCGCCACGTTGGCGATTGCGCCATCGAGCACGGAAACGGTAATGCCGAGGGCAATGGCGAGGATTGCCCCATAGCGCTGCGGGACGGGGAGGCCGTCGGTACAAGAACGCATGTTGATCTCGAAGGTATTAATCCGGGGGAGTATTACCATGCTAATCATGTTCGTCTGCGATTGCATCCACAGTTTTCCGTTCAATTGTAATAACCGATGAGATCCCAGCGTGCATTCAGCCCAGCCCGATTGCGTGGCTTCTGCGGTACCGCGTATACTGAAACCCTTGTTCAAATTTCTTAAAACACAAAAGCTGGGTAGGATTTTGACTATGGTGAACGCAGATCCAGATAAACAACCGGATGCGGTTTCCTCCGTGCTGAAGGTATTCGGTATCTTGCAGGCGCTGGGCGAGGAGCGTGAGATTGGCATTACTGAGCTTTCCCAGCGGGTGATGATGTCCAAAAGTACCGTATACCGTTTTCTTCAGACCATGAAGTCGTTGGGCTATGTGTCGCAGGAAGGGGAAACGGAAAAATATGCCCTGACGCTCAAGCTGTTTGAACTGGGTGCCAAGTCGTTGCAGAACGTCGATCTGATTCGTATTGCAGATGTTCAAATGCGTGAACTGTCGAATCACACCCGGGAAGCTATTCACCTTGGGGCGCTGGACGAAGACAGCATTGTCTATATCCATAAAATCGACGCGCAATATAACCTGCGCATGTATTCACGCATCGGTCGGCGTAACCCGTTGCACAGTACCGCGATCGGTAAAGTGTTGTTGGCGTGGCGCGATAGGGCGGAAGTGGCGCAAATTCTGTCGCAGATTGAATTTACCCGCAGCACGCCGAATACCCTGACCGATGCCGGGGCGCTGCTGTCGCTGTTGGATCAAGTGCGTGAGCAAGGTGTGGGTGAGGACATCGAAGAGCAAGAAGAAGGGCTGCGCTGTATTGCGGTGCCGGTATTTGACCGCTTTGGCGTAGTGACCGCCGGCCTGAGCATTTCGTTCCCGTCGATTCGTTACTCTGAAGATGCCAGGGCAGATTATGTCAAACGTCTGCACACCGCCGCACACAACATTTCTGAGCAAATGGGCTATCACGACTACCCGTACTGATCCCGTCAGTTGACCAAATCAAGGGCGCAGCCATTCACCGGCGGCGCCCTTTTTTGTTTGGCACAGTGCAGAGATCACAGCGTATCGACCTCAATGCGCAGGCTGTCATGTCGCCAGTATTCGATATCAAAATCGAGAATTCGCCCGTGCTGGTCGTAGTTTAATCGGCGTAGCAACAGTGCGGGCAGGCCAACCATCGCGCCCAACGCAGTGGCGGCGGCGTATGGCAGGGCGGTAGGGTAAAACGACAGGTGCATCCGGTGGTAAATCAAATTGTACCGTTGCTGATAAATCTCGGTCAGGCTGCCGTTAAGATCCTGGTTGAGCAATTCAGGCACCCGCTGCGGTAGGCAGTGGTTCTCGCAATAGCAAATAGCCCGGCCGTCGGCATAGCGTACGCGGCGCAGCAGATAAATTGGGTCACTCGGCTCCAGCGCTAATGGTCGCATGACGTCGAGTGGCACCGCGGTTTTTTCGGCGGACAACAGCTCAGTGCGCGGCGTGCGCCCCTGCTCCTGGCACAACCGGTGGAAGTTGGTGTTCTGCGTCGGATCCAACCACAACCTTTCCGGCGTAACAAACCAACCCCTGCGGTCGGCGCGGTAGATGGCACCGGTGGCTTCCAACTGCGCCAGGCTTTCCCGTACGGTGACACGAGTAGTAGAGAAAATGGCGCACAGCTCGCGTTCGGAAGGCAGCTTATCGCCGGCCTGCAGCGCGCCGCGAGTGATACGCGCCTGTAGCTGTTCCTTGATTTGCAGGTAGTGGGGCAACTCACCCAGATGTTCTTTCATTTCATCTCGCTATGGCATTACGGCACGCGCTCATTATACATGCCCAGATGAATTTTTTGTTTCACCTGCGGTTGGCGTTTGACCCGAAGGCCGGGTTGCGGTCAGTATAATACTCATCTGGTATAGACCAATTGGGTGAATGAAATGTCTGAGCACGATTATTTGCTGTTAACCCCTGGCCCGTTGACCACCTCAAAAACGGTGAAGGAAGCGATGCTGTTCGATAGCTGTACCTGGGATGAAGATTACAACCTGGGCGTGGTGCAGAACATTCGTCAGAAGCTCGAGGCCCTGGCGACTCGGTCAACGGGCTACACCTTAGTGTTGTTGCAAGGCAGCGGCAGTTTTGCGGTCGAAGCGGTATTGGGCACGGTAATGGGGCCGCAGGACAAATTGCTGATCGTCAATAACGGCGCTTATGGTGCGCGGATGATCGAAATGGCCCGGTTGATGGACATCAATCACCATGCGTTCAACTGTGGTGAAGTGAATGAGCCGGATGTTGAGGCGATGGAGGCGGTATTGAAAGGCGATGCAGGCATCAGCCATATCGCCATGGTGCATTGTGAAACCACCACGGGGATGCTGAATCCGCTGGAGCGCGTCTCAGGCCTGGCGGCGCGGAATGGCAAAACCCTGATCGTGGATGCGATGAGCAGTTTCGGCGGTATCCCGCTGGATGTCGATGCGCTGGGCATTGATTATCTGATCAGCTCGGCAAATAAATGCATTCAGGGCGTGCCGGGTTTCGCCTTTGTGATTGCCCGCCGCAATGAACTGAATAAGTGCGCTGGGCGCTCGCGTTCGCTGTCGTTGGATCTGTATGCTCAGTGGCGCTGTATGGAAGATAACGCCGGTAAATGGCGCTTTACCTCGCCGACGCATACGGTGCTGGCTTTTGCTCAGGCGCTGCGCGAGCTGGAGCAAGAAGGGGGGATCGATGCCCGCCACGCTCGTTACCGGGCAAACCAGCAGCGGCTGGTGGCTGGGATGCGCGCGTTGGGGTTCGAAACCTTGTTGGAGGATGATTTGCACTCGCCGATCATCACCGCGTTCTATTCGCCGAAGGCCGACACTTACCGTTTTACCGAGTTCTATCAGCGCCTGAAACAGCAGGGCTTTGTCATCTATCCGGGCAAGGTATCGCAGAGCGACTGCTTCCGCATTGGCAATATCGGCGAAGTTTACCCGCAGGATATCGAACGTTTGCTGGCCGCGGTCGGGCAGGCAATGTACTGGGAGCAATGAGGATGAGCATGAGTCAGATTAACGCAGTGATACTCGACTGGGCCGGCACCACGGTAGATTTCGGCTCCTTTGCGCCAACGCAGATTTTTGTTGAAGCCTTTAAGCAGACCTTTGATATCGACATCAGCCTGGCGGAGGCGCGCATTCCGATGGGGTTGGGCAAATGGCAGCACATTGAGGCTTTGGGCAAATTGCCCGAGGTGGATGCGCGTTGGCGGCAGCAGTTGGGCCGCTCCATGAGTCATCAGGACATTGACGCGCTGTACCAGGCTTTTATGCCGTTGCAAATTGCCAAGGTGGTCGACTTTGCCGATCCGATTGAGGGTGTGCCACAGGTGATTGCTGCATTGCGTGAGCAGGGCATCAAGATAGGTTCCTGTTCGGGCTATCCGCGGGCGGTGATGGAGGTGCTGGCGCCGGCAGCAGCGCTGCGAGGTTACGCGCCGGATCACTGGGTTGCGACTGACGATTTGGCCGCTGGTGGGCGTCCAGGCCCGTGGATGGCGCTGCAAAACGTGATTACGCTGGGTATCGATTCGGTGGCGCACTGTGTGAAAGTGGATGATGCAGTGCCGGGCATCAGTGAAGGATTGAATGCAGGCATGTGGAGCATCGGGCTGGCACTGTCGGGTAACGAGTTTGGGGCTACCTGGCAGGAATACCAACAAATGAGTGAGTCGGAAGTTAACAAGCGGCGCGCTTTGGCAACCGATAAACTGTATTCCGCCGGTGCGCACTACGTGATTGATACATTGGCACAACTGCCTGATGTGATTGCTGAAATCAATCAGCGACTGGTGGCGGGCGAACGGCCCTGAGTGGATTGCAGATATAAAAAAACCGGGGCTGCGAACAAGCCCCGGTTTTTTATTGCCGACGAGATTTACTGGTGAGCCAGTTCCACTTCGTCTTCACTGTCCATAATGGACTTGTCTGTTTGCTTCATCAGTTGGCTGGTGATGGTACCCGCAGCCATAGAGCCGTTGACGTTCAGTGCGGTACGGCCCATGTCGATCAGCGGTTCAACGGAGATCAGCAGGGCAACCAGCGTCACTGGCAGACCCATTGCCGGCAGCACGATCAGCGCAGCGAAAGTCGCGCCGCCACCCACGCCGGCTACACCGGCAGAGCTGATGGTGACGATACCGACCAGGGTCGCGATCCACACCGGGTCCAGCGGGTTAATCCCGACGGTTGGGGCCACCATCACCGCCAGCATCGCTGGGTACAAGCCTGCACAGCCGTTCTGGCCAATGGTAGCGCCGAACGAGGCCGAGAAGCTGGCAATGGATTCCGGTACGCCCAGGCGACGGGTTTGCGCTTCCACGTTCAGCGGAATGCTGGCGGCGCTGGAGCGGCTGGTAAAGGCGAAAGTGATGACCGGCCATACCTTGCGGAAGAATTTCAGCGGATTAACACCGGTGAAGGCCAGCAGGGCAGCGTGCACCGCAAACATGATCGCCAGACCCAGATATGAAGCCACGACGAAGCTGCCCAGTTTGATGATGTCGTGAACGTTAGAGCCGGCAACCACTTTGGTCATCAGCGCCAGAACGCCATACGGAGTCAGTTTCATCACCAGACGCACCAGCTTCATCACCCAGGCCTGCAGGGTGTCGATAGCGACCAGCACGCGCTCACCTTTCGGCTTGTCGTCTTTCAGCAGCTGCAGCGACGCCACACCCAGGAAGGTCGCGAAGATTACCACGCTGATGATCGAGGTAGGGCTGGCACCGGTCAGATCGGCGAACGGGTTTTTAGGAATAAAGGACAGCACCATCTGCGGTACGGTCAGGTCGGCCAGTTTGCCCACATAGTTGCTTTGGATTGCGGACAGACGCGCACTTTCCTGCGCCCCCTGCACCAAGCCTTCAGCGGTCAGACCGAACAGGTTAGTTACCAGCACGCCCACCAGCGCCGAAATCAGCGTGGTGAACAACAGGGTGCCGATAGTCAGGAAGCTGATTTTCCCCAGGGAAGAGGCGTTATGCAGCTTGGCGACCGCGCTCAGAATCGAGGCGAAGACCAGCGGCATGACAATCATTTGCAGCAGCTGCACATAGCCGTTACCGACGATGTTGAACCAGCTGATGGATTCTTTCAGTACCGGATTGTCCGAACCGTACACCAGCTGCAGTGCCAAACCGAACACCACACCCATGACCAGGCCGACCAGTACCTTTTTCGCCAGGCTCCATTGCTTATGGCGGCTTTGCGCCAACAGCAAAAGGAGGGCGACAAAAATCACCACGTTAATAACCAGCGGAAAATTCATCCCCAATGTCTCCAAAATTTTTTCTTATATGAAAATGGCTATGCACCATGGCGTAGCGATACTAAATATCGTAACAGTTTGCTTAACGGCTCACTTATATCCAAATGGAATTTGATATAACTCATTGCGTAAATTTGTTTAATTTACGCACTCTGTGGTTATTAAGTGTCCGTTTTTATGTGATCACAGTCTGATATTTTTTATTTGCTCAAAATAAGACTGCACTGGGATGGTGCATCCGCCCTGCCAATAGATAGCGAAAGCCACCAGACACAGGCACAGGGCGCGCTCAAGCTGATTGCCTTTCTGAGAATTTAGCAGCGGCAGACGAAAACGCCAGCGGCATGGCCAGAGTAAGGGGACGCCGGCGGGAGTGAGCATATCCGCCAGCAGATGGCTGAAGTAACCGATGATCATGGCATGCAAGACGTCGGCCGGAATCGGCCAACTGCGCGGCACGTCAAGCTGGAACAACGCCATGCCGCCGGCGATCGCCAGCAGGCTATGGGTAAAACCGCGGTGGCCGAAGGCGCGCGATATCGGAATGGCAATCCAGCGCAACCGTTGGCCCAGTACCGACTTGGGGTGATCGATATCGGGCAGCAGTGAGGTCAACAGCGCGGCAGGGATGATGTGCCACCAGTCGCCCGTTGCCAGCTCTGGGGTCACCTCGGCCTTCTTGGCGAAAATCGCGCAAGCGACAGAAAAAATAAGATGTCCTTCCGCGGTCATACTGCTGTTCCGGCTGATAAACTGTTAATTTATCCAGTATATGGGAAAATTCCCAGTAGTGGAAGCAGTTACCCTGTAACCAATTGTTTATTTTTCCCGGTTTTACAACGGCTTGTTACTTAAATGGCCAAGTGCTGTACGCTTTTTCTGCGGTAAGGGGATGGGCGTAGGAGAAAGCGCCGGACGAGAGCGTAAGGCTGCGTGGCAGTGACAGCCTGTGCCTAACGTCCGGCGACTTTCTTGAACTGCAGCATAATGAGGCCGCTACAGTAACTCAATAAAAATGAAATAATGTTTTATTTATTTTATGACGTGCAGCCAGATTTTGAACTTAAGCAACGAAAAGGCGGGAGAAGTCAGGTTAGCGGCACCGGCAGTAAGCCGATGCCGTAAAAATCAGGCCAGATGATCGGAGGTCAGTTGCTCAAGGGAATCGAGCTTGTGGTCGGCCAGCGCCCAACGGCCATCATGGCGATACTCGTGCGCAGGGATCACGATAGAACGCATCCTCGCGGCCTTGGTGGCAATCATGCCGTTGAACGAGTCTTCCAGCGTTATACAGCGCAGGGGATCGCTGCCCAGGCGCTCGGCGGCGATCAGGTACACTTCCGGGTGCGGCTTGCTGTAAGGCAAGTACTCGGCGGAGACAAGTTGATCAAAGTAGCCTTCGAGGTCAAACATCTGCAGCACCTGTTGTTGCATGTGCAGCGGTGAGGCGGAGGCCAGGCCAATATTCAGATCCAGGCTGCGGCACAGCTCCAGCGCCTGTTGTACGCCAGGCAGCAGGGGGCGTGTTTCACGCACCAGCTCGATGGCGCGCTCGATAATACGCGCAGAGACTTCTTCTTGCGACACCCCTTGCCACGGCATGGCCTGGTACCACATCTTCACCACCAGATCGATGCGCAGACCCAGGGTATCCGGCAGTTTGTGGCGGTCTGACAAATCCAGCCCCAGTGCGCCAAAGATATCCAGCTCTGCCTGTAGCCACAGCGGTTCTGAATCGATCAATAAACCGTCCATATCAAAAATAGCGGTTTCAATGCGTTGCGAATAGGCCATTATCGGTTAACTCCTGCCGGTGAATGTGCCCGACACTTTAACATCGCCGGCGTTGAGACTAAAATTTTTGCCTGCGTGGCTGAGCCTTGCCGAAACGCAGGATGCGCCACATCTCCTGCACTTTTAGCCACCAGCGCTGATGTTGGCGTTCGGTGACCTGTTGCAGCATGCGGGCATAATCAAGCACCAACCCCGGTGTCCAGGTCATGCTTTCGCCACGGCTACGCAGCACCGCCAACATCCACAGGTTGGGATCGAGTATCAGCAACAGGAAACGCCGCCACAGATGTTTATCGCCCAGTACGCCTTCCAGCGCGCTATCGAGCGCCTGAATAACCGTGGTGGAGCAGTTGCGACGAGTCAGATTGTAAGTGGCATCCTGACGATAACGCTGCCAGAAGGCGCGTAATGCCGTCGGGTTGTAACGGCGAAACTGTATTCTTTTGTCCGGGGGGCACCAGGCTGCCACTTCCTGTTGCAAATCGGGCAGAAAGCGTCCGTCGACGTTGTTTTGTTCGCCGGAGTGCAATAGCCGGCGGAAATCTTGTGCAGACTGGCTGATTTCGTTAAGCGGATAGTGGCTGATATACACGTCCGGTGCCAACGCCAGGGCGGCATGGCCAGTGGATATATTGCCGCTGCCGTCCACCGCCGCGATATAGCGATCGACGATGTAACGCCTGCGGGCATCTTTTGCCGATCCTGTCGGTGTCCAGACATACACCCTGAGCGGATTAGCGTCATTGGTTTGCGGCTGCGTGGCTAACTGCGGGTTCTGATTTAGCGAGAAGCTTTCCAGCCTGCGGGCAATGCGTAACAGTGCCCAGCCGGAAAGCAGGATCATCACGCCGATACAAAAAGGAACCGTCATCCGATGCGGCACCGGCCAGCCAATAAAAATCATCAGCGAAAGCAGTATTTCGCCGCTGCCCGCCAGCGCGACCGGTTTCCAGCGGCTGTGCTGGATCACCGTAGAAGAAGCAATGCGAACCGCACCGTCAAGCAGTAGCGCGCTGCCAAACACCAGCGTGGCGACGATGTTGTCGTCGGCGGGCACGTCCCATACTAAAAAGGCCAGAAACAAAAAGCCCAATCCCTTCAGCATCACTGGGCGACTGGCGGATGAGCCGATCACCAGTGCGGCGGAAATCGCCACTAATCCCTCCAGCGCCAGCAGTACCGCCAGCGCATCCAACGCCAGCACCGAACGCCCGTCCTGAAGTACATCGAACAGCATCAGCGCGCCTACGGCGATCCACGCCCAGCCGAACAGCATTAGCAGGCGGCGTTGCCCCCGCAGCGCTTGCGCACCCAGCAATAAGATAATCAGCCGAATCATGAAGGCCCCTGTTTAAACGGTTTGATTTAACTATATAACTATTTACCGGCAACGCGCGCTCGCCGTTAAGCTGTTGATTTCGGATAATCCCGGCTACGCTTGTAGCACAGCAGTGCTGAAGAAAACGGTGGGCGAGTTTCAATAACTACAGGTAGACTTAGCCCATTACGGTTACGTCGCTTACAAGGGGAACACATGACGTATCAACAGGCTGGGCGCATTGCCATTTTAAAACGTATTCTTGGCTGGGTGGTTTTCATCCCTGCGTTACTGTCAACGCTGATCTCGCTGCTGATGTTTGTGTATCAACACAGCGAAAAGACCAAAGGCATCAACGCAGTAATGCTGGATTTCGTTCACGTAATGGTAGATATGGTGCGCTTTAACACCCCGTTCCTGAATATCTTCTGGTATAACTCGCCGGTACCGGACGTAGAAAAAAGCCTGTTCAGCGGCGCGAACCTGATGTTTATCATCATTTATATTCTGATTTTTGTCGGGCTGGCGCTGCAGGCCTCTGGCGCACGTATGTCACGTCAGGTGAAGTTTATCCGCGAAGGCCTGGAAGACCAGATGATCCTCGAACAGGCTAAAGGCAGCGAAGGGCATACGCGTGCGCAGTTGGAAGAGCGCATTACGCTGCCGCACCACACCATCTTGCTGCAATACTTCCCGCTGTACATTTTGCCGGTGGTGATTGCGGTGATTGGCTGGTTTGTGATCAAGCTGCTCGGCCAACTGGCCGGGGCGGCCTGATAACGGCTGCTCATTAAAAAGGCGCTGATTTCAGCGCCTTTATTTTATCGGGACTCGGGATGCAGCAACGCTTCCACCGCGCGTTGGGCCCGAACCAGATGCTGCCCGCCGAACAGGTTACTGCGGTTGAGCAGGTAATACAGTTGATAAAGCGGCTGACGTTCGATAAAGCCGCTCTCTAACGGCCAGACGCTCTGGTAGCCGTCGTAAATCTGCGGCGGCAGTTCCGGATACAGCGGCAGCATGGCCAAATCACACTCTCTGTCGCCCCAATAGCAGGCCGGATCGAACAGCAGTGGGCCGTCGGCGGTCATTGCGCAGTTGGCCGGCCACAAATCCCCGTGCAGAAGAGAAGGTTGCGGCTGATGATGCTGCAAACGCAGATACACGATGTCGACAATCTCATCGATATCCCCAAAGGTCATGCCTTTCTCTGCCGCCATCTGCAGTTGCCAGCCAATGCGCTGTTCGGCAAAAAACTCTGACCAGCGGCGCTGCCAGGCGTTGGGCTGCGGGGTGGTGGACAGGTCGTTGTCGAAGTCGAGGCCAAACTGCGGCTGTTCGCTCCACTTGTGTAAATGGGCCAGCTGTTGTCCGAGACAGTGAGCGCCATGGGCGTCTAAAGGTTTCAGGGTTTGGTATTCCAGCAGCAAGAAGCTGTAATCGCGATCGCTGCCTACGCCGTACACCTGCGGAACCCGCACGGTTTTACTGCGCGCCAGCAAGGCCAGCTGGTCGGCTTCGGCGGTGAAGATGGGCAACAGTTCGCGAGCGTCACATTTGACAAACACCTGATTGTCACCGTAACTCACGCGCCACGCCGGATGGATTTCTCCCCCGGGCAGTTCGGTCCTTTCGCGGATTTCTGCGCTGCCAAGATGTTCACTTAACAGACGGCTAACGGCTTGCCACATGGTACACCCCCTCTGTGTTGCCTGCGAATTCATTAGGTTAGCGTCTTTAGCCCTGTGAAAACACGACCTGGCGCACAGCTGGCACCAACAACCGGCGATTTTATCGCCATCGCATTTGCTCAAAGTATATACGCTATTGATTAATTTAAGTACGACGTCTGTTGCAACTTGGCGGCGTGAGAGCGATGTTTATAAGGTCGTCAGCTATTACGGCAAGGGCAGGATTCATATAACTATCATTATCAATGAGATGAACAACAATGGAGCAAAACCGGCAGTGGCAGCGAGGGGAATACCGGATCAACTGCGATACAAGTGAATTGAACCTCTCCTTTACTCACGCATTTTTGACCACTTCAAGCTGGGCGAGCGGCATTTCGTTGCCGACGGTGCAGTTGTCTATCGACAATAGCCTGTGCTTTGGCCTGTACCATCAACACCAGCAGATTGGTTTTGCGCGTCTGGTGACGGATTACGCCACTTTTGGCTATCTGTGCGATGTGTTTGTCTCCCCGGACTACCAGGGACAAGGGTTAGCGCGTTGGTTCATGGACTGCACGCTGGAGCACCCGGTGTTGCAGCGGCTGCGACGGATTATGCTGGTGACCGGTACTGCGCCGTGGTTGTATCAAAAGGTGGGTTATGAAGCGGTAAACCGCGAGGATTTTGTCTGGCATATTGTCCGACCGGATATCTATCAGCAGCCGTAATGAGCAGCGGCGGCGCCATTAGGCACCGCCGCCTGTTTCAAGGTTTTGCGTCGAGCATTCCATTTTCGTGACGTTGTAACGGTTTAAATTTACTGTAGAGCAGGGCGAACACAAACAGAATGGCCTGGACTATCACAATGCAGGGGCCGGTGGCACCGTCAATGTGGAAGCTGATCAAGGTGCCGAGTACGCAGGAGAACACAGACACCACCGTGGCGACTATCAGCATGCGGTCGAAGCTGCGGCACAGCATGAAGGCAATGATGCCTGGAGCAATCAACATCGCAATCACCAGAATGACCCCGACGGCCTGCAATGAGGCGACAATCGTCAGCGCCAGCAGGCACAGCAGCCCGTAGTGCAACAGTTTCACCGGCAGGCCAATCACCCTGGCATGGTTGGGATCAAAACAGTAGAGCATCAAATCTTTGCGTTTCAGCAACACCACCAGCAGCGTAATGCCAGCCATCAGCAACGTCTGTTTCAGCTCTGCGTCGGTAATGCCCAGCATATTGCCGAACAGAATGTGGCTGAGGTGCTGATCGGTATCGATACGGGAAAACAGCACCAGGCCAAAGGCAAACATGCCGGAGAAAACGATCCCCATCACCGTGTCCTCTTTCACCCGGCTGTTTTCTTTCAGGTAACCGGTAGCTACCGCACAGAAAATACCGGAGAAGAAGGCACCTATCACCACTGGGATGCCGAGCACGAACGCCACCACGATACCGGGCAGCACCGCATGCGAGATGGCGTCACCCATCAGCGACCAGCCTTTGAGCACCAGATAGCAAGAGAGCACTGCACACACCACGCCGGTCACGATGGCGGCCAGGATTGCCCGCTGCATAAAGGGATAGGCGAAGGGCTCGCTGAGCAGTTGATACAGGGTTTCCATCAGTGGCCTCCGGTCTGTTCACGTGCTACGCGGCGTTTGGACGCCAGTAGCCCATGTTTGGGGGCGAAGAAAAAGGCGGCCAGGAATACCAGCGTTTGCAGAGTCACGATCACCCCGCCGGTAGCCCCGTCGAGGAAGAAGCTGAGGTAAGCGCCCAGGCCGCTGGTTAGTGCGCCAATCACGATGGCGATAATCACCAACCGGCTGAAGCGGTCTGTCAGCAGGTAGGCGGTAGCCCCCGGCGTGATCACCATGGCGATCACCAAAATGGCGCCAACGGTTTGCAATGCCGCTACGGTGCAGGCGCTGAGCAGGGTGAAGAACAGGATCTTTAACCGCAGCGGCGACAGGCCGATAGACACGGCGTGGTTTTCGTCAAAAAACACTGCCAGTAAGTCTTTCCACACCAGACACAAGATCAGTAGCGAAACGCCGATGATAATCTCGACCTGCAAAACGTCTTCATCGGCGATACCGAGGATATTGCCGAAGATAATCGACTGGACGTTAACCGAGGTCGGGTTTAGCGACACAATCAACAGGCCTACGGCGAAGAAGGTGGAAAAGATAAAGCCGATAATGGCGTCTTCGCGCAGGCGAGTCACGTGGCGCACCAGCGTCATTGCCAGCGCGGCCAGCATGCCGGTGAAGAAGGCTCCGGCGGCGTAGGGCAGGCCTAGCGCATAGGCCCCGGCAACGCCGGGTACCACCGAGTGCGACAGTGCGTCCCCCATCAGCGACCAGCCCTTTAGCATCAGGTAGGCCGAAAGGAACGCGCAGGCGGCGCCGACGATGGCGCTGACCCAAATGGCTTTGACCATGTAGTTGTAACTGAAGGGTTGCAGCAGAAGTTCCAGCATCAGGGTTGTTTCTCCTTCGGCTGGCTTTGCGCCGGCGGATCGCTCTTGGTATGGCCGTAGAACACCGCTGGCCGCTCGTCATCGGTCAATACCGTGACCGTGCGCGGATCGTTGTCGTCGTGCAGATCCGGGCCTGACAGATTGATATGGCGCAGTACGCCGCCAAACGCCTGTTCCAGGTTGCTTTGGGTAAAGGTGGTTTCTGTTGGGCCGGCAGCCAGCACCGTGCGGTTAATCAGGATAACCCGATCGCAAAATTCCGGTACGCTCCCCAGGTTATGGGTTGAAACCAGGATCAGGTGGCCTTCATCACGCAGTGCGCGCAGCAGATCGATAATGGCGTTCTCGGTTTTGACGTCGACCCCGGTGAAAGGCTCGTCCAGCAGCAGAACGCTGCCTTGTTGCGCCAGTGCCCGCGCCAGAAAGACGCGTTTTTTCTGCCCGCCGGAAAGCTCGCCGATCTGGCGGGTGCGTAACTCACTCAGCCCAACGCGCTCAAGCGCCTTGTCCACCCGCAGCCGGTCTTCCTTTGAAGGAATACGCAGGAAGTTCATCTTGCCGTAACGGCCCATCATGACGACATCTTCCACCAGCACCGGGAAATTCCAGTCAACGTCCTCGGTTTGCGGCACGTAAGCAATAACGTTTTTCTTTAATGCCTGCGCGACCGGCTGCTCGTTGAGCTGTACGCGGCCCGTGGTGGGCCGCACCAGGCCCATAATGCTTTTGAACAAGGTCGATTTACCGCTGCCGTTGACGCCAACCAGCGCGCAGATGGCACCGCCGCTCAGGGTAAAGCTGGCGTTGTGGATCGCGGTATGGCCGTTGTTGTAGGTCACGGTAACGTCGTCCACGCTCAACTCAGGGCGGACAAAAACCTCACTTGTCATTGATCAAATCCTTTGGCAATGGTTTGTACGGTGACGTTGAGCAGGTCGATATAGGTCGGTACCGGGCCATCCTGGGTGGACAGGGAGTCGACATAGAGCACGCCGCCGTATTTTGCGCCGGTTTCTTTCGCGACCTGCTTGGCCGGTTTGTCTGAAATAGTGCTTTCGCTGAACACCACCGGGATGTGGTTGGCACGCACGGCGTCAATCACCCGGCGAACCTGCTGCGGTGAACCTTGTTCATCGGCGTTGATCGGCCACAGATAGACTTCTTTCAACTGATAGTCTTTGGCCAGATAGCTGAAGGCGCCCTCGCTGGTCACCAGCCAACGCTGGGCTTCCGGAATGCGAGACAGGCGTTCGCGCAGCGGGGCATCCAGCGCGGCAATTTTGGCGGCGTAGGCTTTAGCATTGCGATTGTAGGTTTCCGCATTGGCCGGGTCGTACTGCACCAGCGCTTTGCGGATATTTTCGATGTACACCTGCGCATTGCTGGCAGACATCCAGGCATGTGGATTCGGGTTGCCGTTATAAGGCCCTTCGCGGATCGGCAGCGGGGTGATGCCCTCGGTGACCACGGCCGCAGGCACCTGTTTAATGTTCTCGAAGAAGCGTTGGAACCAGCGTTCCAGATTCATGCCGTTCCACAGGATCAGGTCGGCGTGCTGCGCTTTGACGATGTCGCGTGGTGTAGGCTGGTAATCATGGATCTCTGCACCCGGTTTGGTGATCGACTCCACTACGGCGGCGTCACCGGCTACGTTCTGGGCAATGTCCTGAATAATGGTGAAAGTAGTCACCACACGCAGCTTCTTTTCCGCCAACGCGGCATGGCTGGCAAGGCTGGCGGTCAACAACAGACACAGCAGGGTGAAAGGGCGGAAGTAGGCCCTGTTCTTAACGAGGGATAGGCGGGGAAAAGCGCGTTGTTTCAAAAACATGGTGACATCTCCTGGCTCAAATGAAAATGATTATCAATATCAATTAGAGCAAAGTCAAGCGTCACCTGCAGGCAAACTGCCGGTTATTTCCACAGCGAAGCGAAATAATACCCAGCAGTGAGTTATAGCATTTTATGTATCAGTATGTAACCGCTTTACGTAGTCCTCATAGGTGACGATGTCGGCCTCCGGCGCCTTGCCCAAGGCCACCTGACCAAGCTTCTGGGCCAATTGCCGTACATCCTCTTGATCCAGTGGGGTTATTAACGCAAAACTGTTGCTGCCCAGCTCGTGCGGAACGCCATTTTCGTCGGCCACCGACGTGACAAATCCTTGCAGGGTTAATTGTCCTGTCAGCTTGGCTAAATCAGCTAATCCTTCTTCCTGATAGCGAAAAGTGACCACAAAACACGTCGTTGCAGATTGACTCATAAATCACCTCTTGGTATACGAGTAGCTTGAGAATAGACCAAAAAAACCGTACAGGCGTCCTTACAAGTTGTATATGCTACGCAACTCATTGAAAGGAGTGAGGGATTCTGTGAAAACAAAAATAGGTTGCCTGACGGCAATTTTGCTTTTGTCGGGGTGTGCGAAAGACCCGCAAACAGCAACTAATAATTCAGGCAGTGGCACATCGCGTGGTGGTTGGCTAAAAACCCCCCCGCAGGCACCGGTTAACCGCACGGGGACACCGATAGCCTATAACGATTACATTCGTCAGGCAGCCAGCAGCTATGGCGTTGACGAAACGCTGATTAAAGCGATTATTCAGGTGGAGTCCGGGTTTAACCCGAACGCAGTCAGCACCTCGAACGCAGTGGGATTAATGCAGCTGAAGCCTTCAACCGCCGGGCGTGATGCCTATCGTTTAAAAGGAAGAAGCGGGCAGCCAAGCTCGCGTGAGTTGAAGGATCCGGCGGTCAATATTGATCTGGGAACGGCCTATATCAATATTCTTCAAAGCCAGCAGCTAGCCGGGATCAACAACCCACAGACGTTGCGTTACGCCACCATCGTTTCCTACGTGAATGGGGCGGGCGCTATGCTTCGCACTTTCTCATCGGACAAGCGTGTGGCGGTGAACCGCATCAACCAAATGAGCCCGGATGAGTTTTATCAACACATCCAGAAAAAGCATCCTGCCCCGCAGGCACCACGCTATCTCTGGAAAGTGACCACCGCCTACCAGGCGATGTCACCCTAGCCAAGATTTTTTCGTAAAACCGGCCGCGTCAGCAGCCGGTTTTTTATTGGCTTGCGCTAAATTCGCGACACATCTCTCATTTTTCGTTATTTCCCATCCTGTTACCTAAAAAACCGCACGAATCGTTAACTTTACATTACCCATCAAATCTTTACGTTTATTCAATAAGTTACCGGTAACATTTTGGCTTTTGTTCACATTTTGGTCTTCAATAAATATACAAATAAGTAACAATTTGTGTTTAAAACCCGCATCGACCGCAAGGTTGAGGTTAAATAGTTGTGATTATCTTTGGATGGAATGTGATATGTCGGACGATAAAACTAACAATTCACGGCGCGATTTCCTGTTGAAATCGATGACTTTAATTCCCGCAGCAGTGATTGGCGGCAGTGGCGTGAGTGCGCTGACAGCTCCAATCCCGGCGGTTGCGGCAACAGACACCTCAAAACAGCCAGATTACCAACCGACTTTCTTTACGCCGGAAGAGTGGGCCTTCGTTAAAGCCGCTGTGGCGCGACTGATCCCGGCGGATGAACGCGGCCCCGGTGCGCTGGAGGCCGGCGTGCCGGAGTTTATCGATCGTCAAATGAATACCCCGTACGCCACCGGTTCTATTTGGTACATGCAGGGACCGTTTAACCCGGATGCACCGAAAGAAATGGGTTATCAACTGCCATTGGTGCCAAAACAGATCTATAACCTTGGCATCGCAGATGCTGATGCCTACTGCAAGAAAACCGCCGGTAAACCCTTTGCTGAACTTGACGCTACACAGCAGGATGCGCTGTTGCAGAAGTTTGAGTCCGGAGAGGCGGAATTCTCGCAGTTGCCGGCAAAATTGTTCTTCTCCTACCTGTTGCAAAACACCCGCGAAGGTTTCTTCAGCGACCCGATCCATGGCGGCAATAAAGACATGGTTGGCTGGAAGCTGATTAATTTTCCGGGCGCGCGCGCCGACTTTATGGACTGGGTTGAGCGAGGGGAACGTTATCCCTTACCTCCGGTCTCGATTCGTGGGGAGAGGGGGTAACAATGGCAACGGTAATGAAAAAAGTAGACGCGGTGATCGTCGGTTTCGGTTGGGTGGGCGCGATTATGGCCAAAGAGCTGACCGAAGCGGGCCTGAGCGTGGTGGCGCTGGAGCGTGGCCCGATGCGCGATACCTATCCGGACGGTTCCTATCCGCAGGTGATCGACGAACTGACCTATAACATCCGCCGCAAGCTGTTCCAGGATCTGTCGAAAAGCACCGTGACCATTCGTCACAATACCAGCCAGACTGCGGTGCCTTACCGCCAGTTGGCGGCGTTCCTGCCGGGTACCGGCGTGGGCGGTGCGGGCCTGCACTGGTCCGGCGTCCATTTCCGGGTCGATCCTATTGAATTGCGTATGCGCAGCCATTACGAAGAGCGCTACGGCAAGAGCTTTATCCCGAAAGACATGACCATCCAGGATTTCGGCGTGAGCTACGCCGAGCTGGAGCCATTCTTCGATAAGGCCGAAAAAGTATTCGGTACTTCCGGCACCGCCTGGACCATAAAAGGCCAGAAAGTGGGTCAAAAGGGCGGCAACCCGTTCGCGGGTGACCGTTCGGACGACTTCCCGCTGCCGGCGCAGAAAAATACCTTCTCTGCCCAGCTGTTCGAGAAAGCGGCGCTGGAAGTAGGTTATCACCCGTATAACCTGCCTTCCGCCAACACCTCCGATTCCTATACCAACCCGTACGGTGCGCAGATGGGGCCGTGCAACTTCTGCGGTTTCTGCAGCGGTTATGCCTGCTACATGTATTCCAAGGCTTCGCCGAACGTCAACATTCTGCCGGCGCTGCGCATGGAAAAACGCTTTGAGCTGCGCACTAACGCTAACGTGTTGAAAGTGAATCTGACCGCCGATAAATCCCGTGCGACCGGGGTGAATTACATTGACGCGCAGGGTCGTGAAGTCGAGCAGCCGGCGGAGTTGGTGATCCTGGGGGCATTCCAGTTCCACAACGTGCACCTGATGCTGCTGTCCGGCATCGGTAAACCTTACGATCCGGTGACCGGCGAGGGTGTGGTAGGGCGTAACTTCGCCTATCAGAACATGACCACCATCAAGGCGTTCTTCGACAAGGACGTATACACCAACCCGTTCATCGGGGCCGGCGGTAACGGTGTCGGCGTTGACGACTTCAACGCCGATAACTTTGATCATGCCAAAGAAGGCTTCGTCGGCGGTTCGCCGTTCTGGGTCAACCAGGCGGGGACCAAGCCTATTTCCGGCTTGCCAACGCCGCCAGGAACGCCAGCCTGGGGTAGCAAGTGGAAAGCGGCAGTGGCCGATGCTTATACCCACCATGTATCGATGGATGCGCACGGTGCGCATCAGTCGTACCGCAGCAACTATCTGGACCTCGATCCCAACTACAAGAACGTCTTCGGCCAGCCCTTGCTGCGCATGACGTTCGACTGGCAGGAAAATGACGTCAAGATGTCGCAGTTCATGTACGACAAAATGGCACCTATCGCCAAGGCCATGAACCCTAAACTGATCGCCGGCAGCCCGAAAAACGCCAATAGCCACTTTGATACCACCAGCTACCAGACCACCCATATGAACGGCGGGGCGGTGATGGGGGAAGATCCGAAAACCAGCGCGGTGAACCGCTATCTGCAAAGCTGGGACGTGCATAACGTATTCTCGATCGGCGCGTCGGCCTTCCCTCAGGGGCTGGGTTACAACCCGACCGGCACCGTGGCCGCGTTGGCTTACTGGTCTGCCCGTGCCATTCGCGAGCAGTATCTGAAAAACCCAGGCCCTTTGGTGCAGGCATAAGGACGGCGACTGATGAAAGCATTTGTTCCCGCACTGGTTCTCAGTGCACTGAGTTTTTCCGTATGGGCGCAGGACGCCACGGTCAGCAGCGAGCTGATCAAACGCGGCGAGTATTTGGCGCGCGCCGGTGACTGCGTGGCCTGCCACACTAACGGCAAAAGCGGTAAAGAGTTTGCAGGCGGTCTGGCGATGGAAACGCCGATCGGCACCATCTACTCCACCAATATTTCGCCGGACAAGAAAACCGGTATCGGTGATTACAGCTTCGAAGACTTCGACAATGCGGTACGCAAAGGCGTCGCCAAAAACGGCAGCACCCTGTACCCGGCGATGCCGTATCCGTCGTTTGCCTTGGTGAAAGAGGATGACATGCGCGCCATGTACGCCTATTTCATGCACGGTGTGCAACCGGTGGAGCAGGCCAACAAGGATTCCGACATTCCTTGGCCGCTGTCGATGCGTTGGCCGTTGAGCATCTGGCGCGGCATGTTTGCGCCTTCACCGGCCGACTTTGTGGCTGACACCAAAGCGGATCCGGTGATTGAACGCGGTCGCTATCTGGTGGAAGGGCTGGGTCACTGTGGCGCCTGCCATACGCCACGTAGCCTTACCATGCAGGAAAAAGCGCTGAGCAATAACGACGGCGATACCTATCTGTCCGGCAGCAATGCGCCGATCGACGGTTGGGTGGCTTCCAGCCTGCGCGGTGACAACAAGGATGGGTTGGGGACCTGGAGCGAAGCCGAACTGACGGAGTTCCTGAAAACCGGACGCAACGACAAATCTATCGTGTTTGGTGGCATGAGCGACGTGGTGGAGCACAGCCTGCAGTATCTCAGCGATGAGGATCTGACGGCGATCTCGCGCTATCTGAAAACGCTGCCGCCGAAAGACGGCAAGCAGCAGGCGGCACCGGTCGAAGACAGCGTCGCCAAGGATCTGTGGCGTGGTAACGACAGCAAGCCCGGAGCGGCGCTGTACGTCGATAACTGCGCGGCCTGCCACCGCACCGATGGCGTCGGCTATAAACGCGCCTTCCCGGCGCTGAAGGGCAATCCGGTGGTACAGACCGAAGACGCGACTTCGCTGATTCATATCGTGCTGACAGGTAACACCACGCCGGCGGTGAAAGGGGCGGTTTCCAACATCACCATGCCGCCGTTCGGTTGGCGTCTGAACGACCAGCAGGTAGCGGATGTGGTGAACTTCATCCGTTCAAGCTGGGGCAACAGCGCCAAGCCAATCGACGCCTCAGACGTGGCCAGCGTGCGTAAAGACCGCTCGATGATCCGCGATGAGAAGGAGATGGGCAGCGCCGCCGTGCCGGAACATCCGGACGCCAACAAGTAAATCTGAAAGGGCCTCGTTCGAGGCCCTTTTCTTTTGGCCCGGCGTGCTGATTTTGGCAGCATTTTCTGCTCGTAAATCACTCTGTCAGCCGATAAAACATAGACCCGAGCCGCATTTTTCATTATCCTTTGCCGTCCTTTTAGCAGGAACAAGAGTGAAATACTGCGTTAATCCACTGATTAATATTAAAAATTCGCGGAGAAGGATATCCCGTTGAGCGCAATCGTTGTCGCTGAAGAGTAAGGTAAGCTTTCTTATGAGTACGATTTCTCCCGATTCAGGCACGCTGGCAACCGCCCAGGCTGCCAAATGGAATAAAACCGATACCGTGTGGATGTTTGGGCTCTATGCCACCGCTGTCGGCGCAGGAACCCTGTTCCTGCCGATCAATGCAGGTCTGAATGGTCCGCTGGTCCTGTTGTTGATGGCGTTGTTCGCTTTCCCGCTGACTTATTTACCGCACCGCGCATTGAGCCGCTTTGTGCTGTCCGGCTCCAGCCGCGACGGCAATATCCATGATGTGGTGGTGGAGCACTTTGGCGTGCTGGCCGGCAAAATCATCATGGTGCTGTACCTGATGGCGTTCTTCCCGATCGTGCTGGTGTACAGCATCTCGATCACCAATGCGCTGGACAGCTTCCTGATCCATCAGTTTCATCTGGCGCCGCTGCCGCGTGTCTGGCTGAGCCTGGCGGTGGTGGTGGTTCTGAATCTGGTGTTGCTGCGCGGCAAAGACGCTATCGTTTCGGCGATGGGCATGTTGGTGTTCCCGCTGCTGGTGTTTTTGATGGGTATCTCGCTGTATCTGGTACCCACCTGGCAAACGGCAAACTTTGTCAGCGGCCTGGCCAACACCCAGTTCAGCAGCCCGGACCTGTGGCATTCACTGTGGCTGGCGGTGCCGGTGATGGTGTTTTCTTTCAGCCATGCGCCGATTATTTCGTCCTTCGCCTCCACGCAAAAGAGCCTGTACGGTGAGAAGGCCGAACGCCGCTGCGCGCGTATCATGCGCTACAGCTATGTGCTGATCTGCGTCACCGTCTTGTTCTTTGTCTTTAGCTGCGTACTGAGCCTGTCTCATGAGGATATGCAGCAGGCGAAAGATCAAAACATCACCGTGCTGACCACGCTGGCGAACAAATTCTCCAACCCGCTGATCGCCTACCTTGGCCCAATGATGGCGATGCTGGCGATGGCCAAGTCTTATCTCGGCACTTCCCTGGGCGTGACTGAAGGGGCAACCAGCCTGATCGACGGCCTGACGCGAGCGGTTGGCAAACCCTTGAGCTCGCGAATTACGCACCGGATTTCTGCGATATCGCTGTTCCTGCTGACCTGGGCGGCGACGGTGTGGAACCCAAGTGCGCTGCACATTATCGAAACCATCAGCGGTCCGCTGATTGCAGCGATCCTGTTTATTCTGCCGATGTACGCTGTGCGTGCAGTGCCCGCGATGCGCCGCTATCGTGCGCTAAGTAACGTCTTTGTCCTGGTGATGGGCCTGATAGCGCTGTCGGCGCTGATTTACGGCCTGATTTGACCTCAGTAGCGCATCGGATCCGGTGCGCTACTTTTTCCCTGTTCACATCCCTTTTCAATTAAGCGAAAACGCACCCGGGGTTCTCTTTGATAATGGGAGCGGTTCTCATTATTATTTCCGCACTGATTTCCTACGCTAAGGAGTTTTACGTGCACCGTCGAATCACCCTGTTGGCTTTGGCCTGCGCCTGCGGTTTGTCCGCTCAGGCGATGGCGACTACTTATCCGTTAACCCTGACAGATACCTCTGGCCAGAGCCTGACCATCAAGCAAGAGCCGAAACGCATTGTGGTGCAGGACGGGCGCGATATTCTGACGCTGGCCTTGCTCGACCGCGCCGATCCTTTCGCCCGGCTGGTGGCCTGGAATAACCTGCTCAAGAAAAGCGACGGTGAAACCTGGAAGATCCTGCGTAACAAGTGGCCGGAAGCCAACGGCATTATCGATATGGGCTTTAGTGATAAGGGCGAGGTCAACCTGGAAAGCGTGATCGCCAAACAGCCTGATCTGATGGTGGCTCAACTGCGTTCCAAGCCTTCACTGAGCCAGACTGGCGTGTTGGATAAGCTGAAAGCGCTCAACATTCCGGTGCTGTTTATCGACACCATGCTCAAACCGGTGGAAAACACCCCGAAAAGCATCACGCTGCTGGGTGAGACCCTCAACCGCGAAAGCGAAGCGAAACAGTACACCGACTTCTATCAGCAGCATTATCAGAACATCCTGGATAAAACCAAAGCCGTCGAGCCAAAGCCGTTGGTATTTATCGAGGCAAAAGCCGGTCTTAACGGGCTTGAGTCCTGTTGTTTCACTCATTCTCACGTCGGTTGGGGTGGGATGATCGAGGCGGTAGGCGCACGTAACCTGGGCTCCGCATTGTTGCCTGGCGCAACCGGCGATGTCTCCCTGGAAAAAGTGATCAGCATGAAACCTGACGCCTATATCGTGTCCGGCTCTCAATGGGCGACCAAAACCAATGCCGCAGTGCCCTTTGGTTACGGCGTGACGCAGCAGCAGGTTGATGACGCTTTTAACCGGATGAAGCAACGCCCGGGTTTCGCCCAGGTCACGGCGGTGAAGGAGGGGCGCTTCTACGGCATTTACCATAACTTCTATAACCACCCGTACAACATCGTCGGGCTGGAATATCTGGCGAAGTTTATCTATCCGAATCAGTTCAAGGAATTGGATCCGGCGAAAACCTACAGCGAAATCCTCAGCCGCTTTACCGAAGTGCCGGAAGGTAAGGGGATATTGGGTGCGCAGGCACCGGCAGGAAAGTAAACATCGTGAAGGGCGCGGCTGATACCGCGCCCTTATTGTCAGGCCGCAGGCACGTAGGTGGAGATGATTTCCAGCACGCCGTTGATAATAAACTGCACGCCCATACACACCAGCAAGAACCCCATCAGACGCGAAATGGCTTCGATGCCGCTTTTGCCCACCAGGCGCATAATGGCGCCGGAACTGCGCAGGCAGACCCACAGGATAAAGGCAACCGAGAAGAAAATCGCCACCGGGGCCACCAGCAGCACCCAATGGGCGAAACCCAGCGTATTTTCGTGAATGCTCGATGCGGAGCTGATGATCATGGCGATAGTCCCGGGGCCAGCGGTACTTGGCATTGCCAGGGGGACAAAGGCGATATTGGCCGAGGTTTTCTTACGCAGTTCGTTTGACTTGGTTTCCACTTCTGGCGCGTCTTCTGCGCTTTGCTGCGGGAACAACATGCGGAAACCGATAAATGCCACAATCAACCCACCGGCAATACGCAGACCGGGAATGGAAATGCCGAAGGTATTCATCACCACTTGGCCGGCGTAGAACGCCACCGTCATGATAAAGAACACATAAATGGATGCCATCAGCGACTGCTGATTGCGTTCTTCGCGCGTCATATTGCCCGACAGGCCAAGCAACAGCGCGACGGTAGTCAGCGGGTTGGCCAGTGGCAACAGCAGCACCAAACCCAGTCCGATGGCCTGGAATAACTGCAGAATACTTGTCATAAAGCGAACTCCCTGTTTTCAGTTAAAACACGACAGCGCAACCTGATCGCCTGCCATGAAATGCGAATTGCTTCCGCAATAAGTTACTTAAAATACAATGAATTAATAAAAGGTTCTCACACCGTTAACCTGGACTGCCAGGGGGGAGCAATTCAAGAACGGCGTCGGTATTAGCGTCATCGTCGTTCACGCAATCATTGGCAATCTCCGGTGTATCCTCACATTCCATCGGCGGCTCATTCACCGCGATGGCCCGTGGATGACGGTCTGCTCCCAGATGGAGCAGGACAAAAAGAGCCGTCAGCACCAGGCAGGCGCCAACGAGTAATTTCAATAACCGGTTCATGATGCGGGGTGCTTCTCAACTCTGCCGTTAATGGCATCAGGATAGCGGGAGCCAGAGATGTTCGCCATCGCTGATTTGCGCAATGTGCAGGGAGCAAAACGCCGGCTAAACACGGACAAAGAGTACATGTATCATTAGTTAATTTTATATTTTTGATCATTAAGCCACCCCTTTTTTTATTGGATTCTATACTGATAGGGCTTTCGGGCAGTTTCACTTAATCGAAAAGCTTAAAAGGAGTTTTACTATGCAAGTGGCAAACGAATTGGCAACGGTTAAAAAAATATCGTGGGGCAGCGTAATTGGCGGGGTTATCACCGTTTTGGCGGTGTCGCTGCTGCTGTCTACTCTGGGGACCAGTCTGGGGTTTTCCATCGTCGATCCGACCTCTGACGATCCGGTCAACGGGGCCGGCACTACTGTGGTGGTTTGGTCTGCAATTTCGATCATCCTGAGCCTGGCTGCCGGTGCCTTTATTGCCGGTCGTCTGGCAGCGAATGATGGGTTAATCCACGGTTTCCTGGTTTGGGCCACCTCGCTGATTGTAGCGGCCGTGTTGGGCGCTTTGTTAGTGGGGTCTGCAGTCAAAGCTACCGGGAACGCGCTGGGGGCTATTGCCTCAACTTCCGGTAGCCTGCTTTCCGGTGCCGGGTCAGCCATTGGTAAAGGCGCTTCGGGTCTCGCGGATGCCGGCGGCAAAGTGTTTGATAAGTTGGGTATCGACACCAAGTTGGAACCCGAAAAGTTACAAGACAATGTCGTGGCGGCACTGAAAAAAAGCGATATCCCTTCATTGCAGCCGGAGTTTATGCAGCAACAGTTGGACGCGGCCAAGAGTGAAGTGGGGGACGCGGTAAAAGCGTTGGCGCTGCAGCCTGAGAATAGCGATGCAATTATTCAGGATCTGGTTGCCAAATTGAAAAAACACGGTGAGGCCATTTCGCAGGACGTCGATGAGGATTCGCTCAAGAAAACGCTGTCGGAGAATACCGATATGACACCGCAGGAAGTTGACCAGACCGTCAAAAACCTGGTGGATGCGAAAAACAAAACGGCGCAGTTGGTGAATCAGCGCTTGAACGACGTGGAAGTAAAAATTAATCAGGCTAAGCAGGAATATACAGAGCTGAAGCAAAAAGCGCGCGAGCAGGCAGCGGAAGCGGCTAAGGCCTTGTCTCATGCGGCCCTGTGGTCATTCTTCGCATTGCTGATTGGCGCAGTCATCAGCGCGTTGGCCGGCCTGTGGGGCGTTAAGACCAACAGCCGTATCGTGGTGGTGAGAGAATAACGGCGACAAGGAGTTAGCCGGGTCTTACTTGCGCGTCTCGGTATCGGGATGAGAGGCCCGGATCTTCACGACGGTGAAGTGACAGCCAGGAAAGACTGGCATTCTCCCTGGCAATTTGCCGGGGATTTTTGTTTTTTATGGCCCTTTAGTGGCAAATCAGACACGAAGTAAGCCTATTCCGCATCAATTGCTACGATCCCCTTGCGCAGGTGAATACCATAGTCGCGCTTTAAATAATAACGAGTATGACTATGAAACATGATCTGCAAATTTTACTGGGAAAAATAGGCTCCTTTCTGCTTTACAGCGCATTTTTGGCTGCGCTGATGGGCTTAATGTTCATTGATGTGCACTGGTTGCATAATTTTGTCTACGAAACCTCCTTAACCGAATCGGCGCAGGAAGTGATGCTGGCCGCCATCTCAGGCTTGTTCTTTGTGGCTGCACGCCGGCAAGTTGCCTATCGGCCCGCGTGGGTGCTGGCGGGAGGTTTCTTTCTTTGCATGCTGATCCGCGAGATGGATTTTGCCTTCGATATGCTGTGGCACGGTTCCTGGCTGTGGTTCGCCTTGGCGGTGACGCTTGGATGCCTGTGGTATGCGTCACGCCATATTGAGGCCACGGTGCAGGGATTGGCGCATTTCGTGACGCATCCGAGCTACGGCATGATGTGCGCAGGCCTGCTGTGCATTCTGGTATTTTCACGCTTGTTTGGCATGAATTCTCTGTGGCAAATGCTGATGCTGGATGGTTACAACCGAGTGGTGAAGAACATGGTGGAAGAGGGTTGCGAGCTGTTGGGTTACGCCTTCTGCCTGATTGCCGCGCTAGGTTACCTGAAGGACCGCCGGGCTTCCCGCTAAAGCCGGGCCTGTGCCGCAGTTTATTTATCCGGAACAATTTTAGTGATACTATCCGCTTAGCCAATATGGCTGTGAAGGTATGCTTTCCATTCTGTGTACCAAGTTAGGTTTCAATCTGGCAATTGTGGGCGAGATCTGAAACCTGGCTGACTAAACCCAAACTCAATTTTCGTACTGCATGTGATCTGTCGTGTGGGTCACCACTGTAGATAAGGAATTATTAATGCCTGTTATTACTCTTCCTGACGGAAGTCAGCGTCATTTCGATCACCCTGTTTCCCCTTTGGATGTTGCCCGCGATATCGGCCCTGGCCTGGCGAAAGCCTGTATTGCCGGCCGTGTGAACGGTGAACTGGTTGATGCCGGCGATCTGATCGAATCAGACGCGCAGTTGGCTATCATCACCATCAAGGATGCCGAAGGCCTGGAAATCATGCGCCACTCCTGTGCGCACCTGTTGGGTCATGCCATCAAGCAGCTGTGGCCAGACACCAAAATGGCTATCGGCCCAGTGATCGACAACGGTTTCTATTATGACGTTGATATCGACCGTACCCTGACGCAGGAAGACCTGGATCTGCTGGAAAAGCGGATGCATGAGTTGGCCGACAAAGATTATGACGTCATCAAGAAGAAGGTTAGCTGGCAAGAAGCCCGTGACACCTTTGCCGCGCGTGGTGAAAACTACAAAGTGGCGATTCTGGATGAGAACATCAGCCATGACGACCGTCCTGGCCTGTATCACCACGAAGAATATGTCGACATGTGCCGCGGTCCGCACGTGCCGAACATGCGTTTCTGCCATCACTTCAAACTGCAGAAAACGTCTGGCGCCTACTGGCGTGGCGACAGCAAAAATAAAATGCTGCAGCGTATCTACGGCACCGCATGGGCAGACAAGAAACAGCTGAATGCCTATCTGCAGCGTCTGGAAGAAGCCGCCAAGCGTGACCACCGCAAGATCGGCAAGCAGCTCGACCTGTACCATATGCAGGAAGAAGCGCCGGGTATGGTGTTCTGGCACAACGATGGCTGGACAATTTTCCGCGAGCTGGAAGCCTTTGTGCGCATGAAGCTCAAAGAGTACCAGTACCAGGAAGTGAAAGGGCCATTTATGATGGACCGTGTGCTGTGGGAAAAAACCGGCCACTGGGAAAACTATAAAGACGCCATGTTCACCACCTCGTCGGAAAACCGCGAGTATTGCATCAAGCCGATGAACTGCCCGGGTCACGTGCAGATCTTCAACCAGGGCCTGAAATCCTACCGTGATTTGCCGCTGCGTATGGGTGAGTTCGGCAGCTGCCATCGTAACGAGCCTTCGGGTTCTCTGCATGGCCTGATGCGCGTACGCGGGTTCACCCAGGATGACGCCCATATCTTCTGTACTGAAGAGCAGGTGCGTGCCGAGGTGAACGAATGTATCCGTATGGTCTATGATGTCTACGGTACCTTTGGCTTCGACAAGATTGCGGTAAAACTTTCTACTCGCCCTGAAAAGCGTATCGGGACTGACGATATGTGGACCCGTGCGGAAGAGGATCTGGCTGCGGCGCTGACTGAAAACGGGATTCCGTTTGAATATCAGCCGGGTGAGGGTGCCTTCTACGGACCAAAAATTGAATTTACTCTGCATGATTGTTTGGATCGTGCATGGCAATGTGGTACCGTGCAGCTCGATTTCTTCTTACCTGGCCGTTTAGGCGCATCGTATGTTGGCGAAAACAACGATCGCGTGGTCCCGGTAATGATTCACCGCGCTATTTTGGGCTCCATGGAGCGTTTCATCGGTATTCTTACCGAAGAGTACGCAGGGTTCTACCCAACCTGGATTGCTCCGGTGCAGGTGGTGGTGATGAATATCACCGACAGCCAGTCTGATTATGTCCAGCAATTGACCAAAAAACTGCAGGACGCAGGGATTCGCGTTAAAGCGGACTTGAGAAATGAGAAGATTGGCTTTAAAATTCGCGAACATACTTTACGACGGGTTCCTTACATGTTGGTCTGCGGTGATAAAGAGGTCGAATCAGGCAAAGTTGCCGTTCGTACCCGCCGTGGCAAAGACCTGGGAAGCCTGGACGTAAACGAAGTCGTAGACAAGCTGCAAAAAGAGATTCGCAGCCGTAGTCTTCATCAACTGGAGGAATAAAGTATTAAAGGCGGAAAACGAGTTCAACCGGCGCGTCCTAATCGCATTAACAGAGAAATTCGCGCGCAAGAAGTTCGCCTAACCGGCGTCGATGGCGAGCAGATTGGTATTGTCAGTCTGAATGAAGCTCTTGAAAAAGCTGAGGAAGCGGGCGTTGATTTAGTAGAAATCAGCCCAAATGCCGAACCGCCAGTTTGCCGGATCATGGATTACGGCAAATTCCTCTACGAGAAGAGCAAGTCGACAAAAGAACAGAAGAAGAAGCAAAAAGTTATTCAGGTCAAGGAAATCAAATTCCGTCCTGGTACCGATGATGGCGACTATCAGGTCAAACTACGCAACCTGATTCGCTTTCTGGAAGATGGCGATAAAGCCAAAATCACCCTGCGTTTCCGTGGGCGTGAGATGGCGCACCAACAGATCGGTATGGAAGTGCTTAACCGCGTCCGTAAAGACCTGTGTGAAGATTCTGATTTGGCCATTGTCGAATCCTTCCCTACGAGGATCGAAGGCCGTCAGATGATCATGGTGCTCGCACCGAAGAAGAGACAGTAAGGCTTCCAAGTAATCGAACCCACGCAGCGCTTGCGTTGTGTGGGTTTTATTCGCCTCACTGATTCGTTGTTTAACAATGCGAAGTGGATTTAATTAAAATGCCAAAGATTAAAACTGTACGTGGTGCAGCCAAACGCTTCAAAAAAACCGGCAGCGGTGGTTTTAAGCGTAAACATGCTAACCTGCGTCATATTCTGACCAAAAAAGCAACCAAGCGTAAACGTCACCTGCGTCCGAAAGGCATGGTGTCTAAAAACGATCTGGTCCTGGTTACCGCGTGCCTGCCGTACGCTTAAGCCATTTTTTTTGAATCTAGAATAAGACTTTAGGAGAGAGCATATGGCTCGCGTAAAACGTGGTGTAATTGCACGCGCACGTCACAAGAAAATTTTAAAACAAGCGAAAGGTTACTACGGTGCCCGTTCGCGCGTTTATCGTGTTGCCTTCCAGGCAGTAATCAAAGCAGGTCAGTACGCTTACCGTGACCGTCGTCAACGTAAGCGTCAGTTCCGTCAGCTGTGGATTGCACGTATCAACGCAGCTGCACGTCAGAACGACATGTCTTACAGCAAATTCATTAACGGCTTGAAAAAAGCTTCTATTGAAATTGACCGTAAGATCTTGGCTGACATCGCGGTCTTCGACAAAGTGGCATTCTCTGCACTGGTTGAGAAAGCGAAAGCAGCACTGGCGTAAGTCAGTTGAAGAGGGAGCTTGCTCCCTCTTTTAATCTTTAGCTTTCAGAGACAATATTGACTTTTATTGCCCGCCGCTTTATCACTGGTGGACAATCATCGACAAGGTAACGCAATCATGCACGCTGCTATTTTTCGTTTCTTCTTTTACTTTAGCGCCTGATCTCAGGAGGCTTTGCGCGTAAGAAAAGAAACGAAAAGTAGCGCCTAAGCCTCCCCTGTGGAGGCTTTTTTGTTTTTGGCCGTCTTCTGAGTCGGGTTAAAGCGTTAAATGCTTTGAAGATGTGCTAAAGGCGTGTTCGAATAACAGATAACAATTACTTAGAGCCATATCGGCCAGAGGAAGAGGAAAGCAATGCCACATCTCGCAGAGCTGGTTGCCAATGCCAAGGCAGCCGTAGAAGATGCCCAGGATGTTGCCGCGTTGGATTTGGTACGCGTCGAATATTTAGGCAAGAAAGGCCATTTTACCTTGCAGATGCAATCGCTGCGTGACGTGCCGGCAGAAGATCGCCCGGCAGCAGGCGCGGTAATCAACCAGGCAAAACAGGCAGTGCAGGATGCGCTGAACGCGCGTAAAAATACGCTGGAATCGGCTGCGCTGAACGAGCGACTGGCAGCAGAAACCATCGACGTTTCCCTGCCGGGCCGTCGTATGGAAAACGGTGGGCTGCATCCGGTCACCCGTACCATCGACCGTATCGAAGCTTTCTTCGGCGAACTGGGTTTCTCCGTTGAGACCGGGCCTGAGATTGAAGACGACTATCATAACTTCGACGCGTTGAACATTCCGGGTCACCACCCGGCGCGTGCCGATCACGATACCTTCTGGTTCGACGCAACGCGCTTGCTGCGCACCCAGACTTCCGGCGTGCAAATCCGCACCATGAAGAACCAGCAGCCGCCAATCCGCATTATTGCGCCGGGCCGCGTTTATCGTAATGACTACGACCAAACGCACACCCCGATGTTCCATCAGATGGAAGGGCTGATTGTCGATAAAGACATCAGCTTCACCAATCTGAAGGGCACACTGCATGATTTCCTGAACAACTTCTTTGAAGAAGATTTGCAGGTTCGTTTCCGTCCGTCTTACTTCCCGTTTACCGAACCTTCCGCTGAGGTGGATGTGATGGGTAAAAACGGCAAGTGGCTGGAAGTTCTGGGTTGCGGCATGGTGCACCCGAACGTTCTGCGCAATGTGGGCATCGATCCGGAAATCTATTCCGGCTTCGCTTTCGGTATGGGTATGGAGCGTCTGACGATGCTGCGTTACGGCGTCACCGACCTGCGTGCGTTCTTCGAAAACGATCTGCGTTTCCTCAAACAGTTTAAGTAAGGCGGGAATATCACATGAAATTCAGTGAACTCTGGTTGCGCGAGTGGGTAAACCCGGCCATCAGCAGCGAAGCATTATCCGATCAAATTACCATGGCCGGTCTGGAAGTAGACGGCGTGGAGCCGGTTGCCGGCGCCTTTAACGGCGTGGTGGTAGGCCATGTGGTTGAGTGCGGTCAGCACCCAAACGCAGACAAATTGCGCGTGACCAAGGTCAACGTGGGCGGCGATCGCCTGCTGGACATCGTCTGTGGCGCACCAAATTGCCGTACCGGCCTGAAGGTGGCGGTTGCCACCGTAGGCGCAGTACTGCCGGGTGACTTCAAGATCAAAGCTGCCAAACTGCGCGGCGAGCCTTCCGAAGGCATGCTGTGCTCGTTCTCCGAGCTGGGCATTACCGACGATCACGACGGTATCATTGAGCTGCCGGAAGACGCGCCGATTGGCACCGATATCCGTGAATACCTCTCGCTTGACGACAACACCATCGAAATCAGCGTAACGCCAAACCGTGCCGACTGCCTGGGCATTATCGGTGTGGCGCGTGACGTTGGGGTGCTGAACCAGGTTGCCCTGACCGAGCCGGATATGAGCCCGGTAGCGGCCACTATTGCGGATACGCTGCCAATTCGCGTTGACGCGCCACAGGCGTGCCCGCGTTACCTGGGCCGCGTAGTAAAAGGCATCGATGTCAAAGCGGCAAGCCCGCTGTGGATGCGCGAGAAGCTGCGTCGTTGCGGCATCCGCTCCATTGATGCGGTGGTTGACGTGACCAACTACGTACTGTTGGAACTGGGCCAGCCAATGCACGCCTTCGATCTGAGCCGTATTGAAGGCGGTATCGTGGTGCGTATGGCGAGCGAAGGCGAAACCCTGACGCTGCTGGACGGCAACGAAGCCAAACTGAATGCTGATACCTTAGTGATCGCCGATCACCAGAAGGCGCTGGCCATGGGCGGCATCTTCGGTGGTGAACACTCCGGCGTGAATGAAACTACTCAGGACGTGCTGCTGGAATGCGCATTCTTCAGCCCGCTGTCCATTACCGGTCGTGCACGCCGTAATGGTTTGCACACTGACGCTTCACATCGCTACGAGCGTGGCGTTGATCCTGCATTGCAGTACAAAGCGATGGAGCGTGCGACCCGCCTGCTGATTGATATCTGTGGCGGCCAGGCTGGCCCGGTCATCGATGTGACAGCTGAAGCCGAATTGCCGAAGCGTGCCACCATCACCCTGCGTCGCGAAAAGCTGGACCGTCTGATCGGCCACGTGGTACCGAGCGAGCAGGTGAGCGATATTCTGCGTCGTTTGGGTTGCCAGGTGACCGAGCAAGGCGACAACTGGCTGGCGGTCGCGCCGAGCTGGCGTTTCGATATGGAAATCGAAGAGGACCTGGTAGAAGAAGTCGCACGCGTTTACGGCTACAACAATATTCCTGACGTGCCGGTACGTGCTGACCTGATCATGACCAAGCATCGCGAAGCGGATCTGACGCTCAAGCGTGTGAAAACCATGCTGGTCGATCACGGCTTCCAGGAAGCGATCACTTACAGCTTCGTCGATCCTAAGGTTCAGGCCTTACTGCACCCGGGCGAAGAAATGCTGATCCTGCCAAGCCCAATCTCGGTAGAGATGTCCGCTATGCGCCTGTCGCTGTGGACCGGCTTGCTGTCTGCGGTGGTATATAACCAGAATCGTCAGCAGACTCGTCTGCGCCTGTTTGAAAGCGGCCTGCGCTTTGTGCCTGATACTGCGGCAAATCTGGGTATCCGTCAGGATGTCATGCTGGCAGGGGTGATTGCCGGTCATACGCATGAAGAACATTGGGATCTGGCGCGTAAGCCGGTCGACTTCTATGATTTGAAAGGGGATCTGGAGTCTGTCCTGGAGCTGACCGGTAAATTATCCGAAATTCAGTTCAAGGCAGAGACCAATCCAGCCCTGCATCCAGGGCAAAGCGCCGCTATTTATTTCCAGGGCGAACGTGTCGGTTTCATCGGTGTGGTTCATCCGGAACTTGAACGTAAACTGGATCTTAACGGCCGTACGGTGGTGTTTGAACTGGAGTGGAACAAGGTCGCAAGCCGCGCCGTGCCTCAGGCGCGGGAGATTTCTCGCTTCCCGGCAAACCGTCGAGATATCGCCGTTGTGGTGGCTGAAAACGTCCCCGCAGAAGATATTTTGGCAGAGTGTAAGAAAGTTGGCGCAAATCAGGTAGTTGGCGTAAACTTGTTTGATGTGTACCGTGGCAAGGGCGTGGCAGAGGGTTATAAGAGCCTGGCTATCAGTCTGGTATTGCAGGATACCGCTCGTACACTGGAAGAAGAGGAGATAGCCGTTACCGTTGCAAAATGTGTAGAGGCTCTAAAACAGCGATTCCAAGCATCCTTGAGGGATTGAACCTATGGCGCTTACTAAAGCTGAAATGTCAGAACACCTGTTTGAAAAGCTTGGGCTTAGCAAACGGGATGCCAAAGACCTGGTAGAACTGTTTTTCGAAGAGGTACGTCGTGCTCTTGAGAACGGTGAGCAGGTGAAACTGTCAGGTTTTGGCAATTTTGATTTGCGTGACAAGAACCAACGTCCGGGGCGTAACCCGAAGACCGGCGAGGACATTCCGATTACGGCGCGCCGCGTGGTCACTTTCCGTCCAGGGCAAAAACTGAAAAGTCGGGTAGAGAACGCAAGCCCGAAAGAGTAAGTTGCGTGAAACCAAAAAAGGCCGCTTTTGCGGCCTTTTTCTTTTTTTGAAGAAAAATTCGGGTTATTCCTAAATTATGGCCGTAAGAACCTATGCGATTAAATAAAGTAGGTTGGTGTTTAATATTAAGATATAAACTTTTTGCGGATTTTTCTTATGGATATTAATATTATCGCTTTGCCTAAAATAAAACCAGGAGCCTCGGCTCCTGGTTTTTAATAATGGTTGTAATAGTGGCCCGGGCCACCACCGCCACGATGACCGCCACCGTGGGGGCCGAAGCAGCAGGCGCTGAGCGCGGTGGTCAGGACGGCAATCGTGAACAACATTCCAATGCGTTTAATCATAATAATATCTCTTTGATAAGTGTCAGCGTCATTATAAATAGCGGCATGGCATCCGGTATGTCAGCTATTCGTTAAACGTTGTTAGCAGCTGTTTTATTTAATCTGAAAAATGAGAGTGTATGGATTATGTAAGCGAGGTGAAAACGATCTGAAAATAGGCATTGAGGCGATAGGCGTAAAATAATCGCGCTGATATAACCAGCTCAGCAAAAAATAAAGTGAGAGTGCCAAAATGAAAAAGATCCTGTTGCTGGTGTGTTTACCGCTGCTGCTGCCGCTCGTGGCCCAGGCAGATGTCTCCATTGATATCAACGTGCCGGGCGTCTCGGTCCATCTGGGGGATCAGGATCGGCGAGGTTACTACTGGGACGGTTATGACTGGCGTCCGCCACAGTGGTGGCATGCTCATCAGGGACGCGGCGTGGGTGAGCGTAATAGCCGTGGTTTGTACTGGGACGGTGGTCGCTGGCAACCCTCACCGCCGCGCGGCAACGATCACCGGAGTCCAGAGCGGGGCGGCAATCCGTTCCACGGTGAACGCGATAACCGTAACGATGGCAACCGTCATGATAATGACCACGGTAAGGGCCGCGGCAATGACAATGACCACGGTAAACCCTACCCACAAAACGGAAATGATCCGCGACGCTAATTGAGTGTACGACGTCTGGTGTTGCCCCTCAGTGGAGGGGGGCAGCATCAGCCGTTGTTTTCCTGCCATAATCCTTAAGCAAGGCTTTCCCTTCTGGCGCTAACCCCCTAATATTTGACCCAGACGTCAATTATTCGACCGCCGCTCGCGGCCCGCAGGGAATCGCCACACCTATGCCAACCAGCCAGACCTTTACTTTATTACTGCACAAACAGCGTCATCGCGATAAACGCCATTTATGGCTGTTGGCGCTGGGCGTTGCCGTGGCTTTTGTTTTTAGCCTCAGCGCGGGTGATGTCTGGCTTTGGCCCTCACAGTGGTCAAGTGATGCGGCGCAGCTGTTTGTCTGGCAATTACGCCTGCCGCGTGCGCTAGCGGTGATGTTGGTCGGAGCCAGCCTGGCCATTGCCGGTGCGGTAATGCAGGCCTTGTTTGAGAACCCGTTGGCAGAGCCTGGCTTATTGGGAGTGGCTAACGGTGCCGGGGTTGCACTGGTGCTAATGGTATTACTGGGCAACGGCCTGCTGCCGGTAGCGTTGATGAGTCTGAGCGCCATTGCGGGTGCGTTAATCATGACCTTTATGCTGCTGAGCTTTGCTCGTCGCAAGCGTCTGACCAACGCGCGATTATTGTTGGTCGGCGTTGCCTTGGGCATTGTGTGCAGTGCAGTGATGACCTGGGCAGTGTACTTCAGTTCCAGCCTGGATCTGCGCCAGCTAATGTACTGGATGATGGGCGGCTTTGGCGGCGTAGACTGGCGCCAAAAATGGCTGGTGCTGGCCCTGGTGCCGGTGGTGCTGTGGCTGTGTTGCCAGGGCAAGGCGCTGAACTTCATGGCGCTGGGTGAGGTACAGGCCCGCCAGCTCGGGCTTTCACTGCATTTGTGGCGTAATCTGCTGGTGCTGGCAATCGGCTGGCTGGTAGGCGTTAGCGTGGCGTTGGCGGGGGTGATCGGATTTGTCGGGCTGGTGATACCGCATATGCTGCGCCTTAGCGGTTTGACCAATCAGCGTTATTTACTGCCGGGTTGCGCACTGGCCGGTGCCGGCGTCTTGCTGGCGGCCGACGTGGTGGCGCGTATTACGCTGCTGTCGGCTGAATTGCCAATCGGGGTGGTGACAGCCACCCTGGGGGCACCTCTGTTTATCTGGTTGCTCACTCGGGTAAAAAGCGTAAGGTAGTTTCTCTGTTCACCTGCAAGTAAAACAAGAGGATAAGCTCCATGACTCAAGCTATTTATGACATTCCGCTGAACACCATCAAGAATCAATCTACCACGCTGGCACAATATAAAGGCCGCGTGTTGCTGGTGGTGAATGTGGCGTCGGAATGCGGCCTGACCAAGCAATATGAAGGGCTGGAAGCCCTGTACGAAACCTACCGGGATCAAGGTTTTGAGGTGCTGGGATTCCCCTCCAACGAATTTCTGGGGCAGGAGCCAGGCAGCAACGAAGAGATCCTGGCGTTTTGCCGGGGTACCTTTGGCGTTCAGTTCCCGATGTTTGCCAAACTGGAAGTGAACGGCGAAAACCGCCATCCATTGTATCAGGCGTTGACTGCCGCCAAACCGCACGCCGTTGCGCCACAGGGCAGTGAGTTCCTGGCGCGTATGAGCATCAAGGGGCGGGCACCAAAGCAAACTGGCGATATCCTGTGGAACTTCGAGAAATTCCTGATTGGCCGCGATGGCAAGGTCATCGAACGCTTTTCCCCGGATACGACGCCGGAAGATCCTGCGTTGCTGGCCGCCGTGAAACAGGCGCTGGCCGACTAAAGAAGGAGCGGTAATACATCATGCTGCAACTCAGGCAGGTTGGGGTAGAAGGGCGTTTGGCCCCGTTTTCAGCACAGGTTGATGCTGGGTTGCAGTTTCACCTTATTGGCCCGAACGGCGCCGGTAAAAGCACGCTGTTGGCCTGCCTGGCGGGTATCTTGCCCGGTATCGGGGAGATCCTGCTGGACGGTCATCCGCTGAAAAGTTTTCAGGGCAATGAGCTGGCACTGCGTCGTGGTTATTTAAGCCAACAGCAGCCCCCGGTGGCGTTGATGCCGGTATTCCAGTATCTGGCATTGCATCAACCGGCGGGAGCTTCGGAAGAGGCGCTGGAAAGCACCATTCTTTATCTGTGCCAGCGTTTAAAGCTGATGGACAAGCTGCCGCGTATGCTGACTCAGTTATCCGGCGGGGAATGGCAGCGAGTACGTCTGGCTGCAGTGCTGCTGCAGGTCTGGCCGACGGTTAACCCGTATAGCCAACTGCTGTTGTTGGATGAACCGACCAACAGCCTGGATGTGGCGCAAAAGGTGGCATTGGACCGACTATTAAGAGAGTTTTGCCAGAGCGGGCGCAGTGCCTTGGTTTGCGCGCACGATCTCAACCACACCTTACAGCAGGCCGATCGGGTCTGGCTGCTGCATGCGGGGCGCTTAGTTGCTCAGGGCAGCACGCGGGAGGTGATGGAGCCGGTTCTGCTGTCACAAATTTATGACGTCGATTTTCATTTGCAGGCAGTGGGCGATCAACGCTGGATTATGACCAAAACCGCCTAGTGCGTTAGCGTATTGAAAATGCGGCCTAAACGAAAATTAAACGGACTCGATATAAATAGCCGAGTAAGCATCGGCTTTATTTCACTCTTTGCTAAAAATCACCTCATAAATCTTGAAAACCGTCGCTGACGTGCTACGCTGATTTAGTTCGAATAAAATAAGTAAATAATTATTAATAACTATAACTAATTGATTTTTAAATCAATATAAAATAATGATGATGGCCCTCGCAAATCAGATAGTCCGCTGATAATTAATCTCGCCTTAAGGTTTAGTTAAGCTTGCGGCCGTAAATTGGCAGTTAATCCACCGGGAACGATTCTCTCTGGCGTTTAATATTCGTTAAATAAAAGAGATCTACAGTGTCATTAAAAGAAATTTGATACGTTTGGGGTTAACTATGGATCAATTTTTACCTTTCTCACGCCCGGCGATCGGCGATGAAGAAATCGCGGCGGTAGAAAAGGTATTGCGCTCAGGGTGGATCACCACCGGACCGCAAAATCAGCAGTTGGAAAGTGAGTTTTGCGCCACCTTCGGCTGCAAACATGCGATTGCCGTTTGTTCCGCTACTGCAGGCATGCATATCACCCTGATGGCTCTGGGCATTGGTCCCGGCGATGAAGTCATCACTCCCTCACAAACTTGGGTTTCAACCCTCAACATGATTGAGTTGCTCGGCGCCACGCCGGTAATGATCGACGTTGACCGCGATACGTTGATGGTCAATGCCAGAGATGTTGAAGCCGCCATTACGACCAAAACCAAAGCTATTGTCCCGGTGCATTACGCTGGTGCGCCATTGCAAATGGATGCATTGCGAGACGTGGCCAAACGCCATAATCTGCCGCTGATTGAAGACGCTGCTCATGCGGTGGGTTCCCGTTACAACGGTGAATGGGTTGGCGCACAAGGAACGGCTATCTTCTCGTTCCACGCGATTAAAAACCTGACCTGTGCCGAAGGTGGCCTGATTGCCACCGACGACGATGTGCTGGCGGATCGTCTGCGCTGTCTGAAGTTTCACGGCCTGGCCGTTGACGCTTTCGACCGTCAGCAACTGGGGCGCAAGCCGCAGGCCGAAGTGGTGGAGCCGGGCTACAAATACAACCTTTCGGATATCCACGCGGCCATCGCCGTCGTACAGCTGGCGCGCCTGCCGCAGTTGAACGCCCGCCGTAAAGAGCTGGCACAGCGTTATCTCACCGCGCTGGAAGGTTCACCTTTCCTGCCGCTGGGGTTGCCTGATTATCCGCATGACCACGCCTGGCACCTGTTTATGGTGCGCGTTGACGCCGAGCGTTGCGGTATCGATCGCGACCAACTGATGGAACGCCTGAAAGAGGTGGGCATTGGTACCGGTCTGCATTTCCGTGCCGCGCATACCCAGAAGTTTTATCGCGACCGCTATCCGCAATTGTCCTTACCTAATACCGAATGGAACTCGGCGCGTTTGTGCACCTTGCCGCTATTCCCTGATATGACCGACGCTGATGTTGATCGCGTGGTCAAAGCCTTGTCTTCTGTTGTGGAGTCGTTACGTGTCTCGCGTTGAACCGATTAAAAAAGTTTCGGTGGTGATCCCGGTGTACAACGAGCAGGAAAGTTTACCTGCCTTGCTTGAACGTACCACCGCCGCCTGTAAACAGCTGGCCCAGCCCTATGAAATTATCCTGGTCGATGACGGCAGCAGCGACAATTCTGCCGATATGCTGACCGCTGCCGCCGAACAGCCCGGCAGTTGCGTCATTGCCGTATTGCTGAACCGCAACTATGGCCAGCATTCGGCAATCATGGCCGGTTTCAATCAGGTGAGCGGCGATCTGGTGATCACGCTGGATGCTGACCTGCAAAACCCGCCGGAAGAGATCCCGCGGTTGGTGCGGGTGGCGGAAGAGGGTTACGACGTGGTCGGCACTGTGCGCGCCAACCGTCAGGACTCCTGGTTCCGTAAAAGCGCCTCCCGCATCATCAATATGATGATCCAGCGCGCTACCGGTAAATCGATGGGCGACTATGGCTGCATGTTACGTGCCTATCGCCGCCACATTATCGAAGCGATGCTGAACTGCCACGAGCGCAGCACCTTTATCCCGATCCTGGCGAATACCTTCGCCCGTCGTACTACTGAAATTGACGTGCTGCACGCTGAACGCGAGTTTGGCGACTCTAAATACAGCCTGATGAAGCTGATTAATCTGATGTACGACCTGATCACCTGTTTGACCACCACGCCGCTGCGTTTGCTGAGCGTAGTGGGCAGCGTGATTGCGCTTTCGGGTTTCGTGCTGGCGGTATTGCTGATCGCCCTGCGTTTGATCATGGGCCCTGAATGGGCGGGCGGCGGGGTGTTCACCCTGTTTGCCGTGCTGTTTTCCTTTATTGGCGCCCAATTTGTCGGCATGGGTCTGTTGGGAGAGTACATCGGTCGTATTTATACCGACGTGCGTGCTCGTCCTCGTTATTTTGTTCAGAAAGTGGTCGGTGAACAGCCGAACCACAATACTCAGGAAGAAGAATGATGAAAGCTATTGTATTTGCTTACCATGATATTGGCTGCGCAGGTCTGAAAGCGCTGACTGACGCAGGCTATGACGTTCAAGCAGTATTCACGCATACCGACGATCCTGGTGAGAACAACTTCTTCTCCTCCGTTGCCCGTGTGGGTGCAGAATTGGAGTTACCGGTCTATGCGCCGGAGGACGTTAACCACCCGCTGTGGATCGAGCGCATTCGCCAGATGCAGCCGGACATTATTTTCTCCTTCTATTACCGTAATCTGCTGAGCGACGAGCTGCTGTCGCTGGCGCCGCTTGGCGGTTTCAACCTGCACGGTTCACTGCTGCCTCGCTACCGTGGCCGCGCACCGGTGAACTGGGCGCTGGTGAACGGCGAAACAGAAACCGGCGCTACGCTGCATAAAATGGTCAAGCGTCCGGATGCCGGCGATATCGTTGGCCAGCGCAAAGTGGCAATCACCGCTGACGACACGGCGCTGACGCTGCACAAAAAAGTGCTGGAAGCCGCACAGTCATTGCTGAAGGACGAACTGCCGAAGCTGAAAAACGGCACGGCGACATTCAGTGCGCAAAACGAAGCCGAAGCCAGCTACTTTGGCCGCCGGACTGCGGCAGACGGCGAGATCCTGTGGCATAAATCGGCGCAGGAAATCAACAACCTGATCCGCGCAGTGACCGAACCTTATCCTGGCGCCTTCAGCTATCTCGGCCAGCGTAAATTGATTGTCTGGCGTGCACGCGTGCTGGATGCGCAGCATGACAAGCAGCCTGGCACCGTGCTCAGTACTTCTCCGCTGGTCATTGCCTGCGGCGAAGGCGCACTGGAAATCGTTGCCGGTCAAAACGATGCCGGCCTGTACGTACAGGGTAGCCGTCTGGCGCAGGAAATGGGCATCGTCACCGACGTACGTCTGGCCGCCAAGCCCAACGCAGTGATGAAGCGCAGAACCCGCGTATTGATCCTCGGCGTTAACGGCTTTATCGGTAACCACCTGACCGAACGTCTGCTGCGTGACGATCGTTACGACATTTACGGTTTGGATATCGGTTCTGATGCCATCAGCCGTTTCCTGGATAACCCGCGCTTCCACTTTGTGGAAGGGGATATCAGCATCCATTCCGAGTGGATCGAGTATCACATCAAGAAATGTGATGTCGTTCTGCCGCTGGTGGCCATCGCCACGCCGATCGAGTACACCCGCAATCCACTGCGCGTGTTTGAGTTGGATTTTGAAGAAAACCTGAAAATCGTTCGTGACTGCGTGAAATACAACAAGCGCATCATCTTCCCGTCCACCTCCGAAGTGTACGGTATGTGCGACGACAAAGAGTTCGACGAAGATCATTCCCGCCTGATCGTCGGGCCAATCAACAAACAACGCTGGATTTACTCAGTGTCCAAGCAGCTGTTGGACCGAGTCATCTGGGCCTATGGTGCCAAAGAAGGGCTGAAGTTTACGCTGTTCCGTCCGTTTAACTGGATGGGGCCGCGCCTGGATAACCTGGATGCAGCGCGCATCGGTTCTTCCCGTGCCATCACCCAGTTGATCCTCAATCTGGTGGAAGGTTCGCCGATCAAACTGATGGACGGCGGGGCGCAAAAACGCTGCTTTACCGATATCAACGACGGTATTGAAGCGCTGTTCCGCATCATCGAAAACCGCGACGGCCTGTGCGATGGCCAAATCGTCAACATTGGTAACCCGACCAACGAGGCCAGCATCCGCGAACTGGCGGAAATGCTGCTCGAAAGCTTCAATAATCACCCGTTGCGCGACCGCTTCCCGCCGTTTGCCGGCTTTAAGGATGTCGAAAGCAGCAGCTATTACGGCAAGGGTTATCAGGACGTTGAGCATCGTACGCCAAGCATCAAAAATGCCCGTCGCCTGCTGGATTGGCAGCCGACCATCGCGATGCAGCAAACCGTTGCCGATACCTTGGACTACTTCTTGCGCACCACCGTTCAGGAAGGTGGCGGTGCATGAAGAAAGTCGGTCTGCGAGTTGATGTAGATACCTTCAGCGGTACCCGGGAAGGGGTACCGCAGTTGCTGGAGTTGTTCGACAAGTACAACATTCAGGCCAGTTTCTTCTTCAGCGTAGGGCCGGACAATATGGGGCGCCATCTGTGGCGCCTTTTACGTCCGAAATTCCTGTGGAAAATGCTGCGCTCGAACGCCGCGTCGCTGTACGGCTGGGATATTCTGCTGGCCGGCACCGCCTGGCCGGGGCGTAATATCGCCCGTGCCTTGGGGCCATTGATGAAACTCACCGCCCAGGCCGGACATGAAGTGGGCTTGCACGCCTGGGATCATCAGGGCTGGCAGGCCAAGGTCGGCCGTTGGTCTGAGGCGCAGTTGACGCAACAGGTGCAGTTGGGTGTGGATGCGCTGACTGCCAGTACCGGGCTGCCGGTCAAATGCTCGGCCGTTGCCGGTTGGCGCGCGGACACACGGGTGCTGGAAGTGAAGCAGCGCTTCGGTTTTCACTACAACAGCGATTGTCGTGGTACCCATCCGTTCCGTCCGCTGTTAAGCGATGGCCGTGTGGGAACCGTGCAGATCCCGGTGACGTTACCGACCTTTGATGAGGTAATTGGTAGTGAAGTCAGTATGGCTGACTTCAACGATTACATTTTACGGGCGATTGAAAACGATCGCGGCGTGCCGGTTTATACCATTCATACCGAAGTTGAAGGTATGTCTCAGGCCGCAATGTTTGAGCAGTTACTGCAACGGGCGCAACGGCAGGGCATAGAATTCTGCCCGTTAAGCACCTTGTTGCCGCAAGATTTGGCGTCATTGCCATTGGGCCGCGTCGAGCGTGCTCCTTTCCCTGGCCGCGAAGGTTGGCTGGGTTGTCAAACCGATGTGAAGGACGATTCATGAAGGCGCTAAAAGGATCCTGGGCCATTGTGTTGGCCATTTTTTTTGCTCTGGTTTACCTGATCCCCCTCAATGGTCGCCTGCTGTGGCAACCGGATGAAACTCGTTACGCCGAGATCAGCCGTGAAATGCTGCAACGCGGCGACTGGGTAGTGCCGCATCTGCTTGGGCTGCGTTATTTTGAAAAGCCGGTTGCCGGATATTGGTTCAACAACATCAGTCAGTGGCTGTTTGGCGATACCAACTTCGCGGTGCGTTTTGGCTCGGTATTCAGCACCGGCATGACCGCCGTGCTGGTGTTCGCGCTGGCAATGCTGATGTGGCGCAACGCGCGCCGCGCCAGCCTGGCGACGTTGATTTTCCTGTCGATGGTGCTGGTGTTCAGCATCGGCACGTACAGCGTGCTGGATCCGATGATTTCCCTGTGGCTGGTGGCGGCCATGGTCAGTTATTACCTGACGCTGAAAGCCACCACGGTCAAGGGTAAAGTCGGCGGTTACCTGCTGCTGGGGCTGGCCTGCGGCATGGGCTTTATGACCAAGGGGTTCCTGGCGCTGGCGGTGCCGGTGATTGCGGTGATCCCGATAGTCATTCAGCAGCGGCGGATCAAGGATCTCTTGATCTACGGCCCGTTGGCGATCCTGACCGCGGTATTGCTTAGCCTGCCTTGGGCGCTGGCTATTGCTCAACGTGAGCCGGACTTCTGGAACTACTTCTTCTGGGTGGAGCATATTCAGCGTTTTGCCGAGGATAACGCCCAGCACAAAGCGCCGTTCTGGTATTACATCCCGATTTTGATGGCGGCGGTATTACCGTGGCTGGCGTTGTTGCCGGGATCTTTGCTTAAGGGTTGGCGTGAACGCGTCCAACGGCCGGAGCTGTTCTTCCTGCTGAGTTGGGTGATGATGCCGCTGATCTTTTTCAGCATCGCCAAAGGCAAACTGCCGACCTATATTTTGCCGTGCATGGCGCCGTTGGCGCTGTTGATGGCCGCTTACGCTGAGGATTATGCGGCAAGCCTACGCAGCAAAACCTTCAAGATCAACGCATTGCTGAACGGCTTATTTGGTCTGATTTGCGTGGTGGCGCTGCTGGTGCTGGGTTCAGGATTGCTGCCGAAGGTGAAGCTGTTTGGGGCACAAGAGTGGCCGAAGATCGTCATCGGCATTATTATGTTCGGCGGTTGGCTGTTATTTGCCATAGTGTCGGCGCGTAATAATGCGCAACGCTGGCGCTGGGCGGCGGCTTGTCCGCTACTGCTGTGCTTGCTGGTGGGTTACGCCATTCCGCAGCAGGTCACTGACTCCAAGCTGCCGCAAAACTTTATCAGCGTAAATATGGCGCAGTTGGGCCATAGCCGTTACGTATTGACCGATAGCGCAGGGGTAGCAGCAGGGCTGGCCTGGGAGTTGAAGCGCAGCGATGTGCTGATGTTCAGCGAGAAAGGTGAGGTAGCTTATGGCCTGGCCTACCCGGATTCCCGCAGCCATTTCATCAGCGATGCCGATTTCCCGCAGTGGTTGGCCCAGGCGCGTAAACAGGGTGACGTCTCATTGGTATTGCAACTGTCGAGAGGGGATCACGTGCCGGAAACCTTACCTGCAGCGGACAAAGTGGTTGAGATGAACCGCTTAGCGCTGCTTTGGTATCAACAGCAGCCATGATAGTCGGCTACTTGCTGGTGCTGGTGGTCAGCCTGCTCACCTGCGGTGGGCAGCTGTGCCAGAAACAAGCGGCCCAGAGTTGGCAATTGCCCCCCGACGTCAGACGGGGGGTGACGTTGCGCTGGCTGCTTCTGGCGGTGTTGTTGCTGGGGTTGGGCATGGCGGTCTGGCTCAACGTGCTGCAGCGTTTGCCGCTCAGCCTGGCTTATCCGACGCTCAGCCTGAATTTTGTGTTGGTGACATTAGCTGCCCGGTGGCTGTTTAACGAACCCACCACCGCACGTCATTGGTACGGCGTGGCGTCGATCATGCTGGGGATCCTGCTGATGAGTATCAATCCATGAGGGGCTACGCCTGGGGCGCGGCCAGCGTGCTACTGGTCACGCTGGCGCAACTGTTGATGAAGTGGGGTATGGCGCAGATCCCTCTGATGTCGTTTGCCGACGTTACGTTAGACCTGTTTGCTCAGTATTGGGTGCCGCTACTGGCGGTCAGCGGTGGTATCTTCGGTTATGCGTTGTCCATGCTGTGCTGGTTCTTCGCGCTGCACCATCTGCCGCTAAACCGAGCGTATCCGTTGCTGAGCGTGAGCTATGCGCTGGTGTACCTGGCCGCGGTGATCCTGCCGTGGTTTAACGAATCCGCCACCCTGTTGAAAACGTTGGGAACGCTGTTTATCCTGTTTGGCGTGTGGCTGATTAACAGCCAGGCCAAGGTAAAAACGCCTTAATAGCGCAAAAAGTGGCGCCAATGCGATTATCTCCTTCACCGTGCTTGCCTTTTTCCCCTGCTGGGGGATAAATTAGCCCCAAATAGCGCTTTCCTTACGTGGTGCCGGCTTTGCCTCGCAGGCGGTATGCTTTTACCGGACGGCATGATGCGGCAACGTGTTCAATGAAGGGATATTATGCGGATGCGTATTTGGTTTTTATTAGCCAGTTTAATTCTTGCCGGTTGTAGCAGTCATGCACCGCCGCCGAGCGGTCGGTTGGCAGACTCTATCGTGGTGGTAGCTCAGTTGAATGAGCAACTGCGTCAATGGTACGGTGCACCTTATCGTTACGGTGGGGTCGATCGCGGCGGCGTTGACTGTTCCGGTTTCGTTTATCGCACCTTCCGCGACCGTTTCGATATGCAACTACCTCGTTCGACGGTGGAACAAACCTCGCTGGGAACCAAAGTCTCGCGTGATGAGCTGATGCCGGGCGATCTGGTGTTTTTCAAAACTGGCGGCGGTGAGAACGGTTTGCACGTTGGCATTTATGATACCAACGATCAGTTTATTCATGCCTCCACCAGCCGTGGCGTGATGCGATCCTCGCTGGACAATGTGTATTGGAAAAAAGCCTACTGGCAGGCGCGGCGCATTTAATCTTAAGCTGTTGATTTGGTGTATCATGGCGGCATCACGTGCTTAGCGGAGACCGCCATGAATAACTTACGCTTACTGATTTCCGATTCTTACGACCCCTGGTTCAATCTGGCCGTGGAAGAGTGCATCTTCCGCGAAATGACCACGCAGAAAATCCTGTTCTTATGGCGCAATGCCGAAACGGTGGTCATAGGTCAGTCACAAAACCCATGGAAAGAGTGCAACACCCGGCGAATGGAGCAGGACGGCATTCGCCTGGCGCGTCGCAGCAGCGGCGGTGGAGCGGTATTCCACGATCTGGGCAACACCTGTTTTACCTTTATGGCGGGCAAACCGGGTTATGACAAAACTCTTTCCACCGGCATCATTCTGCAGGCGTTGGCCCAGTTGGGTATTTCTGCCACGGCATCGGGCCGCAATGATCTGGTGATCGAAACGCCGGAAGGCGTGCGTAAAATCTCCGGCTCGGCCTATCGGGAAACCCAGGATCGCGGGTTCCACCATGGCACCTTATTACTGAATGCCGATCTTAACCGTCTGGCGGATTATCTTAATCCGGATCCCAAAAAGCTGCAGGCCAAGGGCATCACCTCGGTACGTTCCCGGGTGGCCAACCTGGTGGAATTTAAACCTGACATCAGCCACCAGCAGGTCTGCGATGCGGTGACTCAAGCATTCTTTGACTACTATGGCGAGACCGCTACGGCGGAGATCATCTCACCGGATGTCTATCCCGACCTGCCGGATTTCGCCGCGCAGTTTGCCAAACAGAGCAGTTGGGAATGGAATTTCGGCAAGGCGCCGGCATTTAGCCATTTACTGAATGAACGCTTTGTCTGGGGTGGGGTGGATATCTTCTTTGACGTAGAAAAGGGGCAGATCTGCCGGGCGCAGATTTTTACCGACAGCCTGAGTCCGGCACCGCTGCAGCGTTTGGCAGAGATGCTGGTGGGATGCGCTTACCGCAGTGAAGCCTTGGCTGAGTGCTGCGACAAACTGATTGCTCAGTTCCCGGAGCAGGCTACCGAGTTAGCCGAGCTGCGGCAATGGCTGGCAGAAACGATCAAATAGTAATCAAACTTTGAATATCAAAGGATGACAGTGTTCATCCTTTTTTTACATCTCAAGTTGGCTGCGCTTTATTGTTGTTATCCATTCTTAGGGGCTGGAATCCACCTAAATCCCAGGTAGCATGAATTTTCTAAAAATCAAGGTGGGCATTTTTTCGCATTTTCAATGCAAAGAATAACGTACGGAATTGATGCGTTATTAAATTTAATCAGTTGGCGATAGGCTTGCGCTTGTGCAGATTTCATGCTTAATTGATATTTAGATGTGTTTAAGAATTTCTTTAATGAAAACAATGACAATAAGTTAAATTTTTAGAGTGAATATACCACTTAACCTAAATACACCTTAAATTCAGCGAAGCGATGGCAATTTTGCCATAAGCCAAATTGGTTCTGACTCTGCGCCAAGTGGACGCAACATAGCTTTAATCTATCAATTAAATGATAAGTTATCACTAATTGCATTGATATTTCCGATTAATCTCAGAGGGATTGATCGATAAAATATATTGATATACGATGAGATGCTCGCCATTCAGCCTGTGGCATTGAAATGAAAATACAATTCGAAGCTGACTTTATTAGTAGCTATGTTTTTCAACCTGTTTACTCAATGGAGGGCAGGCTGTTAGCGGTGGAAATTCTGAACCGCTTTAATAGTCTGGACGGTGATTTGGCTATGCCTGCTGACATTGGGATTAATTTACTGACCGCTGAGCAAAAGATTGAGTTATTTAATGAGCAATTGAAATTGGCAGAACAGAATGCATCCTGGTTTGTCGAAAACGACGTTTTGTTGACGTTAAATATTGAAGAAACCCTGGTCGATTTGATACTCGCTGACGGTCAACTCTGTGATCGTATCAGGCAGTGGTCATTTATTGCCTTTGAAATCAGTGAGGGCTTTCCGAATCTTTCGGCCGGCAAAAACAATGAGAAAATCCTCCGGCTTAGCGAGTTGTTTTCGCTGTGGTTGGATGATTTCGGTTCCGGTCAGGCGACCCTGACCGCCTTGTATGATGGGTTATTCGACTACGTGAAGATCGACAAACGTTTTTACTGGCAGTTGTTTACCCATCAGGGATATGACGTGGTCATTGACTCGTTATTAAAGAATATCAATCTACTGTGTAAGGGGGTAATCGTCGGAGGAATTGAGAAGAGGGAATATTTTAATAAGCTCAGACACGCCGGTGTTTTTGGCCTACAAGGTTTTTTATGGCCTAGCGTTGGTGTGGATAATCTGACAGCGTTACGGGTAACACCCGATGAGTTCAATAACAATAATTGAGAGTACTACACACAACGGAGCCAATAATGGACTGGATGATGTTTACCGTGATTCCTGTGCTGTTATTCATTATGATTTTTTCGCTGAACGCGTATTTTTCCTCTCAGCGTAAAAAGGTCTTAAAGCCGTATCGGCATAAACGCTGATCCCCGCATCTGCCCAGGTATCAGGCAGATGCGTTCTCCCTGCATTTCCTCTGTGTTAATCGCCCCGTTCAAGCTCTACACTAGGTGCAACGGAGGGCCTATGCCGCAGTTTGAAAACGCTTACCAACATCAGTTAGCCGGTTTTTATACCGAATTGAATCCCACTCCGCTGAAAGGCGCTCGTTTGCTGTATCACAGTGAACCGCTGGCACGCGAACTGGGGCTGGACGAAAGCTGGTTTACCCAGGACAAAACCCCGATTTGGGCGGGTGAGAAACTGCTGCCGGGCATGCGACCGTTGGCGCAGGTTTACAGTGGCCATCAGTTCGGCGTTTGGGCTGGGCAGTTGGGGGATGGCCGGGGAATTTTGCTGGGTGAACAACGCCTGGCGGACGGCCGTAGCATGGACTGGCACCTGAAAGGGGCGGGGTTGACGCCTTATTCACGCATGGGCGACGGCCGTGCGGTACTGCGTTCGGCGATCCGTGAGTTCCTCGCCTCCGAGGCACTGCACCATCTGGGCATTCCAACCACCCGTGCGCTGACCATTGTGACCAGTGAAGAGCCGGTTTACCGTGAGCAACCTGAGCGTGGAGCGATGTTGCTACGCGTAGCGGAAAGCCACGTGCGTTTCGGCCACTTTGAGCATTTTTATTACCGTAAGCAGCCGGAACAGGTGCAGCAATTGGCCGATTTTGTCATTGCCCGTCACTGGCCGCAGTTGCAAGATCAGGCGGAGGGCTACTTACTGTGGTTTACTGACGTTGTCGAACGCACTGCGCGGCTCATCGCCCATTGGCAGACCGTCGGTTTCGCTCACGGCGTAATGAACACCGATAACATGTCGATTCTGGGGCTTACCATCGACTATGGCCCTTATGGCTTCCTCGACGACTACAAGCCCGACTATATTTGCAACCACTCTGATCATCAGGGGCGCTATGCCTTCGATAATCAACCGGCGGTGGCGCTGTGGAACCTCCATCGGCTGGCACAGACCCTGTCCGGGCTGATGAGTACGGAACAGCTGCAGCAGGCGCTGGCGGCCTATGAACCGGCCCTGATGCGCGCTTACGGGGAACAGATGCGTGCCAAGCTCGGCTTCTTCACCCAATCGCAGCAGGATAACGATTTGCTCACCGGGTTGCTGAGCCTGATGGCGCAAGAAGGCCGGGACTATAGCCGAACTTTCCGCTTGTTAAGTCATACCGAACAGCAACAGGCGCAGTCGCCGCTGCGTGATGAATTTATCGATCGCGCTGCGTTCGACGGTTGGTACCAACAATACCGCCAGCGCTTGCAGCAAGAACAGGTGAGCGACGCTGAGCGTCAACAGGCGATGAAGGCGGTGAACCCGAAGCTGATCCTGCGCAACTATCTGGCGCAGCAGGCGATTGAAAGTGCCGAACGGGATGATGTCAGCAAACTGGCGCGCCTGCATCAGGCCTTGTTGACGCCGTTTGCTGACGCGCCGGAATATGACGATCTCGCCGCATTGCCGCCGGATTGGGGCAAGCACCTGGAGATATCCTGCTCGAGTTAGAGGCAATGAAATGAAAGGATGACGGGCGCGGCGGGTACCGCGCCCGGTACTGCCACTACTGGCGCAAATACACCTGCGGTAACGCTACTTCCGGGTGATGTACTACCCCCAAATCTGCCTGATACCAGCGGGTGAGGATTTCCGCCTGCAACACCTCCTGCGGCGTGCCCGAGGCGACCAATTGCCCCTGATGCAGCAATAAAATGCGGTCGGCATACAGCGCGGCCAGATTGAGGTCATGCAGCACGCAGCACACCGCGATCGGCTGTTGGCGCGTAAGCGTGCGCAGCAACCTCAGCGTATGTTGCTGGTGGTAGAGATCCAGTGCAGAAGTCGGTTCGTCAAGGAACAGCCAGGACGGGGTGGGCTGTGGCTGCCAAAGTTGCGCCAGCACGCGGGCCAGCTGTACCCGTTGCTGCTCGCCGCCGGAAAGTTGGCGATAATCGCGTTGGGCCAGTTCAAGGCAGTCGGTTTGCGCCATCACCTGTTGCACCGCGTGCCGTGCATCGCGTTTGCCGTGCGGTGCCCGTCCCATGCTGACCACTTCCTCTACGGTAAAAGGAAAGGCCAAATCACTGTGCTGGCGCATCACCGCGCGTACCTTCGCCAACTGCTGCGGTTGCCACTGTTCTAACGGTCGTCCCAGCAGCTGACATTCGCCGCAACCCGGAGCCAGATAGCCGGTTAACAAGCGCAACAACGTAGACTTACCTGCGCCGTTTGGCCCGATTATTGCCACCATTTCGCCGCTGGCGATACTGAGCGAAACGTCGTTTATCAGCCGACGTGAACCCAGGCTGTAACGCAATTGCTGCGCCGTCAGGCTTGAGGAGTTATCCACCCACACGCTCCCGCTGGCGCATCACCAGCCATAAGAAGTAAGGCCCGCCGATCAGGCTGGTCATCAACCCGACCGGCATTTCCGCCGGTGCTACCAGGGTGCGTGCCAGCGTATCGCTGACCAACAGCAGGCAGGCACCGCCCAACGCGGAGCAGGGCAACAGCCAGCGGTGGTCGCCGCCGAGGCGCATGCGTACCAGGTGCGGCACCACCAGACCGATAAAGCCAATCACGCCGCTCATCGCCACCGAAGCGCCAATCAACAAGGCGCTAAGCAACAGCAGTTGCAGCTTGGCACGCTGGACGTTGACCCCGAGGTAATGCGCTTCTTCATCCCCCAGTTGCAACAGATTCAGGCGACGCGCCTGTAACAGGGTCAGTAAGGTGGTCGGCAGGATCAGCGAAGCGCACACCACCAGCGTCGGCCATTGCGACTGGCTAAGGCTGCCCATCATCCACAGCGAGAACTGACGCAGCTGTTGGTCGTTGCTGAGGTAAGACAGCACGCCAATCGCCGCCATGCACAGGGCGTTGATGGCAATCCCCGCCAGCAGCAGGCGCGACAGGCTGCCGTGGCCGCTGCGGCTGATACCGTAGATCAACAGCGACACCAGCATGCTGCCGAGGAACGCCGCCAGCATATGGCCATACAGGGCAATCACCGGAGGCAACGCCAGAGGCATCACGATAATCAGCGCGACAAACAGCGCGCCGCCGCTGCTGATGCCCAGCAGGCTCGGGTCAGCCAGCGGGTTGCGAAACAACCCTTGCATCACGGCACCAGATACCGCTAATGCACAGCCGATCACCACCGCCAGCAGTACGCGCGGCAGACGGATGTTTAACCAGATATGCCAGGCGGTGTCGCTGAACGGCTGTTGCCACAGAGTGCGAAACGACAGGGGCAATGCCCCCATATTGGCGGCACCCAGCGCCAGCAGCGCCAGTAACACCAGCAGGCCGGCAATCGCCACGCGTGGGGAAGTGCGACTGCGCATTACTTTTGCTCCGCCGCGTGGCGTAGTTTGGCCAACGCCGCCGGCGTTTCCAGCCCAAAGCCCAGCAGCGCCATATCGTCAACCACCAGCACGCGGTGGTTTTTCCCCGCTGGCGTGAGCGCGACGCCCGGCAAGTTCCACAATTGTTGTTGGCCACCGAGCGTTTTTATGCCGTCAGTGGTGACCAACAGCAGATCGGGCGCGCTGGCGATCACGCCTTCCTGCGACAGGGGACGATAGCGACTGAATCCCTGCATCGCATTCTTCAAACCGGCTGCCGTGATGACCGCGTCGGCGGCGGTGTGTTGCCCGGCGGCCATCGGCGTAATCCCCCCGTGGCTCATGACGAACAGGACCTTGACCGGCAGAGCATCGGTTTTCACCGCCGCCAGCTGTTGCTGATACCGTTGGCTCAGCTTTTTGCCTTGCTCGGTACGCTGCAACGCATTGGCGATCACCTCGATTTTCTCCGGCACGCTTTGCAACGTGGTATCGCCCGGAATGCGTACGATCTTAACGCCGCTTTCTTCCAGCTGTTTGAGCACCAGCGCCGGTTCGGCCAGTTCGGTCGTCAGCACCAGCGAAGGTTTCAACGCCAGAATACCTTCGGCATTAAGCTGACGCATGTAGCCGACATCCGGCAGCTTTTTGACGGCTTCCGGTTGCAGACTGGTACTGTCGCGCGCAATCACCTCATCGCCCGCGCCGAGTGCGAAGGCAATTTCGGTGACGTCACCGCCTATCGAGACAATACGTTCCGCCGCCGCAGCGGAGAAGGGTAACGCCAGCGCAATGCACAACGCCAGGCGACGGGTCAATGAGGGTTTCATGCGGCAATGTCCTTGGGTTCAAGCGCGGCAACCTGCTCACGCCACTGGGTTTGTTCCGGCTGGCCTTCGGTACGCTGGCCGTAAAGCTGGGCGATTTGCGTGCCGTCCGCGGCAAACAGCTCCAGGCTGGTGACAAAGCCGTCTTTGGTTGGCTTGCGGGTGATCCAGCTTTCGGCAATTGCGTCTTCGATCAGGTGCAGGGTGAAACGACGGTTAAACACGTTAATCCAGCCTTCCTGCGGCATCAGACGCTCGATCTGACCGGTGAAGATCTGCACGCAGCCGCGGTTGCCGACAAAAATCATGATTTCGTTTTGCAGACCCAACGCTGCGTTGAGCAACTGGGACAGGGCGCTGTTATCCACCCGGTAGGCCAAATCGTTGCCGACGGCCTTGAAGGCCTGCTGACGCGTCAGCTTATTGCGGCTTAACAACTGGAAGAACTGGTGAACATCGGTCATTTCACGCCATTCGCGGTCGATCTTTTCGTTGTCCGGTACGGCGTTACTGACGGTGGCGTCCGGGGATTTCAGTTCCAACGCCGGGTTTTCTGCACTGAGGTGGCGTTCCACCAGCGCCATCCAAGCTGCCAGGTCGGTTTCGTCGGTGGTGTACACCTTATGCAACGCATCACCCTGATGATCGAAGAACTGAATGCTGTGACGCACACCGCGCTTGTTGGTTTCGCTCATGGCGAAGGTGCTGGCCCATTGGTTGAGGAACAGCCGCAAATCCAATTCGCGTGGGTTGAGGATCAGCCCCGCGTGGCCGTTCAGATGCTGGTTGAGGTAGCGCCCCATCTGCTCGTGCACCGCGTAGCTGTTACGGGTGATAGATTTGGTGACGCCAACCTGCTCCAGCTCGGTCAGCAGGGTGCGGGCATCGGCCTGCAGACGACGAGTATCCTGACCGACGCGAGCATGGGTCAGTTCTGCTTCGCTGACGCCAAGCAGCTCGGCCAGATCGCGTGCGTATTTGCCTGGGTTATCAATTTTTGCCTGCTGGTAGCGTTGGTAGAGGGTATTGCTCATTGATAGTTCTCCTGTGAGAGGTGCAATCGGCGGGCATTCGGGTTGCCCGCCGGATTCAAAACGTTACCACTGATAGCTGACCAACAGTTTGGCGTTGCGGCCATCCTGCGGAATGCCCTGCGGCGAGTAGTATTCTTTGTCGAAGGCGTTGCCCAGCACCACGGTGGTGGTAACGCCCTGCAGACGATCGCGGCCTTTATAGCTCAGGTAGAAATCATTGACGCCGTAGCCGCCTTGCTCGGCGGTGCCGGTTTTCACATGTGTGGAGCGCTCGGCGAAGGTAGCGACCCAGCCGGTAGACAGGCCGGTTTCACCCAGCGGAACGTCCAACGAACTGGTGACGGTATCTGGGTTGATATCGCTCAGCCATTCACCGCTGTTGCCGTTCAATTCCCCGCTGCGTGACTTATCCTTGCCGCGCGTGCGGTTGTAAGCCAAATCCCAATTAAACCACTGGGTTTGATAGCCCAGTGACGTATCCCAGCCCCAAATTTTAGCGCGTGAGATATTTTGCGACGAAGTCTGGGTCCGTGTGACGTACAGGCTAATGTAGTCCTTGGCGTCGGTATCGAAGTAGCTGGCTTTAAACTGCAGGTTATCGCCGGCCATCAACAGATCGTCAAAGCGCAGGCCGAAACCGTACTCGGCGGTGCTGGTGGTTTCCGGTCTTAGATTCGGGTTGGGTACCCAATAGTTGCCGGGGAAGTGGCGAGAATCATTGTACATTTCACCCATGGTCGGCGCACGAAATGCCTGCGAGTAAGAACCGAACAGCATCAGCCAGTCGGTTGGTGAATAAGTCAGTGCACCACGAGATGACCACTTGTCGGCATCGACGTCGTTGTGGCCCTGGCTGCTACCTTTGTAGTTGTCGTAGCGAGTGCCGGCCAGCAGGGTGACAGGAATATCACGCAGCGTGATTTCGTCCTGCATCCAGCCGGAAGCGAAGTTGATTTTCGCCTGTGGGAAGCTGGTGGTAGCGCCGCCAGGATGTTGTTTTTGCTGATAGCTTTCCGAGCCGTAGGTCAACAGATGCGAAGCAAAGCTGTCGGCAAACAGGCGGGTGCGGTTTTCCAGCTTGGCACCGTGAGTGGTTTGTTTGCGGAATTCGTCCGTGGAAGCCGCATTGTGAGCGTTGATTTTGACCTCAGAGGTATACAGCTTGACGTCGGCGTCCAGCCACTCCTGATCCAGGGGTTTTAATTTATAGCTCAATGCCGCATCGCGCTGGATGGTGGAGCGGTTGGTCATCGGATTTCTGCTGGAGTAATCAGGATCCTGGGGATTTTTCGGTTCACGGGCGCTGTTATTGTAATAGCGCAAATCGCCGCTCAACGACTGGGCATCATCAATCTTCCAGGTGCCTTTGGCCAGCACATTGCTGATGGTCTCGTCGTTGGGCGCGTCAAAACCGTTGCCCTGACGCAAATCGCCAACGTCGCGAGTGCCGAATGACAGCAGGCCGTCGAGGTTGTCGGTCTTGCCATAGGCGCTGGCGCCCATACCCAGGCTGTGATCGCCACTGCCTGCTGTGCCGTAAACCCGGAACCCGGTGTCATGACCTGGCAGCAGCAGATCGGCGGCATCCACGGTTTCATAAGCAATTACGCCGCCCAGTGCGCCACTGCCGTAAAGCAGGGCCGAAGGGCCGCGTACCACTTCAATGCGTTTTACCAGTGCCGGATCCAGGAAGGTGGCGCCAAGATGACCGGTATCGGTGCCTTGACGGATACCGTCTACCAGCGTCAGTACGCCGTTTTTACCGTAGCCGCGCATGAAAACATCTTGGCCATTGGTACGGCCGGTGCCATTGACGGTTATGCCCGGCACGCGGCGCAGCATGTCGGCGGCGCTGGTGGCGGTCTGGCTTTCAGGGCTATTGCCTTCGATCACGGTGACCATCATCGGCGCTTCAAAACTGCTGCGTGCATTGCCGGTGGCGGCAACGGTCAGGGTTTCATCGCTGGCTTTACTCGTTTTAGCCGACACATCGCTGGAAGAAGAAGCCGTGTGGTTGGTTTGTGCAAAAGTCACCGTCGGCAGAGCGCAGGCAATCGCCAGACTCAATGCGGATAAACGCAGCCGGGTGTAAGGGATCAGAGGCATGTCGCAACTCTCCGTATGTTTTTAACATATCAATAGATTTGCTGGCTGCCTGGATCAATATCGATCGGGGTGGCTGGCGTTGAGGGATGGGTGTTATTTGGTCAGGATCAATTTCCCGGCTTTGGTCTGCCGCAGCTGGTAGCGCTGGCCCTGATGGATGATGATCGCCACGCCCTCGGCGTCGAGCAGCTGAGCGCTGTCGTAGCAGGGAGGCGAGGTCAGGCCACTCACCGCGGGGCTTACGGTTTTGGCAGGTAAGTCGTGATTGTGATTATCCATCGTCATGTGTTTATAAAACAGACCGTTAAATAGTAATTAATATCAAAGTGAGAATCATTATCATGTGAACGAAAGGTTACATCAAGGAAAATTTTCTTACCGATGGAACCTTTTTGTAGGAAGGGAAGGTGACAGGGGCTGAAGGGGCTCAGCCCGTCTAAAACAAGGTTATTTCAGCAGGGTTTCAATGCGGTCGAACAGGCGCTCGGGTTTGGTGATCGGTGCGAAGCGTTTCACCCGTTGACCGTCGGCGGTCAGCAGGAATTTGGTGAAGTTCCATTTGATTCGCTGGCTGCCCAATACGCCCGGAGCAAGGCGTTTCAATTCATTGAACAGCGGATGCGCCCCAGGACCATTGACCTCAACCTTGCTGAACAGCGGGAAGCTGACGCCGTAGTTCAGAGTGCAGAAGTTGGCGATCTCCAGGGGATTACCGGGCTCTTGCGAACCGAACTGATTGCAGGGAAAGCCCAGCACCATCAGCCCCCGTTCGCGGTAATACTGCCACAGGTTTTCCAGCCCACGGTATTGCGGCGTAAAACCGCATTTACTGGCGGTGTTAACCACCAGATAGGCTCGGGCGGGGAAATCCCCCAGCGTTTTGTGTTCCCCTTGCAGGGTGACGCAGGGGATGGATAACAGTGAGTGGATCATGTCGAGGTTCCAAATCCTTTCCAGGGAGACTGCGAGAATTGCTAACAGTATAGATGAGCGGATGACAGGGGAAAAAGCCGGGACGGGCGCCCCGGCTTTGGCATCAGAAGCGGGTATCTACCGCATCGGCCAGCATGGCCAGCAGCTGTTCGCTGTCGGCCCAGCTCAGGCAAGGATCGGTAATTGACTGACCGTAGGTGAGCGGTTGACCGGCCACGATTTTCTGGGTGCCTTCCACCAGGAAGCTTTCCGCCATCACGCCGGTCACGGCAGCAGAACCGGCACGGATTTGCTGGCAAACATTTTCTGCTACTTCCAACTGGCGGCGATGCAGTTTCTGGCAGTTGCCGTGGCTGAAGTCGATCACCAGGTGTTCCGGCAGGTCGAATTCACGCAGGCTGTCGCAAGCGGCAACGATATCGGTAGCATGGTAGTTCGGGGTTTTGCCACCGCGCATGATGATATGACCGTAAGGATTGCCGCTGGTCTGATAGATAGTCATCTGGCCGTGTTTGTCCGGGGACAGGAACATGTGCCCGGCGCGCGCCGCACGGATGGCGTCAATGGCGATGCGAGTATTGCCGTCGGTACCGTTTTTGAAGCCCACCGGGCAGGAGAGCGCCGAGGCCATCTCACGGTGGATCTGGCTTTCGGTGGTCCGTGCGCCAATCGCGCCCCAACTGATCAGGTCGGCGATGTATTGACCGACCACCATATCGAGGAATTCGGTAGCGGTAGGCAGGCCGAGCTGGTTCACTTCCAGCAGCAGCCGACGCGCCATTTCGATACCACGATTCACCTGGAAGCTGCCATCCAGCGCCGGATCGGAGATCAGGCCTTTCCAGCCCACCACGGTACGCGGTTTTTCAAAATAGGTGCGCATCACGATTTCCAGGCGATCCTGGTAACGTATGCGCAGTTGGTTCAGGCGGCCGGCATAGTCTACGGCGGCGTCGAGATCGTGTATCGAGCATGGGCCGATAACCACCAGCAGGCGGCGATCTTCACCGGTCAGGATTTTTTCAATGCGTTGCCGGGAGGCCGTCACGTTATCCGCGATTTCCGCCGAGATCGGCAACTTCTCCGCCAGTTCTTGCGGCGTGACAAGGCTGTCGATGCGCGCGGTCCGCAGTTCATCTGTTTTGTGCATGATTTTCTCTAAAGACTTTTCTTCGCTGCGGCAGGAGTGCCGGGAAGTGATGGCGATCACAATAACGTAAAAACCGATGAATTCAACCGGAGAAACTGTGTTCTGTTGATCAGAATCGCTAAAAAAAGCACAAAAAACGTCGCCAATGAATAAATAAGCAGCACGCGGCAGGGGACCGGCCCACCGCGTGAAAACTAGAACATGCGGCGGCTCATGCCCAGAATGTCCAGAATTTTGGTCGAGATCTCCTCTACCGAATAATTGGTGGTATTGAGATAACGGATCTGATTTTTACGGAACAGCGCTTCCACCTCGGCAAGCTCCATTCGACACTGGCGAATAGAGGCATAACGGCTGTTTTCGCGCCGTTCTTCACGGATGGCGGCTAAACGCTCCGGATCGATAGTCAGGCCGAAAAGCTTGTGCTGAAACGGCTTCAGCGCGGCGGGAAGGTGTAAATTGTCCATATCATCGGCGGTAAACGGGTAGTTGGCGGCGCGGATACCGAACTGCATCGCCAGGTACAGGCTGGTGGGGGTTTTGCCACAGCGTGAAACCCCGAGCAAAATCACCTGGGCCTGGTCGAGATTGCGCAGCGAAATGCCGTCATCATGGGCTAACGTGTAGTCAATAGCCGCGATACGCGCATCATATTTACCGAGGTTGCTGGCCGTCAGGCCGTGGGTACGATTAGGGACCGGGGTGGGCTCCACCTCTAACTCGCCCTGCAGCGGGCCGACCAGTGCCTGAACAATATCCTGACAGAACCCTTCACTCTGGGTGATGACTTTGCGCACTTCCGGCGAAATGATCGAGTAAAACACCAGTGGCCGCACGCCGGTATCTCGATAGATATCATTAATCTGCTGACAGACTCCACGGGCGCGCGCCTCGGTTTCGACAAAGGGCAACGTAAAGGTTGTGGCCTTCACCGGAAATTGAGACAGCACGGCGTGGCCCAAAACCTCGGCGGTGATCGCCGTACCATCCGAAATATAAAAAACGCTTCTTTCCACCCGAGGCTCCTTACCTGAAACGGTGATGCAGTTATCGCATCTGCTTGCTCTTATCATGGGCTTGAGATGATCGAGCGGTAAAGGGGCGGGCAAAAAAAATGTGATAGTGAGGGCAGAGTCGTCGATTAATTTCGCCGATCAAGGAATAAGCTTTCGTCGGAGCGTTTTTGATTGAAATGCTATTTTAAATTTTATGAAAAGCAGGGATTTCTTTTTCTTGAAGAATGATTCTACAGAACGATGTTATTTTCACCAAAGTCATTAGTGATAATATGGTTTTTAAAAATCAAGTTTAAAAATTACTTAATTTGTTGAGATTTAAGCTATTAGTGCGACAGGGAACGATTCCATCCTCATTTTTCATTTCAGGAAGTTTTCCTAAAATCCATTTTCTTCGCCGGGTTGATCGATTCACCTTTCCATTTCCTATGGATCATTGTGCTAGTCTGATTCGGCACCGTTTTAGCGGCGCTGAGAAAGCAAGCGAATTAAATCCGTCTATACCCTACTGATAGCAATAAGGATTGTCTCGATGTCCAACAATGGCCCAGACTTGCGTAATGTGCTTTGGTACAACCAGCTCGGCATGCACGACGTTGACCGTGTCGGCGGCAAAAATGCCTCCCTCGGTGAAATGATCACCAATCTTTCCGATTTGGGCGTAGCCGTGCCAAACGGTTTTGCCACCACCGCGCAGGCGTTTAACGATTTCCTCGAGCAAAGCGGTGTTAACCAGCGCATCTATCAGTTACTGGATCAAACTGACGTTGACGACATTGCCCAACTGACCAAGGCTGGCGCGCAAATCCGTCAATGGATCATCGACACGCCGTTCCACGCAGAGTTCGAGCGCGAAATAAACCTGGCTTACCAGCAACTGGCCGACGGCGAGCCGGAAGCCTCTTTTGCCGTGCGTTCTTCCGCCACCGCAGAAGACATGCCGGACGCTTCCTTTGCCGGGCAGCAGGAAACCTTCCTCAACGTGCAGGGCATCGACGCCGTAATGGTGGCGATCAAGCACGTATATGCCTCACTGTTTAACGACCGTGCCATCTCTTACCGCGTGCATCAGGGTTACGATCACCGCGGCGTGGCTTTGTCGGCCGGCGTGCAGCGCATGGTACGTTCTGACCTGGCGTCTTCCGGCGTGATGTTCACCATCGATACCGAATCCGGTTTTGACCAGGTGGTGTTTATCACTTCCGCCTTCGGCCTAGGTGAAATGGTGGTGCAGGGCGCGGTAAACCCTGACGAATTCTACGTGCATAAACCGACGCTGCTGAAAGGCAAGCCGGCTATCGTGCGTCGTAACCTCGGGTCGAAGAAAATCCGCATGGTGTACGCACCTTCGCAGGATCACGGCAAGCAGGTACAAATTGAAGACGTGCCAGAGCAGCAACGCAATCGTTTCTCTCTGACCGACGAAGAAGTACAGGGCCTGGCGCATCAGGCACTGCTGATCGAAAAACACTACGGTCGTCCGATGGATATCGAGTGGGCCAAAGACGGCCATACCGGCAAGCTGCTGATTGTTCAGGCCCGTCCGGAAACCGTGCGTTCCAACGAACAGACGATGGAGCGTTACCAGCTTAACGGCAGCAGCCCGGTGCTGGTGGAAGGGCGCGCCATCGGCCACCGCATTGGCGCAGGCCCGGTAAAAGTCATCCATAATATCAGCGAAATGGACCTGATCGAGCCTGGCGACGTGCTGGTGACGGACATGACCGACCCGGACTGGGAACCGATCATGAAAAAGGCCGCGGCAATCGTCACCAACCGTGGCGGCCGTACCTGCCACGCGGCGATCATCGCGCGCGAGCTCGGCATTCCTGCCGTGGTCGGTTGCGGTAACGCTACCGATCTGCTGAAGGCAGGCCAGAAGGTCACCGTCTCTTGTGCGGAAGGCGATACCGGCTTTGTGTACAGCGATATGCTCGACTTCAGCGTGCAAAGTTCCGAAGTGACCGAGCTGCCGTCGCTGCCGCTGAAAATCATGATGAACGTCGGTAACCCCGACCGCGCCTTTGACTTTGCGCGCTTGCCGAACGAAGGCGTGGGCCTGGCCCGGCTGGAATTTATCATCAACCGCATGATTGGCGTGCATCCGAGGGCGTTGCTGGAGTTTGATCAACAGACTCCAGAACTGCAGCAGGAAATCAAGGCGCTGATGCAAGGCTACGACCATCCGGTCGAGTTCTATGTGGGCCGCCTGACGGAAGGGATTGCCACGCTGGGGGCGGCATTCTGGCCGAAGCGGGTGATTGTGCGCCTGTCTGACTTCAAATCCAATGAATATGCCAACCTGGTGGGCGGTGAGAAATACGAGCCCCATGAAGAGAACCCGATGTTGGGCTTCCGTGGCGCCGGCCGTTACGTCGCCGACAGCTTCCGCGATTGCTTCGCGATGGAATGTGACGCGGTAAAACGCGTGCGTAATGAAATGGGCCTGACCAACGTCGAAATCATGGTGCCTTTCGTGCGTACCGTAGCGCAGGCGGAAGCGGTGGTCGCCGAATTGGCGCGCCAGGGTCTGAAGCGTGGCGAAAACGGCTTGAAAGTGATCATGATGTGCGAAATTCCGTCCAATGCCCTGTTGGCCGATCAGTTCCTGGAACACTTCGATGGCTTCTCCATCGGCTCCAACGACATGACCCAGCTGACGCTGGGCCTGGATCGCGATTCGGGCGTGGTGTCTGAACTGTTTGACGAGCGTAACGAGGCGGTTAAAGCGCTGCTGTCGATGGCGATTCAAGCGGCTAAACGCCATGGCAAATACGTCGGTATTTGCGGGCAGGGCCCTTCCGATCATGAGGACTTCGCCGAGTGGTTGATGGAGCAGGGCATTGACAGCCTGTCGCTCAACCCGGATACCGTGGTGCAAACCTGGGTCAATCTGTCGAAGAAAAAGTAATTCTTCGACATAAGATTCCGCATTAACTCTAAAGCCGTAGCTCAGGTTACGGCTTTATTATTTCCGAATGTAAATAGAATGGATTTCGGCATTAACCCTGGCCAAAAAAAGAATAAAAAAAAGCCCATCATAGGAGACGGGCAAAGACTACACACAGCAATTCACATGTATGGCATTACATTGTTTGGAAATCTTGCTTTAAATCAGATGTTTGAAGCAATAGATGGCAATAATACTAGATATTTAAACGAAATTAGTCATTAAGAATCATCCTAATCAAGATCCAGGTTCCCATTTATTTTAAACCTTGCTCAATTCTATCTTCAGGCTAAAAAGATGTATTCATGCGGTATGTTTAATTAATGCCCGTTAGCCCGGCATTCAGAGGGACTTTATTAATTATCGCCGCGACGGATTGAAGTAAATGAGAATGGATATGGATAAAGAAAGGATTCTGCCCAGGGAGCCGGGCAGAGATCCGGATTACATCTGTTCCAGGTCTTTGGCGACTTCTTCCAGATCGGTCGTCGGTTCCGGCGCTTCGTTCATCCAGGCGGTGAGCAAGCGATAAGACACCGCCAGCACCACAGGGCCGATAAACAGGCCAATCATGCCGAAAGCCAATAGGCCGCCGATAACACCGGACAAGATCAGCAGCATCGGCAGATCGGCACCCATGCGGATCAGCACCGGCCTCAATACGTTATCCAGCGTAGCCACCATGCAGCTCCAGACCAGCAGCACGGTGCCCCAGGTGGTATCACCGCTCCAGTACAGCCAGATAATGGCCGGCACCAGTACCAACAGCGGCCCCAGTTGCGCGACACAGCAGATAAAGATCAGTACCGTCAGCAGGGTGGCGGCAGGAATGCCAGTCACCGCCAAGCCAATACCGCCCAATACCGATTGTACCAGCGCCGTCACCACCACGCCCAAAGCCACCGCACGGATTGCCTGACCACCCAGCACGACGGCAGCATCGCCTCGTTCGGCGCCCAGACGCGTTGCGAAGTGGCGAATGCCCAGGGCAACCTGCTCACCACGGGCATAGAGCAATACGCTAAACAAAAGCATCAGCGTGCAATGTAACAACAGGCGACCAATATGCGCCGCCTGCGCCACAAACCAGGTGGCGGTTTGGCCGAAGTAGGGTTGCACTTTCGCCACCAGGGCGGTGCCGCCGGCACTCACCAGCGTATGGTAGCTGTTATAAATCTTATCGCCGATCATCGGGATCGATTGCAGCCACGCCAGATCGGGAATATGCAGCTTGCCGGGGGTACTGGCCCAGGCAACCACGGGCGCGCTGTTGTCTACCACGCTGCTGACCAGCAGAGAAATCGGCAGGATGAACAGCAGGATCAACAGCAACGTCATGACCAGCACGGCCAGAGAGCGGCGGCCCCAAAGTATTTTTTGCAGCTTGATCAGCAGCGGCCAGGTGGCGATAACCACCATGCCGGCCCAGGCGAAGCCGAGAATGAACGGTTGAATGACCCAAAAACAGGCGACGATCATAATGGCGATAAACAGCACGCCAAAAATAATCCGTGGCAAATCGTATCGGGACTGGGGGATTGTCATGAATGGGTTCTCATCCTGGTAAGTTAATTCCTTTGTTTAGATTAAGCATGGTGCATTTTCGTCACTTTTCATCATGCGCCGCACCTTTTATCGCGCGTCGTCTGACGACCTAATAATGTGCATGCCTTCACTAAACGAGTATGTTAGTTTTTATGCCTAATAAAAAGTAGGGTGGGTCTGAATAAAGGCCTGATTCAGCGTGCATAAGCGCATAAAAAATAGACAGACAGGGTCAAAAAGCGAATGATCCCACAGATTTCTCAGGCACCCGGCCTCGTTCAACGGGTGCTCGACTTTTTGGAAGCCTTAAAGCAAAACGGATTCAATGGCGATATCGCCACCAGCTACGCCGACCGGCTGACGATGGCGACCGACAACAGTATCTATCAGTTGCTGCCCGACGCGGTAGTGTTTCCCCGCTCCACCGCAGACGTGGCGCTGATTGCACGCCTGGCGGCTGAAGAACGTTTCAGCGCGCTGACCTTCAGCCCCCGCGGCGGCGGAACCGGCACCAACGGACAGTCGCTTAACAGCGGCATCGTGGTGGACATGTCGCGCCACATGAACCGTATTCTGGACATCAACGTCGAGCAGGGGTGGGTCAAGGTGGAGGCTGGGGTGATCAAAGACCAGCTTAACCAGTACCTGCGGCCCTTGGGTTATTTTTTCTCGCCGGAGCTTTCCACCAGTAACCGCGCCACGCTGGGCGGCATGATCAATACCGACGCTTCCGGCCAGGGGTCGCTGGTGTACGGTAAAACCTCCGATCACGTACTGGGCCTGCGGGCGGTTTTGCTGGGCGGCGACATGATCGACACTCGCGCCATGCCGACGCCACTGGCGGAAACGATTGCCTGTGAGGAAACCCTTGAGGGGCAGATTTACCGAACGGTACTCAACAGTTGCCGTGACCAACGCGCGCTGATCCTGGAGAAATTCCCCAAGCTAAACCGCTTCCTGACCGGCTACGATCTGCGACACGTATTTAGCGACGATCTGCAAACCTTCGATTTGACGCGTATTCTGACCGGTGCCGAGGGGACGTTGGCCTTTATTACCGAAGCGCGGTTGGACATTACGCCGCTGCCGAAGGTGCGCCGCCTGGTGAACGTTAAATACGACTCCTTTGATTCCGCGCTGCGTAATGCGCCCTTTATGGTTGAAGCCAAGGCGTTGTCGGTAGAAACCATCGATTCCAAGGTGTTGAACCTGGCGCGTGAGGATATCGTCTGGCATTCGGTGAGCGAACTGATCACCAACGTGCCGGATAAAGAGATGCTGGGCCTGAACATCGTCGAATTTGCCGGTGACGACCAGGTCCTGATCGACCAGCAGATGGAGAGTCTGTGCCTGCGATTGGACGAGTTGATCTCCGAGAGGCAGGGCGGCGTGATTGGCTATCAGATCTGTGGTGATTTGGTGGGCATCGAGCGCATTTATAACATGCGCAAAAAGGCGGTAGGGTTATTGGGTAACGCCAAAGGGCGGGCCAAACCGATTCCCTTTGCCGAAGATACCTGCGTGCCGCCTCAGCATCTGGCCGATTACATCGTCGAATTCCGTCAGTTGCTGGACAGCCACAACCTCAGCTACGGCATGTTCGGTCACGTCGATGCCGGCGTGCTGCATGTGCGTCCCGCGCTAGACATGTGCGATCCCCAGCAGGAAGTGCTGATGAAACAGCTCTCCGATCGGGTAGTGGCACTGACCGCCAAATACGGCGGCTTGCTGTGGGGTGAACACGGTAAAGGTTTCCGTGCCGAATACAGCCCGGAGTTTTTCGGCGAGCAGCTGTATCTGGAACTGCGTCGCATCAAAGCCGCATTCGATCCGAACAACCGCCTCAACCCCGGCAAAATTTGCTCGCCGCTGGGCGTCGATGCGCCAATGATGAAAGTGGACGCCGTCAAGCGCGGTACCCTCGATCGCCGCATTCCTGTCGAGGTACGTACTTCATTCCGGGGGGCGATGGAATGTAACGGCAACGGTCTGTGCTTCAACTTTGACGTGCGTAGCCCGATGTGCCCGTCGATGAAAATCACCGGCAATCGTATCCATTCGCCAAAAGGCCGGGCCGCGCTGGTGCGTGAATGGCTGCGTCTGTTGTCCGAGCAGGGCGTCGATCCCGTGGCGTTGGAAAAACAGCTGCCACAGCAGCGGCTCAGTTTCCGAACGCTGATCGAGAAAACCCGTAACAGCTGGTACGCAGGCAAAGGCGAATATGATTTCTCGCACGAGGTGAAAGAGGCGATGTCCGGCTGTCTGGCCTGCAAAGCCTGTTCTACCCAATGCCCGATCAAGATTGACGTGCCGGGCTTCCGTTCGCGTTTCCTGCAGCTTTACCACACGCGTTATCTGCGGCCGGCGCGTGACTATATGGTCGCCGGGGTAGAGAGCTATACGCCGCTGATGGCGAAAGCGCCCAAGGTGTTCAACTTCTTCTTCCGTCAGCCCTGGGTGCGTGAGCTAAGCCGCAATACTGTCGGCATGGTTGATTTGCCGATGCTCTCCAGCCCTACGCTGCGTCAACAGCTTTCCGGCCATGGTGCCACGACCATGACGCTGGAACAGCTGGAAGCGCTGAATGCCGAACAGCGTGAGCAGCACGTTTTGATCGTGCAGGATCCCTTCACCAGCTATTACGATGCCAAAGTGGTGGCGGACTTTGTACGGCTGGTGGAAAAGCTCGGCTACCGGCCGGTGCTGCTGCCGTTTTCTCCGAATGGCAAGGCCCAACATATCAAAGGATTCCTGACGCGCTTTGCTCGTACTGCGCGCAAAACCGCCGACTTCCTCAATCGGGTGGCAAAACTCGGCATGCCGCTGGTGGGGGTCGATCCGGCGCTGGTGCTGTGTTATCGCGATGAATATAACGAGATCCTGGGGGAAACCCGCGGGGACTTCCAGGTGCAACTGGTGCACGAATGGTTGCAGCAACTGCTGGCCGAGCGGGCCGAACAGCCTGCGACCGGTGAGGCCTGGTATCTGTTCGGTCACTGTACTGAAACCACGGCCTTACCAGCCAGCGGTCAGCACTGGACGTCGATCTTTGCTCGCTTCGGCGCCAGGCTGGAAAATGTCAGCGTAGGCTGCTGCGGCATGGCGGGTACTTACGGGCATGAAGTGAAGAACCTGCAGAATTCGCTCGGCATTTATGAGCTATCATGGCACCAGGCATTGCAACGTTTGCCGCGGCAACGTTGTCTGGCGACCGGTTACTCCTGTCGCAGCCAGGTCAAACGCATTGAGGGTAACGGTGTACGGCACCCATTACAGGCACTTCTGGAGATGATTGAGTGAAACTGTGGAAACGAGAAACGACGCTGGAACAATTAAACCAGGCCGGTGAAGGCTGTATGGTCAGCCATGTGGGGATCCAGTTTACCCGTATGGAAGAGGATTACCTTGAGGCTACCATGCCTGTGGATCACCGTACGCGGCAGCCGTTTGGTTTGTTGCACGGTGGGGCCTCGGTGGTGCTGGCGGAGTCAATGGGATCGATGGCTGGTTACCTGTGCAGCGAGGGCGATCAGAAAGTAGTAGGGCTGGAGATCAATGCCAACCACCTGCGAGCGGTGTTTGAAGGCCAGGTACGCGGGGTTTGTCGCGCACTGCATGTTGGCCGTCGGCATCAGGTGTGGCAGATTGAAATCTTCGATTCGCGCGACCGCCTTTGCTGCACTTCGCGTTTAACCACCGCAGTGATCGATTAAGTTTCCTTCCCCCGCAGGCATTCCGACCTGCGGGTTTCTTGTCAGTCGGCGGGGTTACAGCTGAAACGGCACCCGCTTGACGAAGTCCTTCTGGAAGGCGTTGGCTTTCTCCCAGGTGCCTTCCATCGCGTATTTCTGGCAGATCAGGGTCAGGGTATGGCGGGCAAAATGGTAGCTCTGAACCCGAAACAGCTGGCAGCGCTGCGGATTGTTGATTTCCACGATCAGCCGATTATGCAGCTTGCTCAACGCGTGCAGATAGCTTTCATCATCGCCGTTTTCCAGGCACAGATTGGCCATGCTGAGGCTGACGTTGTTGTAGCGTTTCAGGTGGTTGATATTGCATTCCGGCCGCCTGAGCGACGCTTCCGCCATGTAGAAATCTACCGTGGCGTCACGCACGCTGAACTTATAGTCATCAATTTTGCCCAGCAGCCACGCATTCATCGAGATATTCATTTGCCCGCGCTCAATTTGTAATTGAATGATAATCATTATCATATTTACTGGCGCGTTTACGATCAATCATTCTGTTGAAATTTTTATCGCGGCAGGGGGATGCATTGAGCGCACGGCGACCCAATATGGTCAGTAACGACTAAACTTTAGTCATAGAGCGTGCGAATTGTCTGCCTGCAGTGAAGCGCGAAAGAGTGGGAAAAGTCCCTTATTGTCGATAAACGCATTTTTAAGACAGACAAAATTCAGAAATAGGTATTTTCTATGAATGTTTAAAGCAAAATAAAAATCCAGATCTGTAAAGCGTTCGAGCCAATAGGCAAGCGCGAAGGTAGTACAGGATGTGCTGTAAATTCATAGGGATAAATTGATCCCCTTGCCGACCTGCAGCGATTGTGTCGCTGACTGTCCCGCGCGCTTGCCGCATGCCGAAACGAAAATCCGGGTTTTTGGCGGATACCCCCGCAAAACAAACGGTTGAAGTGATAATTGTTATCACTAACATAGTAGCAACCCAGATTGGCTGTGGAAAAACACGAGTGTGAGGTAGGCCATATGCAAACGGAAAATGTCGGCACCTTTTCTCTGGACGAAAATGTCTGGCAAGGCATTTTGCTCAGTGATAATGCCGTACAACAAATTACTAAATTAATGCAGCAGGATCCGCAGGTGAAGGGGCTGCAGCTCGGAGTGAAGCAGTCAGGCTGCGCCGGGTTTGCCTATGTGCTGGATCTCACCCGTGAACCCGCTGACGACGACCTGCTGTTTGAGCGCGATGGCGCCAAACTGTATGTGCCGTTAAAAGCCATGCCGTTTATCGATGGCACCACGGTGGATTTTGTCCGTGAAGGGCTGAATCAGATATTCAAATTTAATAACCCTAAAGCTCAGCATGCCTGCGGGTGCGGCGAGAGTTTTGGCGTTTGAGCGATGCAATCAACATGACACGAAGCAATGTAGAAATGCCTAATGAAGTGCAGGCTTGGGTCAGCGAAGGTCGCTATAAAGAAGGCTTTTTTACCCAACTGGCTACCGACGAGTTAGCGAAAGGCATCAACGAAGACGTGGTGCGCGCCATCTCGGCCAAGCGTAACGAACCTGAGTGGATGCTGGAGTTCCGCCTGGAGGCTTACCGTGCCTGGCTGCAAATGGAAGAGCCACACTGGCTGAAAGCCAACTACGACCGGCTGAATTACCAGGACTACAGCTATTATTCGGCGCCGTCCTGCGGCAGTTGTGATGACGCCTGCGGCTCGCAGCCCGGCGCAGAACAGCAACCCGGCGCGGTCACGGACAACAATTACCTGACCAGCGAGGTTGAACTGGCGTTTAACCAGCTCGGCGTGCCGGTGCGAGAAGGCAGTGAAGTGGCGGTGGACGCGATCTTTGACTCCGTCTCGGTCTCCACCACCTATCGCGAGAAGTTGGCCGAGAGCGGGGTGATTTTCTGTTCTTTCGGCGAGGCGATCCACGAATACCCGGATCTGGTACGCAAATACCTCGGCCGCGTCGTACCCTCAAACGACAACTTCTTCGCCGCCCTGAACGCCGCGGTGGCCTCTGACGGTACCTTCGTCTATGTGCCGAAGGGCGTACGTTGCCCCATGGAACTGTCGACCTATTTCCGTATTAACGCCGCCAAAACCGGGCAGTTCGAACGCACCATCCTGATCGCCGACGAAGGCAGCTATGTCAGCTACATCGAAGGCTGCTCGGCTCCGGTACGCGACAGCTATCAGCTGCATGCGGCGGTGGTGGAAGTGATCCTGCATAAAGACGCCGAAGTGAAATACTCGACCGTACAGAACTGGTTCTCCGGCGGTGACAGCAAGGGCGGGATCCTGAACTTTGTCACCAAGCGCGCACTGTGCGAAGGCGCCGGGTCGAAAATGTCCTGGACCCAGTCGGAAACCGGCTCGGCCATCACCTGGAAATACCCGAGCGTGATCCTGCAGGGCGACAACTCTATCGGTGAATTCTTCTCTGTGGCGCTGACCAGCGGCCATCAGCAGGCGGACACCGGCACCAAGATGATCCACATCGGCAAGAACACCCGTTCGACCATCATTGCTAAAGGCATCTCTGCCGGGCACAGCGAGAACACCTATCGCGGCCTGGTGAAGATCCTGCCGGGGGCGGAAAACGCCCGTAACTTTACCCAGTGCGACTCGATGCTGATCGGGCCGGACAGTGGCGCCCATACGTTCCCTTATGTTGAGGCGCGTAACAACAGCGCGCAGCTGGAGCATGAAGCCACCACCTCAAAAATTGGCGATGACCAACTGTTCTACTGCCTGCAACGTGGCATCAGTGAAGACAATGCCATTTCGATGATCGTCAACGGATTCTGTAAGGACGTGTTCTCTGAGCTGCCGCTGGAGTTCGCCGTCGAGGCGCAGAAGTTATTGGCCATCAGCCTGGAACACAGCGTGGGCTAATCGCCGGATTTACAGCGCGAAAGCGCGACCTAAGGACACTGCATGTTAAGTATCAAGAATTTAAAAGTCAGCGCGGAAGGCAACGAGATTCTCAAGGGTCTGGACCTGGAGATCAAACCCGGTGAAGTGCATGCCATCATGGGGCCGAACGGCTCGGGCAAAAGCACGCTTTCGGCGACCCTCGCAGGGCGCGAAGAGTATGAAGTCACTGAGGGCGAGGTGACCTTTAAAGGTAAAGACCTGCTCGAGTTGGATCCGGAAGATCGTGCCGGCGAAGGCGTGTTTCTGGCGTTCCAGTACCCGGTGGAAATTCCCGGCGTCAGCAACCATTTCTTCCTGCAGACGTCCGTGAATGCGGTGCGAAAATACCGCCAGCAGGAGGCGCTCGATCGCTTCGATTTCGCTGATTTTATCGAAGAGAAGATTGAACTGCTGAACATGCCGCCCGATCTGCTGACCCGTTCGGTCAACGTCGGTTTCTCCGGTGGGGAGAAAAAGCGTAATGATATTCTGCAGATGGCGGCGTTGGAGCCGGATCTGTGCATTCTGGATGAAACCGACTCCGGTTTGGATATCGATGCGCTGAAGATCGTCGCCAACGGCGTTAACTCGCTGCGCGACGGCAAGCGCTCGTTCATTATTGTCACGCACTACCAGCGTATTTTGGATTACATCAAACCGGATTACGTTCATGTTCTTTCCCAGGGGCGCATCGTCAAATCCGGCGATTTCTCCCTGGTGAAACAGTTGGAGGAGCAGGGCTATGGCTGGCTTACCGACGAACAATAACTCACGCGCGCTGCAGCAGCTTTATAGCTTGTTCGAAGAGCGCGGCGGCGAGCATTCCGCGCATGCGCTGGCGCACTGGCAGCAGGCTTTACGCCTGGGCTGGCCGACCCGCAAGCATGAGAACTGGAAATATACGCCGCTGGAAGGCCTGCTGGAGCAGCAGTTCCTGGAGCCGCCTGTAGAGCAGGTGACCACGGCTCAGGTGGATGCATTGGCGTTGGCTATCGATGCATATCGGTTAGTGTTTATCGACGGCCGTTTCAGTGCGGCGCTGAGCGATGGCGAACTGGGCGATTATCAGTTTGATGTGGCCTCCTACGGCACGCCGCAGGCGCTGCCTGAGCCCATTCAGCCTGAAATTTTTCTGCACCTGACCGAAAGCCTGGCGCAGGAAACCAGCATTATCCGCGTGGCGGCCGGTAAAAGCGCGTCACGCCCTTTGTACCTGTTGCATATCAGCAGCGGACGCGGTGCTGCAGGCGAAGTGAACACCGTGCATCACCGTCATCATCTTGAGATTGGGCGCAGCGCCCAGGCCGAAGTGATTGAGCACTACGTCAGTTTGAACGATGCCGCGCATTTCACCGGCGCACGCCTGACCGCCAATGTGGCTGACAATGCCCAACTGCATCACTGCAAACTGGCGTTTGAAAGCCAGCCAAGTTACCACTTTGCCCATAACGATTTGGTGATTGGCCGCGACGCGCAGGTGAAGAGTGACAGCTTCCTGCTCGGTGCGGGCCTGACGCGCCACAACACCAGCGCGCAGCTTAACGGTGAAGGTTCTAATTTGGTGATCAACAGCCTGGTGCTGCCGGTCGGCAAAGAGGTGTGCGATACCCGAACTTACCTGGAACACAACAAGGGTTACTGCGAAAGCCGCCAATTGCACAAAGTGGTGGTTAGCGACCGCGCCAAGGCCGTGTTCAATGGCATGATCAAAGTGGCCAAGCACGCGATAAAAACCGATGGGCAGATGACCAACCACAATCTGCTGTTGGGCAAAGTGGCTGAGGTCGATACCAAACCGCAGCTGGAAATCTATGCCGATGACGTGAAGTGTAGCCATGGCGCCACCGTCGGGCGTATCGATGAAGAGCAGCTGTTCTATCTGCAATCACGGGGCATCGACAAGCACGCTGCGCAGCAGATGATTATTTTTGCCTTTGCCGCTGAGCTGACTGAGGGGATCGGTAACGAAACCATTCGTGAATCGGTGCTGGCGCGCATTGCACGGCGCTTGCCGGAGCCGGGGGAGGCCGCATGAGTTTTCCCATCGAACGGGTGCGCGGCGATTTCCCGATCCTGTCGCGTGAGGTCAACGGCCAGCCTCTGGCTTACCTCGACAGCGCGGCCAGTGCGCAAAAGCCGCAGGCAGTAATCGATCGCGAGCTGGATTTTTATCGTCACGGTTATGCGGCGGTGCATCGCGGCATCCACACCATGAGCGCCGAGGCGACTCAGGAAATGGAAGCGGTGCGTGAAAAGGTGGCGGCGTTTATCAATGCAGGCTCGGCGGAAGAGATCGTATTCGTTAAAGGCACCACCGAAGGCATCAATCTGGTGGCCAACAGCTTCGGTCGCCACTTCCTGCAGCCCGGTGACAGCATCATCATCACCGAGATGGAGCACCATGCCAACATCGTGCCCTGGCAGATGCTGGCGCAAGAGCGTGGGCTGAACCTGCGCGTCTGGCCGCTACAGCAAGATGGTACGTTGGATGTGGCGCAGTTGCCTGGATTGATCGATGCCACCACCAAACTGCTGGCGTTGACTCAGGTTTCCAACGTGTTGGGCACGGTCAATCCGGTGCAGGAAATTACGGCGCAGGCCAAAGCTGCCGGTCTGAAGGTGCTGATTGACGGTGCGCAGGCGGTCATGCACCAACGGGTTGATGTGCAAGCGCTGGATTGTGATTTCTACGTATTTTCCGGTCACAAGCTGTATGGGCCTTCCGGTATCGGCGTTCTCTACGGTCGTCAGGCGCTGTTGCAGCAAATGCCACCGTGGGAAGGCGGCGGCTCAATGATTCAGCAGGTGAGCCTGACTCTCGGCACCACCTATGCCGAGCCACCGTGGCGTTTTGAAGCCGGTTCCCCCAATACTGCAGGCATGATGGGACTGGGGGCGGCGATTGACTACGTGAACGCGCTGGGGCTGGAGGCGATTGCTGATTATGAGCATTCGCTGATGCATTATGCGCTCGAAGCGCTGCAGCAGGTACCGACGCTGAAGATCTATGGTCCGGCGGATCGCGCTGGGGTGATCGCCTTTAATCTGGGCGAACACCATGCCTATGACGTCGGCAGCTTCCTGGATCAGTACGGCATCGCTATTCGCACCGGGCATCATTGCGCGATGCCGCTGATGGCGTTCTATAATGTGCCGAGCATGTGCCGCGCCTCGTTGGCGTTGTACAACACCCGCGAAGAAGTTGACCGGCTGGTGGCCGGGTTGCAGCGAATTCAAAAACTGCTGGGATAGGGTAGACTGTCGGGCTTGGCGCTATTGGCTGAGCGCCGGTAGCCAGTGACATGGGGTCGGCATGCCGGCCCCTGAATTATTGAAAGGAACCTCATGGCGAACTTGCCGGATAAAGAAAAGTTGGTGCGTAATTTTTCCCGTTGCCTGAACTGGGAAGACAAGTACCTGTATGTCATCGAACTGGGCGCGAAGCTGCCGGCGCTTGACGATAGCGAACGTCAGGCGGGCAATCTGATTTCCGGTTGTCAGAGCCAGGTGTGGATTGTGATGCGGCTCGATGAACAAGGGCAGGTCGAGTTTCACGGGGATAGCGACGCGGCTATCGTCAAAGGGCTGCTGGCGGTGGTGTTTATTCTTTATCACCAAATGACGCCGCAGCAGATTGTCGAGCTGGACGTGCGGCCGTTTTTCGCCGAACTGGCGTTGAGTCAGCACCTGACGCCTTCCCGTTCTCAGGGGCTGGAAGCCATGATCCGCGCAATCCGCAGTCAGGCCGCCAAACTCTGATATTCCTAAGGCTCATTGATAAAGCGCTTATATTTGCTATGTCAATGAGTCTTTACAAAACCCGCCCAACCCTGCCATTCACCCCGCAAATCAGTGACATATCAGCAGCTTATCCCTTGACGTTATACTGACAAATGGAGAAAGCGATTACGTTATAACATGTTGATTTTTAGAGGACTTATTGCCTTTGACGTCAGCATTGCTAGTATTAATCAGGTCTTGTCTGATTTACCGGTCACCAAGTGCCAGATAGCCTTGTGGCCGAACCGTAATAAGCATATAGGGATGATAATGAAACGTGCGTTGAGTTTAATGGGCATGCTATTTGCCACCGTACTGACCGGCACGCAAGCCGCCAGCGCGAGCGAATACCCGCTGCCGCCGCCGGACAGCCGTCTGATTGGCGAGAACACCACCTATACCGTACCGAACGATGGGCGTCCGCTGGAGGCGATTGCTGCCGACTATAAAATTGGTCTGCTGGGCATGCTTGAGGCCAACCCGGGTACCGATCCCTTCCTGCCCAAGCCGGGTTCGGTGTTGACCATCCCGACCCAAATGCTGTTGCCGGACACCAAGCGTGAGGGGATTGTCGTCAACCTGGCCGAACTGCGTCTGTATTACTACCCGAAAGGCGAGAACAAGGTGATCGTTTATCCTATCGGTATCGGCCAGACCGGGATGCACACTCCGCTGCAGGTGACCTCCGTAAGCCAAAAAATCCCGAACCCGACCTGGACGCCGACCGCCAATATCCGCAAGCGCTATCTGGAGAAAGGCGTGAAGCTGCCGGGCGTGGTGCCGGCCGGTCCTGAAAACCCAATGGGCCTGTTCGCTATGCGTCTGGCTATGGGGCACGGTGAGTATCTGATCCACGGCACCAACGCCAACTTCGGTATCGGCATGCGCGTCAGCTCTGGCTGTATCCGTCTGCGCCCAACGGATATCGAGGCGTTGTTCAACATGGTACCGCGCGGTACCCGTGTTCAGGTCATTAACGATCCGGTGAAAATCTCGGTTGAACCGGACGGCAAACGTTACGTAGAAGTGCATCAGCCGCTGTCGAGAGTTGAAAGCGACGATCCGCAGACCATGCCGATTACGTTGTCCAAAGCCGAGAAGGCTTTTGTCGGCGATGCACAGACCGATAAGACCGTGTTCGATAGCGCGGTTGTACGCCGCTCTGGCATGCCGGTACTGGTTAACGTGGGGCAGAACCCCTCTGACGTCAGTTTAACGCCTGTAGCCTCGCAGGAAACGAATAAGGGCCCGTTCAAGGGGGCACCTATCAGTTCGGTGAATTAAAAAGTAGCCGTAGCGGTCAATACCGATGGGTTCAGCGTGCTGAGCCCTTTTTTTCGCCTAAAGACGGAAGGGGGGAAATGCGGAAATGACAGGCAAAAAAAACGGCGCACAATGTGCGCCGTTTTCAATAACCGAAGCTATCTTACTTTTTGTAAGCGTGAGCTTGGTTGTCCAGGCGCTGGTTAGCACGTGCTGCGTCGTCTTTAGCTGCTTGAACGTCAGAACGGATTGCGTTCACGTCGTTGCTCAGCTGGTCAACTTTAGCGTTCAGAGTCTGAACGTCAGAAGACAGTTGATCGATTTTAGCATTGCTAGAGCAGCCTGCCAGCAGAGTGGAACCCAGGATTACCGCGCCCAGTACCAGTTTAGTACGATTCATTATAACACCCTCTAGATTGAGTTAATCTCCATGTAGCGTTACAAGTATTACACAAACTTTTTTCGAAAGAGAATAATTTTTTTGTATTGGAGTGCTTTATTTTGATCGTTCGCTCAAACTTACAGCTTCTTTTGAAAAATAGTTAAAAAATGTAGGGAAAACAGCTGGATTCCATGGGACAACTCCGATTTATAATTAGCTAAATAATGAGCAATCCACGGTTGCGTTTTTGAGAAAACAGTTTACCAGTGCTAAAAAAAACGCCGCTAAGCGGCGTTTTCATCAAAATAATTATGTCACGTTTTATATTAAAGCACGTGAACCGAGGCAGTATTGGTTGTGCCGCTCGGAACCAGAGCTCCGGAAACCATCACCACAACGTCGCCTTTTTGTGCCAGACCGCTGGCCAGCGCCGCTTCTTTACCGATGCGATAGAAGTCGTCGGTAGAGGCAATTTCCTTGACCATCTGTGGGATCACGCCTTTGCTCAGAATCAGCTGATGCGCGGTGACTTCATTGGTGGTCAGCGCCAGGATCACGGCGTTAGGGAAATATTTACGCACGGATTTGGCTGATTTGCCGCCGCTGGTGGCAACCACGATCAGTGGCGCATCCAGTTTCTCTGCGGTTTCAACGGCGCCACGGCATACGGCTTCAGTGATACGCAGCTTACGGTTGTCATTCAGGCTGTCGATACGGCTTGGCATCACGCGGTCAGTGCGCTCACAGATGGTCGCCATGATGGTCACGGCTTCAAGCGGGTACTTACCCTTGGCGCTTTCGCCTGACAGCATCACTGCGTCTGTACCGTCCAGAATGGCGTTGGCAACGTCGCCGGCTTCTGCGCGGGTAGGGCGTGGGTTCTTGATCATGGAATCGAGCATTTGGGTGGCGGTGATCACCACTTTACGTGCGCGGTTACATTTTTCGATCATCATCTTCTGCGCGAAGATCACTTCTTCTACCGGGATTTCTACGCCAAGATCGCCACGAGCGACCATGATGCCGTCAGAAGCTTCGAGGATTTCGTCGAAGTTGTTCAGGCCTTCCTGGTTTTCGATTTTGGAGATGATCTGGATCTGCTCGCCGCCGTGGGCTTTCAGGTGCTCACGAATTTCCAGCACGTCGGAACGCTTACGGATAAAGGAAGCGGCAACAAAGTCCACACCCTGTTCGCAGCCGAAGATCAGGTCGCGCTTGTCTTTTTCAGCCAATGCCGGCAACTGGATGGAAACGCCCGGCAGGTTAACGCCTTTGTTTTCGCCCAGGTCACCGCTGTTAAGCACCTTACAGACCACTTCGTTTTCGGTCACGTTGGTGACTTCCATGCCGATCAGGCCGTCGTCCACCAGTACGGTGTTGCCGATTTTCAGATCTGCGCTAAAACCGGCGTAGGTTACTGCAACGCGTTCGTTGTTGCCGATAACGCTCTGATCGGTGGTGAAAGTAAAGGTCTGGCCAGCAACCAGAGAGGCATCTTTGCCGCCTTCCAGTTTCATGGTGCGGATTTCCGGGCCTTTGGTATCCAACAGGATACCGGCGTTCTGACCGGTTTTCGCCATCACGGCGCGCATGTTCTTGATGCGGTTGCCGTGCTCTTCGTAATCGCCGTGGGAGAAGTTAAGGCGCATTACGTTCATGCCGGCGTTCAGCAGGTTGGTCAGCATTTCTTCCGATTCGGTTTTTGGACCGATGGTACAAACAATTTTGGTCTTTTTCATGACGGAGTTTTCTACAAGTTGTGATGGATAATAAAACGAATAAAACCAGCGGTCAGGCCACTGATAAGGGATTTGAGTCGAGCCTGGTGGTGCAAAACATAGTTAAGGATAGGTGACCGGGGTCGAAATGGGGCGGAAAAATTCAGCCCGCGCCGGGATGCGGGGATGCTGCGCAACGTGATGAGATGAAAATGTGTTGTTATTGCGTTTTCGCAGATCAAGGGCTGAAACCATTCAACTGAAAGACGTTGCGCATTATAAAGGCTAAGCGGCGGGAAACAAAATAAAAAACCGGTGCTAACGCTCGGATCCGGCAAATCAGCAGCAAATGTGGCGCAAATGCAAACTGACAGCTGCGGTTTGTTGCGCAAATAACCTTAGTGTAAACATGCCATTGGCCGATTTTAGCCGGATACGATAATTTCCAGCAGCGTACCGGCCGACAGGCAGAAGCAGCCGCTGGCAATGTTAGCGGGGATGGCGATAGTTTCACCGGCCACGATCACCTGGGTATCATTGCCGACGGTGAATTCAAACTCACCGGAAACCACCCGCGTCTGCAGAGCGTAAGCCCGCTTTTGCAGTTGGCCGAAGGTTCCTGCGTCGAACTTCACTTCCGTGGCGCTGGTGCCGTCGCTCATTACCCCTTGCCTGCGGGTAAGGCCGGTGTCCAGTTTTTCAAACGCAGTCTCTGCGGTAAATTTCAGCATGGGATCTGTCCTGATAGGGTATTGACCTTGATGATACCTGATGTGGTTTGCGGTAGCAGGAGCAAAGTTTTTAAAGCTTGAGGAACTGTAGGGTCGATAGGGTGGAGCTGCGGATATTATGATTTGGTGCGTCCGAGTGGACTCGAACCACCGACCCCCACCATGTCAAGGTGGTGCTCTAACCAACTGAGCTACGGACGCACTGTACTGCTTTAGAATTTTGGTGCGTCCGAGTGGACTCGAACCACCGACCCCCACCATGTCAAGGTGGTGCTCTAACCAACTGAGCTACGGACGCATCTTTTCCTGTCTGTCATGGCTGACAGCGGGGACGAATATTAACGAGCTACCCGCGCGCTGGCAAGGAGAAAAACGTAATTTTATCCGGTATTTCACGCGATTGCTGCGCTTGTGTGCAGTGCGGCGGTTTTTTCTGCAATCCATGCTGCTGAAGCCGCCGGTCGGCGTAACCGACCGGTGGTGATAGTTAGCGGGTAGAGCGCTGCAGGATCAGTGCCGCAGGCTGTTTTTGCAGCCAACGCATACGCAAGGCCATCATGATGGCGGCGAAGGTCAGCCCGATAATAAACCCAATCCAGAAGCCGCTAGGCCCCATCGCCGGGACGACAATGTCGGTCAACGCCAGCAGATACCCGCTCGGCAGACCCAGCACCCAATAGGCGATAAAGGTGATGAAGAAGATTGAGCGGGTATCTTTATAGCCACGCAGAACGCCGCTGCCAATTACCTGAATAGAATCGGAGATCTGGTAAATAGCTGCCAACAGCATCAGCTGTGATGCCATGGCCACTACCGCCGGGCTGTCGTTGTACAGCAGGGCGATTTGCTCGCGGAAGGTGGCGGTAAACAGCGCGGTGCAGCAGGCCATCAGGATACCGACCCCGATAGCCGAATAAGCGGCAATCCGCGCGCCTTCGACCGAGCCTTCACCCAACCGATAGCCAACGCGAATAGTCGCGCTGACGCCCAACGACATAGGCAACACGAACATCAGCGCGCTGAAGTTCAGGGCAATCTGATGCCCGGCCACCGAAACGATGCCCAATGGAGAGACCAGCAGAGCGACGACGGCGAACAGCGTGACCTCGAAGAACAGCGCCAGCGCGACCGGCAGACCGATGCCGAACAGGCGTTTTATTGCCGGCCAGTCGGGCCGCGGGCTGCTGCCTTCGTGCGGCAAAATATCGCGCTGCGACGGGGCGCGCTTCACGTACCAACGCATCGCCAGGAACATAAACCAGTAAACGCTGCCGGTTGCCACGCCGCAACCTACGCCACCCAATTCCGGCATGCCGAATTTACCGTAGATAAAGATGTAGTTGATCGGGATATTCACCAGCAGGCCGAGAAAGCCAATCACCATGCCCGGCTTGGTTTTCGACAGCCCTTCGCATTGGCCGCGCAGTACCTGGAAGAACAGATAGCCCGGCGCGCCCCACATGATGGCGTGCAGATAGCCCACGGCTTTATCCGCCAATTGCGGGTCGATATTGTGCATCAAGTCGATGACGAACTTGCTGTTATACAGCACGATAATCACCAGCAACGAGACCGCCCCCGCCAGCCAGAAGCCCTGACGCACCTGATGAGCAATGCGATCTCGTCGGCCCGCGCCGTTGAGCTGGGCGATGACCGGTGTCAACGCCAACAACAGGCCGTGCCCGAACAAAATGGCAGGCAGCCAAATAGAGGTACCGACGGCAACCGCCGCCATATCTGTGGCGCTGTACGCACCGGCCATAATGGTGTCTACCACACCCATTGCGGTTTGTGATATTTGCGCGATGATTACCGGGATTGCGAGGGCCAATAAACTACGCGCTTCAATGAAGTACTTCTGCACGCATACACCTTTTCTATTTATTTATGATGGAGGGGGGGGTCGTCGCGAAAGGACAACAATTAAAAATAGCGGAATTTTGTCAAAAAGATTGTACCCGCTCGGCGAGGTTAAGCAAATGCTGTGATGAAATAGTTATTAAATGCGCAGGCACAGACTTTTTGTCGCCGCGGGTTTGGTTTTCCTCGCCAACTGGGGCAAACTGCCCCAAGCGCTTTAAACATTTTCAGAAAGAAGAGGCTCACATGTTCACCGGTATCGTACAAGGCACCGCGCCGCTGGTCGCCATTGATGAAAAATCCAACTTCCGTACCCACGTCATAGAAATGCCTACCGAGCTGCTGCCTGGATTGGAGCTCGGTGCGTCTGTGGCGCATAACGGCTGCTGCCTGACCGTCACGGCGGTAGAAGGTAACCGCGTCAGTTTTGATTTGATCAAAGAAACGCTGCGCCTGACCAACCTTGGTGAACTGGCGTTGGGCGATGTGGTTAACATCGAAAGGGCGGCCAAGTTTAATGATGAGATTGGCGGTCACCTGATGTCCGGCCATATTATCTGCACGGCGGAAGTTGCCAAGATTTATACCTCCGAGAATAATCGTCAGGTATGGTTACGTATGCCGAATGCGGAACTGATGAAATATGTTCTGCACAAAGGCTTTATCGGTATTGACGGAATTAGCCTGACTATCGGTGAAGTGGTGAATAACCGTTTTTGCGTGCATCTGATCCCGGAAACGCTGGAACGTACCACGCTGGGCAAAAAACGCCTGGGTGATAAGGTGAATATTGAGATCGACCCGCAAACGCAGGCGGTGGTAGACACCGTTGAACGGGTGTTGGCAAGCCGCGAAGCGGCAATGGCGGCGGCGAACGCGCTGGCGCAGAAGATCTGACAAACGACCCACCAGAGAGGAGCAATCGCGTGAAGTTTTATGGGAAAACGTTGATGTTAACGGCGCTGCTGGCGCTGAGTGCTTGTAGCAGTTCGCCGGACCAGGGCGCGGCCAACCCGACAGTGGATGCCGATAGCGACACCTGTGGTGCGGCGCAATACCAGAATTATGTCGGTAAACCGATGTCTTCGCTGGAAGGCGTACGAATTGAGTCGCAGGTACGTGCGATTCCGTATAACTCTGCGGTCACGATGGACTTCAACCTGCGCCGCCTGAATTTCCTGGGCGACAGCGAGGATAAAATCATCCGTGTTTATTGCGGCTGATGCTTTTGCAGGTCATGTATAAGAATAACCCCGGTTAATTGGCCGGGGTTTTTTATTGTGCGTATTTAGCGCGTCACGCGGATACCGCCTTCTACGCCTTTCGGGCTGAAGACGACCTGCCAGAGTTGAATGTCACGGGCGCGAAATGCTCCAGCGCAGGCGTTCAGGTAATAACTGAACATGCGTTCGAAACGATCCGAATAACGTTGGGCCAACTGCGGCCATGCCTGTTTGAATCTTTCGTACCACGCCATCAAGGTGCGATCGTAGTCAGCGCCAATATTGTGCCAATCTTCCATCACAAAATGCCCTTCGCTGGCCTGGGCAATATGGGTAACCGACGGCAGGCAGCCATTCGGGAAGATATATTTGTTGATCCACGGGTCAACATTCATATCTGTCCGATTCGAACCAATGGTATGCAGCAGGAATAAGCCGTCCGGTTTTAAATTACGTTCCACCACGTTGAAGTAGGTGCGGTAATTTTTCGGACCGACGTGCTCAAACATACCGACGGAAACAATACGGTCAAATTGCAGATGCAAATCACGGTAATCCTGCAGCAGGATCTCGACGTCCAGCCCGGCACAGCGCTCCTGTGCCAGCTTTTGCTGCTCGGCAGAAATGGTCACGCCCACCACCGAAACGCCATAGTTTTTCGCCGCATAGGCAGAAAGCCCGCCCCAGCCACAGCCAATATCCAGCAAATTCATGCCGGGCTGCAGCTGCAGCTTTTCGCAAATCATCCGTAATTTGGCTTCCTGCGCTTCTTCCAGCGTGGTCGCCTCTTTCCAGTAGGCGCAGGAATACTGCATATAAGGATCCAGCATCAGGGTAAAGAGATCGTTCCCCAGATCGTAATGTTCTTTGCCGACTATCCAGGCGCGTTTCTTCGATTGCAGATTGGTTAATCGCGCGGCGGCAATTCGCAGGGTATCTTTGAGGTGGCGGGGCAATTTCTTTTCCAGACCGGCGCGGACCACGTGATGAAAGAATATATCCAGCCGTTCGCATTCCCACCAGCCGTCCATATAGCTTTCGCCCAGGCCGAGAGAACCCTCCTGCAGCACGCGTTTAAAAAAATTAGGATTTTTAACCTGAATATCGAAAGGGCGCGAGCCGTTTATTTCAATACCGGCCATGCTGAGCATTTCATGAGCGATACGGTACCATTGGTTGTCCTGGATGCTCACATCTTCTATACACGATGAACTCATAGCTTCTCCATCACCTTCTTCTGACTTATGACCCGTCAAAAAATAGCTTAGACAAATTCTGCGGGTGCATACGTTTACCTACGGTAAGAATCCCGTGGCGTCTGATATCCGACTATGAACAGAGGAAAATTTTAAGAAGGTTCCAGCGCAAGAAACGCGGGAAAGACAATCCTTAAAAAACTGTGACGCCATACGCGTACACAACAGTTGCTAGTGATAAAGAAATTATAAAAGTGTTATTTTTAAAGGTCGTTTTTGAGTATAGGCTTGCCGAGGCGCTTACTCAACTGTAAATCGCACTCGGCAAAAATATTCTTTAAGTGATTATTAATACTGGCAATTATGACGCGGAGTTAGCATGTTCCTGACGCGTCGCCTGTCGATCGTCCATTACCTTTCTCCGTTGCATCAGATAGCCCAACGCGGCCAATACCACCGTCGACACCATTACCGTGACCGTTGCCAACAGAGGCTGGGCGATAAAGGCCGAAACCAGCATGCTGGCGACAAAACACAGGCCTAATTGCAGGGTGTTTTGCAAGGCGGCAGCTTTACCGGTTCCCTCCGGGAACGGGGTCAACGCATTGGCTACCACGATAGGGTAAATGGCTCCGTTGACCAACGCCATCACGCAGAACGGAATTAACAACGTAGTGAGCGTGGGCTGAGTCAGGGTGGCAACCAGATATAATGCAACCATACTGACGCCATAAACTACCAGCAGCCAAGGCAACAAGGTGTTGCCATTCATGCGGTTCAATGCGGTACGACAGCCATAGCCCCCTAATAAGAACGCCAGAGTCTGCGGCACATAGCTCAGACCGATGTCGTTCGGGCTATAACCCATATCACCAAGAATAAACGGTGAACCGGTCAGCCAGGCGAAGAAGCCGGCAGAACAGGCGGCAAAGATCATAACGTTGCCACTGAAGATGCGTGACTTTAATAGTTGGAAGAAACTGAGCGCGCTTTTCTTATTGTCGTCGGAAGGCACGGTTTTGGCGCTTTCTTTCAGCAGCAGCGTCGGCAATAGCAAAAGCACGGTAATGCCCAGCAACACGGCGAAAATGGCGCGCCAGCCCATGTGGTTCAGCAACCAGGCACCTACCAACGGCGCCAGCGCCGGTGAAAGGGCTACCAGCGGCATAATGGTGGCGAACACGCGGTTAGCCTTGCCTTCGCGATAGCGGTCAATCACCAAGGCCTGCCAGGTAACGGCAGCGGAACAAACTCCAATCGCCTGGATAAAGCGCAGCGACCAAAGTTGCACGGCATTTTGCACCCATAGCATGCCAAGGCAGCCGAGGGCAAACAGCGCCAGACCGATCAGCAACACCGGTTTACGGCCGAGGCGATCGGAAAGCGGGCCCCACAGCAGTTGTGCAAAGGCAAACCCGGCCAGGAAGATGCTCAGGCTGGCGCTGATTGCCCCGGCGGAAATCTGCAGATCTTGCTGCATCATGCCGAAGGCGGGCAGGTACATATCGGTGGCCAGGTAACCCAGCATGCTCAGGCCGGCAAGGTAGAACATAAAACCAAAGGAATTTCGCATGGTATTTCTCGTTAATATTTTATTGTCGCAGGTTTTTAGCGCCGGCAAGTGTATCCGGCTGGATCTCTGCTTGTGAAACGGTAATATTTGCGAGGTGCTGTTAAAAAAATTGAAGGCAAAGCTATGTGGTCTGAATATTCCCTGGATGTCGTCGATGCGGTGGCCCGCACTGGCAGTTTCAGCGCCGCGGCGCACGAGCTGCATCGGGTACCATCGGCGGTAAGTTATACGGTGCGGCAGTTGGAGCAATGGCTGGCGGTACCGCTGTTTGAGCGCCGTCATCGCGACGTGGAACTGACACCGGCGGGCGTGCTGTTTATTCAGGAAGCGCGTGGTGTCATCAAAAAAATGCTCGACACGCGCCGACAGTGCCAACAGGTCGCTAACGGCTGGCGGGGCCAATTGAAAATAGCGGTGGATATCATCGTTAAACCCCAACGCAGTCGCCAATTGGTGCTGGATTTTTACCGCCATTTCCCCGACGTCGAATTGCTGGTTCAGCCGGAGGTGTTTAATGGCGTATGGGATGCGCTGGTGGACGGTCGTGCCGATATGGCGATCGGCGCTACAAGGGCGGTGCCGGTGGGCGGCGGTTTCGCCTTTCGCGATATGGGAGATATGCGTTGGTTGTGCGTGGCCAGTCCGCATCACCCGCTGGCCGCAATAGAGGGGCTGTTGAACGACGATCAACTTCGGCCCTTTCCGTCGCTGTGCCTGGAAGATACCTCGCGCAACCTGCCCAAGCGCGTGACCTGGACGTTGGACAACCAGCGCCGCCTGGTGGTGCCGGACTGGGCTTCTGCGGTGGACTGCCTGTGTGCCGGGTTGTGCGTTGGCATGATGCCCGCGCATCAGGTATTGCCTTTGGTGCAGCGCGGGGAGCTGGTGGCGCTACAGTTGCAACAGTCATTTCCCGCCAGTCCTTGTTGCCTGACCTGGCAGCAAAATACGCCGTCTCCGGCTATGGCCTGGTTGCTGGATTATCTGGGAGACAGTGAAACCTTGAATCAGGAGTGGCTAAGCGAAGAATAACGCCGGAAACCGTGAGAGTTTCCGGCGCAGATAATTAGCGGCGATAATCGATGAACGGACCGTCAGCGACCGAACGGCGCTCAACCAGCTTGGGATGAACCTCAATCACCTGCGACTCTTCACGCTTGCTGATGATGCGATCCAGCAGCATGGTGAAGGCCATCTCGCCCAAACGCTCTTTGGGCTGATGAATGGTGGTCAGTGCCGGGGTAAAGTAGCGAGCGTTTCGCACGTTATCGTAGCCAATCACCGATATGTCTTGTGGTACGCGCAGGCCAAGTTCATCGGCGGCGCAGATCGCCCCCATGGCCATGATATCGCCACCGCAGAAGACTGCGGTAGGGCGTTGCTTCTGCGACAGTATCTGATGCATGGCCTTGTAACCGGACTCCGGCTCAAAGTCGCCCTGAACAATCCATTCTTCACGCACGTCGATATTGGCTTCTTCCATGGCTTTTAAAAAGCCCTGATGGCGTCCGCCACCGGTATTACGCGCCAGTTGACCCGGAATGGCCCCGATATCGCGGTGGCCGCGTTCAATCAGGTAACGCCCGGCCAGATAGCCGCCTTCAAAGGCGTTATCGATAATGGTGTCGGTAAAGTCACCGCGTGCGGCGCCCCAATCCATGACGACCATCGGGATATTGCGATAATCTTCCAGCATGCCGAGCAGTTGGTCCGGGTATTCCGAACACATGACTAACAGGCCATCGACGCGCTTTTGCGCCAACATCGCCAGATAGGCGCGTTGTTTGTCCAGATTGTTATGTGAGTTGCACAGGATCAGCGTATAGCCTTTGCTGTAGCAGCTGTTTTCCACCGCCTCGATCACTTCGGCAAAGTAGGGTGCTTCGCTCGATGTGGCCAGCAGACCAATAGATTTGGTGTGATTGACCTTGAGGCTGCGCGCCACGGCGCTGGGTGAATAGTGCAGCTCTTTGATCGCGGCGCCAACGGCCGCTTTTGTTTCTTCGGCGACGAAACGAGTCTTATTGATGACGTGCGAAACGGTGGTGGTGGAAACGCCAGCGCGTTTGGCCACATCTTTAATCGTTGCCATGTAAAGAATGACTCCTGAACTCACATGTTGCAGTATGTAAGTGTGATGTTAATCGTTTGCCTGCGTAGATCCTTCTCCAAAGAAGCGAAAACTGAGTTTTTAGTGTGTTGAAGTCGTCAGCGCTTGGTCAGGAGGGGCATTTTGCCGGTACACAGTTGTGAACTGCGAATTTTGTCCCATATTGAGCAAAAGGGGAAGAGGTAATCGGTATTATAAACTGGGAAATGATAACAAGATTTTATCGGCCAACTGTGGGAAAATGGTTTAACACATTAATTGTGTGCCTTTTACCCTTGGGAAACCCAATCTGAAAAGGAGTTGTAATGGATACCGATTTGAAAATGTCACTGTTCACCACCCTGGGTGCGCTGGCTGTGATTATCGCTTTTAGCTTCACCGCAGCATTGAACTGATACTCTTCAGTCAACCAGGCGCAGTTCGCTACGCCTGGTTGTATTTTCCCCGCGTTACGCCAGATTTTCCTCCACAAATGCCCAGTTAACCAGCGCCCAGAAGTTTTCCAGGTAGGCCGGTCGTGCGTTGCGATAATCGATGTAGTAGGCGTGTTCCCAAACGTCCACGGTCAGCAACGGTTTGTCTTCACCAGTCAACGGCGTGGCCGCATTCGACGTATTAACAATCGCCAGCGAGCCATCCGGCTTTTTCACTAACCAGGTCCAGCCTGCGCCAAAGTTTTTCACCGCGGCGTCGCTGAATTGTTCCCGGAAGGCGGTAAAAGAACCAAAAGCCTGGTTGATCGCGGCAGCCAATTTGCCCTGAGGCTCTCCACCGCCCTGAGGTGACAGGCAGTGCCAATAGAAGGTGTGATTCCATACCTGAGCCGCATTGTTGAAGATGCCGCCGCTGGAAGCCTTGATGATTGCTTCAAGAGATAATCCTTCAAACTCGCTGCCTTTCAGCAAATTGTTCAGGTTGACCACATAGGCGTTGTGATGCTTGCCATAGTGGTATTCCAGGGTTTCTGCCGAAATGTGCGGTTCGAGGGCGTTTTTTTCATAAGGTAGTGCGGGCAGTTCAAACGACATTGCTTCCTCCTTGTACAGTGTCAACTCGCCGCTAAAGCAACGGACTTTAAATTGACCTGTTTTTATTGTGGGTATTTAGCTTAGCAATTTTCGCGATGAAATACAGTGGGGGCGGGCTAAAGGATTGGGTGCTTTAGGGACAGCAGGAAAATCAATCAGGGGAGAGCGGCTGGGCAAGCCAGCCGCTAAAGAAATTATCGAATGGTTTTCGGTGTTACTACACGGCGGGCGCCGATGTAATGGTTTTGCCAGTAGTCATTGTCGAGTTGGCTGATCCGAATTTCTTCACCGGTACGCGGTGACTGAATAAATTTGCCGTTGCCCAGATAAACGCCAACATGGTCTGCCACGCCGCGGTTATTAATGCGGAAGAACACCAGGTCACCGCTTTCCAGTTCGCTTCTCTTGATCGGCGCGGCGTCTCGCAGGTGATACATTTCGTTGGCGGTGCGCGGCATTTTGATTTTCACCACGTCTTTATACGCGTAGTAAATCAGGCCGCTGCAGTCGAAACCGGTTCTTGGTGAAGTACCGCCCCAGCGGTAAGGCTTGCCCATTTGGTCCATCAGCTTGGCCATCGCGGTTTGCTTGGCGTGCTGATAGCGTTTTTTGTGCGCTGGAGTCAGCTTCAACGGTTTATCATCACGCACCAGTTTTGCGGTGGCCATCCCGGCCTCGCGGTGGCGACCATAGCCTTTTTTGTAACCCTTTTTCGGCGGGGTAACTTTGATTTTGGCTATTTTCTGAGTTTTGCCTTTCGATTTGGCGCTGACGATCTTTTTAGCGGTTTTTTCCGTTTTGGCTTTGGAAACCTTGGCGGTTTTCTGCGGGGTGGTGGTTTTTGCTTTTTTGCTGGCTTTTACCGCTTTCTTTTTCTTGCGGTCATCTGGCCGGGCTTCGTTGACATGGCTTTTGCGTTGCTCGGCGGCAATACGCGCCTGTGGCGCAGCATGCGCCAGATTGAAGAATAGCTGTGTAAACAACAGCACAAAAAGCGTAAGAATTAAACGCATGTCGACGTTACCAACCTTGGCCCCGGAACAGATATCGAAAGAAGGACAGTATTCCCGAATTTCGCCATATAAAACAGCGAAGAACTCATAAATGATAATCCATATTGTGAGAAAACGTTAATGGCATTTTTTTTGCTGAAAAATCAATCCGTTGATGTATAAAAAAGCGACAATCACCGTCGGCGGGATTATTTAACGGCGCATTTTGATGGCAAAATATATTAGTGAAATGGCCAGATTAAAAATGTTATTCTGCGCATATGTTTTGACCGGAAAGGCTTTGCCGGTAAGACGCGACTGACTACGGGGAAATGCCCTTGCAAAAGATGGCGTTTTCTTGCGACTGTTCCAGCCGCTACAATGGCCGGTGTGATGCATGTTGTAGCCATAAGACTTGGCTTGAGGAAGCAATACAATGACGACGACGATTGAAAAAATTCAGCACCAGATCGCTGAGAACCCGATTCTGCTGTACATGAAAGGTTCACCGAAATTGCCAAACTGCGGTTTCTCTGCGCAAGCCGTGCAGGCGCTGTCTGCCTGTGGCGAACGCTTTGCCTACGTTGATATTCTGCAGAACCCGGACATCCGTGCCGAGTTGCCGAAATACGCCAACTGGCCGACCTTCCCACAGCTGTGGGTCGACGGTGAGCTGGTAGGCGGCTGCGATATCATCATCGAAATGTATCAGCGCGGCGAACTGCAGCAGCTGATCAAAGAAACGGCAGAGAAGTACAAACAGCAGGAAGACCAGCAGCCATAATCGGCTCGGTTTTATTGTTGGGATCCATCGGGCGGCACCAGTGAAGACTGGGCCGCCCGATTTTTTTTGTCTTAGTCGGTGTTTTCGACCGCCAGTGGCCAGCCACCCAAGCGTTTCCAACGGTTGACCAGTTCACAGAACAGCAACGCGGTTTGCTCGGTGTCATACAGGGCAGAATGTGCCTGGGAACTGTCGAACGGGATATTGGCGGCGATGCAGGCTTTGGCCAACACCGTCTGCCCCAGTACCAGCCCACTCAGCGCCGCAGTATCAAAGGTGGCGAATGGATGGAAGGGGTTACGTTTCAGGCTGGCGCGCTCTGCGGCGGCCATCAGGAAGCTGTGATCAAAATTGGCATTGTGCGCCACAATGATTGCCCGGTTGCAGCCACGATCCTTAATGCCCTTGCGCACGGCTTTAAAAATAGCGTGCAACGCATCATGCTCACTGACAGCACCGCGTAATGGGTTACTTGGGTCTATGCCGTTAAAGGCCAGCGCTTCCGGCTGCAGGTTGGCACCTTCAAAAGGCTCCACGTGGAAGTGCAGGGTCTCGTCCTGCTGCAACCAGCCGTTTTCATCCATTTTTAACGTAACGGCGGCAATTTCCAGCAGCGCGTCGGTTTTGGCATTAAATCCGGCAGTTTCTATGTCTATGACTACGGGGTAAAACCCACGAAAACGGCCACTCAGGGCGTTAAGATCACTTTTTTCGGCCATCAGTTTCTTATCTTCATCGAATGCAGCGCGCATTATGGCAAATTTTGCGCCCAGTTGCAGGCGGTTATCACGCAGATAAAAATAAGGGCGCAGGAAGCGCCCTTAATCGACCTCAGTGGCCCAGACCATGCCCAGCATGTTTGTTCTCGATCAGTTCGATCTTGTAACCGTCCGGGTCTTCAACGAAGGCGATCACCGTGGTGCCACCTTTTACCGGGCCGGCTTCGCGAGTAACCTTGCCGCCGGCGTTACGGATGCTGTCACAGGTTGCAGCGACATCGTCGACGCCCAGCGCCAAATGGCCAAACGCGCTGCCCATTTCGTAGCTGTCGGTGCCCCAGTTATAGGTCAGTTCAATCACCGCACCTTCGCTTTCATCGGTATAGCCTACAAACGCCAGCGAGTATTTGTATTCCGGGTTCTCGCTGGTACGCAGCAAGCGCATGCCTAATACCTTGGTATAAAAGTCGATGGAACGTTGCAGGTCACCGACGCGGATCATGGTATGGAGTAAGCGCATAATTCCTCTGATTGGATGTGCCGTTGCCAATGGCGGATGGATTGAAGCGAAATTCAGTATAGCGTTGCCGCATAAGGGATTTCAATGTATGCCGGGGCGGGAGCGGCAGAGTTTCAGTGACATTGTCACCTTATCAATGGCAATCGCACAGTATGTGCCCTATGGTTGATGGAAATAGGTACTATACCCCTCGCAAGGAACAGCAGGGTCGGATAGCGATACAGACTCAGGGTGAATGGCCTCAATTTATACATTTGGATCTGGTTAATATGCTTTTTTGTTTTTACCCGTGTGGAATGATGGCTACTGCCGAAGGAGATCATTAATGGATGAAATGCTGATTCTGGTGGACGCCGAAGATAATTCCGTGGGGTCGCAAACCAAAACGCTGGTGCACCAGCAGGGATTACTGCACCGGGCGTTTTCAATTTTTATATTTAATAGCCAGGGCAGACTGCTGCTGCAACAGCGGGCTTACGGTAAATACCATTCTGCCGGGTTGTGGACCAACACGTGCTGTGGTCACCCGCGCTGGGGAGAGGCGACACAGGCAGCCGCACAGCGGCGGTTGCAGGAAGAGATGGGCTTTTGCACTGAGCTACTGCAGGTATCGAGTTTTACCTACCGCGCGGAAGTGCCAGGCGATTTAATTGAGCACGAATTCGATCATATTTACGTGGGCTTGTTTGACGGTGAACCGCAAGAGGATCCCGAAGAGGCCCACAGCTGGTTGTGGGTCGATATTCGGCAATTAGCCCAGGAGATAAAAAACGATCCTGATAAATTTACCGTTTGGTTCCGCACCATAATGAACAATATCGACGCCGCTGAGATTGAACGTTGGGGAAAGTTGGTTCCCCGTTAAATTGCCCCTGAATCGAAAAACGACAAAAGCCCGCCGGCATTCGCATACCGGCGGGCTTTCTTATCTGGTATTCCGCGTTATTACAGCGTCGGGTAGTCAGTATAACCCTCTGCACCGCCGCCATAGAAGGTGGCAGGCTGCGGCTCGTTCAACGCAGCATTCTGCTTGAAGCGCTCTACCAGATCCGGGTTGGCGATATAGCTGCGGCCGAAGGCCACTGCATCGATAAAGCCTTTATTGATCAGCTCTTCTGCTTTCTCGGCGGTATAAGCGCCGGCACCGACGATGACGCCTTTAAAGTGGGCGCGTACCGAGTCACGGAAGGCGTCGGAATAAGGCTTGCCGCCGGCCCAGTCGGGTTCGGAAATGTGCAGATAAGCGATATTGCGCTTGTTCAGCTCTTCCACCAGATACAGCGCCGCTTCTTCCTGATCTTCCCCGTTATCCAGGCCGTTGAACGGACCCAGCGGTGAAATACGGATGCCAATGTGTTCTGAACCCCATTCGGCGATGCTCGCGTCAACCACTTCCAACGTCAGGCGAGTGCGGTTTTCGATGCTGCCCCCGTATTGGTCGGTACGTTGGTTAGACGCTGGCGACATAAACTGGTGTAGCAGATAGCCGTGCGCCGCATGCAGCTCGATAAAATCAAAGCCGGCTTCACGTGCGTTGGCGGTGGCCTGACGGAAATCGTTGATGATCCCCGGGATCTCGTCGGTTTCCAGCGCTCGTGGGGTAGAGGTCGGCACTCGTACCCAGGCGCCGGTTTCGTCACGCACGGTGGTGCGGGTGTCGGCATTGATCGCAGAAGGGGCCACCGGTGCCTGCTGGCCCGGTTGCAGGCTGTTGTGGGAAATACGGCCCACGTGCCACAGTTGAACGGCGATATGGCCATTCTTATCGTGTACAGCCTGGGTGATTTTTTTCCACGCGGCGATCTGCTCTGGAGTGTGCAGCCCCGGAGCGCCGGCATAGCCTTTCGCCTGGAAAGAAATCTGAGTGGCTTCAGTGACGATCAGGCCGGCACTGGCGCGTTGAGCATAATATTCGCCCATTAACGGAGTAGGGATATCGCCGGGCTCAATGCTGCGCAGCCGCGTCAGTGGGGCCATAAACACGCGGTTTGGCAGGGTGACAGCGCCAACCTTCAACGGGGAGAACAACTTTTCAATCTTCATAGTGCATCCTATATTAATAGACCGGTCGACTAGTAATGTGATAAAACTGCCCCACAGGGCAAGTTTCGATAAAGCCAGGGTGTTTCGTTTAAAGTTGCGGCGGACGCAACAGCAATTCAATACTTTCCAGCGCGCTGGTCAACGGTGCGACCGAGCGGCGGATTTTGGCACGCAGCGAAGCGCCAAGCCACAGTGAATACAGTGTTTCTGCCGTTGCTGCCGGGCTCATGGCAATCGACAAGGCGCCTTCGCGGATACCGCGTTCAATCGCGTCCTGCAGGTGAGCAATCACCCGGGCGGTTCCCGTTTCCAATGCATGACGCATCGGTTCTGACAGATCACTCACCTCGGCGGAAAGCTTCACCGCCAGACAGGCATTGTGGCATTCGCTGCGGCAGTGATAGCTGATTGCCTGGGCGTAATAGCTCAGCAACTGGTGGCGCGCATCGCTTTTATCGTCGGCAAACAGCTGTTTCATTTGCCCATCATAATGCTCGAAATAACGTTGCAGCATCGCTTCACCAAAGGCTTCTTTCGAACGGAAGTAGTGGTAGAACGAGCCTTTCGGCACCCCGGCCGTATTCAGCAGTTCACTCAGCCCCATGCCGGTAAAACCAAGGCGCAGGCTTAGCGTCTCGCCGGTAGCGAGCAAATGTTCACGGGTGTCTGTCGGGCAATGCGCATGTTTAGTCATAATGGCTGTCAGCATAATAGACCAATCGGTCTAGGTCAATAGCAATAAAAAAACCGGCGTAAGAACGCCGGTTGCGATGAACGGTATTTTGCCCGAGCGGGGTGAAGATGTTAAGCGGTTATGAACCGCTGCGGCAGCGTTGCAGAATATCCAACTGCGATTGATACTCGCGAGTTTGCACGTTCATCATGCCGATCAGGGTATGGAACAGGTTGTCTTGCGAGACTTCGTCCTTTTCCGCCATATTGTTCAGACACTGGCGATCGATCTTGAAGTTGCGCTCATAGTCTGCAGACATCCACATCAGGAAGGGAACGTGGGTCTGCTGGCTTGGGGCGAAGACATAGGGCGTACCGTGCAGGTACATACCGTTTTCACCCAATGATTCACCGTGGTCGGAAAGGTACACCAGCGCCGTATTGAATTTCCCGCTGTACTGCTGCAGCAGTTTGATGGTGTCGTCCAGCATGGCGTCGGTATAAAGCAGCGAATTGTCATAGGTATTAACCAACTGCTCGTGGGTGCAATCCTGGATCTGATTGCTGTCGCAGGTCGGCGAGAACTTCTGGAACTCTGGCGTACTGCGGCGGTAATAGGCCGGCCCGTGGCTGCCCATCTGATGCAGTACGATCACACCGTCGTCTTTCAGGCTGTTGATGTAGTCGTTCAGCTTGTACAGCAATACATTATCCATGCACACATCGCCGTCGCAATCCTGCGGCAATTTCAGCTTGGTCATGTCTACGTGCGGTACGCGATCGCATGCACCTTTGCAGCCGCCGTCATTTTCACGCCACAGCACGTTAACACCAGCATGAGCCAGTACGTCTAGTACACCTTCCTGATGCGTAGCCAGAGTCGCATCGTAATCCTTGCGCGGCATGTTGGAGAACATGCAGGGGACGGATATGGCGGTTTCAGTGCCACAGGAGCTGGCGTTTTTAAAATAGGTCACATTGTCTTGTTTCAGGCGCGGGTTGGTTTCGCGGCCGTAGCCCCCGAGCGAGAAATTCTCGGCGCGCGCCGTTTCGCCCACCACCAGGATCACCAGGGTTTTCTTTTGCTGTGAGGCTATCAGCGGCCCTTTGCGAGCATCTTCACCAATTTTCACCAGCGGCAGGTTACGGGTGAAGTAGCGCTGCTGGGTAAACTTGATGGTGCCGGCGACGAAGTTAGAAGGCGTCAGCATTTTCACTACGCTTTTGTTATTGCGGATCAGCGAAGCGTAGTCCTTATAAAACAGCGCGGCGATAATCAGGATCACCACCACGGAAAGCATCACGTTGGCGGCACGCAGCCCGGCCATGTACCACCAGGGGCGAGTTTTTCGGATATCGGTAAAGCAGACCGCCACCGCCGGAAGAATACCGAGCAACACCAGCCACAGCCCCATGCGGGGTGTCAGCAGGGCCGTGGCCTCCTGCGGGTTGGTCTCGAAGGCGTTCTGCATCATATTGCCGTCGATGACCACGCCATAGCTGAACATAAAGTAGTTGGCGGCCGCGCTGCCGAGCAGGAAGAAAATCATCAGCGGTTTACGCAGGAAGGGCACGGTCAGCACGCTGAAGATGATATTCAACGCGCAAAAAATCACTACCGGCATGGTGGCGGCGAAAATAACGCTGTGGACGTTATCGAAGCTGATATACGACCAGGCCTTATGAAGGAATAACGCATTCTGGAACAGAGTGAAGAACAAGGCGCTGGCGAGGATAAAACCCAGGCTGTTGCACTGTAAGCGTTGACGTAACCACATTGCCAAATCTAAGTCCTGCTATTAAGTAATGCGCTGAAATTTACAGGATGAAACTTAAGAAAACCTTAGAGATTCAGAATGGTGGCGAAGTCGTTTAGTTTTGGTTTAGAAAAAAGATCGCCAGACCGGGGGATGGTCTGGCGATGCGATATCAGTAAGCGGCGGTAAATTGCGCTTTGATAAACTGCGGTTTTTCAATTTCGTCGATGATGGCGACCGACAGATCTTCCACCGAGATACCGGCTGGCGCCTGGCCATTCATCAACAGTTTGGTGGTGCCAAGGCGGAACTGGCCGGTGCGTTTGCCAGGTTCCAACAGGGCAGCTGGCGACAAATAGGTCCAGTCGAGCGAAGTCTCGTTACGCAGTTTGTTGCGTAAATCGCGTACCGCTTGTGCGCCTGGACGGATATTTTCCGGGAATTCCGGCGTGTCCACCAATTCAACGCCCGGCGCGACTTCCAGACTGCCGGCACCGCCCACCACCAGCAGGCGTTTAACGCCGGCTTTTTTAACCGCGTCCAGGATCTGCTGTGCGCCGCGGCTGGTTTTTTCGTAAAGGTTGTCTTCCGCCCAGCCTGGGTTATAGGCGCTGATCACCGCATCCTGACCGGCCAGCTGTTTCGCCAGCCATTCGGTGTCGGCGACGTCGCCCAGCGCTATGCTCAGGTTGGCGTTTTCCGGCAGGTCTTTTTGCTGACGGGCAATCGCCGTGACTTGCAGTCCACGTGCCAGAGCTTCATCCAGCACGCGGCGGCCTACAAAACCTGTTGCTCCAATAATGGCTACTTTCATCTTTATGCTCCTGTCAGTAAAGGGGTCAGTATTAACTTTCTGCTCAGATTGACCCGAGCGGGTATAGATAATGTAGTACTTAACAATGATGTTGATTAGTGCCATATTCATGCTTTCTTGATTAAGTAAAACTTCATAATCATGGATAAACTGAATCGAATGGCGGTATTCGCCACCGTGGTGGCCGAAGGATCGCTAGCCGGAGCCGCCCGGCGACTGGGAATGACGCCGTCAGCGGTCAGCCAGCACCTGCGCTCACTGGAAAAAACGCTTGGCGTGCCCTTGTTGCACCGTTCTACACGCCGCCTGGCGCTCACCGAAGCGGGGGCGGCGTTCTATCCCGGTTGTGAGGCGATGTTGTTTCAGGCACAGCAGGCCGAACAGCGTCTGGCGGAACTGCGCGATACCCTGGTGGGAGAATTGCGCATCGCGACGACCATCGGTATCGGTGGTCGCCCGTTAGCGGAGGCGATGGCGCCGTTGTTGCAGGCGCATCCCAAGCTGACGCTGAAGGTGCTGGCTGACGACCGGATTGTCGATATGATTGATCAACGTATCGATATTGCGCTGCGGGTTAATCGTCAACTGGCGGACGCCAATATGATTGCCCACCCGCTGGCCGAATGGCCGATGGTGCTGTGTGCCGCTCCTCGCTATCTCAGCCAGCATGGCGTGCCGGAGACGCCACAAGACCTGGTGCAACACCGATGGATCACCGGGGCTTTCAGCGGTGCGCATCTCGATTTGCATCACCAGAGCGGCCAGCAGCTTAAATTGCGTCTGGCGGAAGGGCAGATTGTCAGCGACAGCATGACCGTCATGCGTGCCTTCACCCGCAATGGTTTGGGGATCTCGATTCAACCCCTGTATGAAATAGAAGATGAGCTGCAACGCGGTGAGTTAATCCAACTGATGCCTGAATGGCGGCCGACACCGTTACGGCTGCATGCGATGACGCTCGAGCGGGCGATGCCGGAGAAAAATCGCCAGGCGCTGCGTTACTTGCGCGACTATTTTCGCCGCCACACCGAAAAGTCACTTGCCAGCGGCGCCGATGGCGTCTTCAATTAGCAAGAGATAACAGGAGGACGCGTGCCGCAGCAGCTTGAGTTTTTTGACATCCCCAGCCCGTGCCGAGGTATCTGCCAGGCCGATGACCGAGGCTTTTGCCGTGGCTGCCTGCGCAGCCGCGAAGAACGCTTTGGCTGGATGCAAATGAGCGATGCGCAAAAAAGGGATGTGCTGCGCCTGTGTCACCAACGCTTCCTGCGCCTTCAGCGAGCCAATAAACAGCCCGATGAGCCGCTACCCGAACAGCCGTCGCTATTTTGACCGGTACTCGATCCGCCGCACGTTAGCGCGGCTTTCCCCTTTCCACGTCGTTACCCGCTTGTGTATGCTGGCATCAAACACTGTCATGAGGTTTCAATAATGGAAAACCGTATTCAACTCGCGCCGCAGGGGCCTGAATTTTCCCGCATGATTTGCGGATACTGGCGTTTGATGGAGTGGGGCATGTCGCCGCAACAGCTGTTGGCGTTCATTGAACAGCATATCGAGCTGGGCGTGACCACTGCCGATCACGCGGATATTTACGGCGGCTATGCCTGCGAACAGGCTTTTGGCGAAGCGATGCGGCTGAAGCCGTCATTGCGCCAGTCGATGGAGTTGGTGTCCAAATGCGGTATCGCCACTACAGCCAAACCGGGCAACGCCATCGGCCATTACATCACCGACCGCGAGCATATCGTTTATAGCGCGGAACGTTCGTTGGCGCATCTGCATACCGACTATCTTGACCTGTTGCTGATCCACCGTCCGGATCCGCTGATGGATGCCGATGAGGTCGCCGAGGCCTTTGTGTCTCTGCACCAAAGTGGCAAAGTGCGTCACTTCGGCGTTTCCAACTTCACACCGGCGCAATTTACGTTGCTGCAATCGCGGCTGCCATTCTCGCTGGTGACCAATCAACTGGAGATTTCACCGATTCATCAGCCGAGTATCCTGGATGGATCGCTGGATCAGTGCCAGCAATTACGCATTAAGCCGATGGCCTGGTCTTGTCTGGGGGGCGGCCGCCTGTTCAGCGACGCCGAGTTCCAGCCGCTGCGTGATGAGTTGCAGGCGGTGGCGCAGGAAATAGGGGCCGAGACTATCGAGCAGGTGGTGTACGCCTGGGTGATGCGTCTGCCGTCGGCACCGTTGCCGATTATCGGCTCAGGCAAGATTGAACGCGTGCGTTCGGCATTGAAGGCGCAGCAATTGACGCTGGATCGTCAACAGTGGTTCCGCATCCGCAAAGCGGCGCTGGGTTACGACGTACCTTAACCGGCCCAATAAAACGGGCAGCCTCGGCCGCCCGTTTTTAACGTTAATGTCCCGGTGTTCAGGCCAGTACCACCTGGCCGTCCGACAGGCTATCGAACCCGATCCCGACTAAAGTGACCGTATTGCCGCCAAAATTAAACACCAGATTGTCGTTCACCTCGGAAGCAAAATCACGGAAATTACCGCCCGTACTGCTGCCGTCGGTACCGATAAATACCAGCTTGTCTCGGGCCTGATAGCCGTAAATCAGATCCTGACCGAAGTCGCCGCTGAACAGGAAGGTATTGCTGCCGCCCTGGCTGTGCATAACGTCGTTACCCGCGCCTCCGACGAACACGTCATTGCCTTTGCCGCCAAACAGCTGGTCATTTCCCTCCAGACCGAATAGCCAGGAGCCGGAATCCTTGGCGGTCAGAACGTCATCGGCCGCGGTGCCGTTCGCCGAACTGGCGTAGGCGGTCAACCCCTTGGTGGAAAGTAATCCGTTGTCGGTCACCTGATGATCAACCTCTTTGGTGAAAATCAGCAGTGACGACTCTTTGCTTTTCAGCGTGCCAATCGAGTTAGCCAGAGTGATGCCACCGTCAGCATCGCGCAAATAGAGCGTATTGCCGTCGTACGCGACCTCGGTATTTTTCAATGCATGTTGCAAATCCAGGGTGTTATGGGCTTCACCGCCGGAAATAATATTAAAACCGCCGTCGTCACGGAAGGTGTCATTGCCGGCGCGGCCCTCGAGATAATCATTTCCCGCGCCGCCCTTGATAAGGTCATTGCCGTCACTGCCGACAATAAAGGTTGGGCCGCTGTGTTGCTCGGCGTTACGGTTGAGGTCTTCCACCCAGGTATTGCCGCGGGTAACGTCAGAAAGATTGGAGACAATCACCGTCGAATCTTTGCTGGTCAGCGAGTAGAACTCTGAATTCAATACCCGCATCAATCCGTCCTGATAAAAGAACGGCAGGTGAGATAACCAGGTTGGCACATTGAGGATCGAGAAGGGCAGAATATTCCAGGCGGTGGAGGCATAGTGGTCGTTGAAATTAACGATGTTATTGGTAGCGGACTCTTGTGGTGCGTCATGCACGCCCAGCGTTGCCGAAGTGCGCGTCGTGCCATCCAACGCGCGGAATACCGGATCGTTTTCGTAGCCGATATTAATGACTTTATCGCCGGTTTCGTATTGGGTAGGAGAAGCGAAGGCGACATAGTTTGACTGCGCGTAGAAGCCACCCCAATTGCCGTCGCTGAGCGCCGCCATGCTGTTCACGGCCAGGCCGCCGAGGCTGTGACCACTGATGGTAATGTCATCCCCGCTCAGTCCGTGAGATTGGGCGAACTTGGCCACATCCCCCAGCAGGGTGCCGAAGGCTTTCAGGCTGTAATTATCGGCATAACCACTGGGACCGAAACCGGCCAGCAGGTCATTGACCAGATCGCCGATGGTATCGGTGATTAACGATTCACGCGGGCCACTGGTGCCGCGAAAAGCAATGCCGATGCCGGTGAGATTACCCTCGCTGTCGTATTTTCCCAGTACTTCGGCCTGTGCAGTGGTATAGCCCAGAGTTTCACCGTAATAGGTGCCACGCGCGTCCGTTTTGCCCTGATAGCCTAATTGATCTGCGCTAATCAATGACCAGCCGGCGTTATTTACCGCCGCCAGCGCCGCCTTTTCCGAGTCAGGGTTCCAGGGAATACCGGGTAATCCGCCCTGTGATTGAGTGCTGCCTATCAATGCGGTGACCAGGGTAAAGGGCAGGCCCAGCCCGAAGCCGGTATTATGATAGCCTTCATCAAAACCATTATCGATATTGTGATAGGCGTAGGTAGAAATTGCCATGGCATCGGTAAATAACGCTTTGGACTTCGCCTCATCGAGGCCTTGATAATTAAAGATTCCCATATCAGTTCCTTATGAATTAGCTGCGTTGCCGGGTTAATCTTTGAATAGCTATTGCAGCGAGTCGCAATGAAATGAGTATGCCGCACGGCGTCTGGTCAGAGGACCGACATCGGTAGAATTATTATTAGTAGTAATTATTAAGAATGCGAATTTGATCGCCAAAATTGTGCGTGTTTTGTGCGGTGACGCGGCAGCTTCCCCTATACTGAACACTCACAGAGACTTCAAGGAGATTGATTGATGAAACACTATTGGTATGCGGCCTTTGGTTTGATGGCCTGCGGTGTTGCTCAGGCGGCGACGGTGGATGTTGACATGAATCTGGTGACCGGACAGGGAGTTGGTCAGGATATTGGCAAGGTGACGATCAGCGAAACGCCTTATGGTTTGTTGTTTACGCCACAGCTCAAAGCCTTGCCGGCCGGCGTGCACGGTTTTCACGTTCATGAGAAGGGCAGTTGCGAACCGGGAATGAAGGACGGCAAGGCCGTCGCGGCGTTGGCGGCCGGCGGACATCTTGATCCACAAAAAACCGGTAAGCACCTTGGGCCGTACGCCGACGGTCATTTGGGGGATTTGCCGGCTATTTACGTGACCGACGACGGCATGGCCAGCTACCCGGTGCTGGCGCCTCGGCTGAAAAAAATCAGCGAAATCAGCGGCAAGGCACTGATGGTGCACGCCGGTGGTGATAATCACTCCGATCATCCCAAACCGCTGGGTGGCGGAGGCGAACGCTTCGCCTGCGGCGTGATTAAGTCATAACAACGGTTAGCGGGCGGTGGATGTCGTCGCTGCGCTATCAACAGGGACAATCGCCTGTTGTAGCTGCTGCAACGAACAATAAAGCCGCCAAATCAAGCCTGCCAGATCGCGCGCCGCCTGTTCCGGGTGGTGCGCCAGCGCAGTACTCATGCGCTGCAGTTCTTGCAAGCTGGCGTCCAGCGAACTGTGCTGCACGCCTTTCTCCGTCATGATGCCCCGCAGGCAATGAATACAGACGTCGCGAACCGCCGAGAGCGGATCGGAACGGGTTTGCCAGTCACGCAGTTGCCAGACGATATGGCTGCAGTTGAGCAGCACCACGCCCCAGCGCAATAACCAACTGCGCGCTTCTTGATCCTGACTTTGATTCAGTTGGCTGATGCGATGATAGATTCGCGATTCAAACTGGCTCTCGCTTTGCTGCGGTTTTTTGCTTAACTGATCGATAAAGTCCTGCCGCAGGGCGCGGATAATGCGCCGACTTTTGCGTTTGTCCGAGCTGGGTCGCAATATTTGGAAGGCTAAACCGGCCAGCAATACCCCGACAATCTTCCCGATGCTGTCATTGATAAACGACTGATAGTCGTAGCTTGGTGGATTGGTGACGGAAAGAAAAGAGCCCATGAATACGATCAGTTGGCCCCAGAGTGCGGCGTAGGAGGGGTGCTGCAGCTTGATCATCTGCATCGTTACCAGCACCGGGAACAGAAAGGCACAGAACAGCCAAAAATCATCAATCTGAATCATCAGGCCAAATTTCACCACAAAGCAGGCAATCGAAAGCAGCAGCACCGCCTTTAGCAGGGTAGTGATGCTGTTGATGGGGGACGGCGTGGAAGAGTAGAGCACGCAGCTGATAGCTATCAGCGTCAGGGCCGAGCTGCCCGCGTCCCATTGGGTGTTAATCCAGTAAGCGCAACCGATGACAATGCACAAAAAGGTGCGCAGGCCGTTATACGCCGCTTCGTAGCTGTCGGTGTGACGGGCCAAAGAGGTGACACGCGGTGGCTGAATATCGCTGACCGGCGTGGCGCTCTCAAGGCGCTGCAACCAGCGGCTGGCGCCCAGATACAGCCAGCAGAAATGGCGCAGACGTAGCCAGAAGGCGCGATGACGATAGTCGGCGGGATCTTGCGGCGCAATCTGTTGCAGTATGCGCGCCAAACGGTACTTGTCAGTCTCGGGGTTACGCAGCTCGATGAGCAGTTGCTCCAGCACGCTGGCCAGGTTGTCCGGGCGATCCGGCCAGTTCAGCAGCATGCGGCGCAGGCTGGAGATCACGCTGGTAATACGTAACTGCTGGTGCAGCATATAGTTGAGCAGATTATTCTGTCGGCGTAGCCGGTAGTGGCTCCAGAAAGCCTGAATACGCAGCAAGTTCATGGTCAGGATTTGGCCGATAACCCCTTCGTGCGAGGTACGCATCTGCACGGTGATTTCCGGCTGCCACAGCATCGCGGCATGTTCCAATAATCGCAGATGCATGCGCCGCAACGAGGTTAACAAGGCTTCGCCGTCAGAGGTGCTGGGCAGGATCATCATCATCAGACCGCCGCACAGAATACCGGTGATAACCTCACAAACGCGCGCTTGGGCAATATCAAAGATCTGCTGAGTGTCCGTCACGTTGACGGTGCTGAAGGCGATGATGGCGGCGGTGTAGCCCGCCAGAGCGAAGGCGTAGGAAACGTTGTTCTGATAGTGGTTTGAAATGTAAGTGCACAGGCCGATCCAGGCGGCGATAAACAGCGTGAACAGCCAGGGGTCATTCAGGCAGTGCCCGGCGATGGCCACCGATGCCGCAGCGCCGACCAGGCTGCCAAAAACCCGGCCGATGCTTTTGCTGATCACACCGCCGACGGTGGGGAAGCTGACGACCGCGGCCGATGTCAGCGCCCAGTAAGGTTCGTCAAGATTGAGAACGAACGCGACCCACAGTGACAGGCACATCGCCAGCGAATTGCGCAGTGCATAACGCCATTGTCCGCCGGTGGCTTTTCCCCAAGGGGTGCGTTTCCATTCCAAAAAAGGCAGGTTCACACGTTAGCCTTACTGATGAATCGAGATGGTGCAGGTGGTGCCCGCGACCAGCGGCAAATCTGCCGGAACATTTAGCAATTTTATCCGTACCGGTACGCGTTGCGCCAAACGAACCCAGGGCACGTTGGGTTTCACGTCCATTAATAAATCGCTGCTGCTTTCGACGCTTTGATCGTAAATGGCGCGGCCGATACTCTCAACTTCACCCTGAAGCGGAGTGTTGCCGTTATATAAAACGATGTCCGCTTTATTGCCTTCTTTTATATGTTTTAGCTTGGTTTCTTCAAAATAACCGAGCACATAAAACGAGTGCACATCAACCAGCGCAACCAGCGGTGAGCCGACGCTGGCATAGTTACCCACGCGGGTTTGCAAATTGGTGATATAGCCATCGGTAGGGGCATAAATTTTAGTTTTACTTAAATTCCATTTTGCCTGTTCCAGATTAGCTTGCGCGGCTTTATACGCGGCTTTCATTGCCTGTGCCGCTAAATTCGATTCGTCCATATCTTCCGCAGAAATAACATTTCGCGGCAGACCGCGGCGTCGAGCCGCCTCATGATCGGCCTTGGCCAAATCAGACTGCGCTTTTGCCAGCGCGGCCTCAGCATTGTCCAGCGCAATCTGGTAAGGCACGGGGTCGATCGTAAAAATCAGACTTCCCGCAGGTATGAACTGATTGTCATGAACGGTTATTTTCTCTAATCTTCCAGAAACTTCTGGTGTGATATTGACGAGTTCGGCGCGCACCTTTCCATCGCGCGTCCAGGGGGATTGCATATAGTAATTCCATAACCACCAACCGGCACAGATGGCAATGGCACAGACGATTACCGTAGAAAAATATTTTAATGTTTTATACGTCATGAGTTACCAACTCGCTAAAAGCCACAGGGAGCCGCTGACGGCGATGACGAAAATAGACAAATCCATCAGCATAGGGTGCCAAATTTCGCCGGAATAAATCCAGTCTCGCAACAGGTGGTGTACCAGTAGCCATAAAATCAGGCCTAGCAAAACAGCCTTAAATAGGGGCGGAAAATAAAGCGAGGCGCCCAGCACCAAATCGGGTAGCGGGGACGAGGCATGAAGCCATGAAGTATTCACATTAACAATCCCAGTGAGTGAATATGTTGAGCGGTTGCATAGAGAATAAACAATAACTGATCAAAATGGTGGCTATTTCCACAATATACATTATATACATTTGTGTTTTTAATGTGAGTTACTCAAAATAGTCTAAGCTCTGGGAGGGTATGTTAGCATGCTAATTATAAGGAGGGGTAAGTGGAGTCAACATTAGGTTCAGATTTAGCACGATTAGTTCGTGTATGGCGCGCGCTCATCGATCATCGGCTCAAGCCGCTGGCGCTCACGCAAACGCATTGGGTTACTTTGCACAGTATCAATCGTTTGCCGCCGGAGCAGTCACAGATCCAGCTGGCTAAAGCGATCGGCATTGAGCAACCGTCATTGGTTCGTACTCTGGACCAACTGGAAGAGAAGGGGTTGATTACTCGCCACACCTGCGCCAACGATCGGCGTGCAAAGCGTATCAAACTGACTGAAGCGGCCGATCCCATCATCCGGGAAGTGGACAGCGTCATCAGCTCTACGCGGGGCGAGATTCTGAGCGGCATTACTACTGATGAAGTACAACTGTTGGTTGGTTTAATTGGCAAGCTTGAGCAAAACATCACTGAACTACAAAATAAACAATAAGAATTTCTTTTTATTCGATTAGATTTCACAGCATCGGAAATGAAACCGGAGGCCTAAAGCCTCCGGTTTTACCCATCTGTATCGCTTACAGCGGAGATACGGTAATGGTGTCGCCAGTACGAGCCATACGAACACGCTGGCCTGGGCTGAACTTGGTCGCGCCCGCCTTCTGAACCACCACGATGTTCTCTTTCTGGTCAGTTTTGATTTCCAGCTCGTAGCCTGAGGTACGGCCTGCGGCTTCGCCGATGCTGTTACCCGCTACGCCACCGGCGACTGCGCCGGCTGCGGTTGCCAGGCTGCGACCGGTACCGCCACCGACGGTGTTACCGAGGAAGCCACCCAATACGGCACCACCGATTGCGCCAATGGTATTCGACGTTTCACCACCCTGGATCTTGACTGGGCGCACCGAAACCAGCGTGCCATAAGTCACGGTTTGAACCTGTTTGGCCTGCGAAGCGGAATAAACGTCGCCGGACATGGATTCATTGGCGCACCCTGCCAGCGTAACTGCGGCGATAGCAACGACGAGAAGACGCTTGATCATATAAAACTCCTGTTGGTAGTAGTCCATAACCTGGGGAACCTTTCCAGGCCAGATTCAATGAAAATGATAGACAAAGTATGGCTCAAACGCACGCACATCACCATGACCCGCTACTGCATGCAGCTTAACGTTGCGCTGTTCAACCAATAATAAACGGTGGTTTAGCTTTATAACAGCGCCGCAGGAAATTCCGTTGCGCGTTGAGCCATCGTTTAGCGCTGGTTATCAACCGGGGAAGTGAGCAGAAAAACAGGCGCGTTGCTCACAGAGGTGAAAAAAGACAACAGAATTCATGGCGTTAATGTTTTAATTCTGGTTTATTTATCAGGTCAAAATTTTGTTTCCCCGCACAGGGTAAAGGATGTTGCTATGAAGTCAGGCCGCTATATAGGTGTTATGTCCGGCACCAGTCTGGATGGCGTCGACGTGGTGCTTGCTGCGATCGACGGACGAATGGTGGCGCAGCAGGCCAGTTACAGCCATCCGATGCCGATTCAGCTCAAGCAGGATATTCTCGGTATGTGCCAGGGGCAACAGACCACGCTTGCTGCAGTGGGGCGACTGGATGCGCAGCTCGGCACCTTGTTTGGTGAGGCGGTGCTTGGCCTGCTAAAGCAAACCGGCGTGTCGGCTCAGGACATCACCGCCATCGGTTGCCATGGTCAGACGGTATGGCACGAGCCAGAAGGCGACGCCCGTTTTTCTATGCAATTGGGCGATAACAATCGCATTGCAGCGCTGACGAACATCACTACCGTGGGGGATTTCCGGCGGCGCGATATGGCCTATGGGGGCCAGGGCGCGCCACTTGTGCCGGCCTTCCATCAGGCGTTGTTGGCGCATCCGGTCGAACGCCGCATGGTGCTGAACATCGGCGGCATTGCCAATCTTTCGATGTTGTTGCCGGGGGCGCCGGTGCGCGGTTTCGATACCGGGCCGGGCAATATGCTGATGGACGCTTGGGTATGGCGCCATCGCTCGCAGCCTTACGATAAAGACGGCGCCTGGGCGATGGAAGGCCGTGTCTGCCTGCCTCTGCTGCAGCAGATGCTGGCCGATCCTTACTTTGCGCTGCCGGCACCGAAAAGTACCGGCCGTGAGTATTTCAATGCGGCTTGGCTGGAACGTCAGCTTACGGGACTGCCGGCAGTCAAGCCGGTTGACGTACAAACTACGTTGGCGGAACTGACGGCGATCACTATCTGCGAGCAGGTCCAGTTGGCTGGCGGGTGCGAACGCCTGTTGGTCTGCGGTGGTGGGGCGCGTAACCCATTGCTGATGGCGCGGATGTCGGCGCTACTGCCCGGCACCGAAGTGTGCCTGACTGACGATTTCGGCATCAGCGGCGATGATATGGAAGCGCTGGCCTTCGCCTGGCTGGCGTTTCGTACCTTGTCCGGCCAGCCCGGCAATCTGCCTTCGGTCACCGGTGCCAGCCGTGAAACCCTGCTGGGTGGGATTTATCCGGTTTTGCCTTTAGGGGGCCGTTAGCTCTGTTAGGATAGAAATCGACAGATTTTCCTAAGGAGCAACAGCATGAAAAAAATCATTATTGCCGCCGGTGCGCTGGCGTTGGCCGGTTGCAGCTACGTTCTGCCGCAAAGCAGCCAGACCCTGCATTATCAGTGTGGCACCACGCCGCTGACGGTGGCGCTGGACGGCAAGGAGAGCACCGTCAGCCTGCTGATGGACGGCGAGCAGTTGAAACTCAAGCAGGTGCTGGCCATGACCGGAGCAAAATATAGCGACGGTAAATACACCTTCTGGTCCAAGGGCCAAAACGCCTACCTTGAGCGTAATGGCAAAGTGATCATGAGCGACTGCACGCTGGCGAACTGATCCGGCGGTTGCGGCGTCAGATCGATTGAGATCCTGACGCCACTGGCGCAGAATAGAATCACGATTTTTCAGTTGGTTGATAACCCAATGATTGAAAATAATGAATTTGATGTTGCGGACCTGCGCCGTGAATACACCCGAGGTGGCCTGCGTCGCAACGATCTGACCGCCAATCCGCTGGAGCTGTTCGAAAAGTGGCTTAAACAGGCCTGCGACGCTCGTTTGGCCGATCCGACTGCCATGTGTGTGGCAACCGTGGATGAAAATGGTCAACCCTATCAGCGTATTGTTTTGCTTAAGCATGTGGATGAAAAAGGGTTGGTGTTCTACACCAACCTGGGCAGCCGCAAAGCACAGCAATTGGCGAATAACCCGCATATCAGCCTGCTGTTCCCGTGGCACATGCTTGACCGCCAGGTGATTTTCCTCGGTAAGGCGGAACGGCTTTCCACTTTAGAAGTAATGAAGTACTTCGCCAGTCGCCCGAAAGACAGCCAGATCGGCGCTTGGGTGTCGCAGCAGTCATCGCGCATTTCCGCGCGCGGGGTGCTGGAAAGCAAATTCCTCGAGCTGAAGCAAAAATTCCAACAGGGTGAAGTCCCGCTGCCGAGTTTCTGGGGCGGATTCCGGGTCAATTTCGACTCCGTCGAGTTTTGGCAGGGCGGTGCCAACCGCCTGCACGACCGTTTCCTGTACCAACGGGACGGGAATGACTGGAAAATTGACCGACTGGCGCCCTGAAGACCGAAAATCCCCCTTAAGCGCTGGCACTGATGTCGCCGGCGCTTTATTCTATGCGGTATTCTGAATTTTATATTTCGCCAGTGGGCGAAAGGTCGTGTACCGACAAAGGTGCATTCGTTTATACATGGAGTCATTGATGGCAAGCAGCAACTTGATTAAACAACTGCAAGAGCGGGGCCTCGTTGCCCAGGTTACGGATGAGGAAGCGTTAGCAGAGCGACTGGCGCAAGGGCCAATTGCACTGTATTGCGGTTTCGATCCGACCGCTGACAGCTTGCATTTGGGCCATCTGGTTCCTCTGTTGTGCCTGAAGCGTTTCCAGCTTGCCGGCCACAAACCGGTCGCGCTGGTGGGGGGCGCCACGGGGCTTATCGGCGATCCGAGCTTCAAAGCAGCTGAACGTAAGCTGAACACCACCGATACCGTGAACGAGTGGGTAGAAAAAATCCGCAAACAGGTTTCTCCGTTCCTGGATTTCGACTGTGGCAACAACAGCGCGGTAGCAGCCAACAACTACGACTGGTTCGGCGGCATGAACGTGCTGACCTTCCTGCGTGATATCGGCAAACACTTCTCCGTCAACCAGATGATCAACAAGGAAGCGGTGAAGCAGCGTTTGAACCGTGACGATTCCGGTATCTCGTTCACCGAGTTCTCCTACAATCTGCTGCAGGGCTTCGACTTCGCCGAGCTCTACAACCGTCATCAGGTTGAGCTGCAGATCGGCGGCTCCGACCAGTGGGGCAACATCACCTCAGGTATCGATCTGACCCGCCGCATGCATCAGCAGCAGGTGTTCGGCCTGACCGTGCCTTTGATCACCAAAGCCGACGGCACCAAATTCGGCAAAACCGAAGGTGGCGCAGTCTGGTTGGCACCTGAAAAAACCAGCCCGTACAAGTTCTACCAGTTCTGGATCAACACCGCCGACGCCGACGTGTATCGCTTCCTGAAATTCTTCACCTTTATGGATCTGGCCGAAATCAACGCGCTGGAAGAAGAAGACAAGAACAGCGGCAAGGCACCGCGTGCCCAGTATGTGTTGGCAGAAGAAGTGACCGGCATGGTGCATGGTGCGGAAGGCTTGGCTGCGGCCAAGCGCATCACCCAGAGCCTGTTCTCCGGTGCGCTGCACGACATGACTGAAGCTGACTTCGCTCAGTTGGCGCAGGACGGTATGCCGACCATCAAGCTCGATGGCGACGCCGATCTGCAACAGGCGCTGGTGAATGCCGAGCTGGTACCTTCACGCGGCCAGGCTCGCACCATGATTGGCTCCAATGCAGTGACCATCAACGGTGAGAAGCAGTCTAACGCCGAATACACCTTCAGCGACGCCGATCGCCTGTTCGGTCGTTATACGCTGCTGCGTCGCGGCAAAAAACATTACTGCCTGGTAGATTGGCAGTAAACGAAATTGCAGCAAAGGGGCCCTCAGCGGCCCCTTTATTTTTGAGGCATCAGAGCAAATTTTTGATGAAAAACATTCTTTCTATTCAGTCTCATGTGGTGTTTGGCCACGCGGGCAACAGTGCGGCAGAATTTCCGATGCGCCGCATGGGCGTTAACGTCTGGTCGTTGAACACCGTCCAGTTCTCCAATCACACCCAGTACGGCAAGTGGACCGGTTGCGTGATGCCGGCCAGCCACCTGACGGAAATTGCCCAGGGTATTGCGGATATCGATCAACTCAAGCATTGCGATGCCGTGCTGAGCGGTTATATCGGTTCGCCGGAGCAGGGTAGCCATATTCTTGAGATCGTGCGTCAGGTCAAACAGGCCAATCCGCACGCCTGGTATTTTTGCGATCCGGTCATGGGTCACCCTGAAAAAGGCTGCATCGTGGCACCGGGTGTGGCGGAGTTTCATTGTCAGCAGGCATTGCCGTGCAGCGACATGATTGCGCCAAACCTGCTGGAGCTGGAGTTGTTGAGTCAGCGCACCGTCGCGAATGTTGATCAAGCGGTAAGCGCTGCGCGTGAGCTAATTGCCAAGGGGCCGAAAGTGGTGCTGGTCAAGCACCTGAGCCGCGCCGGTTACCATCCGGACTGTTTCGAAATGCTGTTGGTTACGGCGGATGAAGCCTGGCACATCAGTCGTCCGCTGGTGGATTTTGGCAGCCGCCAACCGGTAGGCGTGGGCGATCTGACCAGCGGCCTGTTGCTGGTTAATCTGCTTAAGGGCGAGGCGCTTGATAAGGCGCTGGAGCACGTGACGGCGGCGGTTTATGAAGTGATGCTGACAACTCAGGCAATGGGACAGTACGAACTACAGGTGGTGGCGGCTCAGGATCGTATCGTGCAGCCAGACTGTGATTTTAAAGCGGTAAAGCTGTAATTAAGCTGACGCTGTGCCCCGGCGGATTATCGCGCCGGGGCCAGGAAATTATTTCAATCCTTCCGCGTTCAAGGTGGCATCTACTGCCGGCCGTGCGGCCACGCGATCAAAATAGGCCGATAAGTTGGCGTGCTTTTTGAGATCAAACTGCATGGCGATAGCCCAGCGCAGAACGGTAAACAAATAGGCATCTGCCACGCTAAACCGGTTCCCCAGCAAGAAATGCTGCTTCGCCAGCACCGAATCCAGATAGCTGAACTGCTTCTCCAGTTTTTCCCGCGTGAAGGCTTTGTATTCTTCAGGCGTTTTCGGGTTAAACAGCGGGCTGAAACCCTTGTGCAGTTCGGTGGCAATATAGTTAAGCCACTCAATCGCATGGTAGCGCGACAGCGTGCCCGCTGCGGGGATCAGACCGCGATCCGGCACGCGATCGGCCAGGTATTGCACAATCGCGACGCCTTCGGTCAGCAGACTGCCGTCATCCAACAGCAGCGCAGGCACTTGTCCTTTCGGGTTGATGGTCAGATAGTCGGCACCGCTTTCCGTTTTCTTCAGCGCCAGATCGACCTTTTCCGCCGTGAAATCCAGGCCCGCCTCACGCAGTACAATGTGTGGAGACAGAGAACAGGCACCGGCTTTATAGAACAGTTTCATCGAAAGCTCCTTGATAATGATGAGTGACAGGCATGCTTAACTTCTGATCCTAGCTCTATAACGCCAAAATTACAGCGGGTTAAACGACAAATTTAACTTATCAACGCGGCTTCGGGCTGCAACTGCGCCAGGGTGACGGCAATTTGCTGTTGCAATGCCTGCGGCGCGATTTGCATGGGCGAACGCAGCTCGTTACGGATCAGACCCTGCTGCGCCAATGCGGCTTTGACCGGGGCTGGGTTCGGGAAGCTGAACATTTGCTGGATCATCGGCAGCAGGCCATAGAAGTTAGCGCGGGCGGCAACCAAATCGCCGTCGGCGACCTGCTGCACCAATTGCACAAAACGCTGCGGCTGAATATGCGCGGAAGCAGAAATCGCCCCGGTGCCGCCCAGGCACAGCGTCGTCAGGATCAGGTTATCTTCCCCGGTCAGTACGTCGATTTCACCGTCGTTAATCAGCGCCATGGTGGTGTCCGGATTACCGCCGCAGTCCTTGATGGCTTTCACCTGCGGATGGCGTGCAATCTGGCGCAGGGTTGTCAGCTCCATCACCACGCCGGTGCGTTGCGGAATGTTGTACAGGATCACCGGCACGCTTGAGGCGTCGGCCAACTGGGTGAAATAGTCCACCAGACCGCATTGCGACGGGCGAATGTAGTAGGGGGCGGGGATCAGCACGCCGGCGACGTCGCGCAGCTGGATCGCCTGTTGCATTTGCAATGTGTCGATAAGGTTATTGCCGGCCAGCCCCATCACCACCTGATGGGCAGGCGTCACGGCCAGCACGGCATCGAGCACCGCCAGCTGTTCTTCCTTGCTTAACGCGGCAGCCTCACCGGTGGTACCGCAAACCACCAACCCATCGACGCCAGAGGCGATCAGGTGTTGGGCCAGCCGTTGGGTGGCGGGCAGGTCAACGGCGTTGTGATTAAATGGGGTCACCAGCGCAACCCAGATACCGGAAAATGAGGCCATAGTAATTTCCTTCAATGCGAACAATAAGAAGCCAGATGAGATAACAAGAGGGGAAACGAGTCGTACACCGCCCAGTCAGCTCATCTGACGGGACAGCGCGCCCCGATCAAATGAGCGTCTGTTTCTTCGAGTAAACTGCCACCAAACCTTCAAGCGGCAATGCCGATATTTGCGCAGCGTCATTGTGGTTGAGGTGAGTCATGGCGGTCTCTTGAAAAGGGGTAATGCGATGATAATGAATATTCTGCATGATGCTGTCAATTTGCAACAGGTTGATAACACGGTTATTCATGATTAAACCGCGCTGATGAGTTTGGCTAATAAGCAGGGAAAAGGAAAACCCCGCCTTGGCGGGGCGAAATTGATTAGCGGGGACGGCGTGCGCCGTTGATCGAAGCCGACCAACTGAACGTTTCCCCGGTGGGTTGAACGCGATTGGCTTTGCGTTCGGCCCGGGTAGCTTTTTCAATTTTCTCGCGGGCGGCAGTGATGCGAGCCACCACCTCATCCTTGATCTTGTTATTCTCGCCATTGGTCAAGGCGCGCCCGAGGCTTTTACGTGCCTTGTCCAACTCGGTTTTTACTTCACGTTGCTCGCTTTCCGTCATGTCTTTCAGCGTCAGTTTTTTCATTTTTGCAGCCTGGTCAGTGAAGTTGGCATCCAGTGTACAGCAATTAGCGGTGTGAAGATGCTGCTGCCGTAACGGAAATGCCAGTTTGCAGGGCGCTGGCGCGTTACATCTCTTCCAGCAGTTCGCTGAGGAAACGCCGCATGCGTTCGGTACGTTCCAGCGCCATTTTCTTGCCGGTGGCGGTTTGGAAACCTTCCTGCAGTTTGAATAACTTGGTTTCGAAGTGATCCAGGGAAAAACGCTTGTCGTCATATTGGCGCTGTTCCGCCAGCGGATCGGCGGCATCGTACAGCGCGCTGCGCATGCGTCCACCAATATAGAAACAACGCGCTACGCCAATCATGCCGATAGCGTCCAGACGGTCTGCGTCCTGAATGATTTTTGCCTCCAGGCTCTCCGGGGTAATGGCTGCGGAGAAGCTGTGGGCCTCGATGGCATGGGCGGTTTCGGCAATGTCCTGCGGCTCCCAGCCCAGCTGTTTGAGCACCAGGGCGCCTTTCTCTGCCGCCATGCGCGAGGCCAGATGGCGCTGTGGCGAGTTTTTTTCCACTGCCACACAGTCATGCAACAGCACGGCCGCACACAGGATGCGACGGTTGCCACCTTCTTGTTGACTGATTTTGCGGGTGTTTTTCCACACGCGATGCAGATGTGCCACGTCATGAGAGCCATCATCGGAATCGAGCGTCAGTGGCAACAACGCCTGAGCCAGTTCCTGATGGGGGGCGAAAGGCTGTAGTAAGGCTTGCGTCAGTGGTGAAGAATGCACGTGTTTTGTTCCTTGTGGGCGGAAAACCTCAATCATAACCCCCTTTGATGCGGCGGTGATGACAGCGCAATGTTCTAATTGTTTACTACAATGCAACAGACTATTGCCGCAATCGCGGTTTTTATACCGGAATAAGCAACTTACAATGACGCCATTCCGGTCATCTCCGCTTGGTGTAAACCTGTGTCTGCGGGGTATGGCCGGAATATCCTGCAGACGCCACCGGAGAAAGATCATGCCTACGAATCTTGAAATTGTACGCGCCACCTATGAGGGCGGCAGTGCCGAAGAGAATGGCCGCAATCTGCTGGCAGCGCTGGCGCCAGATGCCGAGTGGACCGAAGCGGCGGGGTTTCCTTATGCCGGCACCTATATCGGCCCGCAGGCGATATTCAAAAATGTTCACCAGCGTTTGGGGACGGAATGGCAGGGCTATCGCGCCGATGTCGACCACTTCTATGATGCCGGCGAAACCGTGATTGCGCAGGGGTTCTACCATGGCACCTACGCGGCCACCGGAAAGTCCTTCACCGCATCCTTTGCGCATATTTACCAGCTGCGTGCGGGAAAAATCGTTAAGTTCGTGCAAATCGTCGACAGCGCAAAAGTGCTGGAAGCAATGCAGGACTAAAGGCCGCTGTGCTTGCCAAATTTGCGATCGTACTCCCGCCGATAACCGCGCGCTTTGTTGCGATCGCGGATCCACAAATATCCGCACACCAGCGCAACGGCGCCTGAAAAGGTAATGTTGCGCATATCCCGGTCATAAAAAAATACCAGTATGGCGTCAAGCGCCGCGATAAAGGCAATCCACTTATACATATGGGATTGCCGACGCGTGGCGGCGTTGAGGCGCTTTAACTGTCTGGCTTCGTGCATAACCGGCTTTTGCTGCATTAACGTCTCGGCGGTAATAAAGTTCCTAGCTGTAAATTAGCAGAATAGTCCCAATGGCGGCAAAGGGTAACGCACGCGATGCCTACGGGCACCTTACGTTCACAGCGCCAGAACGGCTTCGATCTCAACGCTGACCTGTGGCGAGAACAAGGCGCTGACCGCGACCAGTGAGCAGGCCGGAAGCGCGCCGTCGCAATAGTCAAACAGTATCGGCCGGATGGCCGGCAAATCGCCGATATCGGTTAGAAACACGGTTATTTTAATCAGCGCTTTGAGGTTCGTGCCCTCTGTGGCGGCGATGGTTGCCAGTTGCTCCAGAACCGCCTGCGTCTGTTGCTGGGTCGTTTGCCCCTGAGCCTCGGTGGCAAATGCCGTCAGGCCGGAAACATACAGCGTATCCCCGTGGCGTACGGCATGGACATAGGGCCCCCCCGGCGTAGGCAGATGCGGATAATTAATGCGCTTTAATGATGTCATGGTAAAAACCCCGAGAGATAAATTAAAAAAGTAAACAAACTTGGTTAGGATAGTGCGATGAACATCGGAAGTACGCTGCGATATATTGATTTTAAATAATATCACTACCATTCATTTATAACTGTGAAGGACGTTTCAGGGTAATGAATTCGGCCTTAATACCTTACATGCAACGCTGGCAGCTACAGCCCGACGGCCAGGCGTTTGAAACTCACAGCAGCCTGCTGATGCCCGTTCGCTATCAGGGGGCCGCCGCCATGTTGAAAATAGCCCGCGAACAGGAAGAAAAGTTCGGCGGTTTATTGATGTGCTGGTGGCAGGGCGAAGGTGCTGCGCGGGTGCTAGCCTGGCATGAGGATGGGATCTTGCTGGAGCGTGCGCAAGGCAGCCGCTCGTTGCCGCAAATGGTGCGCGATGGCGACGATCGTCAGGCGACGGAAATTCTTTGCCAGGTTGTTGCCCGCCTGCATGCACCACGTGCCGAACCCTTACCGGAACTCATTCCTTTGCACCAATGGTTTAACTCACTGTGGCCGGCGGCGCAGGCACACGGTGGCATGCTGCGCCTCAGCGCCAGGGTGGCCGCAGAATTGCTGACCAGCCCGCGTGAACAGACCGTGTTGCACGGAGATATACACCATGACAACGTGCTGGATTTCGGTGAGCGTGGCTGGCTGGTGATCGACCCTAAACGCCTTTATGGCGAACGCGCCTTCGACTACGCCAACATCTTCTGCAACCCCAACTACGGTATTGCTACTGACCCAGACATTTTTCAGCGGCGAGTCGTGCAGATCTGTCAACTGGCCGGGCTGGAGCGCCAGCGTCTGCTGCAGTGGATCCTTGCCTGGGCAGGGCTGTCCGCCGCCTGGTTCATGGAGGACGGCGAAGCGGCGGATATCGATTTCCGTGTCGCCGAGCAGGCGGCGCTCGCACTGGGCCTGTCGTTACCGGAAGGGGATTCAGGGTTCATCCTGCCAATAATCGAGCGACGCTGAAGGGCGCTGTAAATAGCGTACCGTTTCACCATTTTGGTCCACGGCCATCGCCTGAAATTTGCCTGAGTCAGGATATTCCACCAGTTCGGGCTGCTCGCGGGTGCTGACAGACAGATATTTTAGCGGCGCATCCGACGTGTTGATGATCTGATGCGGGTATTCCGGGCCCGGCGGAATGAAAATAACGTCCCCGCTTTTGATCGGCAGCCGCTCCCCGGCAACCCGTAAGGTGCCGATCCCCTCCAGCACGATGAACATCTCCTCCTGCGCATAGTGGAAGTGATAAGGGCATGAACGCATGCCCGGGGCTACCACGTCGATAGAAGCCCCCAGTTTTTTGGCTGCGGTACCGGTGCCCAAACGGGCGCCAATGCTGTCATACAGCGGTGGACGGCTGTCGTGTGATTTCTCGACCTGGTCGAAATTACGGATCAGACGCTGGGCTAACAGCGTGGCATGCTCATTCATAAACATCCTCGTGACAATGTCACTTAGTGATTGACGATGGCAGTAGAAAAACCGTCCATGGTTCCCCATCAGTTAAGCAGAAGATCGCTAAAGGGGGAACATTGACGGAGGGACTAAAGCACCTTTCAACCTGCGGACTTAATTCTCGCTGCGGTTCGCGCGGTGTGGCAGTGAAAGGATGATATGAGCGATGGCCCCCCCAATAATCCCCCAAAATGCCGAGCCGACGCCGAGCAGCGTCACGCCGGATGCGGTGATCAGGAAAGCGATCAGCGCGGCATCACGTTGCTTTTCATCTTGCAATGCGCGTTGCAGACTCCCGGCAATGGTGCCCAGCAGCGCCAGCCCGGCAATGGTGTGGATCAAGGCGGCGGGCAATGCGCTGAACAACATGCCGATAACGCCGCCGAAGGCACCGGCCAGCAGGTAAAATACCCCGGCGGCAGCGGCGGCCATATAGCGGCGCTGCGGATTCGGATGCACGTCAGGCCCCATGCAGATCGCGGCGGTAATAGCGGCGATACAAACCGAAAACCCGCCGAACGGCGCCAGCAACAGTGCGGTCAGCGCCGTCCAGCTAATCAACGGCGAGGTGGGGACGCTGTAGCCGGCGGCCTTGAGGGTGGCGATGCCGGGGGCATTTTGTGACGCCATAGTGACCACGAAGAAAGGCACACCAATCCCTAACAGCGTAGACGCACTAAAGTGTGGCGCAATAAACTCCGGCATGGCGAACGCCAACGGTTGCTGCGCAAGATGGATATTACCCTGCAGCGCTGCAATCAGCAGACCGGTCAACAAGGTCAGGACAATCGCGTAGCGGGCCAGATAACGGCGAGTTATCAAGTACACCAGCCCCATCCCGGCACTGAGTACGAAATTCACCTGTAGCGAAGCGAAGGCATCCAGGCCAAAACGCAGCAGGATCCCCGCCAGCATCGCCGCCGAAATTGCCTGAGGGATGTAATCCATCAACCGGGCAAACAGCCCGGTCACGCCGCACAGCAGGATCAGCCCGGAGGCAAAGATGAAAACGCCAATCGCTTCGTTGAGTGGGGTTCCTGGCAGACTGGTGACCAGCAGCGCGGCGCCGGGCGTCGACCAGGCGGTCAGGATCGGCGTGCGGTAATACAGGGACAGTCCCAGGGAGGTGATGCCCATCCCCAGCCCCAACATGGTCAGCCAGCCGCCAATCTGCATTGGTGTCGCACCGGCGGCCGCGGCCGCCTGAAAGATAATGGCGGCAGAACTGGTGTAACCGACCAATACCGCAACGAACCCGGCCATCACGGCGGGCAGGGACAGATGACGCAAAGAGAGGGCTGGGCGCATGGCTGACTCCGGCAACGGTCGTGCGTTATAACGCACAGTGAAGCGGCAGCATAGCACCGTGCGTTATAACGTACAAGGGGGTATAATCAGCCGAAAAGCAAGGGAGAAAAACATGCAGGAATTGTCCGGTCATCTGGCACAAACGCTTCGTTCTTTGCGCGTGCAGCGCGGTTGGAGCCTGAATCAGGCGGCGGAAAATACCGGCGTCAGCAAGGCCATGCTGGGGCAGATCGAACGCGGAGAATCCAGCCCAACGGTGGCAACGCTGTGGAAAATTGCGACCGGGTTTAACGTGGCATTCTCTGCGTTTCTCGAGATCTCACCGCTGCAACAGCAGGCCACGCTGCACCGCTATGGCGATGCGCCAGTGTTTAATCAATACAACGCCGATATGCGTGTCGTCCCGTTGTTTCCCTTCGATCGCCAACTGGGGTTCGACATGTTTGTCATCGATCTGGCTCCAGGGGCGCTCAGCGAGTCTTCTGCACATGAGCCGGGGGTGATCGAGCATGTGATTGTCATCAGCGGCGAGCTGGAGCTGGCCGTCGACGGGCAGTGGTATCACCTGAGCAGCTGCGAGGCGATGCGCTTTCAGGCCGATCGGCCACATGCTTACCGCAATGCCAGCCAACAGACGGTACGCATTCACGATCTGATCCATTACCCTAAATTTTGATTCAACGGCGTGGGCGCAGGCTTTGACTCTGCGCCGCCAAACGCCTACCTTGTTGAAAATGAGTCTTATTAACTTTCAAAGGGAGATTGAACTTGCCAGTCACCAACCGACGCCAGTTTATTAAACTCAGCGCACAAACCGCAGGAGCCGTATTCGCGATGACTTCATTACCCAACAGTATCCGCCTGGCGATGGCGGCAGACGGGGGCACCAGCGCCGCCGACCAATTCTTGTGGCTGGAAGAGCTGCAGGGCAAAGCTGCACAGGCATGGATCAAGCAGGAAAACCAACGCACCACCGCGCGTTTTGCCCAGGGTGAAGGTTTTCGTCAGGTGGAAAAGCAGGTGCTGGCCATTCTGAATAAAGAGAGCCAAATTCCGTGGGTCACCAAGCGGGGTGAGTACTATTACAACTTTTGGCAGGATCAAGCCAATCCACGCGGCCTGTGGCGACGGACCACCTTGCAGGAATATCGCAAGGATCAACCGGACTGGGAAACGGTGCTGGATATTGACGCGTTGGGCAAGGCCGAAGGCAAAGATTGGGTGTTCCATGGCTCGCAGTCGCTGGCTCCCGAATACCGCTATTGCCTGCTGGAGCTGTCGCCGGATGGCGGTGACGCCACCGAAATCCGTGAATTCGATCTGGTGACCAAGCAGTTTGTTAAAGACGGCTTTGTGCTGCCGGTGGCGAAAAGTCAGGCCTCGTGGATTGATAAGGATACGCTGTTTGTCGCCACGGATTTTGGCGCGGGATCCATGACTCAATCAGGTTATGCGCGCATTGCCAAACGCTGGCGGCGCGGCACGCCGTTGAGCGCGGCTCAAACGCTGTATGAAGCGCAACCGCAGGATATGGTGGTGTATGCCTATCATGACCATACGCCAGGCTTTGAGCGAAACTACGTGGGCCGCAGCCTGGATTTCTATCGCCGCGAAACCTATCTGCTGACCGCACAAGATCAGAAAATCAAAATTGATATTCCCGCCGATGCCGAGTTCAGCACCCACCGTGAGTGGCTGTTGGTTAAGCCGAGCAGCGACTGGCAGGTGGGGGAGACGCGCTATCCTTCCGGTGCATTATTGGCGACCCACTTTGACGATTATCTGGCCGGCAAGCGTGAATTTACGGTGTTATTCACCCCGACCGCGCAGGTGGCGTTAAGTGGCTACAGCGCCACGCGCGATCACCTGATCCTCAGCATCATGGACAACGTGGTAAACCGGTTGGAAGTGCTGACGCCGCAAGAGAATGGCTGGCAGCGCAAGCCGCTGGGCAAACCGGGGGCAATCAGCACCCTGTCCGCCGGCGGCATTGATGAAGAGACCAACGATTACTTCCTGACTCTCAGCGGCTTCCTGCAGCCGACCTCTTTGTACATGGGCAATCTGGACGGCGGGGAGCCGGAACTGCTTAAGCAAGGGCCGCAGGATTTTGACGCCAGTGGTTATCAGGTCAGCCAGCATTTCGCTACGTCAAAAGACGGGACGCGGGTGCCGTATTTCCAAATATCGGCCAAGGACATCAAGCTGGACGGCAGCAACCCTACGCTGCTGTACGGTTATGGCGGGTTTGAGGTGTCGCTCACGCCGGGTTACATGGGAGCCAAGGCGCCGGCCTGGCTGGAGCGTGGCGGGGTGTACGTCGTGGCCAATATTCGCGGCGGTGGTGAGTATGGTCCAGCCTGGCACCAGGCGGCGCTTAAGCAAAACCGTCATCGTGCCTATGAGGACTTTGCCGCAGTGGCGGAGGATCTGATTGCGCGAAAAGTGACATCGTCACAACATCTGGGAGCCCGCGGCGGCAGCAACGGCGGCTTACTGGTAGGCAACATGTTGACGCTGTACCCGCAGCTGTTCGGTTGCATCGTCTGTGAAGTGCCGTTGCTGGATATGCAACGTTATACCCAGCTTTCCGCCGGGGCTTCATGGATTGCCGAATACGGCGACCCGAGCAAAGCGGAAGAGTGGGCGTACATCAAGACTTTCTCGCCGTATCACAACATCAAAGCCGATGTACCTTATCCGCCGGTGCTGTTTTACACCGCCACCAGTGATGACCGGGTCAACCCGTCGCACGCGCGTAAAATGGCGGCGCGGATGCAGCAGATGGGCTACCAGCAGGCCTATTTCTATGAGAATACCGAGGGTGGGCACAGTGCGGCGGCAGACAAACAACAGGCCGCGTTCCACGGTGCGTTGGTCAGCGAGTTCATGTGGACTAACCTGAGCGCTAAACCGAAGGTCTGAATCTCGCAGGACGAGAGATAAAAAAGCCGGGGCAAATGATTGCCCCGGCTTTTTATTGCGATGAAAACCTCGCCGGCGATCAGTTGGCCGCAGCGGCCGCCTGTGCTTTCTTGTTGGTATCTTCAGCGGTGTCCAGCGTCATGCGGTACAGCTTCGGCGCGGTCAGCATCATCAGGATGGCGATCACGGCAGTAGCGATACCGATTTGCATAAACACGTGGCTGTAGATAGCCAGCGAAGCGTGCGCGTCGTTAACATTGCTAGGCACGGCGGTCAGACCGGCGACCTTACCGGCAATCAGCGCGGCAGCGGCGGTGGTCAGGAACCAGGAACCCATGATAAAGCCCATCAGGCGTTGTGGTACCAGTTGCGCCACCATAGCCAGGCCCAAACCGGAGATCATCAGCTCGCCGATACTCTGCAACGCGTAGCTCAGGATCAGCCAGTTAACCGAAACGATACCCTGTTCGTTGGCAAAGCTGGCACCCCACGGCAGCACCAGGAAGGCACCGGAACACAGGATCATACCGAAAGCGAACTTGTGCGGCATCGGCAGACGGTCACCCATCTTGTTATACAGCGCCGCCAGAATAGGGCTGGCCAGCATGATCCAGAACGGGTTCAGCGCCTGATATTGCTCGGGTTCGAAACCAATACCGAGGATGCTGTGTTCCACGTTGTGGATAGCGAAGAAGTTCAGCGAGGTCGGCATCTGGCTGTAGAGCACAAAGAAGACGACCGCTTCCAGCATCAACAGGAAGGCGACGATCATCTTGCGGCGCGCAGCACCGTGCAGCGCAAAGGTTTCTTTGGCGAACACAATCACGATACCGATGGAGATAATCGCCAGTGCCCAGCGGGCAATCACCTGGTTGTGCAGCAACCAGCTGGAAATGGCTACCAGAGCTACTACGCCCACCAGGACCATCAGCAGCTTTTTCACCTGCAGGGGTTTGAAGTCAGGCTTGGAACCGTGCTGTTTAACCCACTTGTGGCACACCATAAAGTTGACCAGGGTGATCAGCATGCCCACCACGCTCAGTGAGAACGCGACGCTCCAACCGTATTTCGCCGCCAGCCACGGTGTGGCCAACATGGAAAGGAAAGAACCGATATTGACGGACATATAGTACATGGTGAATGCACCGTCCAAACGCGGATCGTCTTTCTCATAGCAGGTTGACAGCAGGGAAGATGGGTTAGCCTTGAACAGGCCGCTACCCACGGCGATGGTCGCCATACCCAGGTACACCCAGAAGATTTCATGGCCGGAGTAGGCCACCATGGCATAGCCGACGGCCAGCACCAGCGCGCCCAGCACGATCACGCGCTTGGAGCCCAGCACTTTATCTCCGAGCCAGCCACCGATGGCCACAAAGCCGTACACCAGTGCGCTGAAGGAAGAGAACAGGGTAATCGAGTCGGCTTCGCTCAGGCCAAGCATTTTGACCAGATAAACCGCCATGATGCCTTGCAGGCCGTAATAGCCAAAACGTTCCCACAGCTCGATAGAGAAGATCAGGTAAAACGCCTTGGGTTGTTTGAAGGCGTTAAGACTCACGCTTTCAGGTTGTTCGCTGTTGTTGTTTGCTGTTGACACTGGTACCTCTGATTTTTCACTGCCCCGTCCCAGAGAGACGAGAAATTGCAAAAGGTGATGCAGGACTGCATCCTTCTGCGTTGTTATAGGATGGGATGACGGCGGTTAATGTTCACTATCTTTGTCAACGAGGCAAGGCGTTTGTCATATCCTGTTACATATAACGCTCGCGGAGTGAAACAACCATGTTGCAAATGTTATGCAGCATTAACGTTCGTCTTTATTTGCTTTGCCGAGTTTTTGTTTTGATTAAAAGCTATACGGAATTTAAACAGTGATATATTCTGCTGAATGGAGTTTTATTAGTCCATATCAATAGGTGGGGTGATTAATCCATTGGATTGTTGTGCATATGACGCATTTTGTAAAATTATAGAAATTTAAGAAAACGGGACTGGCGCTTGTGACGGTAATGTGATCTTTAAAACGTGAGGTTTACCGCAATTTTTAACTAATTTTTCGCTTGAAAATAAGCGGGAATTGGGTTTTCTACTGAAATCCGCGAGAACACCAAGGTTACTGCTGCTTGATATCACATTTCCGATAAAAAATAGCTCAATGGGATATGAGGAAGAGACGGGCGCGCGTTGCGCCCGGTGGCAGCGATCAGGCGTCGGGATAAACCTTCTCGTTAAACTCGCAAAGATCTTCAATGATGCAGGAACCGCAGCGCGGTTTACGTGCGATGCAGGTATAACGGCCGTGCAGGATAAACCAATGGTGGCAGTCGACCTTGAACTCGGCCGGCACCACCTTGAGCAGCTTCTCTTCAACCAGATCGACATTTTTGCCCGGAGCGAAACGGGTGCGATTGCAAACGCGGAAGATGTGGGTATCTACGGCAATGGTCGGCCAGCCAAAGGCGGTATTGAGCACCACGTTGGCGGTCTTGCGACCAACGCCAGGCAGGGCCTCCAGCGCGGCACGATCTTCCGGTACCTCGCCGCCGTGCAGTTCTAACAGCATGCGACAGGTTTTGATCACGTTCTCGGCTTTGCTGTTAAACAGACCGATAGTCTTGATGTAGTCTTTGACGCCGTCGACGCCCAGGGCCAGCAGGGCGGCCGGGGTGTTGGCCACCGGATAAAGCTTGGCGGTGGCCTTATTGACGCTGACGTCGGTCGCCTGCGCGGAGAGCAGTACGGAGATCAGCAGTTCAAACGGCGTGCTGTACACCAGTTCCGTGGTCGGCTGCGGGTTGTTGTCGCGCAGCCGGGTAAGAATTTCCAGCCGTTTTTGCTTATTCATCAGGCTTTCTCTGTCTGTCCTTGTCCCAGCGTCGGTTCAGCCAGCAAGGCTTTGGCCGTACGCGCTTTCATCCGTTCATCAATCAGGTATTTCAACGCCAACAGCAGGCCCAGGCCGATAAAGGCCCCCGGTGGCAGCATGGCCAGCAGGAACGGGCTGTCAAAGTGAACCACTTCGATGCGCAATACTTTGGCCCAGCTGCCCAGCAACATATCGGCGCCGTCGAACAGGGTGCCGTTGCCCAGCAACTCGCGCATCGCGCCAAGCGTCACCATTACGCCGGTAGCGCCCAGGCCGATTGCCAGGCCGTCCAGCGCCGACAAACCGATGGGTTTTTTAGAGGCTACCGCTTCGGCGCGGCCCACCACGATACAGTTGGTAACGATCAGGGGAATAAAGATCCCCAGCGATTGATACAGGCCAAAGGCATAGGCATTGATCAACATCTGCACGATGCTGACCGCCGCCGCGATGATCATGACGTAAATGGGAATACGCACTTCATTCGGCACCCAGCGGCGCACCGCGGAAATGGAGCCGTTGGTCAGCGTCAATACCAGGGTGGTCGCCAGCCCAAGCCCGAGGGCGTTGGTCACGGTGGACGTCACTGCCAGCAGCGGGCACATCCCCAGCAGCTGTACCAGTGCGGAGTTGTTCTTCCACAACCCCTGGACAATCAGATCTTTGGCTTCACTCATTCGCTGGCTCCACACACAGGTAAGCTATCAAGTTTAGGCGGCAGCGTTTCCATATACAATGCCGTGCGCCGAACGGCGTTGACCACCGCGCGCGGTGTGATGGTGGCGCCGGTGAATTGATCGAACATACCGCCGTCTTTCTTCACCGCCCAGCGTTTATCGTCCGGGCCTTCAATTTTCTTGCCGCTGAAGAACGAAATCCAGTTCGAGATACGCAGCTCAATTTTATCGCCCAATCCAGGCGTTTCATGGTGTTCGACCACGCGGGTACCCAGCACGGTGCCGCTGAAATCAGCGCCGACCAGCAGCTGAATGGCGCCGGAATAGCCGTCCGGTGCGGTGGTTTCTACCGCGGCTGCCGTAGGTTGACCGTTTTTACGCGCCAGATACAGGCGGTGAGGGGCACCGTTGCCCAGCGCCGGATCGCTTACCAGGAAGCACTCGGTCTGCATGTCGTTGTCGTAGTGTTCCGGGGGCACCACTTGGTCAAGCAGGGCTTTTTGCTGCAATGCCGCCTGGTGGGCGATGGTTTTTTGCGTCAGGCTATGCACCACCGCGGTCAGACCGGTAGTCACTGCGGCAAACACCGCCAGCGTAGTGCCATGCTTTCTCATTGAATTCAGCATCATGGCTCCTTAGCGATGGCCGTACACGCGTGGCTGCGTGTAGTGGTCGATGAGCGGTACGGTAATGTTGGCCAGCAGAACGGCGAAGGCAACGCCGTCAGGGTAGCCGCCATAAACACGGATAAGCCACACCAGCACGCCAATCAATGCGCCATAAATCAGGCGGCCTTTTGGCGTGGTGGAAGCGCTGACCGGGTCGGTAGCAATAAAGAACGCCCCCAACATGCTGGCCCCGGAGAACAGGTGGATCAGCGGCGATGCCTGCTGCAGCGGGTCAAGCCACCAGGCCAGTCCAGAGCACACGGCGATAGCTGCCAGCATGCTGAACGGGATCTGCCAGTGGATCAGGCGGCGAGCCAGCATAAACAGCCCGCCGGCCAGGAAACCGAGGTTGACCCATTGCCAACCGATACCGGCCAGAGCGCCACCAAACAGCGACTGTTGCAACACTTGTTCGACGCTATGGCCACTGCGCAACCCGGTTTTGAAACCGTCCAGCGGGGTGGCCTGGCTGATGCCGTCAATCCCCATCTGCAATTCGTGAATGGTGGCGCCCTGCGCGGTATGGCCGCTGAAGATCGCCAGCAGGGTATCCTGGAATGAAAGCGCGGTGGCTCGCAGTTCATCCGGCGGCAGCCAACTGGTCATTTGTACCGGGAAGGCGATCAGCAGCACCACATAGCCGACCATCGCCGGGTTGAACGGGTTTTGCCCGAGGCCGCCGTACAGCTGCTTGGCGATGACGATGGCAAAGAAAGTGCCGATGACAATCATCCACCAGGGGGCCAGTGGCGGCAGGCTGATGCCCAACAGCAAGGCGGTCAGCAGGGCAGAATTATCTGCCAGACGCGTGCGAACCGGCAGCTTGCGCAAGGCGAGGATAGCGCCTTCCGCCAGCGGGGCGACCAGCATCGCCAGGGCGGTTTGAATCAGAGTACCGTAGCCAAAGAACCACACCTGCGCCGCGACACCGGGAATACAAGCCAGCATGACCCACAGCATAATACGGCTGGTGCTTTGCTGGTTATGGGTGAAAGGAGAACTGGCGATGTGCAAGCCTTTGGCGGCTGTTTGTTGTACCGGCCTGAACTTCATAGAATAACTACACCTATCTTTGCCGTGCATCGGCAGTTTCAACGCGCCTCTCAGAGGAGCCGCAGGAAAAATTATAGCGCTGCATTCTACCTGAATCACTGCGAGGGTAATACGTCTTAATTGTGCGGGTATTCGGCTTTTAGCACGGGGTGTACGCGAGCGGGAAATTTCTAATGGCGCGATTAGATTTTTTTTGCCGAGAAAAGCGGGGTAGTTTGGTCAGTCAAAACAAAAATCGTCGGCATCACTGGCCGACAACAGGCGATAACCACTGGATTTGCAGGGTATTTTAGGGGCTTTTTTTCGCACAAAATAACAACTTTTGCATAATCTATGTGGGTTATTATCCCGTGTATTATTAAGTTAGTGAATGTACATTAATGACAAATGAAGATGTATTTTTTATTGAAGAACTGATTGAGTGGGTTGAGATACATCTGGAGAAACGGCCTAATCTGGACGAAGTCGCGCGTATTTCCGGCTATTCCAAGTGGCATCTGCAACGCAAGTTTAAACGCATCACCGGCATTCAGCTCGCCACCTATATCCGCTCACGTATTCTGACGCGTGCAGCGGTGGCGTTACGTATCACCCACCGTTCTATCATCGATATTTCAGACGAACTGGGCTTTGATTCTCAACAAACCTTTACCCGCATGTTCAAACAGCGTTTCGACACCACGCCCAATCGTTATCGTTCGATGGACACGTGGGATGTGAAAAACCTGATGCCGCGCTTTAGTTTCGATGCCAATTTCGCAGCTGATTATTACCCAGAAGTGAAACGCCTGACGTTGCCGGATATGCAGCTGGTGGGTTTTTCGCGCCAGTTGGATTTTGCCTCGGAAGCGGAGATCGAACATTCGTCTTGTATGGCGATGAAGGACGAAATCTTCACCGATTTCTTCCGTGGGCTGAGTGTGGATTGTCATCGGGTTTACAGCATTCATTCCGTGCGAAATCGAGATGATGACGCGTATTCGGCCACCCACATCATGGCAGTGGATCCTGAGAACAAACAGGATATTTTGTCGGGCTACCAGATCGACACTATCCCGATCGCCGGGCGTGAATATATTTCTATTAACCATCTGGGCTCTGCGAAAGAGTGTTCGCAGTTCTTTGCCTATCTGATCACCCACGTGATGCCGGGGCTGCGTAATGAAGTGAAAGGGAGCGTGGAGATGGAAATAATTCAAACCAAGGAGCGGAATCAGGATTCGAAGATGCGCCAGATTGACGTTGATTATACCTATCTGATTTCTATTGATTAGGGCGTGACTCCAAGGGCTGGGACCATTGGAACGCGCCCTGTATTACGAACCGCCTGTTTGGTCCACTAACCCTCATATCTCACGCCTTGCTGCGTGCTCAAGTGGTCGCCAGCGGCGCTCACGCATTATTGAGTGAAACAGCCAGGGCCGCCTTGCGTTTTGCAAGGCGCCGCTTCTGCTACTCTTTATCGTTTTCCGCCGTCGCCAGGTTTTGCTCGGCCTTTTTAGCTTTGACGCGTGCAATAGCCGCCGCAACCGCCGCCTTGCGCGGATCTTCTTCCTGTACGGCAGCTACCGGTTCTGCCGGCGATTCAACAGTTTCGGCCTGCTGCGCGGCTTTCTTGGCTTTAGCACGTGCAATAGCCGCCGCAACCGCCGCCTTGCGTGGATCTTCTTCCGGTACGGCAGTTACCGGTTCCGTCGGCGATTCAACGGTTTCGGCCTGCTGCGCGGCTTTCTTGGCTTTAGCGCGAGCGATGGCTGCAGCAACCGCCGCCTGGCGTGGATCTTCTTCCTGCACGGCAGCTGCTGGTTCCGTCGGCGATTCAACGGTTTCGGCCTGCTGCGCAGCTTTCTTGGCTTTGACCCGTGCCAATGCAGCAGCCACGGCTGCCTTGCGCGGATCTTCTTCCTGCACGGCAGTGGCTGGCTCCGTCGGCGACTCAACGCTATCGGCCTGCTGCGCAGCTTTCTTGGCTTTAACCCGTGCCAATGCAGCGGCCACGGCTGCCTTGCGCGGATCTTCTTCCTGTGCCACAGCTACCGGTTCAGCAGGCGTTTCAACTGCGTCGACTTGCTGAGCTTCTTTCTTGGCTTTAACCCGGGCTAACGCAGCAGCAACTGCAGCCTTACGCGGATCTTCGTCCTCTACAGCCGGAGACGTCGCTGGGGTGGCAGCCGCGTCTTGCTGAGCACGACGTTCACGCGCCTGCGCTTTGCGGGCTTCGCGGGCGGCGATCATCTCGCTATTGTCCGGTGCCTCGCCGCTGATGGTTCCGGTTGCCGGCGCGGCATTTTTACTGCGCACGCGGGCAAGGGCGGCTTGTACCGCATCCTGATCGCCGTCGGTCAATTTGACGGCCGCTTTCTTGTGACGCTCTTCGCGCGCCAGTTTTTCACGTTCCAGACGGGCCAATTTGGCTTCGTAACGGGCCTTGGCTTCGGCGGTGCGCGCGGCTTCCTGATCAATGGCTTTGATTTCGGCCTTTTCCTGGCGGTAGTACTGCACCAGCGGAATATTGCTGGGGCATACAAAGGCGCAAGCACCGCACTCAATGCAGTCGAACAGGTTATGCTTGCGGGCTTTTTCGTGTTCTTCGCCACGGCTGAACCAGTAAAGCTGCTGTGGCAACAGGCCCGCCGGGCAGGCATCAACGCATAAACCGCAGCGAATACAGGACTGTTCAGGTTCTTGCGGCGCCATTTCACTGACGGAAGGGGCCAGAATACAGTTGCTGATCTTAACGATCGGCACGTTCAGCGCGGGCAGGGTGAAGCCCATCAGCGGACCGCCCATGACCACCATTTGTTGGGCCTGCGGCTGGAAACCGGCAAAGTTCAGCAGGTGCTGCACCGGGGTGCCGATGCGCGCCCACAGATTACCCGGTTGGCTGAGCGCTTCACCGGTAAGGGTGACCACGCGTTCGATCAAGGGTTCGCCGTCGACAATGGCGCGCTTAATGGCAAAGGCAGTCCCGACGTTTTGCATCAGCACGCCGATAGCGGAGGAGTGTTTGCCGTGCGGCACTTCCTTGCCGATCAGGATCTTGGTGAGCTGTTTGGCGCCGCCGGAAGGATATTTGGTTGGGATCACCCGCAGCGAGATGCCCGGTTGATCGCGCAACGCCAGTTTTAACGCTTCGATCGCTTCGGGCTTATTGTCCTCGATGCCGATCAGCGTCACTTTCGGCTGCAGCAGGTGGCGCAGGATCTGCGTGCCTTCGATCACTTGGTCGGCATGCTCCTGCATCAAACGGTCATCGGCGGTGATGTAAGGCTCGCATTCCGCGGCATTGAGGATCAGGGTTTCTACCCCGTTCATGCCACCCTGCAGCTTGCTGGCGGTAGGGAAACCTGCGCCACCCAACCCGGCGATGCCGGCCTGATGAATCCGCTGGATCAGTTCGCCGGTAGGCAGTTGACGGTAATCCGCCACCGGTGCGCGTTCGCACCAACGGTCTTCGCCATCCGGCTGAATAATTACGCACAGCTCTGCCAGCCCTGAAGGGTGAGCGGTGATATGCGGTTTGATGGCACTGATGGTACCGGAGGTCGGCGCATGCACCGGTACGGTACGGCCACGGCCGACGGTCAGCGGCTGGCCTTTCAGCACGTGCTCGCCGACGTTGACGCACAATTCGCCTTCCGGTCCCAAATGCTGTTGCAAGGGGATGACAAAGGTGTCGGGCAGCGGGGCGGTACGCAGCGGTACGCCGCTGGATTGGGTTTTCATTTCCGGGGGATGGATCCCGCCGTCGAAATCCCAAATCCGGTCTTTTTTGAAGGCGGCGAACAAATTAAGCATGTTGCTCCACGTGGATCACTTGCACCGGGATCGTCTTCATATCCCACTTCCAGTTGGCGGTAGTGGTGGCGACCGGTTTCATTTCAATACAATCGGTAGGGCACGGCGCGACGCACAGGTCGCAGCCGGTACAAAGATCGGTAATCACGGTGTGCATGGCGCGCGTGGCACCCACTATCGCGTCCACCGGACAGGCCTGAATGCACTTGGTGCAGCCGATGCAGTTGGCTTCATCGATATAAGCGACCTGACGCACCGGCTCGGCGGCGGCTTCGCTGCCCAGCGGCTGCGGCTCGACGTTGAGCAGTTCGGCCAATTTCAGCATCACTTGCTCGCCGCCGGGGGCGCATTTGTTGATCATCTCACCGTTGGCCACCGCCTCGGCGTAAGGGCGGCAACCGGGGTAACCGCACTGGCCGCATTGGCTCTGCGGCAGGATCTCATCGACCTGCTCGGCCACCGGATCTTCTTCCACTTCAAAGCGGCGCGCGGCGAAGCCCAGCACCAGCCCGAACAACAGGCCGAGGGCGCTGAGCGCAGCAATCGCAATCCATAACGCGGTCATTAGAATTTCACCAGCCCGGTAAAGCCCATAAAGGCCAGAGACATCAACCCGGCAGTGATCAACGCGATGGAAGAACCACGAAATGGCGCAGGCACGTCGGCAACCGCCAGACGCTCACGGATCGCGGCGAACAGCACCATCACCAGCGAGAAGCCGGCGGCGGCGCTGAAGCCATAAACCGCAGACTGCAGGAAGTTGTAGCCGAGGTTAACGTTAAGCAACGCAACGCCAAGCACCGCGCAGTTGGTGGTGATCAGCGGCAGGAAGATGCCCAGCAAGCGATACAGTGCCGGGCTGGTTTTGCGTACCACCATCTCGGTAAACTGCACCACGACGGCGATCACCAAAATAAATGACAGGGTGCGCAGATACACCAGATCCAACGGAACCAGGATAAAGGTGTTGATCACCCAGGCGCTGACGGAGGCCAGCGTCATGACAAAGGTAGTAGCCATGCCCATGCCGATGGCGCTTTCCAGTTTCTTGGAAACGCCGAGGAACGGGCACAGGCCGAGGAACTTCACCAGGACGAAGTTGTTCACCAGTACGGTGCCGACAAACAGGAGCAGGTATTCGGTCATTGCGATGCCTAAAAAAATAAAAGCCGCTTATTATCGGGAATTGGCGGCCTGACCACAACACAGTGATAGCAAGGTTATTGCTATTTTCGCCCTTTTTTGGCGAAAATTTACACAATCATACGCACAAAACGTGCCACAACGCGCCTAGCGTTCGGTAAAGGTCCCTTTGACCCGCTTGGAACGTTTCATATAAGGCACTAACAATGCCGCCATCAGCAGGGGCCAACCCAGACTGCGTACGGCCAACTCATCCGGCACCGGCGCAAAGGCAAAGGCTTTCACCGCCAGCAGCACGGTAATCAGCAACCACAGCAGGAAAAACTTGGGGAAGCGTTGCGAACGATGGCAGAACAGCCACAGCAGCCACAGCGTAAAGCACCACATTGCCATCGTGGTCAGCACTGAAAAATACCACTGTAGGCTAAACGCCTGAGCGTTGGTCAGCAGGTATTCGCGCGATTCCGGCATGAAAATCGCCATGGCATACAGAAGCAGCATCAGGCTGGCGCTAAGCAGGGTGACGATCAGATAGGACATCGGGGCCAGCAACCAACCGCCAATACGGTTGTAATCAGCTTGAGACATAAACGGCTTCCTGGGTAAGACATGATTCAATGTGACAGCCGCATAGCTTAGCGGGTAACGCGGGCTTCGTCATCAATATCAAGCGGATGGTCGGCGCCAGGAGGCCGGTGCAGCACGTTTGGCTACCGACGGCATGATAAGCCGCCGGTAGCAGGCCGATTAACGGCGATTAAGCTGATAGTAGGCTTCGTTCCAGCGCAGCTCATTTTTGAACGCCGGCAGGCTGGTATTGTGGTCGATCGTCACAAACTCGATGTTATGCATCTCGGCGTAAAGTCGCAGCAGGTCGGCATCCAACGCCTGTGAGAACACGGTATGGTGTGCACCACCCGCCAGGATCCAGGCTTCGGCGGCGGTGGCAAGCGTTGGCTGAGCCCGCCAGATGGCGCGCGCAACCGGCAGTTTGGGCAACGGATGCGGTTGTTCCACGGTGTCCACCTGATTGACCAGCAGGCGGAATCGGTCGCCCAGGTCGATCAGGCTGGCATTGATCGCCGCACCGGCCGGGGTGGAGAAAATCAGCCGTGCCGGATCCGCCTTGCCGCCGATACCCAGCGGTTGTATATCCAACAGCGGTTTTTGTTCTTTGGCGATCGATGGGCAAACCTCCAGCATGTGCGAACCGACCACCAAATCGTTGCCGGATTGGAAATGGTAGGTGTAATCCTCCATGAATGAGGTACCGCCTTCCAGTCCCTGCGCCATCACTTTCAGGATGCGCAACAGCGCGGCGGTTTTCCAGTCGCCTTCGCCGCCGAAGCCGTAACCCTGCTGCATCAGGCGTTGTACCGCCAGCCCCGGTAACTGCTTCATGCCATGCAAGTCTTCAAAATTGGTGGTGAAGGCCTGGAAGTTACCCTGTTCGAGGAAGCGCTTCATGCCTAATTCGATTCGCGCCGCGTCGAGCAGGTTTTCACGCTTTTCCCCGTTGATTTGCGCCGCATCGCTCAAGACGTAGCGGGTTTCGTATTCTTCAATCAGCGTATCCACATCGCCACGGCTGACCTCATTGATCACGCTGACCAAATCACCGATGCCATAGGCATTCACCGAATAGCCGAATTGGATCTGCGCCCCGACTTTGTCACCCTCGGTCACGGCGACCTCACGCATGTTGTCGCCGAAGCGGGCCACCTTCAACTGCTGGCTGGCCTGTTTGGCGTTGGCTGCACGCATCCACTGAGCAATGCGCCGGTGCGCTTCCGGGTCTTGCCAATGGCCGGCTATCACGCTGTGCTGCTGGCGCATACGGGCGCCAATAAAGCCAAATTCGCGGCCACCGTGTGCGGTCTGATTGAGGTTCATAAAGTCCATGTCCATGCTGTCCCACGGGATCTGAGCGTTGAACTGGGTATGGAATTGCAACAGCGGCTTGTGGAGGATCGACAGTCCGGCGATCCACATTTTGGCCGGCGAAAAGGTGTGCAGCCAGGCCATGATGCCGATGCACTGTGGCTGATAGTTGGCGTCGCGGCACAGGGCGGTGATTTCATCCGGCGTGGTCACCAGCGGTTTCAGCACCAGTTTTACCGGCAATCCGGCCTCACGGTTGAGATTTTCCACCACCTGCTCGGCGTGTGCCTTGACCTGTTGCAGGGTGTGCGGGCCGTACAGGTGCTGGCTGCCGATGGCGAACCAGACTTCGCGCTGCTTGAATGCGTCCATGGAGACTCCTGAATTGTCATGTCGAAATGGGGGTTCAGCAGGCTGAACCGGCGTTAGGGGCATAGCGTGGCTCGGCGGCCTGGCACCATTGCTGATAGCGTTGATAAAGCTGTTGGTAGCGGGCGACGCGCTGCGGATCCGGCTGGAGAGTGCGTTCGATGCCGCAGGCCATGTGGCGTTGCGCTTCGGGCACGCTGCGGAAATGACCGGCCGCCACCGCGGCGAAGATAGCCGCGCCCAGCGCGCAACATTGGTCTGAAGCCACGATCTGCAGCGGTCGGTTCATCACGTCGGCGCAGACCTGCATGATCGCCGGTGATTTACGCGCAATCCCCCCCAGCGCCAGTACGTTGTCCACCGGAATAGACTGCTGCTCAAAACACTCCATGATGGCGCGGGCACCGAAGGCGGTAGCGGCGATAAAGCCACCGAACAGCGTCGGCGCATCGGTGCCGAGGTTCAGATCGGCGATCACGCCTTTCAGACGTTGATTGGCATAGGGCGTGCGGCGGCCGTTAAACCAGTCCAGCACCACCGGCAGATGATCCAGTGACGGTTTTTCGGCCCAGGCCTCGGTCAGCGCGGCCAGCATGCCGGCTTCTATCTGTTGCAATTGGGGCTGCAGCTGCGGTTGGCTTTTTGCCGCTTCGCGCAGCGGCCAGCTCAGCAGGCGACCGAACCAGGCGTACATATCGCCAAAGGCGGACTGTCCTGCTTCCATACCGATTAATCCCGGCACCACGCTGCCGTCAACCTGGCCGCAAATGCCCTCGATGGCGCGCCCGTCCACCCGCTGGCGATCGGCGATCAGGATGTCGCAGGTAGAGGTGCCAATCACCTTCACCAGGGTATAAGGCTGGGCTCCGGCCCCGACTGCGCCCATATGGCAGTCGAAGGCGCCACCTGACAGCACCACCGTGGTTGGCAATCCGAGGCGTGCGGCCCATTCGGCACTCAGTGTGCCGACCGGCAGCTCGGCGGTGTGGCAGTCGTCAAACAGCGGGTAGGGCAAATGCTCAACCAGCAAGGGATCGAGTGCGGCAAAAAAGGGTTTTGGCGGCAGGCCGCCCCAGTCGGGGTGCCACAAGGTTTTGTGGCCTACGCTACAACGCCCGCGTTTCAACCGCTGTGGGGCGGTGGTCCCGGACAGTAACGCCGGCACCCAATCGCACAGCTCTATCCAGGAAGCCGTCGCCTGACGTACCTCGGCGTCCCGTCGCGTGACGTGCAGAATTTTGGCCCAGAACCATTCGGAAGAGTACACGCCGCCGATATAGCGGGAATAATCGGGGAATTCGCCGCTACGGCAGAGCCGATTGATGGCATCCGCTTCTTCAAGAGCCGTGTGATCTTTCCACAGCACAAACATGGCGTTCGGGTTGTCGGCAAATTCTGGCCGCAGCGCCAACACCTGGCCCTGCTGGTCGATCGGCGCAGGGGTGGAGCCGGTCGAGTCGACGCCGATACCTACGACCTGCAGCCGTTGCGCCGGGGTCATGCGCTGCACCAGACTGACCATCGCCTGTTCCATGGCTTCAATATAGTCGAGCGGATGATGACGAAAGCGATTCTCCGACGCATTGCAAAACTCACCGCGCTGCCAGCGAGGGTAATAAACCACTTCGGTATCCAGCTCCGCACCGTTTTGGCAGTCGACCGCCAACGCCCGCACCGAGTCGCTGCCGAAGTCCAATCCCAGGGCAATAGCACCTGCCGTCATGATGTTGACTCCTGATGTGTTAATACGCTGTGACAACCATAGGAGCCGAAGCGCTGGGCAGGTGAGGAGCCATTGGCTGGAAGTATGCACTTTTCTGCTTCCCACAGTGGTTTTGTGACGGCTGTCATAAGTTAACGCTTGGCGAAATTCGCTAAATATATGCACATATCTGCTGTATTCCACGGATGTGATAGCGCTCTACATTTTAGCAACAAATACCCGCTAAAACTTAAGCCGTCTAACCCCGGCTGTAAGGCAATGCCGCGAGATAAGCGCTACAGCTACAGCCATTACTCTAATGATAACGTTTTCACCGCGAGCGGGTTTCGTCGCCACAGAGAACAAAATAGCGGAGAGCATCATGCATAAATTCACTAAGGCGCTGGCGACATTGGGGCTGGCGGCCGTTATGTCACATTCGGCTATCGCCGAGACCATGAAGCTGGGTTTTTTGGTCAAGCAGCCGGAAGAACCCTGGTTCCAGACCGAATGGAAATTTGCTGATAAGGCCGGTAAGGATCTCGGTTTTGAGGTGATTAAAATCGCGGTGCCGGACGGCGAGAAGACCCTGAACGCCATCGACAGCCTGGCGGCCAGCGGGGCCAAAGGGTTTGTCATCTGCACGCCGGATCCGAAATTGGGCTCGGCGATCGTCGCCAAGGCGCGCAGTTACAATCTGAAAGTGATCGCGGTGGACGACCAGTTCGTTACCGCCAAAGGCAAGCCTATGGACAGCGTGCCGCTGGTGATGATGGCCGCCACCAAAATCGGCGAACGCCAGGGGGAAGAGCTGTGGAAAGAGCTGAACAAGCGCGGCTGGAAGCTGCCGGATACCGCGGTGATGGCCATTACCGCCGATGAACTGGACACGGCCCGTCGCCGCACCGGCGGTTCTATTGCCGCGTTGAAAGCCGCCGGTTTCCCGGAAAAGCAGATTTACCGGGTACCGACCAAATCCAACGATATCCCAGGAGCGTTCGACGCCGCCAACTCAATGCTGGTGCAGCATCCTGAAGTGAAAAACTGGCTGATTGTCGGCATGAACGACAACACCGTGCTCGGCGGCGTGCGCGCTACCGAAGGCCAGGGGTTTAAGGCGCCGAACGTGATTGGCATCGGGATCAACGGGGTGGATGCGGTCAGTGAGCTGTCCAAGGCGCAGGCCACCGGCTTCTACGGTTCGCTGCTGCCTAGCCCGGACATTCACGGTTACAAGAGCATCCAGATGTTGCATGACTGGGTCGAAAAAGGGGTAGAACCGCAAAAATTCACCGAAGTGACCGACGTGGTGCTGATCACGCGCGACAACTTTAAAACCGAACTGCAGAAGAAAGGCCTGATGTAATTACCGCGCCGCCCACAGCATGCTGTCGGGCGGCATTTTTAACTGCAGGAGGAAAACACTATGACTACCGCGCTGCCGTATCTGGCGTTTAAAGGCATAGGTAAAACTTTCCCAGGGGTGAAGGCGCTGGATGACATCAGTTTCAGCTGTCAGGCCGGGCAGATCCACGCGCTGATGGGGGAAAACGGCGCCGGGAAATCCACGCTGCTGAAAATCCTCAGCGGCAACTATTCACCTACTCAGGGAGAAATTCAGCTGCAGGGGCGTTCGGTCACCTTCGCCAACCCTACCGACGCGCTGGATGCCGGGGTGGCAATCATCTACCAGGAGCTGCATCTGGTGCCGGAAATGACCGTGGCGGAGAACATTTATCTCGGTCAACTGCCGACCAGGCGCGGGCTGGTGGATCGCAAACTGCTGCGTTACGAGTCCCGGCTTCAACTGGAGCATCTCGGGCTGGATATCGATCCGGATACGCCCTTGAAATACCTGTCGATCGGCCAGTGGCAAATGGTGGAAATCGCCAAAGCGCTGGCGCGCAACGCCAAGGTAATCGCGTTTGACGAGCCCACCAGTTCGCTGTCCGCCCGGGAGATCGAACAGCTGTTCCGGGTGATCCGCGAATTGCGCGCTGAAGGGCGTGTGATCCTGTATGTCTCACACCGCATGGAGGAGATTTTTGCCCTCAGCGACGCCATCACCGTGTTCAAAGATGGCCGCTATGTGCGCACCTTTGACGATATGCGTCAGGTTGATAATGCCCAGTTGGTGCAGGCGATGGTGGGGCGCGATCTCGGTGACGTCTACGGCTATCAACCGCGTCAACTGGGGCGGGTGCGTTTGGCGCTCCAGGGGTTGCAAGCGCCTGGAGTGAAAACGCCGATCGATCTGAGCGTGCGTGCCGGGGAGATCGTCGGGTTGTTCGGCCTGGTCGGCGCCGGCCGCAGCGAGCTGATGAAGGGGATCTTTGGCGCCACGCGGGTCAGTGCCGGGCAACTGATGCTGGATGGGCAGGCGCTCGCCATTCGCTCGCCAATAGACGCTATTCGTGCCGGCATCATGCTGTGTCCGGAAGACCGCAAGGCGGACGGTATCATCCCGGTGCATTCGGTTCGCGACAATATCAACATCAGCGCGCGGCGGAACAGTGTCCGCGCGGGTTGTCTGATCAACAACGGTTGGGAGGCCAGCAACGCCGAGCATCATATACGTGCGTTGAATATCAAAACCCCAAGCGCCGAGCAGCTAATTATGAATCTGTCCGGCGGCAACCAGCAGAAGGCGATTCTGGGGCGTTGGCTGTCGGAAGACATGAAGGTGATCCTGCTGGATGAACCGACACGCGGCATTGACGTTGGCGCTAAACACGAGATTTATAACGTCATTTACCAACTGGCGCAGCGCGGCATCGCTGTGCTGTTTGCTTCCAGCGATCTGCCCGAAGTCCTGGGGCTGGCGGACCGTATCCTGGTGATGCGGGAAGGGGCCCTGTCCGGTGAGTTACTCCATGATGACGCCAGCGAGGAAAAAGCCCTCAGCCTGGCGATGCTGCGCACCCCCGAGATTGCCCCCGATACCGCTGCGGCGGTGGCCTGAAAGTGAAGGAGAAAGAGATGTCGACCATAACGACCGATTCTGTGAAAAACCGCAGCGGCCAGGGGCTGGCGCGGATTTGGGACAGCTACGGCATGCTGGTGGTGTTCGCGGTACTGTTTATCGCCTGCGTGCTGTTTGTGCCTAATTTCGGCTCATTTATCAATATGAAAGGGCTGGGGTTGGCGATATCCATGTCCGGCATGGTGGCCTGCGGCATGCTGTTTTGTCTGGCCTCCGGCGACTTTGATCTGTCAGTCGCGTCGGTGATCGCCTGCGCCGGGGTCACTACCGCGGTGGTGATCAATATGACCGAAAGCCTGTGGATCGGCGTGGGCGCCGGTTTGCTGCTGGGAATGGTCTCCGGGTTGATCAACGGTTTTGTTATCGCCCGGCTGAAAATCAACGCGCTGATCACCACCCTGGCCACTATGCAGATATTCCGCGGGTTGGCATACATCATTTCCGACGGGAAAGCGGTAGGCATTGAAGACGAGCGCTTCTTTACGTTGGGTTATGCCAATTGGCTGGGGTTGCCTGCGCCCATTTGGATCACTGTAGCCTGTCTGATCCTGTTCGGCTTCCTGCTCAATAAAACCACCTTTGGCCGCAATACGCTGGCGATTGGCGGTAACGAGGAGGCGGCCAGATTGGCCGGGGTGCCGGTGGTACGCACCAAGATTGTGATCTTTATGCTGTCCGGGCTGGTTTCCGCCGCTGCCGGCATCATTCTGGCTTCGCGTATGACCAGCGGTCAGCCAATGACCTCGATCGGCTATGAGCTGATCGTGATCTCAGCCTGTGTACTGGGTGGGGTTTCGTTGAAAGGTGGTATCGGTAAAATCTCCTATGTCATCGCCGGCATCTTGATCCTCGGCACGGTGGAAAACGCCATGAACCTGCTGAACATCTCACCGTTCTCGCAGTATGTGGTGCGCGGCGTGATCTTGCTGGCGGCGGTGATTTTTGACCGTTACAAGCAGCAGGCCAAACGTCGGATTTAGAAAATCGGCAACCGCGTTCACAGTTCTGTTATCGGCTCAGGCAGTTCTCTGCCGGGCCGATACACTTGTTCAGGATAGTTCTATCAGCCGTTCCGGGAGGACAGATGTACCATCGTATGGCACAGGAACCGCAGCCGAACCCGCTGTTGCCGGGTTACACCTTTAACGCCTATCTGGTGGCGGGGTTAACGCCCATCATGGCGGACGGCCCGCTGGATTTCTTTATCGATCGCCCCGGCGGCATGAAGGGCTATATTCTCAACCTGACCATCAAGGGCCAGGGCAAGGTGTTCGACGGCGAAGACACCCTTTACTGCAATCCTGGCGATCTGCTGCTGTTTCCCCCCAAGGCGGCGCATTACTATGGGCGTTCGCCGGACAGCGACTGCTGGTATCACCGCTGGGTGTATTTCCGGCCGCGAGCCTACTGGGCCGACTGGCTGGAATGGCACAGCAAAACCCATGAGGTCGGGCGGTTAACTTTACCGAATAATAATTTACTGCTGGAGTTCGATCGGCTGTTCGCCAATATCGAGCAAACGCAGCGTTCCGGCCGGCGTTTCGCCGAAGAGTTGGGGATGAACCTGCTGGAGCGCTTGCTGCTGCGCGCGATGGAAGAAGATCCGCTCAGCCCACAGAAAATCATGGATCCCCGGGTGATAGAGGCCTGCCAGTTTATTACCGGTAATCTGGCCGGTGAGTTGCGCATCGACGAAGTGGCGCGCCACGTCTGCCTGTCGCCTTCGCGGCTGGCGCATCTGTTCCGTGAGCAGGTGGGTATCAATATTCTGCGCTGGCGCGAAGATCAGCGGGTGATCCGCGCCAAGCTGCTGCTGCAGACCACTCAGGAGTCGATTGCCACCATCGGCCGGGTGGTGGGTTATGACGATCAGCTCTATTTTTCCCGCGTATTCCGCAAACGGGTCGGGGTCAGCCCGAGCGATTTTCGCCGCCGTAGTCTGGAGATAAACTATCCGGCCAGGAATCAGCGTGAGACGCCTTATGCTGTGGCTACAAATTAACATTACATTTACTTCTTGTTCCCGCCAGCGTCATGGTGTCAAATCTGACTGGTCTATTGCGAGCCAGTAAGAGGAAACACCATGGCAGAAAAAATTCGGGTTGGGCTGGTCGGTTACGGCTATGCCAGCAAAACCTTTCATGCGCCGCTGATTGTCGGCACCCCAGGCGTAGAGCTGGCTGCGGTTTCCAGCAGCGATGCCGGCAAAGTGCACGCAGACTGGCCATCGATGACGGTAGTCAGCGATCCGCAGGCGCTGTTTAACGACCCCTCTATCGATCTGATCGTCATTCCTACACCCAACGATACCCATTTCCCTCTGGCGCAGCAGGCAATGGCGGCCGGCAAGCACGTGGTGGTGGACAAGCCTTTCACCGTGACGTTGTCACAGGCGCAGCAGCTGGAGCAGCAAGCGCAGCAGAGCGGCAAGCTGCTGTCGGTGTTCCACAATCGCCGCTGGGACAGCGATTTTCTGACGCTCAAGGCATTGTTGAAAGAAGGCGCGCTTGGTGAGGTGGTTTATTTCGAGTCTCATTTCGATCGTTTCCGCCCGGAAGTGCGTCAGCGCTGGCGCGAGCTGGGCGGTGCCGGTAGCGGCATCTGGTACGATTTGGGGCCGCATCTGATCGATCAGGCACTGCAACTGTTCGGCAAACCGGAAACGCTGTTTGTCGATCTGGGTGAACTGCGTCCGGGCGCACAATCGGTGGACTATTTCCACGCAATATTGAACTACGGCAAACGCCGGGTCGTTCTGCATGGTACCGTGCTGGCCGCGGCGGAAACCGCACGTTATATCGTGCACGGGACTCAGGGTAGCTTTATCAAGTTTGGGCTGGATCCGCAGGAAGACCGCCTCAAAGCGGGCGAGCGTCTGCCGCAGGCCGACTGGGGTTACGACATGCGTGATGGCGTAGTGACATTGTCACGTGATGGCGTGCTGGCGGAAAAACCTTTGCTCAGCATTCCAGGCAATTACCCAGCCTATTACGCGGCTGTCCGCGATGCGATTAACGGTGAGGGTGAAAATCCGGTCACGGCTGCTGACGCCATCCAGGTGATGGAAATGATCGAGCTGGGGATTGAATCTGCGAAACAACAAAAGGCGTTGCCGGTAGTCTGACCGCGGCGTTTTATTCTCAGGGTTCGGCGTGCCGAACCCGTCTTACTCCTCGAGGGATCCTGACCCATGTCCTGGTTGCAGCGTCTGCGCATTGATAAATTTTTGCTGGTATTGATTCTGGTGGTGATTGTCGCTTCGGTTTTCCCCTGCGAAGGCAGATGGGCAACCTTTTTTGATCATCTGACCACCGCGGCTATCGCGCTGTTGTTCTTTATGCACGGTGCCAAGCTGTCTCGTGAGGCGATTATCGCCGGCATGGGGCACTGGAAGCTGCATTTGGTGGTGTTTCTCAGCACCTTTGCGCTGTTCCCGCTGCTGGGGCTGGCGATGAACCTGATGGTGCCGGGTTTGATGACACCGACGGTTTATCTGGGCTTCCTGTACCTGTGCGCACTGCCGGCGACCGTTCAGTCGGCGATTGCCTTTACTTCGGCGGCGGGCGGTAACGTGGCGGCCGCGGTGTGCAGTGCTTCGGCATCCAGCATTCTTGGTGTTTTCCTCTCGCCGTTGCTGGTCGGGGCGCTGATGCATACTCAGGGCGGTAATACTGATGTGTTGCACGCCATAGGTTCGATCATTTTGAAACTGATGGTGCCCTTTGTGGTTGGGCATTTGGCTCGGCCGTTAATCGGCAAATGGGTCGATCGTCACCGCAAGCTGATCAATCTCACTGACCGTTCATCGATTCTGCTGGTGGTGTATACCGCTTTTAGCGCTGCGGTGGTGGAAGGGATTTGGCACAAGATTGACGGCTGGTCGCTGTTGACCATTTTAGTGATGTCGCTGGTGTTGCTGACGGTGGTGCTGATTATCAACACCTATGCCGCGCGCTGGCTGGGGTTCAATACTGCCGACGAAATCACCATCGTGTTCTGTGGTTCGAAAAAGAGCCTGGCGAACGGCATCCCGATGGCCAACGTGCTGTTCCCGGCGGCGGCGGTGGGTGCCATGGTGCTGCCGTTGATGATTTTCCATCAGGTGCAGTTAATGGTGTGTGCCGTACTGGCGCAGCGTTACGCGCGTAAAACGGCCAAGCAGCGCGCAGAAGCAGGCGCGTTGACCGCGAAATGAAATAAATAAAAAGGGCGCTTGGCGCGCCCATTTTCACTTAGCCCTGCACTTTATCGCGCAGCGCCTGTTTTTCCTGTTCGTTGAGGAACGCCATTTTCAGGCCGTTTTCCTGGGCGGTGCGGATTTCAGCTGGCGTCAGGCCGGCTTGCGGTGCCGCCACGCGGTATTCGTTTTCAATTTCAATGCCCTGTACGGCCGGGTCATCGGTATTGATCGACGCCATAACGCCGTGGCGCAGGAACTTCGCCAGCGGATGCTGCGCCAGAGAAGGCACGGTGCTGGTCTGAATGTTGGACGTCAGACAAGATTCGATACCGATGCCATGTTCGGCCAGGAAGTCCATCAGTGCCGGATCCTCAATCGCTTTCACGCCATGGCCAATACGTTCGGCACCCAGTTCGCGGATCGCCTGCCAGATGCTTTCCGGACCCGCGGCTTCACCTGCGTGTACGGTGATGCGCAGGCCAGCGTCGCGGGCGCGGTTGAAGTGGCTGAGGAACAGGCTGCCAGGGAAGCCGAGTTCGTCGCCGGCCAGATCCAGTGCGGTAATACCGTCGCGGTGCGCCAGCAGGCCTTCCAACTCTTGTAAACAGGCCGCTTCGCCGAAGGTACGGCTCATGATGCCGATCAGGCGTACGTCGATACCCAAATCGCGCGAACCGGAACGAACGCCGTCAATCACGGCTTCCACCACCCCAGCCACCGGCAACTGATGTTTCATCGCCATGTAATACGGCGAGAAGCGCAGTTCGGCATAGTGCAGACCGGCATTGGCCGCATCCTCGACGTTTTCGTAGGCGACCCGGCGGCAGGCGTCCAGATCGCCCAGCACCGCTACGCCCCAGTCCAGCTTCTGCAGAAAGCTGACCAGATCCGGTTCGGCGTGAGTGATTTGCACGTGCGGACGCAGCGCCTCCAGTTCGTTGGCGGGCAGGGCAAGGTTAAACTGACGGCCCAGGTCAAGAATGGTTTGCGCACGGATATTGCCGTCAAGATGACGGTGGATGTCGGTCAAGGGGAGGCGTGGGTCAATCATGATGTGCACTCGTTATTTTGTTGTAGGTAAAGTGCAGATCAGTATAAAAACAAAATGATGAAAATTGCCATCGTGTTGCATAAAAAAGTGACGAAAATCACATTAATGTTGCTGGTTGCTGCATTTATGCGCCAAAGCGGGAGCGTGCCACTCCCGCATTGATGTCGGTAACAGAGCCTATCCGACCCTCAGTTTTGCGATGTTTTTTTCCTGGTTATCGCCGACGCCGTGCTGCGCCAGCCAGTGGTTAACCCTGTCGATGTCCAGCGGTTGTGCCTGCTCAATACGCAGCACCGGGCCCACGGCCATCGGCATGGCGCGATCGGCCAGCGCCCGCAGTTCGGGTAAGTACTCCGCGCCGGGGTGGCCTTTGGGACGCTGGCCGGTGCGGGCGGCGTAGCGTTCTGCGGCCAGTTCACCGGATATTTGGTTCCACACCTCCAAAACTTGCGTCACGCCCGCCTCGCGCAGGTACTGGCGTAGCTGTTCTCTGGACTGAAAGCCAAACCAGGCGTCGATGACATAGATGCAGCGCAGGGGCGCCTGCGCCACCATTGACCAGATAGCCTGGTACGCGGCATAACCCAACTGACGGTTCAGTTCGCGGTTTATGTTATCCAGGTGTGCCATAAAAGGTTCTTTGATACCGTCGAGGGAGAGATAAGGCAGATCAAAATGGTGCGCCAGCGCGCGGGCAACGGTGCTTTTACCGGAAGCCGGAACGCCATTGACCAAAATAACGGTTTTACCGTCGCTATCTGTCGAAGTCATAATATTTCCACCACCTCTTGCCAGAGTTTTGCGGCGCGTAACCGCTCGAGCCGCGGCTTGTTATCCAGCAAATCCACAATCGCGCGGATGCCTTCCTCAATGTGGCTGTTACTGTCGGTCGCCCCGAACAGGATCACGATGTCGGCCTCTTCACTGTCTTCGAAGGCGATCGGCTGCTCCAGCAGCACCATGCTGAAACAGTTTTTGATCACGCCGCATTCTGGGCGCGCATGGGGAATGGCAATGCCTTCGTCGAATACGTAATAAGCCCCATGGGCCAGCGTATTGCTGATCACCGCCTGATAATAGGATGCGTGAATATAACCGTTTTCGACCAGGGGCCGGGCTGCCAGCTCAATCACCTTCTTCCAGTCGGTTTCCTGCACGCCGACCTGTATCGCACCGGCTTCTATCAGCAGTTGTTTAATCGTCATCATATTCCCTCACAGAGACTTCCTGATAATATTGCGCAGCTCATCCATTTTAATAAAAATTCCATCGATCTGCTGGCGATAGCTTTTATTTTTGGCATAAATCTTTAATGCGCGATTATAAGCCAGCATTAAAGCCTTATGAATTTCGCTATCCGCCGGCGCTGTGGCCAACTGCTGTTCTAATACACTAATTTCGGCTGATATTTCATTGGCTTCGGCATTCTGTAGGCCGTGATCAAGTTCTTTGTTTCGCGTACTTTTCATAAAATTAAACATGACCTTCTCCACAAATTAAGCGTGAACTTTCCAGCCCCGACGGGCGCCGGGGCACCAGGGTTGTGGGTTTTATAAAAAAGAAAATAGGGCAGTGATTATTTAAACAGGCCGATCTTTTCCGTTAATACCTGGGTAACGGCATTGTTGGCGGGGATCAGGAATTTGCGCACGCTGTCATTGACCTTGCCCTTTTCAAAGGTTTGTTTGCATCGGTCTACCCATTGCACGTTCATCTCGGTGCCCACGTTCACCTTCTCGATGCCACCGGCTACCGCGAGCCGCATATCTTCATCGCTGACGCCGGTACCGCCATGCAGCACCAGCGGGGTACCTGTGGCGGCGGTGATTTCCGCCAGACGCTGGTGCTGGATATGCGCCTTGCCGGTATAGAGCCCGTGGACGGTGCCTACCGAGACCGCCAGCATATCGACCCCGGTTTCATCGACAAAGCGTTTGGCATCTTCCACCGTGGTAAAGCAGATATCCTCTTCCGCCACCGCCTTACCGTCTTCGGAGCCGCCGATGGCACCCAATTCGGCTTCTACCGACACGTTATGTTGGCGAGCAATGTCGATCACTCGACGGGTATTGGCGATGTTCTCATCCATTTCCAGGTGCGAACCGTCATACATTACCGAACTGAAGCCTGCGTCAATCGCCGTCTCGATGGAGGCAATGTCAGAGCAGTGATCCAAATGCAGGCAGGTGGGAACATCCTCGCTTTGGGCCAGAGAACGCACCGAATCAACCAGCAGCCTGTAACCCAAATATTCGGCAGTACCGGTCGAAATCTGGATCATCAACGGGCTGTGCATACTTTTGGCCGCTTTGAAAAAGGCCGGTAACATTTCCAGACAGTGGAGATTGAATGAACCTATCGCCTTGAAATCTCGGGCTTTGGCCACTGACAACAGCTCGTTGAAATTATAGAGTTTCATGGACTTTTTCCTCATGGTGCTTGGTTGATTTACCGTTAACAAACCACGCAATCAGCGTGACAAAGGCGATGAACAGGGCGATGAACAGCCAGTTGCCCTGGAAAGCATGTCCCATCACCAGCCCACTGCTGATGACGTCGGAGTCGCTGAAGGTCACCCCGACAAAGCCGTAACTTTCCAGCATCGGTACCAGAATGGCCGGCAGGAAGGTGATAAACAGGCCATGAACAACCCCGCCAATCATGGCGCCGCGACGGCCACCCAGCGCATTACCGAAGATGCCTGCGGTGCCGCCGGCGAAGAAGTTGGTCAGCAGACCGGGCAGGATCATCGCCAGACCGAACATTGGGAAAACGATCATGCCGATGATTGAGCCAAGGGTGGTGGCGAGGAAGCCGACGATCACCGCGTTAGGGGCGTAAGGGAACAGCACCGGACAATCCAGCGCCGGTTTGGCATCCGGCACGACGCGCAGGGCGATACCGCGGAAGGCGGGTACCAGCTCATTGAGCAGCAGGCGTACGCCGCTATAGAGGATAAATACGCCGGCGACAAACTGGATGGCCTGCATAAAGGAATACATCAGGTAGTTCATGCCGCCGGCATACTGGACGATATACTGCGGACCGGCAGCCAGCGCCGGGATCAGATACATCGGGATCATCACCACCGCCATCGACAGGTAGGTGTCCTGCAGGAACTTGAAGTTATCGGGCAGCTCCAGGTCTTCGGTAGAGCGGGAGCCCTTACCGACTACCTTGGCGACGGCAGCCTGTACCAGATAACCGATGGTGCAGAAGTGCCCCAAGGCCACATCGTCCGAACCGGTGATTTTGCGCACCACCGGCTGGGCCAGCGCAGGCATCAAAACCGCCATCACGCCGCCGAATATGCCGCCGGTCAGAATCAGCGGCATGCCGGTCAGCCCGGCCTTGTAGCCGATCACTGCCCCTATGGTGGCCATCCACAGCAATGCCTGGCCGGTCAGGAAGATGTATTTGAACGGAGTAATGCGCGCAATGATGATATTCACCGCGAAAATTACCATCAGGGTCAGCGCCACTTCTGAACCCAACTCGCGGTTGGCCAGGCCGGCGATGGCGGCGACGTCGGTGATATAACCGGTCATGCCGAACCCTTGGGTGAATATACTGTTCAGATAGGTTAAGGCACCGACAATAATGTTGATGCCCGCCATCATGATCAGGAAACCCAGCAGGGTTTTGAAGGTGCCTTCGGCCACTTTGCCGATGGATTTCTTCTGCAGCAATAGCCCCAGCATGGCGATAAAAGCGACCAGAATGGAAGCCTGGCCCAACAGATCTTTGACGATAAAGTCAATCAGGCTATTCATGGCGGGTTTTCTTCATGTCACGTTCTTTCAGGAAGGCCACGATCTTTTGCTCAATTTCCACTTTATCGGTAAGCCGATGCAGAATAATGACCCGCTTCTTTTCCTCTTCGCTGGCGTCGGCATTTAAAATATCGGCGAAGGTTTTCTGGGTAAGAATAATATCTGATTTAAAGGCGCTGGCCTCAGAGATAGTAGTGTGATCAATATCTGCCTCAATCTCTAATTTCTTCAGCACCGCTCTTGCGCTCATTTCGATGGCAAAGCTGGAGCCGAGGCCACAGCCACATACGCACAGTATTTTAAGCATGGGTATCTCCTCAGATGATATTTAATTGCCTGGCGAGTTTGTAATGGTGTCCTTCGGTATCAACCAAACGTTTCTGCATGCTGATTAAATCGATGGGAATAGGTTGGTTGCCGGCATTAATAATGATTGCCTTGTTCTTCATTCCTGAATAAATACAGCGAACCACTTCGCTGGCCATAATGGTCCCCTGATAAATCTCTTCGCCGGTCGGTTCACCATTGCGCAGACCGTAGCCCATAATCGTTTTACGAATACGCACGCCAATTTTGGGCTCCAATTGTTTAATCATGGTGTCGATAGCGCCTTGAAAACCGGGCGAGTATTCTTTGGTATAACCCTCTGAGCACAAAATAATCACGCTATTTTGCTGCTCCAGTCGTTGAGTTATTTTTTCTGCCAGCTGATTCAAGGCATATTGGCATTCCGGGATCAGGGCAAAATCCGCATTGGATTTGATGGCCGATTGCAACGTCAACTCCCCGCAGTAGCCGCCCAGCAGCTCAATCATGAACACGCGTCCGGGCAGGGCGCGCCCGGTGTTTCTCAGTTTTGAAACTTCTTTTATCACCTGTTCGCAGGCGGTGGAAAAGCCAATGCTGTAATGACTGCCGAAAACGTCATTGTCGATAGTCATCCCCACGCCAAAACAGTTAATACCGAATTCACTGAGCGTATTTAAAAACTGCAGCGACCCGTCACCGCCGGCCATAATAAGCACGTCTATGTGCAAGGCCTTAAGCTGTTTGCTGATGGTTTCATATTCTCCAGCCGTCAATTTCTTGGCCGTGCGGCCGGAAGAGATTATCGGCATTGATGAAATGGAGAAATCAACCAAATCGCGTTGGGCAATAGGATGGTGCTGATTAGCCAATAATCCGGGGATGCCGCCGTTAAACAGAATGATATCTGCCTGCGCCAACCTGGCGACCTGGAAAATAAAGTTATTGATCCCGGTGACATCGCCGCCGCTTATTACTACGCCAATCTTCATATACCTGTCTCCAGCGAATTCCGTGGAGCTCATTGTCATTTTTGGCATCGGTAAAATTTGCAGGCGATATCACAAAACAATCACAAATATTTTTATGGATGGCCTTGACAGGCTTACCGGAAGGGTTAATTTTGCGAAGTAGATCTCATTTTATTTTTGGCGGCTTCGAGGTTTTTAGATGATGATTATTAATAATCAACGAGTTGCGTTCACGTCGCGTTAAGGCCGGTTTTACCGCCATCAATGGCGAGGAGCAAAGAAATAAGTTTAATGAAGTGTGATAACTCTCGCATTTTTATTCGATACGCTGAGTGTGACGTTAATAAATACGCGGATAAAAGAAATAGCCACGTATTTATTAAGTTATTTAATGATTGAGGTTATTCAGGCTCTAACCACGGTCAAACCGGCCTGTTCCAGCGGGCCCGTCAGTGCAACATCGGTGGAGCGCTCGACGATAATACTTTGCGCCATGGAAATATCGCCAATGGCATATTGCGAGGCGGCATTGAGCTTGGCGGCCGAGGCCAATACCACGGTTTCTGCCGCCCGTGCTGCCAGTGCCCGCTTGATGTAAGCCTCTTCGAGATCGCCGGTGCTCAGGCCGGCGGTAGGGTGCACGCCAGTCACGCCCATAAAATAAATATCGGCGCGAATATGAGACATGGCTTCCACTGCGGCTGCGCCAACGCTGACGATCGAATGTTTATATAAACGCCCGCCGATCAGGATCACTTCGACCTTCGGGTGGTCTACCAGACCGACGGCCACGCTGGGGCTGTGGGTGACGACGGTGGCTTCCAGCGTGGGCGGGAGCTGCCTGACCAATTCGGCAGAAGTCGTGCCGCCATCCAGAATTACCACTTGCCCAGGGGTAATCATTGCCGCCGCGGCTTTGGCAATCGCACGTTTGGCGGCGGATTCCTGCCCGTTTCTTTCGGCAAAGGTGGCAATGGCCGGGGAGACCGGCAGCGCTCCGCCGTGCACTCGTTGCAATAGGCCTTCACTGTCCAATTCGCGCAGATCGCGCCGCAGGGTATCTTCGGACAACCCGAACATCTCGCTGAGCTGTTTGGCCAGAACCTGTCCGTCCTGAGCCAGTTTTTCCAGAATGATTTTTTTACGTTGGCTGGTGAGCATGGCGTTTTACCGTTAAATTTGCGCTGCACGAAATGTCTTGATCATACACGAAAATGCACGATAGTATCAATTTCCTTTCCTGCTTGTGGAGTTGAGCACCATGATCGCTACCCAAGATCGGGTTCGCATTGTCGAAACCCGGGTACTGTCTGATGACTGGTATTTGCTGAAAAAAACCACCTTTGATTTTTTGCGTCGCGATGGCGTATGGCAGCGACAAAGCCGTGAAACCTACGACCGCGGCGATGGAGCCACCATTTTGCTGTTTAACCGGCAAAGGCAAAAGGTAGTGCTTACGCGTCAGTTCCGCTTCCCGGCGTTCGTCAATGGGCACGACGGCATGCTGATAGAGGCTGCCGCCGGGTTGCTGGACAATGCGTCGCCAGAAGAGCGCATCCGGGCTGAAGCGGAAGAAGAAACCGGCTATATCGTGCAAAACGTGCAAAAGGTGTTTGAAGCATACATGAGCCCCGGTTCGGTGACGGAGAAACTGCACTTTTTTGTCGGCGAATACCAGGCTGATGAGCGGGTCAGCGATGGCGGCGGGGTGGAGGCGGAAGGCGAAGATCTCGAAGTGATCGAACTGCCGTTGGCAGACGCACTGCGCGCTGTCAGCCAGGGCACCATTGTCGATGCCAAAACCATCATGCTGCTGCAGTTTGTTGCCCTAAACCACACTCTGGAGAAGCGTTTATGAGCGCCCAACTGATCCTGATTGCCGGCCCGTACCGTAGCGGCACCGATGGCGATACACAGCACATTGCCGACAACTTGCACCGGTTGGAGCAGGCCGCGCTGGCGGTCTATCAGCGTGGGCATGTGCCGGTGATCGGCGAATGGTTGGCGCTGCCCCTGGCAGCGGCGGCCGGTTCGACCCAGTTGGGGGATGCGGTGAGTGAAGCGTTTCTCTATCCGGTGGCCCACCGACTGATAGCCCAGTGCCAGGCTATTTATCGCATCGAAGGGGCGTCGGCCGGCGCGGATAACGACGTGCGCCTGGCTAATGAGTGGGGAATACCGGTGTATTATCGTCTGGATGATATCCCGCAGTTGACACCGTAAGAATGAAAAAAGGCAGGCTTTCGCCTGCCTCAGACTGCGGACATACCCGCGAAAGGCTAAGCCGGTAGGGGTCGAACATGTTCGACCCGATTTAACTCATTGATTATTCTAATGGGCGCAGCATGCAGCGCCCTACAGTAAAACAGCAGAGCACTTCGTCAACGGTTTCAGGCAGGCTTTCGCCTGCCTTCCAGCCCCTCAGTTCAAACCTCGTCCAACACAAACTTCAACCCATTTATCAGCTTGTCCATGCCTGCTTCGAGCTTGCTGCGCGGGCAACCTACGTTCAGCCGCAGGAAGCCACGGCCTTCTTCGCCGTAGGTGAAACCGGGCATAATCGCTACCTTTTCGCGTTCGATCAGAACCTGCTGTAGCAGGCGATCGTCTATGCCCAGTGGGCGCAGATCGATCCAGGCCAGATAGGTAGACTGCGGCGGCTGCCAAGCCAGGGCAGGAAAGGCCTGATTCAGCCGCTCGGCGACGTACGTCAGGTTGTCCTGCAGGTAATCACGCAGCGCATCCAACCAGGGTTCGCCATGGCGATAAGCGGCAATATGCGCCGCCACTGCCAGCACCGCCGGGGAAGATAAGCCGTCGCGCGCTTTCAACTGCTGGAAATAAGCCTCGCGGCTGGCATCGTCACTGATAAAACCGTAGGCGCCGGTCAACGCCGGGATATTGAAGGTTTTCGAACCTGAAGTCAGCAGTGCCCAGGGCGTGGTGGCGACCTGACTCCACGGCGTGTGGCGGTTTTCCCCCCAGACCATATCCATGTGGATCTCATCGCTGATCACCCGTACGTCGTGGCGTTCGCACAGCTCGGCCATCTGCTGCAATTCTTCCGCGCGCCATACCTTGCCGGTCGGGTTCTGCGGGCTGCACAGCAGCAGAATTTTGGTCTGTGGCCGTGCCAGCAAGGCTTCCAGGTGCGCCATATCGCACAACCAGTCGTTACCCTGCTGATGCAGCGGGCAGGCCAACAGTTGGCGCTGATTACCGAGGATCACCTTATAAAAGGCGTCATAGGCCGGGGTATGGGTAACCACGTATTCACCCGGTGCCGACCACAGGCGAATCAGTTGCGCCACCATATAAATTACCGACGGGCCATACACGGCCATGTTGGTGTCGACGGGGGTCGCAAAGCGCTGTTGGTACCAGTGGCGTACCGCACCGAGAAAATCTTCATGCTGCCAGCGGCTGTAACCCAGTACGCCATGCTGCAGGCGCTGTTGCAGCGCCTCTAGGATGCAGGGGGCGGTGGCGAAATCCATATCGGAGATGGTAAAAGGCAATAAATCGTCATGGCCAAAGCGATCGGCAATGTAATCCCACTGCGTGCACCAGGTACCGTGCCGATCGACCGGGGTAGAAAAATCAAACATGAGACGCTCCCTGCAGGGCCGCAGCAGGTTGCGCGGCGGCTATCAGTGAGTCTAATTCATCTTTCACCGATTGCACCTGCGGGCCGATCACCACCTGCAGGTTATGCTCGTTAAGGTGCACCACGCCAATCGCGCGGTTGGCTTTAAGCGCGGCATCGTCCACTTTGCTCATATCATCAACGGACAAGCGTAAACGGGTGATGCAGTTATCCAAAGAGACGATGTTCTCGCTACCGCCCAGCGCCGCCAGGATTGCCGGCACGTTATAACCGGATTTGCCTACCGCACCGACAGGGGCGCTTTGGCTGCCGGCAGTCTCGCTTTCACGGCCCGGCGTTTTGATATTAAAGCGCTGAATGGAGAAGCGGAAAATAGCGTAGTAGGCCGCGAACCAGATGGCGGCAACGATCGGCACCAGATACCACTTGGTGGCGGTACCGTGCAGGATGCCGAACACCACGAAGTCGATGATGTTGCCGTCGGTGTTGCCGATGGTTACACCCAGCAGCGCCATCACGGTGAAGCCCAGCCCGGTCAGGATGGCGTGAATGAAGTACAGGAAAGGCGCGACGAACAGGAACAGGAACTCGATCGGTTCGGTAGTCCCGCCGACCACGCAGGCCACGACGCCGGAGATCAGCAGGCCCTTAATCTTATGGCGGTTTTCCGGTTTGGCGCAGTGATACATTGCCAACGCCGCTCCCGGCAGACCGCCGAGGAATGCCGGCATTTTACCCTGTGACAGGAAGCGGGTGGCGCTTTCGGCAAAGCCGGTGGTGGTCGGGCAAGAGAGTTGAGCCTGGAAGATGGTCAGTGCGCCGCTGACGCTATGGCCGCATACGTCCAGCGTGCCGCCCGCCTCGGTAAAGCGAATTAGCGCCACCAGAATATGGTGCAGGCCGAACGGCAACAGCAGGCGTTCGCCGGTACCGAAAATCATCGGCCCAAAGGCACCGGCACCATTAATCACCCAGCCCAGGCCGTTGATGCCGGCGGCAAACCACGGCCAGATCAGAGGAATCACCAGCCCACACAGGCCCAGTACCAGGGTAGTGACGATCGGCACGAAGCGGGTGCCGCCAAAGAACGCCAGCGCATCCGGCAGTCGAATGGTATTAAAACGCTCATGCAGCAGGTAAACGATAATGCCGACGATCACCGCACCCAGAATGCCGGTATCGATCGACTGAATGCCGAGGATGTTCTGGATGTTATTGGCTTTCAGCACCAGCGGATCGGTGGTGGGCAAAATGCCGGCGGTGGTCAGATAGAAGTTGGTGGCCAAGTTCAGCACCGCAAAACCGACAAAGCCCGAGAACGCGGCGACACCCTTGTTTTCACGCGCCATGCCCAACGGAATGGCGATGGCAAACATCACCGGCAGGAAGCTGAAGGCGAATGAGCCAATCTTGCTCATCCAGGTGAACAACAACTGGAAGGCAGGGTGACCGATAAACGGCATCAGGGTGATGACGTCGCGGCTGCTTAGCGAACTGCCGATCCCCAGCATGATGCCGCAGAACGACAGCAGGGCGACGGGCAGCATGAATGTTTTGCCCAGGCTCTGGAAAAACTCCCAGAGCGTAATTTTTTGTTTTTTAGGTGCTGGCATAACCGGCGGCTCCTGGCGAAAAAGCGTGCAAAAATGGTGTGTACCCCTGTTAGGTAAAAATAAGATAAAACGTTTTACCTAGCAAAAATGCGCCGCTAATCACAATTTCAAAGCCTGCTTTGCGGTGAGAATGGAAGAGCCAGTAAAACGTTTTACTGATCAAACAGATTCGGTATACCATTTGCTTCAAGAGACATCCCCCTGGCTTGCTACCCTTGAGTGGCCAGGGACAGAATGCCCAGGATCGGGCTCGCCGAGGTCATGACCATCAAAAAGATCACCATCACTGATGTTGCGCAGCAGGCCGGCGTCTCCGTCACCACGGTTTCGCTGGTGCTGAGTGGCAAAGGGCGCATTTCATCGACCACCGTAACGCGGGTGAATCAGGCGATTGAAAGCCTGGGCTACGTGCGTAACCGTCAGGCGGCGACGCTGCGTGGCGGAGAGTCGGGCGTGATTGGGCTGATCCTGCGTGATATTTGCGAACCGTTTTATGCGGAAATGACCGCCGGGCTGAGTGAAGTGCTGGAGGAACACGGCAAAGTGCTGTTCCTGACCCAAAGCGGTCGTGATGGCAAAGGGCTGATGCGTTGTTTTGATACCCTGCTGGAGCACGGCGTCGACGGCATGGTGCTGGCGGGCGGTGTACGTATGGCCGAGGGGCTGAAGGAAAAAGCCGCAGAGCAGGGGGTTCCGCTGGTCTGTGCGGCACGTTCCAACGGTTTGGACGGGGTAGACGTGGTGCGGCCGGACAATATGCAGGCCGCCAAACTGGCCACTGAATTTCTGATCAAACGCGGTCACAGCCAAATCGCCTATCTCGGCGGGCAAAGCAGCTCGTTGACCCGCGCCGAGCGCCTGGGGGGCTTTTGCGCCACGTTGGTACAGTACGGCCTGCCTTTTCGCACCGAATGGATTGTCGAGTGCGACTGTCAGCAACGGGCGGCGGCGGAAGCGGCAGAAAATCTGCTGCGCCAGTATCCGAACATCAGCGCACTGGTGTGCCACAAGGCGTCGGTGGCGCTGGGGGCTTATTTTGGCATCGTACGTAGCGGGCGCAGTATTGGCTCGGAAGGTGTGGATACCTATTACGGTCAGCAGGTGGCCCTGATCGGTTTTGGCGACGTTCCGGAAGCCGAACTGACCGAGCCGCCCTTGACGCTGGTTTCCAGTTCTGCGCGTGAAGTGGGCCGCAGCGCGGCCTCACGCTTGCTACAGCGGATTGCTGATACCGGGTTGCCGCCGCAAAACGTTATCCTGCCACCAATGTTGATTAAACGCGGTTCTGCCTGAATTTACGCCGACTCTTCATTGGCCTGTTGCTGTATCCAACCGACAAACACCTTCATCGCGGGTGTCATATCGCGTGATTTCAGGTGGGTGAGCCAGTAAGCACCAAGATTGGCTTCGGCGGCAAAGGGGCGCTGCAATATCCCCTCGCGTAATTCGCGAGCAAACATGCGGGCCGGTGCCAGGGCGACGCCGCCGCTGTGAATGGCACCTTCCACCATCAGCCGCGAAGAGTCGAATACCGGGCCGTTTATCCGCCATGGTGTGACCTGTGCCGCGGTGAACCAACGCTCCCATTCGTCTTTGCGATAGCTGCGCATCAGAAGTTCGTGTTGCAGATCCTGCGGCGTGCGCAGGCGTTGGGCGATTTCCGGCGGGCACAGCACCGTCAGCGGGGCATCAAACAATTTAAGATTGTGGGTAGCGGGCCAGCGTCCTTCGCCGAAGCGGATAGCAAAATCCATTCCGTCGGCGGACAGGTTAACCAGGTTATTGTTGGTCAAGACACGCAGATCGATAAACGGATGCGATGCTCTGAAGGCCGCCAGACGCGGCATTAGCCACCCTACGGCAAAGGTACCGACCACCGCCACCGTCAGCACCTCATGAAAGTGCCCGCCTTCGAACTGCTGCAGCACCGATTCAATGCGGTCGAAGGCGTCGGTCAATATCGGCAGCAACGCCTGTCCTTCTTCGGTCAGATCCAGACCACGCGGCAGTCGCCGGAACAGTTGAATACCCAACTGTTGTTCGAGCGTTCGCACCTGTTGGCTGACGGCGGCCTGGGTAACGCTCAGTTCCAATCCGGCGCGGGTAAAATTCAGGTGGCGGGCGGAGGATTCAAACGCCCGCAGGGCATTCAGAGGAAGTCGATTGCGCATAAGCTAAGCCATAAGTTTTTCTTTATGCTGGCTGAAATTATTATCGCTTGTCAATCTATGTCTAAACCCCGATATTTTGCGCAGCTGGTGCGGATATCACGCAGTCAGAAAAGGAATACCTTCATCAACCAGGGATGTCTTTGTGTCGAATGACAACAAAATCTTTTAGCCTCGGCCGATACCCTAAAACTCAAGAGCTTCATTATGACGAAAATAAATCGCTTGGCGGCAGCATTGTTCGCCGCACTGATCCTGCCGGCAGGCCATGCCGCCGATAAAGCCGACATTGACGCCATTATTCAGCCGCTGATGCAGAAATATGCCGTTCCAGGCATGGCAATTGCGGTATCGGTAGAGGGGAAACAGCAGTTTTATCACTATGGCGTGGCGTCCAGGCAGACCGGCAAACCAATCACCAACCAGACGCTGTTTGAAATTGGTTCATTGAGCAAAACCTTCACTGCGACCTTGGCGACCTACGCGGTCAGTGAAGGCAAAATGTCGTTTGCCGATCCGGCCAGTCGATATTTGCCGGCGTTGCGCGGCAGCGCCTTTGACCATGTCACCTTGTTGAATTTGGCGACCCACACCTCCGGTCTGCCGCTGTTTGTCCCGGACGACGTGACCAACGACGCGCAGTTGATGGCCTATTACCGACAATGGCAGCCGCCGCATGCGGTGGGCAGCTACCGCGTTTATTCCAACCTGGGCATCGGTATGCTGGGGATGATTACCGCCAAGAGCCTGAACCAGCCTTTTACTCAGGCGATGGAAAAACAGCTGCTGCCGGCTCTGGGGATGAATCACACTTATATTAAGGTGCCAGCCGAAGAAATGGCGAATTACGCCCAAGGTTACAATAAAAAAGACCAACCGGTGCGCGTCACGCCGGAGCCATTGGATGCCGAAGCCTACGGCATCAAGTCCAACGCCCAGGATCTGATCCGCTACCTCGACGCCAACATGCAGGTGGTCAAGGTCGGGGATCCGTGGCGCAAGGCGCTGGCGGCCACCCATACCGGTTATTACCGTACCGGGGTGTTTACTCAGGATCTGATGTGGGAAAGCTATGCGTATCCAGAGAAGTTGGCGACGCTGACGGAAGGCAACAATGCCGGAATGATCATGAACGGGGCGCCGGCCACGGCGATAACGCCTCCGAAGCAGGATCAGGGCGCGGCCTGGTACAACAAAACCGGTTCGACCGGCGGCTTCTCCACCTATGCGGTATTTATTCCATCGCAAAAAATTGCGGTGGTGATGCTGGCCAATAAATGGTTCCCGAACGATGACCGGGTTGCAGCCGCTTACCGTATTGTTCAGGCGCTGGACAAACGCTGATACCAATAGGGGCGCTGCGGCGCCCCTGACTTCACTTGTTATAAATTAACGCCAGCCCTGCTGACCGCGACGCAAATAGGGTGAAATTGACAACAGAGCCAATACTGCCAATGCCATCCCGATCCACAACGCCGAACGCAAGCCATAACCGGAGGCGATCGCCATTCCCCCCAAATAAGAACCGCCGCCTAAACCAATATTAATCACTGAGGTATGAACCGCATTAACCATAGGCCCTGGATGCGCCACGCTAACAATTCTCGCCATCATGGCAGGGTTCATTGGCACACCGGATAGGCCAATCAGTATTACCGCGCAAATGGCGATTAACGGGTATTCGGCAAATAACGCCATGCCGAACAACGACAGGCTGAGAATAGACAGTCCCACCACCATAATCGCCAGGCTGTGGCGATAGGCCAAGCGCCCGGTGATCATGTTACCGACAATATTGGCCAGGCCGTAAAGCATCAAAATAAACGGCACGGCCTGCATGCTAAAGCCGCTGACGTCGACCAAAACGGGAACGAAATAGCTGAAGGCTGCGAAGCTGGCACCCAGAATTAAGCAGCTGGTGGTGCAGGCTTTCCAATAGGCCTTGTTTTTAAACGCCTTGATTTCCTCTGCCATTTTGAGCGTCCTGCCTGCGGCGATAGCGGGTAACAGGCGCACCAGCGCAAGCAAACAGATAAAGACCAACACGGCGACCAGACCGAAGGTGATGCGCCAGCCCCAGTGTTGATCGATGATAGTCGCAAGAGGTACGCCGAATACGTTAGAGACCATGAAACCGCCGATGACTATTGAAGCGGCGCGCGGGCGGTGTTGTATCGGAACCAGCGCCATGCTGGTCGCCAGCGAAAGGCTCAAACACCCAGCGCACAAAATGCCCGTCACAATTCGGATAGCAACCAGAATAGAATAGTCGGAAATAAAGGCACTCAAACCTTGTACCACCACATACAGAGCTAATAGCCACAATAAGGTGGTTCGGTAGGGGGCTTTAAATTTCAAGAAAAAATAGGTTAATACCGGACCACCCAACATCACGCCAAAGGCATAATAAGAAATTAAATGGCCAACTTCCCCGACGGTGATGCTAAAGGCCTCGGACAAAGTAGACATCATGCCCGCCACCATTAATTCTGCTGTGCCAATTGAAAAAATGGCCAACCCCAATATATACACTGCTAACGGCATAGCTTTACTGCTCTCCTGGATTTTGAATGATCGTTACAAAAATATTTAATACTCTGCGTGTGATTTTTTCTTTGTTTTATAAGTTGATTAACAGACCTGCGACGACGTCTTCGAGGGTGTTTCTATCTGAAATGTTTTTATTCAGCACGCGCAAACCGTAATAACCGGCTAAAAAGCCTCTGGCCATTTCAATCGCGGATGCTTTGCTACCGAGTTCTCCTGTTTGTTGGCCTTCGGTAAACACCGCGACCAGGGTTTGTTCTAAACGTTGCCGATATTCCTGGTTCAGACTGGCGACCGCCTGGTCTTTGCTGCCTCGCTCCAGTGCCGAGAACAAGACCATGGCGTCATGTTGCTCGGGTTGCGAGAGATCTTCGGCAATTCCCCACAGCAGCAGGGTACGTAGTCGCTCCTTCACCAGGCCAGGCTGTGTGAGAATGGCTAATTGCGCCGACATGGTGTGTTCATGGCTGCGCAACAACGCTTGCTCGTACAGAGCTTGCTTGCTACCAAAGGCATTATATAGGCTTCCTCTCCCCAACCCGGTACCGTTGCATAAATCTTGCGCAGAGGTGCCTGCATAGCCATTGACGCTAAAAACGGCCACGGCGGCATCAATGACATCCTCATCTTCGAACTGTCTCGGACGACCTGGATAGATAGGTTTTTCAGCACTCATGGCGGGTTGGGGGGCTTTAAATGAGTTGAGGCCGTATAGTATTGATTGTGGAACGATCAGTCAAATAATTTCCCCTCGGTTATTTATCGAATAGCCTAAGAAGATATATCTATATTTATCAGTTTGTTATGTCATTTTCTGTCACGGTGCTTCCAAAAAAGACTCAGGGGGCGCTAAGGCTTTTTTCGAAAGGAGACTGTTGCGCTCGTTTTTCGCGCATAAAATCAATAAACACGCGCAGCTTGAGCGGCATGTGCCGACTGGCGGGAAAATAGAGGAAAAATCCGGGAGCATCGCTGCCGTAATCGGCCAGAACTTCCACCAGTTGCCCACTGCTCAGTTCACGGTGTACCGTGCCGATAAACCGCTGGGTGATGCCCAATCCCGCCAGCGCGGCATCTTTAATCAGTCTGTCTTCGTTAAATATCAGGCTGCCGCCGACCTCCAGCGTCAGCTGCGCGCCATCCTGCTTGAAGTACCAGGGTTCGAATTTACCGCTGCCGGGAAAACGGTAGCGCAGACAGTCGTGATCGCTCAGCGCTTGCGGTGTTTGCGGCGTGCCGTGCTGCGCCAAATAGCCGGGGGCGGCGATCACCACCCGTTTCTGACCGTTGTCGATGGGGACCGCAATCATGTCTTTTTGCAGCATGGCGTGCATGCGGATACCGGCATCAAAGCTGTCCAGCACCAGATCGGAGAAATGGTCGTCGGTAAACAGCTCAAGCTGGATCTCGGGGTAACGCGCCTGAAACTCGGCCAAATGCGGGATAACCAGCAGCGAAGCCGCCAGCTGTGGCAGAGTGATGCGTAACAGCCCGGAAGGGCGGCCGCGCAAAGTTCGCAGATCTTCGGCCGCCACGTCAATCTGACCCATAGCCGGAGCCACCCGTTGATAAAACAAGCGGCCTTCATCGCTTAGCCGCACGGAGCGGCTGGTGCGGTTGAACAACCGTACGCCCAGGCGGGTTTCCAACGCCTGAATGTTTTGCGAGACAGCCGGAGGCGTGACGCCCAATTGATTGGCTGCCTGAGTAAAACTGCCCAATCGGGCGACGGCTTCGAAAAACGGCAGCAGCTGCAACAGTGAGCTCATCTATCAGTAATTCCTGCTTAATGATCCGTTAAGAAATGCGGCATTTAATTTTATAATAATCGCTTTAGACTGATTTCATCATCCTCAGAGAGCAACAAAACATGTCGATAGCGGATCAGTCATTAGCAAAAAGAGTGCAGGGCGTTAGCCAACAGGCGATTGATGAAGGGCGTATCGTTGGCAGCGTGGTGCTGGTCGCTCGGCACGGTCGCGTGATTTACGCCAATGCCAGCGGCTATGCCGATCGTGAACAGAAGAAGCCTATGGTGCGTGAGACCCAATTTCGGCTGTCGTCGGTGTCCAAGCCTTATATTACGCTGGCGGCCATGCGTATGATCGAACAGCAGAAGCTGGGGCTGGATGATACCGTCAGCCGTTGGTTGCCGTGGTTTACCCCGGTGCTGGCCGATGGGGTTCGCCCGCCAATTAAAATCCGTCACTTGTTGAGCCACACTGCCGGCCTGGATTATCGTTTGAGCCAACCTGCGGAAGGACCGTATCATCGACTCGGTATTAAAGACGGTATGGAACTGTCGTCGTTAACGCTGGAACAGAATCTGCGCCTGTTGGCGCAGGCGGATCTGTTGGCCGAGCCGGGCAGCGAGTTTCGATATTCACTGGCAATCGATGTGCTGGGGGCGGTGCTGGAACAGGTGGCGGGCGAGCCCTTGCCGCAGGTGTTCAACCATTGGGTTGCCCAACCTTTGGGGTTGCGTAATACCGGTTTTTACACCACCGATGTCGATAATCTGGCAACGGCGTATCACGACACCGCCGCGGAGCCGGAACCTATACGAGATGGCATGTTGCTGACCCTGCCGGAAGGGTTCGGCTTCGAGATTGAACTGGCACCCTCGCGCGCACTGGACGCTCAGGCCTATCCTTCTGGCGGCGCTGGCATGGTTGGCGATGCAGACGACGTGTTGCAGTTGGTGGAAACCTTGCGCACTGGCAAGGAAGGCATTTTACAGCCGGCCACCGCAGCGCTGATGCGTCAACCACATGTCGGGTCGCACGCTGAGACTCAGGGGCCCGGCTGGGGGTTTGGTTTCGGCGGTGCGGTACTGGAGGACGCGCAGTTGGCGGCGACACCTCAGCATAATGGCACTTTGCAGTGGGGCGGTGTCTATGGCCACAGTTGGTTTTACGATCCGCAAGCGGCGCTCAGCGTGGTGGCATTGACCAATACGGCGTTTGAAGGCATGAGTGGATGTTATCCACTGCAAATCCGAGATGCTGTTTACGGGTAGTCGAGCTTCTTTGCAGAGTGGATACATCTGCCCAAAGGCGAACCAAAAAAGGGGATCGGTAAACCGAACCCCTGGGTACATTATTGTTTATTATGTTTGCGAGCTATCACTTCTGGTAACTCACGGAGTTCAGTATTTTATCAAACGCTTGCAGGGACATTTTTTTTCCGTTGAACTCGATTTGGTTGTCAGCGTAGTTAATATGGACGCCGATCACCTCGTCCTTCAGGGTGGTTAGTTTTAACATATCCTGCGAGGCCAATAGCTCTTGCATCTGTCGCTGCGCTATTTTCTGTGCATTTTTGACGTCGCCGCCTGGCTGCCACGAGGTTTGAAAAAATGTTTCAGTCGCCATTGCCACCGGAATGCTTAGGTTTAAGTCGAATCTTTTTACCGTACGGGTCATCAACTGCTCCATCGATGTTGCCGGCGAATCGGCTTGCCCCGCAACGTTCAGATCCAAGTTAAGGGTTAGGGTACTTTCACCTTTGCTGTTTTTCCAGCTCAGTGGTGCAATGCTGATTGACGTACCCTTCAACAGCAGTGGCAGGAGACCCTCAGTCTGCTGTTGACTGGCGACTGTCTCTGCAATTTGAGCCTGCCCCTGTACTAACTTGGCCATTACCAGTTGGTTGTAACGGTCGGCGAACTCTTTCAGTGATTTGGCATCCAATTTGTCGATGTTGAACGACAGCTTACCGGAACCGAAGTCAACGTTTTGGATTTTCAGCGCATTAATGGCGAAATCGACCCGGCCATTAAGATTACTATCTTTTTCATCTAACAGGGTCGCCAGCTTGATGCCTTCCAGTAACAGGGTGTCTTTATCTTCAACGGCAATCTTAATCTGTTTCAACACTAAGTTCTGATTACCCAGGTCGAGGTCGAACGGCCCGGTTTGGGTCTGGCTCTTCAGGGATATGCCCAGCAACTGAATTTCTTTGGTCTGCCCAAGTTGGTTCGGACCACGGATTATGACGCTGCCACTGTTGGCATCCAGGTTGATTGTTTCCATGTCATGGGACACATCGGCCTTAATGGCCGCACCGCCGAATTTCAGCGCCGACTTGTCTTTTTGGTAATCCAGCGGGATCACGTCAATGGTGGAGGTGGTGTCGCCACCATAAGAGATGCGTGATTCTGCGGTAAACAGCGACTTGCCCTTGGTGATATCAAACAGGCCTTTGGTCGCTGCGGTGTTTTCGAGCTCGGTGTGCACCGATGCCATGCTTGGCAGCAGGTTGAATTTCTTCAACTGGGCAAACGGGAACGGGCCATGGTCGATGATTTCCTGGAACGCCACTTCGTCACCCGGCTTCAGCGGAGCATCGTCGGTAGTGACGCTGCCGTCGGCGCGCAGCACATAGCGAATTTTACTGCTGAAAATACCGCGCTGGTAATTTTCATAACCGAGTTTAACGCGGAATTTAGGCAGATGAGATTTTAATAAGCTGTTGGCATTATCAACCAATGCACTCATCCGCTGTTCGATCAGTTTGCCGGTGTACCAGGAGGCTCCGGTCCATGCTGCGCCAAGAACCACAATAATACTTAACGCAACAAGTGATTTTTTCATGGTTTATTCATCCTTAAATTAAATTGAGCCATCTGTTCCAAACAGATTAATAGGCAAGTTGGGGCCAACAAATAATGCCCGCAACCGTTTAATTGTGTGCTTAGTCCACTTTTTCAGCAATCAATTTTCGTGGGGCTAGTGAGGGGAAACATCAACAGATGATAAACAACCGCGATTTAATAAGTGCGGCTTAACCGTCAATACGTGGGTTAATTGCTGAACAGCATGCACTGAAGGTTGCAATTGCCCGCGGTAGTATATTTGACGAGTGCAGCGCGAAAAATAAAAGTAATGAATCGAGGTAAGTATGGGGAAATAAAAAGGGGCTCGGCAAGCCGAACCCCTGGGTGTAAATTTGCGTTTATTGTGCCGGTGCGCTGTCTTCCGCCGGGGCGCCAAACTGGCCAAACATACCGATGAATTCCTGCAGCGACATTTTGTTGCCGTTCAGATCAACCTGGTTATCGGCGTAGTGAAAGCGACTGCCGATCACACCCTCTTTCAGGGTGGTCAGTTTAAATATTTGGCCGATTTCCGCCAGTCCATTTATCTGTAGTTCCGCCACTTTCTGCGACTCTTCGGCACTGTAGCCTTGCAGTAATGTCAACCGCGCCGCGGTTTCCGTCGCCATTGCCAGCGGAATGCTTAGGTTCAAGTCGAAGCTTTTTACCGTGCGGGTAATCAACTTCTCCCTCGATATTGCCGGCGAGCTGGCCTGCGCCGGATCGGTTAGATCCAGATTCAGACTCAGCGTAAAGGTGCTTTCACCCTTGCTGTTTTTCCAGCTAAACGGTGCAATGCTGATGGACGGATTGCCCTTCCGCAGCAGCGGCAGGTTTTGCAGCAGGATATCGGTTTTCTGTTGTTGATAAGCAATCGGATCCATAGTTTGCACCTGTTGCGACATGGCCACCGCCTGCTGGTTGTAATGGTCGGCGAACTCTCTCAATGATTTGGCATCCAGTTTATCGATGTTCAACGACAGCTTGCCGGAACCGAAGTCGACGCTTTGGATCTTCAGCGCATTAATGGCGAAATCGACCCGGCCATTAAGATTACTATCTTTTTCATCTAACAGGGTGGCCAGCTTGATGCCTTCCAGCAACAGGGTGTCTTTACCGTCATCAGCAACCTTAATCTGTTTCAACATCAGGTTTAGGTTGCCCAAGCTGAGATCGAACTGACCGGCATATTTCTGGCTCTTCAGGGATACACCCAGTAACTGAATCTCTTTGGTCTGCCCAAGTTTGTTCGGGATACGGAGTAATATGTTGCTACTGTTGATGTCCAGGGTAATGGCTTTCATGTCGCGGGATACGTCGGCCTTAATGGCCGCTCCGCCGAATTTCAGCGCCGACTTGTCTTTTTGGTAATCCAGCGGGATCACGTCAATGGTGGAGAAGGTATCGCCACTGTAAGAAATACGGGATTCTGCGGTGAACAGCGACTTGCCTTTGGTGATATCAAACAGATCATTGGTCGCCGGGGTGTTTTCGAGCTCGGTGTGCACCGATGCCATGCTTGGCAGCAGGTTGAATTTCTTCAACTGGGCAAACGGGAAGGGACCATGATCGATGGTTTCCTGGAATACCACTTCGTCACCCGCTTTCGGCGCTGCGTCGTCGGGTCGGAGTACATAACGAATTTTACTGCTGAAAATACCGCGCTGGTAATTTTCATAATCCAGTTTAATACTGGCTTTCGGTAGATGCGATTTTAATAATCTGTTGGCATTATCAACCACTGCAACCATCTGCTGTTCGATCAGTTTGCCGGTGTACCAGGAGGCTCCGGTCCATGCCGCGCCAATAACCACAACAGTACTTAACGCGACTAACGATTTTTTCATGGTTTTATTCATCCTTAAATTAAATTGAGCCATCTGTTCCAAACAGATAAATAGGCAAGTTGAGGCCAACAACGAATGCCTGCAACCGTTTAATTATGTGTGTAACTCACTCTTTTAGCAATCAATATACACATGCTTTGTGAGGGAAATTTCAAAAGAAGAAAAATAACCGTATTTAACCAGTACAGCTTAACTGATAATGAATTAATTGCTGAACAGCATGCACCGAAGGTTGCTATTGCCAACGGTGGTGATATTTGACGAGTGAAGCGCGACAGATAAAAGTAATGAATCGAGGTAATTATGGGGGAAATAAAAAGGGGCTCGGCAAGCCGAACCCCTGGGTGTAAATTTGCGTTTATTGTGCGGGTGCGCTGTCTTCCGCCGGGGCGCCCAACAGGCCGAACATACCGATGAATTCCTGCAGCGACATTTTGTTGCCGTTCAGATCAACCTGGTTATCAGCGTAGTGGAAGCTACTGCCGATCACACCCTCTTTCAGGGTGGTCAGTTTGAACATCTGGCCCATGGCTGCTAACCCTTGCACCTGTTGTTCCGCCAGTTTTTGCGACTCTTCGGCACTGTAGCCTTGCAGTAAGGCCGTTTGCGAAGTGGTTTCCGTCGCCATCGCCACCGGAATACTCAGGTTGGCGTCGATCTTTTTCACCGAGCGAGCAATCAACTGGTCCGGAGATTCTGCCGGGGAGCCGGCCTGCGCTGGATCGGTCAGATCCAGATTCAGCGTAAAGGTGCTTTCACCCTTGCTGTTTTTCCAGCTCAGTGGCGCGATGCTGATGGACGGATTGCCCTTCAACAACAGCGGCAGGTTCTGCAGCAGGATGTCGGTGGTCTGCTGTTGGTAAGCCACCGGATCCATAGTTTGCGCCTGTTGCAGCATGGCCATCGCCTGCTGGTTGTACCGGTCGGCGAACTCTTTCAGTGATTTGGCATCCAGTTTGTCGATTTTCAGCAACAGCTTGCCGGAGCCGAAGTGGCTGTTCTGCACCTTCAGCGAATCGATGGTGTAATCAATTTGACCGTTCAGGTTGCTGTCTTTTTCGCCAAATTGGCTCGCCAGCTTAAAGCCGTCCAACAACAGGGTGTCTTTACCGTCAACGGCAACCTTAATCTGTTTCAACACCAGGTTCTGATTACCCAGGCTGAGATCGAACTGCCCGGCATGGGTCTGGCTCTTCAGTGATACACCCAGCAACTGAACCTGCTCGGTCTGACCAAACTGGTTCGGGCCGCTGATCACCGCGCTGTCGCTGTTGGCGTCCAGGGTGATGGCTTTCATGTCGCGTGACACATCGGCATTAATGGTCGAACCGCCGAATTTCAGCGCCGACTTGTCTTTTTGATAATCCAGCGGGATCACGTCAATGGCGGAGGAGGTGTCGCCACTGTAGGAAATACGCGACTCCGCGGTAAACAGCGACTTGCCCTTGGTGATATCAAACAGGCCTTTGGTCGCTGCGGTGTTTTCCAGTTCGGTATGCACCGATGCCATGCTTGGCAGCAGGTTGAATTTTTTCAATTGAGCAAACGGGAACGGACCATGGTCGATGGTTTCCTGGAACGCCACTTCGTCACCCGGCTTCAGCGGAGCGTCGTCGGTAGTGACGCTGCCGTCGGCACGCAGCACATAGCGAATTTTACTGCTGAAAATACCGCGTTGGTAATTCTCATAACCCAGTTTAACGCCGGCTTTCGGCAGGTAGGCTTTCAGCTGGCTGTTGGCGTTCTCAACCACTTCACCCATCCGTTGTTCGATCAGTTTGCCGGTGTACCAGGAAGCCCCGGTCCATGCCGCGCCAAGAACCACAATGACGCTAACAGCGACTAACGATTTTTTCATAGTTCTGTTCATCCTTATTGAGCCATCTGTCTCTCGCAGATGGATGGGCAAATTTGGGCCAACAAAAAAACGCCCGCAGGCGTTTAATTGTGAAGGTAAGCTACTCTTTCAGCAACTAATTTGCGGAAATTTACCGAGTGTTTACGCCAACAGATTATAAACACGCGCGATTCGACCGGTGCCGCTAACGCTGACCGGCGATTCGAAAGCGCCGATAAAGCAGGAATCACCGGGCTTAAGCACCAGTTGCTGATCCTGTTTACTCAGTACCGCTTCACCCTCAACGCAGAAAACAATTGCCGCGCTATCTTGCGCCAATGCCTGTGGAGCGGCGGAAAGATCGTGCAGCGAGAAGGCGAAGTCCTCTACCGGGATCGGGAAGAACAGTTCGTCACCGCGCTTTTGCGGCTGGGTCAGCAGCCCTGAGGCTGGTTGCGGGTGGAACTGCAGGTTGGCCAGCAGTTCCGGGATATCGATGAATTTTGGCGTCAGACCGGCGCGCAGCACGTTGTCCGAGTTGGCCATCACTTCCAGCGCCACGCCTTTCAGGTAAGCGTGTGGCGTTTCGGCATACAGGAACATCGCTTCGCCAGGTTGCAACTGCACCACGTTCAGCAGCAGCGGCGAGAACAGGCCGCTGTCATCCGGATAGAAACCGGCAATGAAGCGCACCGTGTCCCAGGTTTCCCCCTGTTGGTTATTCAACGCGGCTTTCAACACCCCCAGCGCCAGCGATTTCTGCTCGCCGCTCATCGCCAGCAGGCTGGCAAACAGAGCGGACAGATGGCTGACATCCGGTTGCTGCAGGAAGACAGCGATATCGTGGTGTGCACCGGCGATCGGCTGCAGCAGGGAAACAATGTCGGACAGTTCGCGGAAGCCATTCATCGCCAGGAAAGGCGTCAGGGCAAATACAAGTTCCGGCTTATGATTGGGATCCTTGTAATTACGCTCGGCAGCATCCAACGGAATGCCGGCCGCGTTCTCTTTGGCGAAGCCCGCTACGGCGGCGGATTTGCTTGGATGCACCTGAATCGACAACGGCTGATCGGCGCACAGCACTTTGAACAAGAACGGCAGCTCGCCGAAACGACGTGCGACTTCGGCACCCAGCTGCTTAGGCTGATCTTCATCAATAACATCGCGCAGCGAGCGCAAATTACCGTCGGTACCGGCTACGCGAGAGCTGCTCTTCGGGTGAGCCCCCATCCACAGTTCCGCCATCGGCAGTCCTTGTGGGTTGGCAATGCCATACAGCTGGGTTAACGCGTCGTGGCTGCCCCATGCATAGTTTTGCACTGCGTTGGTCATTTTTTGCATTTTGATAAACGTCCTTTGCATTCGCCGCCAGGTGACGGTAATTGGCTGACTGTAAAACAAACAAATTTTGTGCGTCTTATCCTACACCCGAAAGAGGGTGACAAAATGGTGCGCGATCAAACAAGTGGCGCAGTGGTCGGCGGTATAAGGTATTCGCGCCGGGCCGCAGCTCAGGGTGGGTAAAGTATAACGAGATAACGACCTCTGTCACCCTCCAGATATCATTGAACATTGGCCTGAACGGCTTAAAAAACGCCATTTTCGTTTGTGGGCAAGTTGACGGTGGCAATAACAAAATTTCAGACGGCGTGAGCGCAAAAATAAATGTTATTTTTGGCTTTATTTGTTCGTTATATTTCAAGCTGTGTTTTTTGACGCAAATTATTACCTGCTGAATATCTCTATCACCATAATGACTCCGTTTAAATTGCCAACCACACAAATGGCTTAAATTAACCTGTAGCACCGCTATACAGTGCAGGCCAATAAAATGATTCTCCGATTATTCCTAACGCCGAGGCGCTAATGAAAAAAATTTTGCTGGTTCTGCTGATGTGTACTTCCGGTGCCAATGCGACCGTGGTGGTGACCCATGCTTACGGCTACGGTGTCCGCCCGGTTGTCGTCGCACCTCGCCCGGTGGTAGTCGTACCGCGCCCGGTGGTTGTTGCGCCGGCTCCGGTGGTGGTGACAACGGCGCCCGTAGTAACTACAGCACCGGTCGCCCACCCGGTTGCCGCCGCGGCCGGTGCGGTGGGAGTGGGCGTTTACCGCCATAATGAACGCCAGGATGCCTACGATGAAATCAACCATCTGCAGGACCAAAGAATTAATGCTTATAATCAACATCACCATTAATTCCTTCGTCAGAAATTAATAAAGAGAGCGCCAGACGGCGCTTTTTCTATTGTCGATATTCAATTGGCCGATGAAAACGGCAAGGACGTGTTGCCAGAAAATAAAACCCGCACAATAACCATGACAATGGAGGAAAAATGCTGTGAGGCAACTCTCTTAATGCGAATAGTTATTATGTCACTATACTGGATGGGTGTGCCCGCGGCCTTTCGAGCGCTGGCGTAATCGTACATTTTTAGGAATTGTACTAAGGAGATAGTGATGGCAGCCGTTCGTATTGAAAAAGACTCTATGGGACCCATCGAAGTGCCGGCCGACCGGCTATGGGGCGCACAAACGCAGCGTTCCCTGGAGCACTTCCGCATTTCTTCCGAAAAGATGCCGACCGCGTTGATTCATGCGCTGGCATTGACCAAACGCGCCGCTGCCAGCGTGAACATGGACCTGGGGCTGCTGCCTGCGGAGCGGGCCAACGCCATTATCAGCGCCGCCGATGAAGTGCTGGCGGACCAGCATACGAACGAGTTCCCGCTGTCTATCTGGCAAACCGGCTCCGGCACCCAGACCAACATGAATATGAATGAAGTGCTGGCCAACCGCGCCAGTGAACTGTTGGGTGGCGTGCGTGGGGAAGAGCGCCGAGTCCATCCGAACGACGACGTTAACAAGAGCCAAAGCTCCAACGATGTGTTTCCGACGGCGATGCACGTGGCGGCGGTGATCGCCGTGCGCGAACACCTGATCCCCGAGCTGAAAGTGCTGCATAAAACGCTGAGCGACAAAGCGGAAGCCTATCGCGATATCGTCAAAATTGGCCGCACCCATTTACAGGATGCCACGCCGCTGACCTTGGGGCAGGAGATTTCCGGCTGGGCGGCGATGTTGGCGCACAACCTGCAGCATATTGAAGCCAGCATTCCACATATTTGCGAACTGGCGCTGGGAGGCACCGCTGTTGGCACCGGCTTGAATACTCATCCGGAATACGCGGTTCGCGTAGCCAAGGCCCTGGCTGATCTGACCCGGCAGCCGTTTGTCACCGCCCCTAACAAATTTGAAGCGCTGGCTACCTGCGATGCACTGGTGCACGGCCACGGCGCGTTGAAAGGGCTGGCGGCTTCGCTGATGAAAATTGCCAATGACGTGCGCTGGCTATCTTCCGGCCCACGTTGCGGCATTGGCGAGATCGCGATCCCCGAAAACGAGCCGGGCAGCTCCATTATGCCGGGCAAGGTCAACCCGACCCAGTGTGAAGCGATGACCATGCTGTGTGCTCAGGTGCTGGGTAATGATGTGGCGGTCAATATTGGCGGCGCCTCCGGTAACTTTGAGCTAAACGTGTTCCGGCCTATGGTGATCCACAACTATCTGCAGTCGATCCGCCTGCTGGCTGACGGCATGCAGGGCTTTAATGAGCATTGTGCTGTGGGCATTGAACCTAATCGCGATCGCATCAGCCAGTTGCTGAATGAGTCGCTGATGCTGGTTACCGCGCTGAACACGCATATCGGCTATGACAAGGCGGCCGAAATTGCCAAGAAAGCGCATAAGGAAGGCCTGACGCTGAAAGCCTCCGCGCTGAAGCTGGGCTACCTGACCGAAGAGCAGTTCGACCTGTGGGTACGTCCGGAAGACATGGTTGGCAGTATGAAGAAGTAATTGATTGCTCGGCTTGTAAAAGGCTTACTGAGGTAAGCCTTTTTTATGGAGAAAATGCATGTCACGCACCGAGCGTCTACTCGAGCTGATGCAAATCTTGCGACGGCATCGCTACCCGGTTGCCGGCCACGCATTGGCGCAGGAAATGAATATCAGCATGCGCACGCTGTATCGCGATATTGCCACCTTGCAGCAGCAGGGAGCCGAGATTGTTGGGGAGGCGGGCGTGGGATATGTACTGCGGCCGGGGTTTATGCTGCCGCCGATGATGTTCTCACAGCAGGAAATTGAAGCACTGGTGTTGGGCATGCGCTGGGTAGGCCGCCGGGGCGACAGTCAGTTAGCCGAAGCGGCCAAGAATGCCCTGGTAAAAATTGCCGACGTGCTGCCTGCAGCATTACGCGACGAGCTAGAGGCCAGCACGTTGTTGATTGGCCCCTTGGATTTGATCAAGGTGGCGGACGAAACCCTGGTGTTGATCCGCGAAGTCATTCGCCAGGAACGCAAGCTCGAGGTGCATTACTGCGATAACGACGGCAATGAAAGCGAGCGTATCCTCTGGCCTTTTGCCCTCGGTTATTTTGAGCAGGCGAGGATGCTGGTGGCCTGGTGCGAACTGCGTCAGTCATTCCGCCATTTTCGTCTCGATCGTATCCGGTTGGCTACGCCGCTGGCGCAACGCTATCCACGAGGACGCCGCCTGCTGATGAAAGAGTGGCATCAATCGCAGGGCATCCCTACGCAGTAATCCCACACTGCTGCCAAAAACTGTCAGTAGGGGCGCTTAGTCTTAAGGTCTCGGGAGCCAGCCGGTTCCCTCACCCAAAGGTTAATGCGATGACAACCCCAAATATGACCCTTCTCTATGTCGATAACCCAGAAAAAAGCGCCATCTTCTACCGTCATTTACTGGGGCAGGAGCCGGTGGAGCTTTCGCCCACTTTTGCGCTGTTTGTGTTGAGTAACGGCCTCAAATTGGCGATGTGGTCGAAGCATACTGTGCAACCTGGCGCGACGGTGACCGGTGGCGGTGGGGAACTCGGTTTTCTGTGCGAATTGCCGCAGCAGGTGGATGCGCTTTATCAGCAGTGGCGCGATCGGGGGCTGAATATCATTCAGCCGCCGGTGACGCTGGACTTCGGTCATAGCTTCGTCGCCACCGATCCTGACGGCCACCGTCTGCGGGTTTACAGCCTCAGCGAGTAGGGGCGTCGGTATACAGGTGGAGCCGTTTTATCAGCAACCTCAACGGCTTGGCGTCCGGCTTATATTTATGTTTGACCGTCGCCGCGTCGTAATTGAGCAACTCGCCAATCTTCGGCACCTGGGCGCCATGTTCCACCTGGCATAGCGCAATCAGCGGCAGCGGGCAGGGGTGCTGTACCTGCTTTTGCTGCGGCTGATACCATACCCGGGCAATGGGTTGTACTTTCACTGGCCGCTTGATTTTTAGGGCCGCCTGCTGGGGCAGGCGACTGACATCATCGATTTCACGGCTGACCAGTTCTGCCCACTGTTCACGGTTATGTGGCGGTACCGCTCGGCCGGCTTTCAGGCTTTTTTCCAGTTGCGCCAGAATATCGTCGCGCTTTACGTTCTTGATAATATGCTTGTTGGCCCAACCGAAACGCACCGAGTCCGGATCCGTCACAACGGTCAAACTACGGTAGGCGCTAAGAGTAATCAGGCCGTGCAGATGAGTATGAACGAAGTCAAAGCGTTGCTCCGGCGCCAGGCCGGAATCGACGGTAATAATCTGTTCTAGCTCGGCTTTCAGCCGGTTTATCAGGCCAATTTGCGTCTGGATCTGCAGGTATTCCGGCTGCTCTACCGCCAGGCAAATAACGCCGGGCAGGCGTACCGCAGCCTTGCTGCTGACGTTGTGTTTATTGTGATGGATAAATAACCGCTGATAATGCTCCAGCGCCAGGTCGCGTGCGGCCTGGCCGACATGCTGCTCGACGGCAATCTGTTCTACCGTCGCATGCTCTTTGCCTTTCTCGATTTCCGGCAGGCTGAACACCCTGCCGGCTAACAAACGTAACGGTAAGACCTGCTGGTGGAGGGCTGTCAGCGCCTGTTCCAGTTGGTTAAAACAACCATTCATCCTGCCAATTAAATCGTATTTATCCATCTGGCACCTCTCATTTTAGTTACAACATACATTAAGGTAACAACAAACGGAAGGGCAGCATCGGCTAAGGTGAAGAATGAGACACCGAGTGGTCCAGGCTAACCAGAGGGGTTAAGGCCCCCCGCACCCGTGGGTACAGGGGGGAGGGTTAAACGCGTGCCGCTTCCGGCAGTTTTTTCAGGTAATGCACGACCAGCAGGGCGAGTAGCAACATGACGCTGATAAATGCCACGACGCCATTCCAACCGAAGCTGTGCCAGAAAACACCGCCGAGGGTCCCGGCGACGCTGGAGCCAACGTAATAGCAGAATAAATACAGCGAGGATGCTTGTCCTTTGGCACGGCGGGCGCGACGTCCGATCCAACTGCTGGCAACCGAATGGGCGGCAAAGAAACCGGCGGTGAACAGCATCATGCCGATAAAAATCACCGCGACCGGGGCCAGGGCAGTAATCAGTATCCCGATCAGCATAATCAGGGTCGAAGCCAATAACACTGGCCCGCGTCCGAAGCGAGACGTCATGGCACCGGCCTTCGGCGAACTGTATGAACCGGTCAGATAGACCACCGACAACAGGCCGACAATCGCCTGGCTCAGGTGGTAAGGATCAGCCAGCAGGCGGTAACCAATATAGTTGAACATGGTGACAAAGCTGCCCATCAGCAGAAAGCCTTCGGCAAACAGCAGCGGCAGGCCTTTATCGTGCCAGTGCAGACGGAAGTTGATCAGCAGGGTACGTGGGCGCAACGAACTGGCGCGAAAATGTTTTGAAGCGGGCAAAATACGCCAGAACATGCAGGCGGCGGCCAGAGCGAATAGCCCGATCACCGCCAGTGACACACGCCAGGAGAAGAAGTCGGTCAGCACCCCGGTGACCAATCGGCCGCTCATGCCGCCGATGGAATTCCCGCTGATATACAGCCCCATGGAAAAAGCGACAAAACTGGGGTGGATCTCTTCGCTCAAATAGGTCATGCCAACGGCGGCGACTCCGCTCAGGGAAAGCCCGATCAGCGCACGCATTAGCAGAATGCCTTGCCAACTGGTCATAAAGGCGCAAATCAGGGTACAAATTGCCGCCAGCAGCAGCGCCACAACCATCACCGGTTTACGGCCGATGGCGTCAGACAGCGGGCCGGTAAACATCAGGCCCAGGGCCAGCAATCCGGTAGACACCGACAGCGACAGGCTGCTTTCCGCCGGGGATATGCCAAAGTCTTGCGACAAAACCGGCAGAATCGGTTGCACGCAATACAGCAAGGCGAAGGTAGCCAGCCCGGCGGAAAACAGCGCCAGGGTCACGCGCATAAACTGCGGCGTACCGCGCTCGATGTAGGGAAGTTTGTTAAGAGTGGAACGTTGGGTTTTTGGCGCAGCAGCCGCGTCGTCGTTAGCGGCCAGCGTCGACGGCATACCGGCCGCAGAACGCACAGGGGTTGTCACAGTCTTTCCTTACACAGCACTTGATGAGTTAACAAAATGATAGGGAGAGGGCAGTTTTTTGTCTAATATATTAATAATTAAAATTAAGATGTTTAAAGTATGAATATTGAGTTGAGGCATCTGCGTTATTTTATCGCCGTGGCGGAAGAGTTGCATTTTGGCCGTGCAGCGGAGCGGCTGCGTATTTCACAACCGCCGCTCAGCCAACAAATCCAGGCGCTGGAGGAAATGGTTGGCGCTCGCCTTTTGGCGCGGAATAACCGCAATGTCAGCCTGACTCAGGCGGGGGAGATGTTCCTGAAAGAAGCCTATCAGGTGCTCGATCAGGTCAGTCGTGCGGCGGAAAAGGCAGCGCGATTGGAACGCGGCGAACTTGGCGAACTGACCATTGGTTTCACCTCTTCGGCACCTTTTATCAGCGTAGTGTCGCGCAGCCTGCGGGCTTTCCGTCAGCAACACCCGCAGGTGCACATCAAGATGCGAGAAGTGAACACCAAGCAGCAGATCGAACCCTTGCTCAATGGCGAGCTCGATCTGGGCGTGATGCGTAACACCCGCTTGCCGGACGTGTTGAAACATCAACTTTTACTGTGCGAGCCCCTGGTGGCAGTGGTGCCTGAAGGGCATCCGTTAACCCAGGTGGCTTCCGGTACCTTGCGTTTCCAGCATCTGGCGGAAGAACCCTTTGTGTTTTTCTCGCGTGAGGTGGGAACCGCGTTGCATGACGAAATTTTGTCGCTGCTGGCCAAGGCGGGGATCACGCCCTATATCACTCAGGAAGTTGGCGAGGCGATGACCATCATTGGCCTGGTGTCTTCTGGCCTGGGTATCTCTATACTTCCGGCGTCTTTCGCCCGGGTCAAAATCGACGGAGTACAATATTTGCCGCTGGCGGAGCCGGAGGCGATGACTGAAGTGTGGCTGGTGCACCATCGTCAACGGCCGTTGACGGCGGCAGCAAAATCCTTGATGGCGTTACTGTTGCCCTGACGGAGCAACTGGGTAAATAAAACACAATCCGTAGCGAAAGCAGGGTGAATTTGTGCAGCAAATCACATAACGAATCAAATAGTTGACGCTGTATTCCAAAAGCCCCACCATAGCCGATAGTCTTTATTTAGAAGCGCGAAAAATAGTAGGAGCAGGTTTGTGATTGCTGTTGGGCAGCCTGGGCATATTGATCAAATCAAGCAAACAAATGCAGGGGCAGTTTATCGGTTAATCGATCAACTGGGCCCAATTTCGCGCATCGAACTGTCAAAGCGAGCACAGCTGGCGCCCGCCAGCATCACCAAAATCGTGCGGGAGCTGTTGGAAGCCCATCTGGTTAAAGAAACCGAATATCAGGAAGTAGGCAGCCGCGGCCGCCCGGCGGTGGGTCTGGTGCTGGACACCGAAGCTTGGCATTACCTTTCTGCCCGCATCAGCCGTGGCACCATCACGCTGGCGCTGCGTGATATCAGCAGCAAGCTGGTAGTTGAGGAAATCCTCCCCCTGGCCGCCGAACACCCCGATCCGCTGCTGAAACGCATTCTGACCGAAGTCGATCAGTTCTTTATCCGCCATCAAAGCAAACTGGAGCGGTTGACGGCCATTGCCATTACCTTACCGGGGATGGTGGATGCGATTTCCGGCGTGGTGCATCGCATGCCGTTTTACGACGTGGAAGATATGCCCTTGGGGCCGGCGTTGGAAACGCGCACCGGTCTGCCGGTGTATCTGCAGCACGACATCAGCGCCTGGACCATGGCCGAAGCCTTATACGGCGCTTCACGCGGCAGTCAAAACGTCATTCAGGTAGTGATCGATCATAACGTCGGCGCCGGCGTCATCACCGGTGGTCGGGTGCTGCATGCCGGTAGCCGCAGCGTGGTAGAGATTGGCCATACCCAGGTCGACCCTTACGGCAAACGCTGTTACTGCGGTAACCACGGCTGCCTGGAAACCGTAGCCAGTATCGAGAATATGTTGGAAATCGCCCGCACGCGGCTCGGGACCTCGATGAGCTCCAGCCTGCACGGCATGCCGCTGACGGTCGAATCACTGTGTGATGCGGCGCTGGCAGGCGACCAACTGGCCAAAGATATCATTCTTGGCGTGGGCCACAGCGTAGGCCGTATCCTGGCTATCATGGTCAACCTGTTCAATCCGGAAAAAATCCTGGTCGGCTCCCCGCTAAACCGCGCGGCGGAAATTCTGCACCCGGCCATTGCCTCCTGCATTCGTCAGCAATCTCTGCCGGCTTACAGCGAGCATATTAAGGTGGAGTCCACCCAGTTCTTCAACAAAGGCACCATGCCCGGTGCGGCTTTGGTGAAAGAAGCGTTGTACAACGGTTCGCTATTGGTTCAGTTGCTGCAAGGCTAACACCAATCAGGAATACTTATCGTTTAACGCCAAAATGTTGCGCTACCTCAAGCCCGTGCCTGTCGGCATCCTCTAGACTTTTCCCCGTTCTACTCTTTCGCCGTAAACCCGGCGATATTTTGGTTAACGGTGTATCTCGGGGCAATTAAGTCATGTTAACGCGTTTATTTGTAACAGGAACGGATACCGATGTCGGTAAAACCGTGGTTTCTCGCGCTTTGTTGCAGGCCTTTGCCGCACAGGGCCGCTCAGTGGCCGGCTACAAGCCGGTTGCTGCACGCTGTCAGGAAACCAGTGAAGGCCTTCGCAATAAAGACGCTTTGGTTCTGCAGGCCTCTTCAACTCTGCCGCTGTCATATCAGGAAATTAATCCCATCACCTGTCTGGAAGAAGTGTTTCACGCGCAACCTACCGACGATATCAACTATGGTGTGATGAGCAGCGGACTGCAGCATCTATCCGCCAAGGCCGATACCGTGGTGGTCGAGGGCAGTGGCGGCTGGCGCGTGCTGATGAACGACATGCGGCCTTATGCCGAATGGGTGGTGCAGGAGCAGCTGCCGGTAGTTTTAGTGGTGGGGATTAAATTGGGCTGTGTCAGCCATGCGTTGTTAACGGCTCAGTCGATCATTAATGACGGCTTACCTTTGCTGGGCTGGGTGGCTAACCGCATTAACCCGGGGCTGGCGCACTATGCCGAAACCATCGACGCGTTGCAGCAGCGCATTCCTGCGCCGTTGCTGGGTGAAATTCCTTATCTGCCGCGGGCTGAGCAGCGTGAATTGGCACATTACCTGGATATCTCACCGCTGCTGAACCGCTAGGCGTTGTGATAGACCGACACCGAGCGCAAACCGCGTGAAACGGTAGTGGCGATCACGCAGGCCAGCAAAATGCCCGGCAGCAGGGTGTATTCACCGGTCATTTCGAACACCATCAACGCAGCCATGATCGGCGCGTGGGTGGTTGCGGCCAGCAGCGTGGCCATACCGGTCAGCGCCATCAGCAGCGGCACCGCGCTGCCCAGTTCCGGCCAGGTGGCGCACAGTTGCCCAACCACCGAACCCAGGGCGGCCCCGACAAACAGCGTTGGCGTGAATACGCCGCCGGGCGCTCCGGAACCGCTGCTGGCGAGCACCGCCAACAGTTTACAAATCAGAATGGCGCCAACCAGCAATACGCCGGGCGGCGCACTGAGCAGTGACTGCACCACGCTGTAGCCATTGCCCCACACCTCAGGAAACAGCAGCGAAAGCAACCCCACGATCAACCCGCCGAGCGCCAATTGCAAAGGGGGCTTCAGGCGCAGCGAACGGAAAGCATGGCCGGTGGCCTGCATCGCCCATAAAAATAGCGGGCCGCAAATGCCGGCCAATACGCCCAGTAGCGCCATCAGCAGATATTGCACCGGCCAGGGGGCGGGCAGAGGCTCAACCAGATACAGCGGCGCCTGGCCACCGTTAAGCAAGTTGGTCATCAGCAGTGCGCAAACGGCGGCAATCACCACCGGGCCCAGCGAGGCCAGCATCAGTGTGCCAAACAGGATTTCCGCAATAAACAGGCTGCCTGCCAACGGGGCGTGGTAAGCGCTGGCCATCCCGGCAGCCGCGGCGCAGGCGACCCACAGTTTCCATTCTTTCTCGTGGGTGAAGCGTTGAGCAAACACGGAACCTACCAGCGCGGCCAGCAGGATCATCGCACCTTCGCGACCGATGGCGCTGCCGCTGGAGACCACCAGCAGCGAAGCAAGGCATTTCACCAGACTGGCACTGACGTCCAGCCGCCCGTCGCCGGTTTCGATCGCTTCCATATAATCGGTTGGCGCTATCTGTCGTTGATGTTGATAGCGCTGGTAAACCCACAGCAGCGTGCCCGCCGCCAGGCCGCCTAACGCTGGGGTCAGCGCCCTTCGCCAGGCCGGTAACGCGGAGGCGGCAGCGACAAGACTGCCGCTCTCATGGTCGAGCAATAGCCATTCCAGGCCCAGCATCGCACGGTGAAACAGCCAAACCACCAACGCGGCGGCGATACCAAGAAAGATGGCAATAAACAGGCGGCGCAGCAGGGCGCGATAGTGATGCAGGTGGACCCATCGTTTCATGCGTCAGTAAAATCAGGAGAAAAATGAAAGGTTCAGCGGAGTATTGTGCTTGCCGTGTCAGCCGAAGGCCAGTGAATCTTTGCAGAATTGGCGGAGGGTTCATGGTTTAGCGGGATGGCAGGGATTTACCCTGATTTTTGTGACGATGTCACTTGAAGTTCAAATGGTGCGTTTTTCGCCAGCGAAAACAGCTAACTAGACAGCGGTAACGGCAGCGACTCGTCGGGCTGATATAATGGGATGAAAATGAGAATCCAAGGTTTGTAATCACGCTATGACAAATAACGAAGCCCCAGCGCCACTCCCTCATCGTCCGTTGATCCTGATTGCCTGCATGTTGGCGATGTTTATGTCAGCCATTGAGGCGACGATTGTCGCCACGGCGATGCCCACAATTATCGGCGATCTGGGCGGGTTTTCTCTGCTGGGCTGGGTGTTTGCGGTGTATTTATTGGCGCAGGCCATTACCATTCCGATTTATGGCCGGCTGGCGGACTTCCTCGGGCGCAAACGGGTATTTTTCTTTGGGGCCACGCTGTTTTTGCTGGGTTCGGTACTTTGCGGTTTCTCACCCAATATGTACTGGCTGATCGGTTTTCGGCTGCTGCAGGGCCTGGGGGCCGGGGCGATTATGCCGATAGCCACCACCATCATCGGCGATGTTTACAGCGCCACCGAACGGCCGAAGGTAATGGGTTATCTGTCCAGCGTCTGGGGTGTTTCGGCGATCGTTGGCCCGCTGCTGGGCGCATTTATCGTCCAACATCTGCCTTGGGCGTTGGTGTTCTGGGTTAATTTACCCATTGGCCTGTTGGCGATGTTTTTCCTTGGCCGCTATTTGCCTTCTCACCAACAGCTACGTAAGCATGCGTTGGATCTGGCAGGCACGGCTTGGCTGACGCTGTTTGTTTCGGCGCTGTTGTTATCGCTGCTGCAGGCCGAAAACCTCGGGTGGTGGGTGCTGCCGCTGTTAGGGGTAGCGGCCGTTGCGCTGATGTTGTTGGTTCGACAGGAGCGCCGTGCGCCGGAGCCATTGTTCCCACTGGCGCTGTGGCAAAGCCGGGTGATTGTGGCCGGCAATATTGGCGGACTGGTGATTGGTGCGGCGATGATGGGGATTAGCGCTTTCCTGCCGACCTTTATTCAGGGCGTGATGGGCGGGACACCGCTGGAAGCCGGTACCACGCTGGCGCTGATGTCGATTGGTTGGCCGCTGGCCAGCACCTTCAGCGGGCGGCTGATGCTGATGACGTCCTACCGTACGACGGCGCTGCTGGGCGCGCTGTTGCTGGTGGCCGGTGGGCTGATCTTATTGCTGATGCAACCGAGCGGTGGTTTGCTGTGGGGCAGAGTGGCCGCCTTTATGATCGGTGCCGGTATGGGGCTGTGCAACACCACGTTTTTGGTTTCGGTGCAGAACGCCGCGCACCACAGCATCCGTGGCATCGCCACTGCTTGCACGGTGTTTACCCGCATGATGGGCTCGGCGATCGGTACCGCGATTTTGGGGGCCACACTGAACATTAACCTTCAGGTGCGTCTGCCGCAAACGACCGATCCGGTCCAACAGTTGATGGAGCCGGCTACGCGTGGCGCAATGGGGTCGGAAATGCTGGCAGAGATGACGCAGCAGGTTGCCGCCTCACTGCATTGGGTATTTTTGGTCTCCGCTATCATTTCACTGTTGGCATTGGCGGCTGCGATGTTGATCCCCGCCCGGCATCGGCCGCAGGGTGAGGGAGAAGAGGCGGAACAAGCCTAAAGGAAAGGGCGCTGATAGCGCCCTGGATCAGAATTACTGTGCGGTTTTGGTATCTTGACTGGTGCCGGTCTGGGCCGCATCACCGCTGTCGTCGCCGTTGCTCAGGCGAGTATATACAATCTTTTGGGTGTCGTTCTCGCAGTGGCCAACCACCAGCCCGCCGGCCTGTTGGGCCTGATCGTTAGGCACGATATCCAGCTTGAAGCCGGATTCCGGCACGCCGTTGTTGATAATTTTCTGCGAAATGTCCGCCTTCACGCTCTCGCACGAGGCCAGGGCGGCCAGGGGGGCTGCGGCCATCAGCACTGCACCCAAGATAAGCGCTTTTTTCATCAATTCGTCCTTTTTGAGAATGGGCTTCCTTAGTCAGAATAGCAGCAACGGCGGCGGAGAGTAACGGCCGCCGCGTGCTGCCGCAAGATTAAGGATTAATCTGACGACCGGTCTGACGATCCAGACACTTGCGAGTATTGGGTTCCCAATATGCATTAACGTTCAGGCTGTCGTTGCAGCGGTCTTCGTTATCAATCGCCTTGTCTACCTTGTCGAACTCTTTCTCCACGCGGGTGTTGACCTTATGGCGCAGAGATTTGGTGTCGTTGAACTGTTCTTTGCTCTGACGAGCCGCTTCGGTACTCATGGCGCCGCTGTTACTGCCGTCGACGGTCACGCAGGTGCTGCCCTGAGTGCAACTGGCGGCCAGTGCCGGTGCCTGCCAGGCGCCCATCAGCATCAGCATGGCGACCGGCAGCATCCCGCGCAGCAGTCGTTGAGTAGAAAGTGTTTTCATCGTTTCATCCTTATGAGTTAGTGTTGCCTTATAGCGGCAGCACTGGCTTTAACGCGCCCTCGGGCGTGCTGATAAATATACCATCCTGCTCTTGGAGTGCACCAATTAAGCGCCACATCGTTTACTTTACAGAGAGAAAGCTTTCCCCATGTTAAAGACCACCCTGTTATTTTTCGCCACCGCGCTGGCAGAGATCGTCGGCTGTTTCTTACCTTATCTGTGGTTGAAAAAGGGCGCCAGCGCCTGGCTGCTGCTGCCGGCGGCGGCCAGCCTGATGCTGTTTGTTTGGTTATTGACGCTGCATCCTGCAGCCAGCGGGCGTGTATATGCGGCGTATGGCGGAGTCTACGTTGCGACGGCACTGTTGTGGCTGCGGGTGGTTGATGGGGTGAAACTGTCGGCGTTGGACTGGCTGGGCGCCGGGGTGGCGTTGGCGGGGATGCTGATTATTGTTTCGGGCTGGCGAGCGGCCTGACAAGCGGCGGCAGGGGCTGGCCCTGCCGCATAAAATCACGCTTCGCGGTGGATATTCAATCCGGCAAAGGATTGGCTGACCGGCATGATCTCCAGCGAGTTGATGTTAACGTGGGCCGGCAGAGTCGCCACCCAGAACACCGACTCGGCAATATCTTCCGGCGTCAACGCATTGGCGCCGTCGTAGACCTTATCCACCTTGCCGTCATCGCCTTTGAAGCGCACGTTAGAGAATTCCGTTCCGCCCACCAGGCCTGGCTCAATGTCGGTTACGCGGATGCGGGTGCCGTGCAGGTCGGCGCGCAGGCCGAGGCTGAATTGCTTGACGAAGGCCTTGGTCGCGCCGTAGACGTTACCGCCGGCATAGGGCCAGTTGGCAGCAACGGAGCCGATATTGATCACATGGCCGACGTTGCGTTCAACCATTGCCGGCAGCAGGGCGCGGGTCATGTTCACCAGGCCTTTGGCATTGGTGTCGATCATGGTTTCCCAATCATCGGCGTTGGCCTTGTGCGCAGGCTCCAAACCTAACGCCAGACCGGCGTTGTTCACCAGCACGTCAATCTGGCGCAGTGCCGCAGGCAGCTCATCAATCACCTGCTGAATTGCCGCGCGATTACGTACGTCCAGACGGACGATATGCAGCGCCTCGCCCAATTCGTCTTTCAACTCTTCCAGACGTTCAATACGGCGGCCGGAGGCGATTACCTGATGGCCTTCGCGGATAAAACGTCGTGTGATGGACTCACCAAACCCTGAGGTGGCGCCCGTGACAAAAATGATCATGCTACTGTTCCTCAACTGTTTTTAACCACATGCTAATAGCATTAGCATAATCCCGGTTTAAGTGGCAGTGGTTATCGGCGTCGACATAAAAAAACCGCCATCGCTGCTGCCAGACGGGCGGTTTTTTGGTCAGAGGGTTATACAAGCCGGGCAGAAAGTGCCCGTTCTGCAATGCAGCTACAGCTGAGGCGGTACGTGGTACACCACGCAGTCATATTTGGTATTTTCGCGTCGGCCTGCCACTACGCCGCCCAGAGATTCGGCGATGCGTCGGCTGGGGGTGTTTTGTTCTGCCACCGGATAGATAAAGTGACGCGGCCGGTAGCGCTCGCTGGCCCACACCGCCATGGCATGAACGATTTCGCGGCCGTAGCCGTTACCGTGCAGGCTCTCTTTTACCCAGATACCCAGCTCCGGGGTGGTGTTGTGCAAGTCATGCAGGCCGCCCATGCCGACAAACTCTTTGCTGTCGCGCAGGCGAGCGACGAAAATCAGCTCCTCACCTTCACGGATCAGCGGCAGCCAGGTTTGCCAAACGTTGGCGAAGGCCTCCGGCGACTCTTCAGGCTCAAAATTCATAAAGCGCGTCAGTGTAGGGGTAATCGCCTGGTAAACATCGTCGGCATCTGCTGCGGTAAAAGGGGCAATCAACAACCGGTCGGTGTTCACGCGGCACTGAGAAAGGTCACTGTGGATCATTATTATTACCTCGCTTTTCAGGCCAAAACGGCAAAAAATCCGCACCGGTGAAACGGGGCGGATCATCGATATTACGTTGATTGGCGACAGATGCGACTTATTTCTGCAATCGCTGAGGCGAGAGCGGCAAAGGTTCGGCCGCCGGTTTTCGCTGGCGTACCTCACTGCCGGCGTTCGGATCCAGGGTAAAGCTGTCAATCACCGCCAGCAGCGCGATAACGCCGATGACCACAAACGCCAGTTGGAAATCGACCAATGGAATGCGCGCTGTGGACTGCGGCATCAGCATTTCCGCCAGGCGCAGTGCCAACGCGCCGATGGCGATACCCAGCCCGCTGCCCATTTGCTGCGAGACATTAAACAACGTATTGGCGCCGTTCATTTGCGGCTGCGGCACTTCGGAAAACGCTAACGTGTTGAGCGCAGTGAACTGCATGGAGCGCGTCAGTCCACTGACGAACAGCAGCCCCAAAATCAGCCAGGTCGGCGTCTGCGGCGTCAACAACGCGCAGGCGAAAATGGTAGCGGCATTGAGCAAACCGTTCACCACCAGCGTAGTACGGAAACGAAAACGGTACAGCACCGCCGAGGTAAAGGGCTTCATCACCAGGTTGCCGGCGAACACCGCCAGCACCAACAGCCCGGCATCGAAGGCGTTAAGGCCAAACCCAATCTGGAACAATAGCGGCAGCAAGAAGGGCACGGCACCGATGGCGATACGGAACAGCGTACCGCCCCAAATCGTGACGGCGTAACTTTTTATCCGCATCGCCCACAGGTTGATTAAAGGATGTGCCGTACGCTTGGCATGGCGAACCGCCAGTGCACCCAGTGCCAGGCTGCCAAAAATGCACAACGCGGGTACCAGCCAGGACAATTGCGGATGGTTGATCAGATCCAAACCGAACATCAGGCCGAAGCAGGCAATGCCGGTCAGCACGAAGCCGAGTGCGTCAAAGGGAACGCCTTTCTGCGGCGCTTCCTGAGGAATCAGTCGCCAGGCCAGCCACAGTGCGGCGATGCCCAGCGGCACGTTCAGAATAAAAATCCAGTGCCACGAGGCGTAAGTGGTAATAAATCCCCCGACCGGCGGACCGAGGATCGGGGCCACCAGGCCCGGCCAGGTAATGGTGGCGATGGCTTTGATTAAATCGGGTTTGGCGGTATTGCGCAGCACCACCAGGCGCCCGACCGGCACCATCAACGCTCCGCCGAAGCCCTGCAGAATTCGGGCAGCAGTAAACGTCGGCAGGTTAACGCTGGCGGCACAGAGCACCGATGCCAGGGTAAAAATCAGCACTGCCGCCGCGAAGATATTGCGCGCGCCAAAGCGGTTGGCAATCCAGCCGCTGGCAGGAATAAATACCGTCAGCGTCAGAATATAGGCCGAAATACCGATGTTCATGTCCACCGGTCGCACGCCGAAAGCCGCCGCCATCTGCGGCATGGCGGTGACGATCACTGTCCCGTCGAGGTTTTCCATAAAAAAAGCACCCGCCACCAGCAGTGGCAGCGCAGTGGCGCGTGAAAAGAAACTCATGGCAAAGCACGCCGGACGAAGCGCGGACAGGATGCGGACATGACAGAAACCCCGTTTCAAAAATGTTAACGCCGGAAGAGTTTTTGAGGATAACGCATTGCGCCGAGGTTAAAAAGAGGTTGAGCGGGTGATAATTAGCGGGCGCAGCGCTTGCGCCCGCACAGGGAAATCAGAACTTCACCGAACCTTGCAAATACAGAGTTCGTGGCTGACCGATGTATAGCCCCTTGTTGTTATCGTCGTAAGCGCGGGTGAAATATTCATGGTCAAACAGGTTTTTAACCCCGAGGCCCAGATTCAGTCCGGCCATTTCCGGTCCAAAATCATAGGCGGCGCGCAGGCCCCACAGCATATAGCCAGGAATGCGGCCGGTACTGCCATCGGCACTTTCCGCCACGGTGTTTGCATTGTCGGCGAACTGGCTGGACTGGAATTCACTGTTGAGGTTGAACGTCCAACTGCCCGGCGTGTAATCCAGCCCCAGCGTACCTTTATGCTTCGGTGAGAACGGCACCTGGTTGCCTTTGTAGGCGCCTTCCTCACGGATGGTGGCGTTGACATAGGCATAGCTGGCGTAAACCGTCACGTCGTCCAGTTTGGGAGTCAACTGCGACAGATCGTAACGCAGGTTGCCCTCCAGCCCGGCGTGTCGAGTTTTGCCACGTGCGGTGACGCTGTCGGTGACCTGGTTCGAATCATACTGATTATTGAAGTTGATCAGGAACAGGCCAATCTCACTTTGCAGCGCATCGCCTTCATAGCGGGTGCCCAGTTCCCAGGTTCGCGCTTTTTCCGGTTCGATATTGCCGCTGTCGACCGCTTTACCCATCTGGCTGTATTGCACCGTGCCGAACGAGCCTTCGGTATTGGCGTACAGGTTCCAATATTCGTTCAGATGATACATGACATTCAGCGCAGGCAGCGGGGCGTTGTAGCTGACGTCGAGGCGATTATTCTTGATGTAATTATTCTGATAGGAAGAGATATGCTCATAGCGCATGCCCGGCGTGATGGTCCAATCGCCGATATCTATGCGGTCATCAATGTAAAAGGCGTGGGCGTCAGTGCCGGACTGCGTATCGCGATCGTAAGGACTGCTGGTTGAAGGTAATACGCCGCTGCTGGCCTTGCTGTAGTAGCGTAGCTCATGGGTCGATTCGCTGACGTAGCGATAACCTACGCCGACTTCATGCGCCGACTGGCCCCAGCGGAAGCTTTGGCTGTAGCGTGGCTCCACGCCGCGTACCCAATATTCGCGTGGCGAAAGCGTCAGGTTCTTGCCCTGATCGAGATAGCCGCTGCGCAGGGTATAGGTATAGAAACTCTGCACGTCGAATTTGTGTTGCTGATCCGGCTGATATTGATAGCCGAAGTTGGCCAACTGGCGACGGCCCCAGAATTTGTCATAAGGACGCGTAGACTGGAATGGATTGGCGTTGTAATCCGCCCGGCTTAATCCACCCGGCATATCGGCCTGGCCTTCGTAATATTGCAATAAGCTATTAAAGGTGTGCACCTCGTTTGGCGCATAGCGGCTTTTCAACATCACGTCGTCGATTTTGGTCGAACTGTGTTCGCGCCAGTCGCTGCCGCGGGTGCCGGAATAAAGCAACGCGCTGCCAAAGCCGTTGTCGGCGGTACCACCGATCATCAGGTTGCCGGTGCCTTTGGGGTGATCCTGACGGGAGGTCGGGCTAAGTTGGCCCTGCATGCCGGCTTCCATGCCGAAGGTTTTCGGGATGGCCTTGGTGACAAAGTTCACTACGCCACCGACGCTTTGCGGCCCGTAACGTACGGCACCGCCGCCGCGGACCACGTCTACTGCATCCATATTGCCAAGGGATACCGGTGCTAGCGACAGCTGTGGTTGACCATAAGGGGCAAAGGGCACCGGAATGCCGTCCATCAGCACCGTCGAACGGCTGGCCAGGCGCGGGTTCAAACCACGAATGCCGAAATTGAGTGCCATATCGTGGCTGCCGGTGCCGTTATTTTCCGGAGCAACCACGCCCGGCACGCGATTCAGTGCTTCTCGCAAGGTGGTGGCGCCGGTTTTGGCGAACTCTTCTCGGCGCACCACGTCACGCGCGCCGGCGTGTTCAAATACGTCAATCTGACGGCCTTCAGCCAGCCAGTCACCGACCACGGTGATGTCTTGTTCTTGCTGCACCGTCAGCTGTTTGACCAGCGTAAAGCTATTAGCCCCCAACGCCTTGGCCTGCAAGCCGCTGCCTGCCAGCAGTGCGTTCAGCCCCTGATTAACGTCGTAGTTGCCTTTCAACCCTGGTGAACGCTTGCCGGCGGTCAAACTTCCGTCAACGGACAGCGCAATGCCGGCATGGGCGGCAAAGGCATTTAACGCGCCATCCAGATCGCCTGCGGGGATCTGATAAGCGGTAGCGGCAACCGGTGCTGTCTGCGCTGCCAGCAAGGGTGAAGCGAATGCCAGACCCACGGCGACCGCCAGTGGTTGAAGCGGTTTTCCCCAAAAATTGTTCATACCTTCTCCTGATTATTCTATTTTTTGCTGCAGTGTTTTAACTGGAGTCGGATGAAAACGAAAAAGGGACAATCAAGAATGCGATTTTTTATCATTTTCATTTAAATAAATCAGGCGGGGACCACTTTTAACCAATAACGGGTAAAGCTTTGCAGCCGGATCGGCAGCGTTTGGCTGAGCAGCAGGAGTGCGCGATCGGGCTCCTTCAGTGGGAAACTGCCGCTCACGCGTAGGCCGGCAATGGCCGGATCGCAATCCAAACGGCCGTGACGGTAACGCGCCAGTTCGGCAAGCACCTGATCCAGCCGCCATTGACTGACGCTCAGCACGCCGCGGGTCCAGCTGTCGCCGTTGCCGGCAGCCTGTTGTTGGCCGAATGCCACAGCGCTGAAGCTGATTTGTTCCCCGGCGTTGACCCGTCGTTTTTCCTGTGGGAACTGTGCCAGTTGGGCTTCTACGGCGTGTTCAAGCACCGTCAGTTGCGTTTGATCGTCGTTTTCTCGCACCAGGAAATGGGTGCCGAGCGCGCGCATGGCGCCTTGCCGGCTTTCGACCCAAAACGGCCGGTCGTCGCGGCCGGTAATCAAACTGATTTCTCCGCTGTGCAGCAGGATCAGCCGTTTTTCAGCGCTGTAGCGAACATCGACAGCGCTGGCGGTATTGAGTACTAACTGGCTGCCGTCGCTGAGGACGATGGGTTTAATTTCACCGGTAGCGGTACGGTAGTCGGCGCGCAGCTCGCGGCCCAACGGGGACTGAAAGCCCAACCAACTGCCACCGACGCCCAGCAACAGCAACAGACTTTTCAGCAGGGTGCGGCGATCAAGCGTGGACTGGCGGCCGGCCTGGTCGAGCGTGCGATAGCTGAATTTTCCAGGTACGCCCTGCAACTGACTTTGCAGTGCTTCAACGCGTTGCCAGGCCCAGCGGTGATCTTCGTTTTGTTGGTGCCAGGCCTGCCACTGTTGCCGTTGGTGCTCGGTGACGTTTTCGTCGCATAACAGGGCAAACCATTGTGCGGCCATTTTCAGCGCCTGGCGCTGCTCGGGGGTGAGGGTGTGGCTCATTACGGGTATTCGGTTTCCAGGCTGAACAGCAGGCAGTGCTCGGCGGCTTTGGCCATGTATTTTTTTACTGAACTGACCGAAACGCCGAGGCGTTGTGCAATCTCGGCATAGCTCAGTCCTTCGAGCTGCGACAGCAAAAAGGCCTGTTTGATCTTCGGCCCCAGGCCGTCGAGCATGCTGTCGATGTGTTGCAGACTTTCAAGCAGGCTGTGACGCTGTTCGGGTGAGGGCGCCAGCGCCTCCGGCATCAGCGCCAGCATATCCAGATAAGCGCGCTCCAGCGTTTTGCGGCGGAAGAAATCGACCATCACCCGCTTGGCAAGGGTGACCAAAAAATCTTTGGGTTCGCGAATAGCGGCGGCGGAGTCGTTTTTCAGGACCCGCATGAAGGTGTCCTGTGCCAGGTCGTCGGCGTCAAAAGCGCAACCGAGTCGACGTTGCAGCCAGCCCCGCAGCCAACCGTGATGGGTTGCGTAGAGGCGTGTAAGCGCATCTGAGGAAGTAGGGGCTGTGGCTGACATGGGTTCCGCGCTGCCGGTCAAAAAAGATGCGCGGATGATAATTGAGAATGGTTATCGTTTCAAGTTTGACGCCGTCCCTGGCCACGCGAACTTTCAACTTTCACTCAAGCGCAGTCCCGTCGCGGCATCGAACAGGTGGATCGCGTCACGGTTGGGCGCTAACCACAGCGGCTGGTCGCTTTGTGCGTTAATTCGTCCGTTGAACTGTACGTGCAGCCGATAACCGCCCCAGTTGATATGCAGCAGGCTGACATCGCCGGTGATCTCCATCAGTCGCAGTTGGGCGGCAGGTTGCACGCTGGTGTCGACCAGGTGGAAGTCATGGGGACGCAGCCCGAGGATCACCTTGCTGCCTGCCGCAACATGCCGCCATTTTGCGGGCAATGGCAGCCAGAGTTCGCCACAGGCGATGCCAGGCCGGTCGTCGCACGGCATGACGACGCCGTCCAACAGGTTCATTGGCGGTGAGCCGATAAAGCGCGCCACAAAGGTATCGGCGGGGGCGTCGTAGATCTCCAACGGTTTGCCTTGCTGCACGATATTGCCATCTTTCATCACCACGATTTGGTCCGCCAGCGTCATGGCTTCAATCTGATCGTGGGTGACATACACCGTGGTGGTTTTGAACTGCTGATGCAGGGCCTTGATCTCGGCACGCAGCTCCATACGCAGTTGGGCATCGAGATTGGACAACGGTTCGTCGAATAAAAATACCTTGGGATTACGCACCATGGCGCGGCCCATCGCTACCCGCTGCCGTTGGCCGCCGGAGAGTTCTTTTGGATAGCGCTGCAAAAGATGATCGATCGCCAAAATGCGCGCTGCTTGCTGAACCTTGGCCTGCTGCTCAGCCTTGGCTACCTTCATCACCTGCATGTGAAAAGCCATGTTTTCCGCCACCGTCAGGTGCGGATAGAGCGCATAGCTCTGGAACACCATGGCGATGTCGCGGTCGGCAGGATCCAGATCGTTGATCTTCTTTTTATCCAGCAGGATCGTGCCCTCCGTCAGGCTGTCCAGTCCGGCCAACAGGCGCAGCAGCGTGGACTTGCCGCAGCCTGACGGGCCGACCAGCACGGTAAAACTGCCGTCGGGGATCACCAGATCCAAGGGGTTCAATACCCGTTGTTTGCCGTAGTATTTGGCCACTTTTACCAGTTCTACACTTGCCATCAGACCATTTCTCCGGCGCAGGTTTTCAGGGTATTCCAGTCCAGATACTGGCGCGGTGAGCTGCTGATAGCGTGGCTGGCAGCACGAATACCCCAGCGCAGCGCCACTGCTGACGAGTGGCCATGCAGGCTGGCGGTCAGGAAACCGGCGTTGAAACTGTCGCCGGCGCCAATAGTGTCGACCACCTTGATCGGATGTGCCGCCGCCTGCAATAACCGTTCGCCGCACCACATGCGCGCACCGTCCGGACCACATTTCACCACGCAGGCGGCGTCGGCAGGCTGTTGACGATTCAGGGTGCGAGCGGCGGTGTACAGATCCTCACTGCCCGCCATGCCACAGGTTTCCACTTCATTGAGCAGCAAAATATCGCAGAACGGCAGCCAGTCGGCGATTTGTGTGCGTAACGGTTCGCTCCAGCCCTGTGGGGGCCAACCGGTATCAACCGCAATGCGATAGCCGCGCTGGCGCAGGGTCTTCAGCAACGCCGGGTAGTCCGCCAACAAGGTGGTGCACAGGAAGGTGCCGCACAACAAAACGGTGTCGCCGCTGCCGGCCAACACCGGGATCTGATGCAGCACATCGTCTTGGCTGAGGCGGGTAATATGCCCCTGATTGCTAAAAAACGTGCGTTCATTGTCGGGGTGGGTGACGCCGAAAGTCAGCGAAGTTTCGCAACTGTAGATCGGCCAATACGGCGAACTGTCCGGAAACCGCTGCGCCAGCCAGGGACTGAAATAGTCATTGCCCTGATTGGCCACCAGCCGGTAAGGGGTTTCCAGCGCCGCCAGCGCCAGTGCGCAGTTGCCTGCTGAACCGCCGGGGCGCAGTTCACTGTGATCGAGCATCGCTTCAGTTCCTTTCTGCGGCCATTGCTGCAAGGTGCTCATGATCACATCGACGTTGATATTGCCCACCACGTACAGCGTGGGTTTGGTGTTGGTCTTCATCATGTCTATTTTCCCTGAATAAATTAGCCCTTGCTGCCGCCGCTGGTTAAGCCGCTAACCAGGGTTTTTTGCAGCCAGAGGGCAATGAACAGCGGTGGAATGGCAGCCAGAATGCCGACGGCGGCGATCAGCCCGTCATCGGTGGCCCGCCCGGCGGTGAAACCGGCTATGGTCACCGGCAAGGTCTGCGCCTGAATATTGCTGGTAAACAGCAGCGCGTAGAAAAATTCGTCCCAGGCCAGCAACCAGCCGAACAGCGCCGAGGCACCCAATGCCGGTTTGGCCAGCGGCAGGGTAATGTGCAACAGCACTTGCCACTGGCGTAACCCGTCCAGCCGGGCCGCCTGCTCGATGTCGATCGGCAGGGCATCAAACTGGTTTTTCAGCATCCAGGTGAGAAACGGCAGGATCAGCGAGCAGTAGACCAGCACCAGACCGATATGGGTGTTCAACAGCGCCAACTGTTGCAGGATAAAGTACAGCGGCAGCACGAAAGCCACCGGCGGCACCATGTAGATCGCCAGGCTGGCAAACAGCCAGCCGTCGCGGCCGGGGTAGCGGGAAAAGCTGAACGCTGCAGGAATGGCCAGCAATAACGAAATCAGCGTCGCGCCGCATGCAACCAGCAGACTGTTGAACAACGCATGCAGAAACAACGCACCGGGTTGGCCGGGTTGCAACGACAGCAGGCTGACGTAACGCGAAAAATCCCAGTGACGCGGCAGCCATTCCAGCGGCACGCGGGTCAGATCGGCCGAAGAGCTGACGCTCATCAGAAACAGCCATAGCATCGGTGCGAGGATCGACACTGCCAGCAGCAGCGCGGCGCCGTAGCGCAAGAGCAGGCGGAGCTTAGGCTTCATCGGCGAGGCTCCTTCTGCGCTGGCGGAACAGCATCAGCATGTACAGCGCAATCAGCACGCCGCACAGCAAGGTCATCAGCACGGCGTAGGCGGCACCGCTGCCGGCGCGCAGATAGCTGAACGATTCCTGATAGACAAAGAAACTCAGGGTTTTGGTGCTGTCCATCGGCCCGCCGCGCGTCATCACGTAAATGATGTCGAACACTTTGAACGCGTCGATGGTACGCAGCACCAACGCCACTGCCAGCGGCGCCAGAATGGCGGGCAGGGTGATGGCGCGGAATCGTCGCCAGGCAGAGGCGCCGTCCAGTCGGGCCGCCTCGTACAAATCGTCCGGGATGGTTTGCAATGCCGCCAGCGTCAGCAGGGTGATCAGCGGATAGTTCTTCCAAATGTCCGCGAGCATTACCGCGTTGAGTGCCGAAGCCGGGTCTCCCAGCCAACTGCGATAGTGGTCGATCACGCCGAGTTGAGTCAGCAGCGCGTTGATGCTGCCGTAATCCGGGTTGAAATTCAGTCGCCACATCGTGGCGTTGACGATGGTCGGTAGCGCCCAGGGTAAAATCACCAACACCCGCAGCAGATTGCGACCGTGGAATTTTTGATTGAGCAACAGCGCCACCAGCACGCCAATCACCCCTTCAAACGCCACCGAAACCAGGGTGAAATACAGCGTACGCCCCAGCGCCGCCTGAAAGTCAGGGTCGGTCAGGGCATAAAGAAAGTTATCCGCACCGACCCAGGCCGGCGCAACGCCGTCGCCGACCAGCGCCGCATCGGTAAAACTCAGCCACAGGGTACGACCCAGCGGCCAGGCGGTAAGCAGCAGCATCATCAGCAGCATGGGTGCCAGCAGCACCCATGCCTGACGACGCTCACGTTGGGGCAGAGTGAGCATCGTCATCGCTTAACGCAACCGTGCTGCGCTTTGGGTCGCGGCATCCAGCCCGGCCTGCGGCGTGACTTTACCCTGCAGGATTTGCTGTAGGTCCTGCTGCAATCCGTTGGACAGCCGTGAGTAATCCGCGGTTTCGGGGCGCGAAAGCATCACGTTCAACGACTGTTTGGCGGCGGCGATCAGCGGTTCCTGACCTTTCTGCACCGCGGGATCCTCATAGGAGGATTTCCAGATCGGCAGACTAAGCTTGGCGTACTTGTCCTGCACCGGCTGCGAGGTCATGTAACTGATGTACTGCCAGGCCTGATCGGGGTGGGCGCTGGCCTTGGCAATGCCGAGACCCATGGAGCCATTCACCGCAGAAACCTGACCGGCCTCGGAGCCCGGTGCCGGCACGATACCGACGTCGCCGGCCACCTTGCTTTGCTTCGGATCGTTGGCCATGTTGTACATATAGGTCCAGTTCAGTGCGAAGGCTGCATCCCCGTTGGAGAAGGCCTTGCGCACGTCCTCCTCAAGATACTCGCGAGAATTCGGGTTGGTGAGTCCCTTATCCAGTGACGCTTTCATGTAGCTGGCGGCCTGCAGCGAACCCGGGCTGGAGAAGGTGATTTTGCCCTGCTGGATGAACTGGCCCTTGAAGGCCGACACCAGCGTGGTGTAGTCGCAAACCAGCGCTTCGGCCTGTGACCAGCTCCACACCAGCGGGTACTTGACCACGTTTTTCTGCTTCAGAATTTCCGCCTGCTGTTCCAGCTCCTGCCAGGTTTTCGGCGGGGCGGCAATCCCGGCCTTGGCCAGCATGGCCTTGTTGTAATACAGGTATTTGGTGTCGAGGATCCACGGCATGCCCCAGCGCTTGTCTTTGTAGGTGACGGTGGTCATGGCGCCGGCAAAGATTTTGGCGCTGTCGTCGGCGCTGATGCGCGCGGTGACGTCTTGCAGCAGGCCGAACTTGGTGAATTCCGCCGGCCAGATGGCGTCGAACAGCACCACGTCGTAGCCATTGCTGCCGGCACCACGTGCCGCGACGATTTTATCGTGCAGCGCCTCGTAAGGGACAAACTCCAGATTAACGGTGATATCCGGGTGTTGTTTGCTGAAGTCCGCGGTCATGGCGCGGATATCGTTTTCACTGTAGGCCGCCTGGGTCATAAACAACGCGCTAATTTGCGTGGGGGCGGCATAGGCGGATGAGAGACTGAGCGTCAGGGCAGACAAAGTACAGACTGTCGTAGCGGCAAGGGTATGGCTTTTCATTGTGCGTTCTCCGGTGTTAAAAAGATTTTTAAATCAATTTGATTGCTTTATTGGAGGGCACCATACTGCAAAGACGATTTCCCTTTCTGCATAGGCAGTTATGACGACTTCCGGCACTAACCTTGAACATGCTCGCGCACACAACCGGCGCGTAGTGATAGAGGCTATCCGTCTGCACGGAGAACTGACCCGTGCCGAAATTGCCCGGCTGACCTCACTGACGCCGCAAACCGTTTCAAACATCGCAACCGAGCTGGAACAGGCCGGCATTCTCTCTTCGCACCTGCCGCGTCGTGCCGGCGGGCGAGGTCAGCCAGCCACGCCGTTGACCCTTAACCCAGACAGTGCGTATTCCATCGGCATCCATCTGGATCACCAGTCCCTGCTGATGATCGTGGTTGATCTGTCAGGCAGCGTACGTTTCCACCGGCTGATTATGGTGCAAAAGCCGCAACCTGCTGCGACCTTGAAACTGATTTGTGATGTACTGCAAGAAATGCGCCAGCAGCCGGATCTGGCCTGGGGAAAAATGCTGGGGATCGGCGTGGTAATGCCGGGGCCGTTTGGCGTGGAAGGGATTTCGTCGGTCGGGCCGACCACGCTCAACGGTTGGGAAAATATCGATGTGGTGGCTGAACTTAACGCGCAAAGCGGCCTGCCGGTGACGCTGGAGAACGATGCCACCGTCGCCGCCATCGGCGAGCGTTTGCACGGCGTAGCCAGACAGCTGAATTCGTTTATTTATCTGTATCTCGGTACCGGGCTTGGCGCGGGGATTTTCACCGATGGCCGAATTTATACCGGCCATGCGCACAATGCTGGTGAAGTCGGCCACATGATTGTGCAACCGGGCGGGCGCGCCTGCTACTGCGGTAACCAGGGCTGCCTGGAGCGTTATGTCTCTCTGCAGGCGGCCTACGAGAGCTGCGGGCTGGATCCGATGAGCGCCAGACCACAAGACTTGCTGGCATTGCCGCAGTCGCAGATTGACACCTGGCTGGATTCGGCGGTGCCTGCGTTACGTCAGGCGATCAACATAGTCGAATGCATGTTTGACGCTGAAGCCGTGATTATCGGCGGCCTGATGCCGGAAAGCCTCGTGGCGCAACTGATTAAACGGTTGGTGCCGCTGCATCGCTCGGTGCGCAGCAAATACCTCGACGGCCTGCGGGTGCGGCTGGGCACCACCGGTGCGGATACCGCCGCATTGGGGGCGGCGGCACTGCCGCTGTTTGATGAATTCAATCCCCGTTATGAAGTGTTATTGAAGTCATAAAACCCATCCTCCGATTTATATTCTTGCCCAATAATGGTGCAGGCTAATCATTAATCCAATATAAGCAAACGGTTGCTATTTAAGGGCAACCGTTTGCTTATATTCTGCTTATTTTTCGTTGGCTCAGAATATTGTTCGGTGAATTTTATCCTTCTGTTTTTAAACATAAATAGTCAATAAAAAACCGACTGGCACGCGGCTTGCTATTCTTAAATCAACATCTGCGATCGATAAAAAGACCGCCATCGCTCTCCAGGCTGAATTGACTCAGCCGGGTGCTGTGCGCTGGTCGGTAGAGAAGGAAAGCAAAATGAACATGCCATTCACCACGGCGATCCGTGGCAATTTTTTCGACATCGCGGCCTGCGTGGATCATCCGCAGCAATTAGGTCAGCAACTGCGACATATTCCTGACGGGTTAATGCTGCTCCATGAAGGCGCGATTGCCTGGTTCGGCAGCTGGCAGCAGGGCGAATCGCTGTTGCCGCCGGGGTTTGAGGTCGCTCATTATCCGGACAAACTGATCGTGCCGGGTTTTATCGACACCCATATTCACTACCCGCAAACCGAAATGATCGGCGCCTATGGCGAGCAACTGCTGACCTGGCTGAAAAACTATACCTTCCCGACAGAAAGCCAATTTTGCTGCGAACGGCACTCTGACAAAATGTCGGCATTCTTTCTGCAGCAGCTGTTAAGCAACGGCACCACTACGGCGCTGGTATTTGGCACCGTGCATCCTCAGTCGGTTGAAGCGCTGTTCCGCCAGGCGGCGGCGCTGAACATGCGCTTGATTGCCGGTAAGGTGATGATGGATCGCCATGCGCCGGAAGCCTTGCTGGAAAGCCCGGAACAGAGCTACCGCCAAACGCGAGCGCTGATTGAGCGCTGGCACGGCAAACAGCGGCTGAGTTACGCCATTACGCCACGCTTTGCGCCCACCAGCACCCCGGCGCTGCTTGAGCAGGTGCAGCGCCTGCGCCAGGAATTTCCGGATGCCTACCTGCACACCCATCTGAGCGAAAATCTTGATGAAGTGGCCTGGGTAAAAGAGTTGTTCCCCGACAGCCGCAGCTATCTGGACGTGTACCACCAGTACGGGCTGACCGGAGAGAAAAGCGTGTTCGCCCACTGTTTGCATCTGGAAGAACAAGAGTGGGATTGCCTGTGCCAAACCCGTTCGGCGATCGCCTTTTGCCCAACCTCCAATCTGTTTCTGGGCAGCGGTTTGTTCAACCTGCAAAAGGCCTGGCAGAAGCAGGTCAGGCTGGGTATCGGCACCGACGTCGGGGCCGGGACCACCTTTAACATGCTGGAAACGCTGGGTGAGGCTTACAAGGTCGCTCAGCTGCAGCGCTATCAGCTTTCCGCCTGTGAAGCCTTCTACCACGCGACGCTGGGCGGAGCTCGAGCCCTGTCGCTCGACGACAAAATCGGCAACTTCGACGTGGGCAAAGAGGCGGATTTTGTGGTGCTGGATCCGGCCGTGTCACCGCTGCAAAAGTTACGACATGAAAACAGCCGCGAACTGGCGGAGCAACTGTTTGTGTTGATGACTCTGGGTGACGATCGCAATGTTTATCGTACTTACGTCGACGGCAAAGTGGTGTACCAAGCGGCCAAGTGCCAGGAGGCGGCATGATCCAGTTTCTGCTTAATCAAACCCTGAAAACAGAAACCGCACTCGATCCCAACACCACGGTGCTGAACTACCTGCGGCGTGACCTTGGCCGCTGCGGCACCAAAGAGGGCTGTGCCTCCGGCGATTGCGGCGCTTGTACCGTGGTGTTGGCCGAGCCGGAAGGCGATCGGCTGCGCTATCGCAGCGTTAATGCCTGTCTGACCTTCGTCAGCGCGTTGCACGGCAAACAGTTGATCACCGTAGAGGATCTGAAACAGCAGGGGGAATTGCACGGCGTGCAGCAGGCTATGGTCGACTGTCACGGTTCACAGTGCGGTTTTTGTACACCGGGTTTCGTGATGTCGCTGTTCTGCCTGCAAAAAAACACAGCGTCCTATCAACGCGAACAGGCGCAGCAGGCACTGGCCGGCAACCTGTGCCGCTGTACCGGCTATCGCCCGATTTTGGCGGCGGCGCAGCAGGCGTGCGATAACCCTCAGCCAGACAGCTTCGACCACCACCAGCCACAAACGCTGCAACGGCTGCAGGCCATGCGTGCCGCAACGCCGCTGGAGGCTGACGGCAAGCGCTGTTTGCTGCCGCAGAGCCTCGATGAGCTGGCGCGGCTCTATCAACAGCACCCGCAGGCCAAGCTGCTGGCTGGCGGGACCGATCTGGCGCTGGAAATCACCCAGCGGCATCAGGATATCCCGCTGATCATCGCTATTGGCCAAATTGAGGCGCTCAGGCAGGTAAGCTGGCAGGGCGATCGTCTTGTGATTGGCGCCGGCGCCGCCTTGAGTGATTTGTATCCGATGTTGGCCAACTATCATCCGGCCTTTGGTGAACTGCTGGCGCGTTTTGCTTCCCAGCAGATCCGCAATCAGGGCACGTTGGGGGGCAATATTGCCAATGCTTCACCGATTGGCGACGGTGCGCCCTTATTGCTGGCGCTGGACGCGCTGCTGATCCTGCGCTGTGGTGCTACCCAGCGTGAACTGCCGTTGAACGACTTCTTCCTTGGCTACCGCCAAACCGCACTGCAGCCGGGGGAATTTATTGAAAGTATCGTACTGCCTGCCAGCGCACCGGCGGACTTTCGTGCCTGGAAAGTCTCCAAACGCCTGGAAGACGACATTTCGGCCGTGTGCGGCGCTTTTAATTTGACCTTTGATCAAGGCGTTATCCGCAGCGCCCGCGTGGCGTTCGGCGGCATGGCGGCGACCCCGAAACGCGCCGAACTCTGTGAGCAGCAACTGGTTGGGCAGCCCTGGCGGCGAGAAACCCTTGAGCAAGCGGCACAGGCGTTGGCGCAGGACTTTACGCCGCTGAGCGATTTCCGCGCCAGCAGCGCTTACCGTTTGCTGGTGGCGCAAAACCTGCTGCGTCGCTACTTCATTGCGCTGACAGCGCCGCAGCTGGCAATAGAGGTGACCGCTCATGAGTAATCGCAAAGGGACCGAACACACCCAGGAACACCTGGCAGAACGTTTCCGCCAGTCGTTAACCAGCGGCGTAGGCCGCAGCCGCAAGCACGAGAGTGCCGACAAGCACGTCAGCGGTGAAGCGCAATACATCGACGACAGGCTTGAGTTTCCGAACCAATTGCATCTGGCGGCCAGGCTGAGCGAACGGGCACATGCGCAGATCGAAAAGCTGGACCTGTCGGCATGTTACGACTTTTCCGGCGTGGTAAGGGTGATCACCTGGCAGGACGTACCGGGCGAACTGGATATCGCCCCTTTAACGCACGGCGATCCACTGCTGGCGAAAGATAAGGTGGAATACGTCGGACAGGTCATTGCGGTTGTGGCGGCGGAAGATCCGGAAATTGCCTGGCGTGCCGCTCAGGCGATTAAAGTGACCTATCGGGATTTACCGGCACGGTTGGACGTCACTCAATCTTTACGGGAAGGTTTCCTGGTGCAGGAGGCGCATCGTCATCAACGGGGCGACGCCGACCGCGCGTTGGCGCAGGCGAAACACCGCATTCAGGGGGAGCTGCATGTCGGCGGTCAGGAACACTTTTATCTGGAAACCCAGATTGCGTCGGTGATGCCGGCCGAGGACGGCGGCATGCTGGTGTATTCCTCGACTCAGAACCCGACCGAGATCCAAAAGCTGGTGGCCTCGGTGCTCAACCTGCCAATGCACAGAGTGACAATCGATACGCGGCGCATGGGCGGTGGTTTTGGCGGTAAGGAAACGCAGGCTGCCGGTCCTGCGTGTTTGTGCGCCGTGATGGCGCATCTCACCGGGCGACCGGTCAAAATGCGCCTTAACCGCCGCGATGACATGTTGATCACCGGCAAGCGCCACCCGTTTTATATTCAATATGACGTAGGTTTCGACGACAGCGGGCTACTGCACGGGGTGAAAATCAGCCTGGCAGGCAACTGTGGCTATTCGCTCGACCTTTCGGGTTCTATTGTCGATCGCGCCATGTTTCACGCTGATAACGCCTATTTTCTGGAAGATGTGCTGATTACTGGCCACCGCTGTAAGACGCATACCGCTTCCAATACTGCTTACCGGGGCTTTGGCGGGCCGCAGGGCATGATGGCGATTGAGCAGGTTATGGATCATATTGCACGCTATCTGGCGCTCGATCCGTTGGCGGTGCGAAAAACCAACTATTACGGCAAGGATCAACGCAACGTTACGCATTATCACCAGCCGGTGGAGCAGAACCTGCTGCAGGAAATCACCGCAGAGCTGGAGCAAGGTGCCGATTATCAGGCCCGCCGTCAGGCGATCCGGCAGTTCAACATGCAAAATCCAATCCTGAAAAAAGGGCTGGCGCTGACGCCGGTGAAGTTTGGTATTTCCTTCACCGCCGGCTTCCTTAACCAGGCAGGTGCGTTGGTGCTGGTGTACACCGACGGCAGCATTCAACTTAACCACGGCGGCACCGAAATGGGCCAGGGGCTAAACACCAAGGTGGCGCAGATTGTCGCCGAAGTGTTCCAGGTGGACATCGAACGTATTCAAATCACCGCTACCGATACCGGCAAGGTGCCGAATACCTCGCCGACGGCGGCGTCATCCGGCACGGATCTCAACGGCAAGGCGGCGGAGAATGCCGCGCTAATCATTAAACAGCGGCTGATCGAGATGCTGAGCAAACAGCATCAGGTCAGTGCGGAGCAGATTATTTTCAATAACGGCCAGGTCAAAGTGGCCGAGCGTTATTTCAGCTTCGAGCAGGTGGTTGAGCAGGCGTATTTCAATCAGGTTTCGCTCGCCAGCACCGGCTATTACCGCACGCCGAAAATTTTCTACGATCGCGACCAGGCCCGCGGTCACCCGTTCTATTACTTTGCCTACGGCGCGGCCTGCGCGGAGGTGGTGATCGACACCCTGACCGGCGAGTACAAACTGCTGCGCGCCGACATCCTGCACGACGTGGGCGACTCGTTGAACCCGGCAATCGACGTCGGTCAGGTCGAGGGGGGCTTTGTGCAGGGCATGGGCTGGCTGACCAGCGAAGAGCTGGTGTGGGACGAACAAGGGAAGTTGCTGACGAACGGGCCTGCCAGCTACAAAATCCCGGCTATCGGCGATGTGCTTGCCGATTTGCGCGTCAGGCTGCTGGAAAACCGCAAAAACCCCGAGGATACGGTATTTCATTCCAAAGCGGTGGGCGAGCCGCCGTTTATGCTGGGCATTTCGGTATGGTGCGCAATCAAGGATGCGGTCGCCAGCCTGGCGGATTACCGCCTGCAACCCAACATTGACGCACCGGCCACGCCGGAACGGGTGCTGTGGGGCGTGCAACAGATGCTGGCAAGTGACATTGTCACTGAATTGACGCGGGAGAACGGCGATGGACGAATGGATTGAGGCGCTGGCAGAGGCACGCAGGCGCGGCGAGCCCTGCGTGCTGGTGACGCTGGTCGATGAACGGGGCTCCACGCCGCGCAACCGGGGTACCAAAATGCTGGTAACCGCCGAACGTGCGGTGAATACCATTGGCGGCGGCCATCTGGAGTTTCAGGCATTGGCGATTGCCCGCGAAATGCTGCAACAGGCTGCGCCCCAGTTACGGCTGGAACGTTTCCCGCTGGCGGCGCGACTGGGCCAGTGCTGCGGCGGCACCACCAGCGTGCTGTTTGAGCCGATGATATCGCCGCGCCCGCAGATCGCTCTGTTTGGTGCCGGCCACGTCGGGCGCGCGCTGGTGAATATCCTCGCCACGCTGCCGTGCCGGGTGCGCTGGGTGGACGGCCGCGCTGCGGAATTCCCGCGGGTTATTCCCGCCGGGGTGCAGCAAGAAATCAGCGATGAACCACTGGAGATCGTCGACGCCATGCCGCCGGGCAGTTTCTTTATCGTGATGACCCACGATCACGCGCTGGACCTGGCACTGGCGGAGCGAATTTTACGTCGCGGCGACGCAGGGTACTTCGGCCTGATCGGATCGCTGACCAAACGCAAACGCTTCGAATACAAGCTCGGCCAACGCGGCATCAGCGAAACGGCGATCGCCGCCATGCGCTGCCCCCTGGGCCTGCCGGACGTGAAGGGCAAACTGCCGGCGGAGATCGCGGTGGCGGTGGCCGGAGAGGTTATTGCCTGCTACGGACAAGGTTTACGCTGAAAAGGTTTTCATTAAACTGAAGGCCAAAAAGCCTGATGCTTAGGCCAACTCAACATTCTAATCACTTGTTTTTGCTCAAACTGCCAACTGCGCCTAAGCTAGGATGTGGCCTGGGAACTGGGGTTCCCGCGCAATTTATTCTGTGAACATGGAGGAGTTTCGATTTGATGCGTTTATCTACATTGGTGTTGGCGATCGGCATGGCGCTGAGCTCGCAGGCACAGGCAGCAGAAACTAACCCGCACGCTGACCACACCGCGTTGCCGAGTGGTCAGGCGAAGGAGGCTAACGTGACCGGTGAAGCCAACCAGCACAACAATAAAAAGAACCAGAACCCGTTCTTCTACCAAAGTCGCCTGCCGTTCCAGGCGCCGCCGTTCAATTTGATTAAAGAGAGCGACTACGCCCCGGCAATTGATGCCGGTATCAAGCAAAAGCTGGAGGAAGTGGAGAAGATTGCCAACAACCCGGCCAAGCCTGATTTTAAAAATACCTTCGTGGCGCTGGAACAGTCTGGGGCGTTGCTGTCACGCGTGATGAACGTGTTTGGTGCCATGACCTCGGCCAACACCAGTGACGCGCTGCAAAAGTTGGATGAAGAAAGCTCACCGAAGCTGGCGGCGCTGGACGACGCCATCATGCTCAACAGCAAACTGTTCGCGCGTATCAAGACGATTTATCAGCAGCGTGATGCGCTGAAGCTGGATGCCGAATCTCGCCGCCTGGTGGAAGTGACTTACAAAAACTTCGAGCTGGCGGGGGCCAATCTCTCCGACGCCGATAAAACCAAGCTGAAGGCGCTGAACCAGGAAGCGGCGACGCTGAGTACCCAGTTCTCCAACAAGCTGCTGGCGGCGACCAAAGATGGTGCGCTGGCTATCGCCGACAAGGGTAAGTTGGACGGATTGTCTGAGAGCGAACTGGCCGCTGCCGCTCAGGCCGCCGGTGAGCGTAAGCTGGACAAGCAGTGGTTACTGGTATTGCAAAACACCACCCAGCAACCGGATTTGCAAAGCCTGAAAAATCGAGACACTCGCAAGGCGCTGTTTGACGCTTCGTGGAATCGGGCAGAAAAGGGTGACGGCAACGACACTCGCCAGACGATTGCCCGCCTGGCCAAAGTCCGCGCCGAGCAGGCCAAGCTGCTGGGCTTCCCGAACTATGCGGCCTGGAAGCTGCAAAACCAGATGGCCAAAACGCCGGATGCGGCGCTGAGCTTCATGCGTAATATCGTCCCGGCAGCCACTGCGCGTGCCGAACGTGAAGCCAAAGACATTCAGGCGGTGATCGACCAGCAGAAAGGCGATTTCAAGGTTGCCGCCTGGGATTGGCAGTTCTATGCCGAACAGGTGCGCAAGGCGAAGTACGATCTGGATGAATCGCAGATCAAACCTTACTTCGAATTGGATAACGTGCTGAACAATGGCGTGTTCTATGCCGCCAACCTGCTGTACGGCATCAGCTTCAAAGAACGTAAGGATATCCCGGTTTACCAGCCGGACGTGCGCGTGTATGAGGTGTTCGATAAAGACGGCAAATCGATGGCGCTGTTCTATACCGACTTCTTTAAACGCGACAACAAAGGCGGCGGCGCCTGGATGAGCAACTTCGTCGAACAGTCGAAGTTGAAAGGCACCAAACCGGTGATTTACAACGTTGCCAACTTTACCAAACCGGCAGCAGGTCAGCCTGCGCTGCTGTCTTACGACGACGTGATCACCATGTTCCACGAGTTTGGTCATGCGTTGCACGGTATGTTCGCCGATCAGGAATACCCAAGCCTTTCAGGTACCAATACCGCACGTGATTTTGTCGAATTCCCCTCGCAGTTCAACGAGCACTGGGCCAGCGATCCTAAAGTCTTTGCGCATTACGCCAAACACTACAAAACCGGTGAAGCCATGCCGCAGGAACTGGTCGATAAAATCAAAAAAGCCGACAAGTTCAACAAGGGCTACGACATGACCGAGCTGCTGTCTGCGGCACTGTTGGATATGCACTGGCATATGCTGAGCGCCGATCAGCCGCAGCAGGACGTGGATAAATTCGAAGCCGAATCGCTGATGAAAGACAAGATCGATCTCAGCTACGTGCCGCCACGCTATCGCTCAAGCTACTTCAAACACATCTGGGGTAACGGCTACGCCGCCGGTTATTACGCCTATCTGTGGACTGAAATGCTGGCGGATGACGCCTTCCAGTGGTTCAGCGAGCACGGTGGGCTGACGGCGGAGAACGGCCAGCGTTTCCGCGATATGGTGCTGTCGCGCGGCAACAGCCAGGATCTGGAGAAGTTGTACGTCGAGTGGCGCGGTAAAGAACCGAGCATCGAGCCGATGTTGATCAACCGCGGTCTTAAAGACGAATAACAGTTCGCGGCATTGCCCAAAACTCCCAGAAGGGCGCAAGTTTCTTGCGTCCTTTTTTTCGTCGGGACATAGCTGAAACGAGGATTTATCATGCGCCGGATATTTTTGGCCCGTGAGCAATGAAGGACAAAGATGGCAGACCGATCCTGTGGTTGCCAATAAGTCAGGCCCCGCGAGCGGGGCCCAACGTCCTCAGCGGTTAACCACCTTGGCAGGCAATGCAACTACCAGCAATGAACTGATCAGCAGACACCCGGCGAATGCCCACAGAGCGCCGCCGCTTTTACCGGTCAGGTCCAATGCCAGCCCCATCAGCGAGTTACTCACCAACCCGGCAATGTTTGCCAGCGAACAGGCCAGCGCGAAGCCGGTTGCCGCTGCTGTGCCGCGCAGAAAGGTGGCCGGCAGGCTGAAAAACACCGGTACCGCACCAATGATTGCGGCCTGCGCAACAGAGAACAGCAACACCGTGGCGATCACGTTATGGGTGAAGAACGTGCTGCCGGCCATTGCCATCGCGCCGACAATAAAGGGCACGATGATATGCCAGCGACGCTCACGCATGCGGTCGGAACTGGTACCGATCAGCAACATGCCCAGCAGGGCAGCTACGCTCGGTAATGCAGTCAGCAGGCCGATGGTAGTGATGTTGGTCACGCCGGCAGTCTTGATAAAGGTTGGCATCCAAAAGCCCATGGCATAGGCGCTAAGCAGGATCGAGAAGTCAATGCCACCCAACATCCACACTTTGAGGTTAAAGAAACCGTCGCGAAAACTGTGCTTGCTGTGGCTGGCTTCGGCGTCGTCCTGGGCCAGATCGTCTGCAATGCGTTGTTTTTCGTCCTCGGACAGCCATTTGGCCTGTCGATAGTTGTTCGGCAGCACCCAGAACGTGAGTACGCCCAACAATACGCTGGGAATGCCTTCCAGCAGAAACAGCCATTGCCAGCCGTGCAGCCCGTGGCGCATATCAAAATGTCCCATGATCCAGCCAGACAGCGGGCCGCCAAGCACGCTAGACAGGGGCAGGCCGATCATGAACAGCGCAATGATGCGGCCGCGACGGTAAGTCGGGAACCACAGCGTCAGATAATACAGTACTCCTGGCAGGAAGCCGGCTTCCGCTACGCCAAGTAAAAAGCGGATGATGTAAAACTGGTTGGGGGTAGTGACAAACATCGTACAGGCGGAAAGCAGGCCCCAGGTGATCATGATGCGGGCAATCCACACCTTGGCGCCGACGCGCTGCAGGATCAGGTTACTCGGCACTTCAAACAGGATATAGCCGACAAAGAACAGCCCGGCGCCCAGCCCGAAGGCGGCCTCGCTCAGTTGCAATTGGTCGGCCATCTGCAACTTGGCCAAACCGACGTTGATGCGGTCGAGATAGGCGGCCAGATAGCACAAACAGAGGAACGGGATCAGCTTCCAGGTGATTTTGCGGTACAGAAGCGATTCTGCTCCCGCTTTCCCGGTTAACGGGGTTTCAACAATGGCCATGATGATGTCTCCAGGTGGTGCATAGTGGCCTCCGGAGGAGGAGCGTTGTGTGTTTGCTTTTGAGGCGCTTTCCGCGCCTTCTTTATTGTTCAGCTCTCCGTGCAGGTGAAGCTCTGGGTTACAGCCGGTTCAGATAATCGAGGGCCTCCTTTTTAGTCACGACATCACCGTATTTACTGTCGATGTCGAACAGATTAGCCTCATGCGGCCCGGGGTGACGATCGCCTACGCATTCCCGCACGACGATGGTGCGGAAGCCGTGCTGTACCGCGTCCACTGCGCTGGCACGGATACAGCCGCTAGTGGAGCAACCGGCCAACAGTAGGGTATCGACGCCCAGCGCCACCAACATCGGGGCCAAAGAGGTGCCGAAAAAGGCGCTGGCATACTGTTTGGTTAATACCACTTCTGAGGCCAGAGGAGTTACCTGCGTGCAAAAAGCGGCCAGCGGGTTGCCTTCCACCATGTCCTTCATAACCGGAGCTTTTTTCACCCAAATGCCGCCATCGGCAAAATGCCCTGCATGATAGCGGATATTGGTGTGAATCACCGGAATTCCCGTTTGGCGAGCGGTGGCCAACAGCGCCACGCTCTCTTCGACCGCGCTGACCACGCCGGGAGCGAACAGCGGTGCACCCTCGGTTGTGTAGCCCTGCATAAAGTCGATCATCAGCAGGGCCGGATGTCGGCCGAAGCCAATGCGGTTGCCCCAGACGCCGCTGTAATTCTCGGTGAGTGAGTTATCGGCTGCGGATGCCATAGTTGCTCCTTAATAGGCGCCGGACAGCAGGGCACCTGCGCCGGGAACGATCGGCTCCAGCTCCAGTGCGGTCAGCATGGCGTAAGTGGTTGCGATGGCGGCGGTCAATACCGGTTTGCCGGTTTGTGCTTCAACGGTAGCCACCGCCGGTAAGGACGGCATTTGCACGCAGGCGGACAGCACGATGGCGTCAACGTCGCTCAGATCCATCTCGGCGACAATGCCCGGCAGTTTGGCCGGGTCATGGCGTCCCACGGCCAGATTGTCGGCAATCTCCAGTGCCCGCCATACCTTGACCTCAATACCCTCGTGCTCGATATAGTCCACCACCATTTGGGTCAGGGGTTTCATGTAGGGGGCGACTAACGCAATGCGTTTGGCCCCCAGCACTTTCAGACCGTTGACCAGCGCTCCGGCGCTGCTGATGACCGGAGCGCCGGCGTTATTATCTTGCGTCACCTGTGCCAGTCGAGCCTGTGACTCACGGTGATAGCCCAGCCCCATCGACATGATTGCCACCAGGCAGGCATAACCGAGCACGTCGACTTGTGCGTCGGAAAGTTCCAGAGCACAACGGTCGGATTCGGCGTCCATCGCCGCCAACTCCGCCTTGCTGACGTGTTTCATGCGCATGCGGCTGGAGTGAAAGGTGAAACGCTCCGGGCGGATCAGTTGGCGAGCGTTCAGCATCGCCGGAATTTCGGTTTCCATCGTGGTGTTGGAGCTGGGGACGATTTGGCCGATACGGTAATTTTTAGTCATGACACCACTCCTTAATTAATCCAGAAAATTGCCCAGAGCACGGAAGAAACCGTCAAAGTCGTCCCACGGGATCATATGTCCGGCATTTTCAACGTGCGCGAGAGTTATCTCTGGCTGCAATGCGCGGATCTCCGCCTCGTCTTCCTGCTGGATCACGCCGCCAAGGCCCGCGACCATCAGTAATGTCGGCATGCTCAACGCGGGATAATCGCGATGACTATCGACCTGATGGAAATCTTCATAGGCGCGTTGGATGGCCGGTTCATAGCAGGTGTGCAGCCATTCGGCACGCAGTTGGCGCTGCGATTCGCTCCAGCTGGGGCAGTAAGTGCGCATCTGTTCGGCGTTCATGCCCAACAGTGACTGACGGATCGAATCGACATACCAGGGCCACTTGCCCGGATATTCGCGCCGACCGGGGCCGGAAACTGGCGGGTCGATCAGCACCAGCCGTCGTACCCCTGCCGGATGGAGCGCGGCAGCGCGTAAGGCAAAGCGCGCCCCCATTGAATGACCGAGCAGGGCGTAGTTTTCCAATTGCAAAGCGCAAGCGAAAGAGGTTATGTCCTGGGCACAGGTTTCGGCGTCATAAGCCAGGTCCGGCCCGCTGGCGGATAGTCCGCGCCCACGTACGTCCAGCACATAGGTGTCGTACTTTTCAGCCAGTCGTTCGGCGACGAAGCCCCAGGTGATCGCCGGGCTGGTGATGCCGGGGATCAGGATCACCACCGGGCCTTGCCCGCCGTAGCGCAGATAGTGCTGGCGAATGCCGTTGGCCTGCACGTTGGCGCCATACAGAAAGTGGCTCATGCGGCGTTCTCCGATTTCAGCGCTTGCGCGTACAGGTCATAGCCGTAAACCCAGGCGGGATCTTCCTGCGTGCGCAGGAAGGTATTGGCATTGGATACCGCCTGCACGCGAGAAGCCCGCTCTTTGCGGTTGGCTTCATACAGTTGGAAAGCGGTGCGGTAGTCGGTCAGGCCGGTTTCCTGCAGGCAACGCGCCAGCATGGCGGCGTCTTCGATCGCCATGGCTGCGCCCTGAGCCATGTGCGGCTTCATCGGGTGGCAGGCATCGCCGAGCAGTACCATGCGACCTTCGCTCCACAACGGCAGCGGTTTACGGTTCAGCAACGGCCATTTGGTGACCTGTTCGCTGGACTCGATCAATGCCTGCACAATCGGGTGATAACCGGCGAAGGTTTCGTACATTTCCTCGCGGCTGCTGTCGATAAAGCTGCCCTGGAAATCCCATGCCGGGTGCGGCACGCCGCTGACGTAGTAGTATTCGTCGCGCTTTTGGGTGGTGTAATAGACCATCAAGTGACGATCCGCCGACCACCATTTAACGCAGTCTTCAAAACTCAGGTTGTATTTGGCCAGTTTGTCGCCGCGGATCAACGCCCGGTGCGCCACCCAACCACTGTAGGTTGGGGCTTCAGTGCCCAGCAGGTGTTCGCGAATGCGGGAATTGATGCCGTCGGCGCCAATCACGATGTCTGCACTGGCCTGAGTACCGTCGGCAAAATTCAGCACCACATGGTTTTCGCGCTCTTCAATCTTGCTCAGGTGCTTGCCAAAATGCACGCTGCCCGGTTGCAGTGCCGCCATCTGCAAGGCCTGCAGATCGCCGCGGTGTACCGTCACGTAAGCGGCACCGTACTCTTTGCGGGCAAATGCCCCCAGTTCGATGCGAGATAGATAATCACCCGTTTCGGCGTCGCGGCTGAACCAGAAGTCCGGGTGAGACGCCATTTGCTCCAAGGGTTGTTCAATGCCGAGACGGCGGAAAATCTTCAATACGTTTGGCCCCATATGGATACCGGCACCCAATCGTGAAAACACCGGACTCTGTTCGTACAGGTCGACGGTAAAGCCCGCTTTTTGCAGCAGACCGGCGGCGGCGGCGCCACCCAAACCGGCGCCGACTACGGCAATGCGTTGTTGTTTGCTCATCATTTTTCCCCTGACTGTTGGTTTTTTTACCTGCTATCCGCTGCGATAACGGATAATCGATTTATAGTGTATACGCTAAATAACACAAAGTTGCACAAGTGTTAATTTTGACTTGGCTCACGCTAATTGGTTGCCATTTTCTGTTAACCTTATGTTAATCACAGGATGATAAGGGCTTAAGATAGGATTTGCTTATAGGTATCTCGGGCTTCTTGCTTCCGGGGGTTTTTTAGTCTTAGATAATTAAAAGAGTGTATTCACTGTAATTTGTACAAAATAACCTCGTTGACGCCGGGCGCGTCGACCCCTTCAGGCAAAACAGGAGATACCGCATGGCGGTCAATGATAGTCAGTTGGTTCAGCTGTTCGAGCAGGTGCTTACGCTGTCAAAGGTTGATGCTTCGCAAAGCGTGGCGATCCTGAAAAGTCACTATTCCGATGCGCGCACGGTACGCGCAGCTACCGATGCTGCACTGCGATTGGGCGCTAAGGTTTATGCGGTGGAGTTGCCCTCGTTTAACCATCCGCGCGCCATGGGCAACGACATGACTGCTTATTGCGGTGATACGGCATTGACCGGCAACCATGCGGCGCAGCGCGCGTTGGAGGCCGCCGATCTGGTGGTCGATACCATGATGTTGCTGCACTCGCCGGAGCAGGAGCAAATCCTTAAGACCGGCACGCGTATTTTGCTGGCGGTCGAGCCGCCGGAGGTATTGGCACGGATGTTGCCTAATGCGAAAGACAAAGCGCGAGTGTTGGCGGCGGCTGCCGTGCTGGAACAGGCAAAATTAATGCAGGTGAAATCTGTCGCCGGCAGCGATTTTCGCGCCCCGCTGGGGCAATACCCCACGGTAACCGAATACGGTTACGCCGACGAACCGGGACGTTGGGATCACTGGCCAAGCGGCTTCCTGTTCACCTGGCCGAATGAGGAACAGGCCGAAGGGGTACTGGTGCTGGATGTGGGCGATATCCTGCTGCCGTTCAAGAGCTATGCGCGGGAACGGATCACGCTGGAGATAGACAAGGGCTTTGTGACGCGTATTCACGGGGGATTTGAGGCGGAATATCTTCGGGAGTACATGAAATATTTCAACGATCCGGAAGTGTACGGCATCTCGCACATCGGCTGGGGCTTACAGCCACGTGCACAGTGGACGGCGATGGGGCTGCACGACAAAAACGACGGGATGTGTATGGATGCACGTGCCTTCTATGGCAACTTCCTTTTTTCCACCGGGCCGAATACCGAAGTCGGTGGTACGCGTAAAACGCCGTGCCACATGGATATCGCGCTGCGCCATTGCGACATTAGCCTGGACGGCACGACGGTAGTGGCGGATGGCGAAGTGGTGGCTCCTGCGGCGTCCCGAGTAAGCCAGGGCTAACCTTGCTGCTAAACGCGGGGGTTTGTACTATTCTCGGTGGTTTCCATAGATGGTGAGAGTAACGCAATGACGCCCCCCGAATACCCGGCTGCAGAAAACGGCAAGACCGAAAATTATCATTTTACTGAACAAGTCGGGCACCTGCTTCGTAAGGTTTACCAGCGCCATGTGGCCATCTTTCAGCAGAACGTTGGCGATTCGCAGCTGACCGCGGTGCAGTTTATTACCCTGTGCGCGGTGCGTGACATGGGCCCGAGTTCGCTAACTGAGCTGGTGCAGGTGACGGCAGTCGATCAGGCCACCATTCGCGGCATTGTCGAGCGCCTCAAAGCGCGTGAACTGATCACCGTTATGCCGGATCCTGTCGACCGGCGCAAAGTGGTGGTCGGGCTGACTGATACCGGTGCCGATCTGTTGAGGGAGACGGTGCCGCATGCGGCGAAGATCACAGAATTAACCTTCGGCACGCTCAATCCGGCCGAACGTATAGCACTGATGTTCCTGCTCAATAAAATGCTGGAAGACCAGCCACCCGGCTGATTCGCCCCGCGCAACTGCTGTTGTCTGGTGAGTGCGGTGGCGGCGAGGTCACGGCCCACAATTCATACCCTATAGCTTTCAAGTTGCAGCCAGGCTGGCAGCTTGCCCACTCTCAAGTCAGTAACTGGGATGGGCAAGTGCGGCAACGACGCAGCGGCGTGAAAGATGACGGGTATCACCAGAGCGCAGGCGGAGACGCGAGAATGGCGATATCTGAAGTGCAATCGCCCAGGGAAGGCGCGGTAAAAACGCTGACGGAGCACCCATTGATGCTGTCGGTAAATGGCGAAAATATTCATACCTGGGTGATGGCGGATACGCCTCTGTTATTGGTGTTACGCAACGATTTGGCGCTCAATGGCCCAAAGTACGGCTGCGGCCTCGGAGAGTGCGGCGCATGCACCGTATTGGTTGACGGCATTGCCGCACGCTCCTGCGTGATCCCGGCTCTGGGTGTGACCGGCCGTGAGGTCACCACGCTGGAAGGGCTGGGCGATCGCCAACATCTGCATCCGGTGCAGCGCGCTTTTATTGAAGAACAGGCGGCGCAGTGCGGTTATTGCCTGAACGGCATGATCATGACCACCAAAGCCCTGTTAGATCGAAATCCCTCGCCCAGTGACACAGAAATCCGTCAGGCACTGTCCGGCAATCTGTGTCGTTGCGGCACCCATATCGAAATTCTGCGTGCGGTTCAGCGCGCTATCACTCTGTATCGCAACGAGGAAACCTCGTCCCATGACTGATACCCATTCCTCATTGCCGAGTCAGGCGGAGCTATTGCAGCGCCAGGGCACATTGCTGATTGTCGATCAGATCCAACCGCCGCCAGGGCTGGTACCGAAAGGTCAGACGCCGAGCCTGAAACCCAAAGAACAAGGGTTGTTCATTGCCATTTGCGACAGCGGTGAGGTTTATGCCTTCAACGGCCATGTCGATCTGGGCACTGGCGTGCGCACCGCATTAGGTCAGATTGTCGCCGAAGAGCTTTACCTGCGCATGGATCAGGTGCGCATGGTGCTGGGCGACACTGAGAGCACGCCGAATCAGGGGGCGACTATCGCCAGTGCCACCCTGCAAATTTCGGCGGTGCCCCTGCGTAATGCCGCCGCCGAAGCGCGCCGCTGGTTGCTGCAGCAGGCGGCACAACGTTTTGACTTCAGAGTAGAGCAACTGACGCTGGACGACGGCATCGTTGTTAGCCCTGACGGGCAAAGGCTGAGCTATGGCGAACTGGTGGCTGGTGTACATATTGCATTAACGATAAGCGGTGATGCACCGCTTAAGCCGCAGGCCGAGTACCGTTTGGTGGGGACCAGCACCGCACGTGTCGATATCCCGGCCAAGGCTACAGGCGAATCCACCTATGTGCACGATATGCGGCTGCCGAACATGTTACACGGGCGGGTGGTGCGACCGCCCTATGCGGGCTACGACAGCGGTGAGTTTGTCGGCACCAGCCTGCTGGCGGTGGACGAACGATCGATTGCTCATATTCCCGGCATCGTCAAGCTGGTGGTGATAGAAGACTTTATCGGCATTGTTGCCGAGCGCGAGGAGCAGGCGATCAAGGCGGCACAGGCGCTGCAGGTGAGCTGGAAAGACTGGCGGCGTAACCTGCCGCAGATGACCGATGTGGCTCAGGCGCTGCGCGATAATCCCCATTCGACGCGGGTGGTGCATGATACCGGCAACGTGGATACAGCGTTGGCTGCCGCCGACCGACGCTTTACCCGCAGTTATCTTTGGCCATATCAACTGCATGCGTCGATTGGCCCGTCCTGCGCATTGGCAGATTACCAACCACAGCAACTGCGGGTGTGGTCGGGCAGCCAGAACCCGCACTTGTTGCGCGCCGATCTCGCCTGGCTGCTGGAGTACCCGGAAAATCAGATTGATATCATCCGCATGGAGGCAGCCGGCTGTTATGGTCGTAACTGCGCCGATGATGTCTGTGCGGATGCGGCGCTGCTGTCGCGAGCGGTAGGCCGTCCGGTACGGGTGCAGCTAACCCGTGAGCAGGAACATCTGTGGGAACCGAAGGGCACTGCGCAACTGATGGAGGTTGACGGTGGGTTGGACGCCGGCGGTGATCCGGTCGCCTATGATTTTCGCACCTATTATCCTTCCAACGGTGCGCCCACCCTGGCGCTGTTGCTGACCGGAAGGGTGGAGCCGGTGCCGGTGGCTTATGAGATGGGGGATCGCACTTCGGTACCGCCCTATGAATATCCGGCGTTGCGCGTCAGCATTGAGGATATGGCACCGATTGTCCGCGCTTCCTGGATGCGGGGCGTATCGGCACTGCCGAATACCTTCGCGCACGAGTCCTATATTGACGAACTGGCTATCGCCGCCGGCGTCGATCCGCTTGAATATCGGCTGCGTTATATCAAGGATCAACGTGCCACCGAACTGATGCGCAGTACCGCCGAACGTGCCGGCTGGACGCCGCATACCGAACCTATGCAAACCCCGGCGGAGGACGGCGTACTGCGTGGACGAGGCTTTGCCTATGCGCGTTATATTCACAGTAAGTTTCCCGGTTTCGGTGCCGCGTGGGCCGCCTGGGTCGCCGACGTTGCTATCGACAAAGTCAGCGGCGAAGTGGCGGTCACGCGGATTGTGGTCGGGCACGACGCCGGCATGATGGTCAATCCGGACGGCGTACGTCACCAGATCCACGGCAACGTTATCCAGTCGACCAGCCGGGTGCTAAAAGAGCGAGTGACCTTCGAAGAATCCACGATCTCCAGCAAAGAGTGGGGGGCTTACCCGATCCTGACTTTCCCGGAGGTGCCGGAGGTGGATGTCGTGATGATGCCACGCCCTTATGATCCGCCATTGGGGGCCGGTGAGTCTGCCTCGGTGCCCAGCGCGGCAGCCATCGCCAATGCGGTGTTTGATGCCACCGGTATTCGGTTTCGCGAGTTGCCGATCACCGCTGATCGACTGCGCGAGGCGTTGAACGGTCCGGATAGTCAGCGGCAGCCGTCAACGCAGCCAGTCAAAACCAAACGCAGTAAATGGTGGTTTGGTGGCGTGGCTGGGATTTTAGGGGCCGCGCTGGGTGTTGCGACGACGGCACTGCCATGGCGTGCCGAAATTGCGCCGGTGGCTACCCCTGGCTCAGGTACCTGGTCAGCCGCGACCCTGGAAAGGGGGCGTCAGTTGGCCGCTGCCGGGGATTGCGCGGTATGCCATACCGCCTCAGAAGGGCTAACCAATGCCGGGGGGCGGGCGATGGAAACTCCGTTTGGAACCCTGTACAGCACCAATATCACCCCAGATGTGGAAACCGGTATCGGCAACTGGTCGTTTACCGCATTCGACCGGGCGATGCGTCAGGGCATCAGCCGCGATGGCAGGCATTTGTATCCGGCATTTCCCTATACGGCGTTCAGTAAGATGACCGAGGGTGACATGCAAGCGCTGTATGCCTATATGATGTCGCAACCGGCGGTGGTGCAAAGTACCCCGGCTAATCAGATGCGTTTCCCGTTCAATATGCGCCCGTTAATGGCCGGCTGGAATGCGCTGTTTCTCCGCCAGGGCGAGTTTCAGTCAAATCCCGCGCAAAGCGCGCAGTGGAACCGTGGCGCTTACCTGGTTAACGGGTTGGGCCATTGTGCCGCCTGCCATTCCCCGCGTAATCTAATGGGCGCTGAAAAGGGCGGCAGCAGCTTTTTGGCGGGGGCGATGGTGGATGGCTGGGAAGCGCCGGCATTAAACCAATTGGCCAATGCGGACAAATCCTGGACCGAAGAGCAGCTATTCCAGTATTTGCGTAGCGGTCATTCTGCCGAGCACGGCGTCGCGGCCGGCCCGATGGGACCGGTGGTCGGCGAACTGGCCACACTGCCGGAAACCGACGTTCGAGCGATGGCCAATTACCTGATTTCATTGAGCAACCCGACCGGATTGAACCTGGAACCGCAGGCCAAACCGGCTGCCACTCTTTCGACCGCCGTAGGGCAATTGGGCGGAGAACGTCTGTTTCAGGGCGCTTGCCAAGCCTGTCACAGCGCCGCCAGCGGCGGGCCGCAGCTGTTTGGCGTCAGCCCGGACTTGGCGAACAACACCAATATATTCAGCGAGCGGCCGGATAACCTGATTAACGTGATTTTGCAGGGAATTTCAAAACCGGCTACCGCTGATTTGGGCTTTATGCCTGGATTCAAAGACAGCTTTTCCGATCGCCAAGTGGCTGATCTGGTGAATTATCTACGGCAGCATTATGCCGGGGACAAACCGGCATGGCACGATGTCGAAACGCAGGTTGCCAGGCTACGTGCCAATCCGGGCAGCCATTAACTGTCGTTAAAAAAACGGCGCTATTGCGGTTGCAGGAAAGCAATAAGCCGCTGCGCCGGTAGCGGTAACTGGGCCAACCGACGCACGACAATCGACAGCTGGCGTGTGGCCCAGGTATCGTCCAGCACAAGAATTCTGACTTGCATGCCCGGCCATTGCCGGGCGATCTCCTCCGGTACCACGGCGATACCGGCACCACGCGTCACCATCCGACACACCACTTCAAAGCTTCCTGCCCGGGCGCGTAAGCGCATTGGGCCGCCGTTGCGTAGGGCGTGTTGCGCCAAATGTTGCTGCAGCGCGCTGTCGTCGCTTAAGCCAATAAAGTCATATGCCAGCGTTTCGCTAAAACTGACGCTGGGGCGGCCGGCTAACGGATGATCGACCGGTAGCGCCAGCACCAGGCGATCCTGGCGGAACGGGTAGCTTTCCAGCCCGCGCAGGTCGGCGTGGTTGGCGACAATGCCGATATCCGCAGTCTGATCGAGGATCGACTGGCTGATCGCCGTGCTGGGCAACTCTTCCAACGCAATGTCCGTCTGTGGGTTAAGCAGCAGATAGTCGGCCAGCAGCTCCGGGAGAAAAGCGCTGGCGGCGACGGTATTGGCCAGAATACGCAAATGGCAGGCATTGCCCGGGGAAAACTCTGCCATATCCCCCCGTAGCCGTTCGCTTTGCTGTAACAACAGACGAGCATGGCCCAACAGGCGTTCACCGGCCTGAGTGGTTTGTACTCCCCGCGCGCCGCGGGCCAAAAGCTGAATACCAGCCTGTTGCTCCAATCCGCGAATGCGGGCACTGGCCGATGCCAGCGACAGGCAGGCACGATCGGCCCCGGCGGTGATGCTGCCCGCCTCTGCCACGGCGATAAACAGCCGCAGGTCGGTAAAATCGAAATGCATCGGCTTCTCCTACGTATTTGCCTCAGGCTGGCTCAGTGATTGCCGCATTGTGCGGCAGGCAAGGGCTGCGGACAATCCATGCACCAAGGGATAATGAGGAAGGATAGACCTATGACGTTGACGCTACCTGAAATTTTAGCCCTGCTGGGCATCTTTATGCTGGCGGGCACGGTAAAGGGAGTGATTGGCCTGGGGCTGCCGACGGTGTCTATGGGGTTACTCAGCCTGCTGATGTCTCCGGCACAGGCTACGGCGCTGTTGCTGGTGCCGTCGCTGGTGACCAACTTCTGGCAGTTGTTCACCGGGCCGGACGTCCGTGCACTTTGCCGCAGGTTATGGCCGATGATGGTCTGTGTCGCCATGGGCACAATGCTGACCACGGGCACCTTGACCACCGGTCAAAACCGGTTGGCACCGATAGCGTTGGGGGTCTGTTTGGTCGTTTACGCGCTGTTGGGTTTTAGCCGTTTTCAGTGGCGGCTTTCATCCACGGCTGAGCGTAGGTTGGGCCCTCTATGCGGTGTACTTACCGGGCTGATTACCGGTGCTACCGGGGTATTCGTGATCCCGGCGGTTCCTTATTTAAATGCATTGGGATTGGCGCGTGACGATCTGGTGCAGGCGTTGGGGCTGTCATTCACCGTTTCGACGTTGGCATTAGCCGCCGGCCTGGCATGGCAACATGCATTGCCGGGCGCGTTGCTAGGCACCTCATTATTGGCATTGCTTCCTGCGCTGGTGGGGATGTGGTTGGGGAGTGTGCTGCGCCGGCATTGTCGCCCTGCGGTATTTCGTCGCTGTTTTTTTATCGGCCTGTTAGTTTTAGGAATTGAAATAGTGTGGAATGGCATTAATTAAATGCGAGTAAATAATGTTTCACCCAGTTGCGAAGTAATTGGTTTGTATTAGCGGTTAAATTAAATGTTCCGTGTAATTCATTCTATTTAGTTCACTTGGTTCTATCGACAGAAATGGTTTTATATATTGACATGGCGGCGACGTGTATTTATATCTATATCTTCCTTGCGTTCTTAAAAGAGGGCGGGCGAAAACAATTTCGACAGCTTTTATTATTGTGCTTTTTGCCGTTACGCTATCCCATAATCTGTTTTTATTGTGGGCATTAGCCAATAGGGCAGCCTGATCAGGAACAGTAACCCTGATGCAATGGCTAAATGGATGATTTGTTTTTCATTGCCGCCAGGGGTAATGACATTGATGAAAAAATTATATAATTCAGCGCGAGGGTGAGTCCGCAAATGGAAGCGTCGCGGTCAGTAAGATAATTATCGTTCCAAAATCCCGATAAAGGTGTAACCCCCATGTCAGAACGTTCTCTCCAGATTTATCGTGAGGGTTATTTCGCTGCGCAGGTCAATAAAGCGGAGGGTGAGGTAATTATTCCTGCCAGCCTCAGTCTGACCGCCTATGCCTGGGCCAGCATCTTGCTGGTGTTGGCTATCGGGCTATTTCTGATCTTGGGTGAATATACCCGTAAAGCGCGTTTGGACGGTGTGGTGATGCCATCCAGCGGTTTGATCAAGGTGGTTGCCCGCAGCGCCGGACAGGTTACCGAACGTTTAGTGACGGAGGGGGCGACCGTCAAAGCCGGCCAGGCACTTTATCGGCTCAGCGGCGAATATTTCAATGGTCAAGGTATCGCGACGCTGGCGTCGGTTTCCGACTCGTTAAAACGGCAATATCACATGCTGGAGCGCCAACGCGCACAAGAACTGGCCACTCGGATTTTACAGCAAACCGGTGTGCGCCAGCGCATGACGCAACTTCAGGATGAACTGGCCAGCGCAGAGGCGGCAATGGTGGAGGTAAAGCAACAGGCGGAATTATCGCATTCGCTGATGGCGCGCTACCACAAGCTGATAGGCAAAGGTTACGTTTCCGAACTTGAGTTTCAGCAGCAGAAAATGACGTTGTCGACGGCGCGGGAAAAAGTAGAAATGCAGCGTCAGGCGCAGTTGCGGTTAAAGCGTGAGCTTGCCGCGGCGGCCTCGGAACTGCGGACGCTGGCGCAACATCAACAAGGGCGTGACGCCGAACTTGAACGCCAGTTGCAGGGCATCAGGCAACAGGAAATAGAACTGGTTGCCCAGCGTGACCACACGCTCACTGCGCCGGTAGACGGGCATGTCGTAGTAGTGCTGGCCCGGGCGGGGCAGACGGTCAAGCAAAACGATCCTTTGCTGATGATGGTCGCTGACGGTGCCGAGCTGCAGGTTGAACTCTTTGCGCCCAGCAAAGCGGTGGGCTTTATCAAACCTCACCAACGGGTCGGGTTGCGCTTTGCCTCCTTTCCCTATGAAAAGTTTGGCGTGCAGTATGGCGCCACCCGCGCCATCACCGATGCCAGCCTGAGCGCCAATGACGTCATGCAGCAAAATCCGATGACCTGGAAGGAAAACGAAGGGCATTACCGCGTCATCGTTGCGCTGGAGAAAACCACCATTACCGCCTATGGGCGCCAGGAACCATTGCGCGTCGGGATGACCGTGTCCGCAGACGTGGAGTTGGATCGCCGCCGCCTGTACGAGTGGCTGCTGGAGCCGTTATGGAGTCTGCAAGGAAGGATATAAACATGGACGTTACAGAAGGGCTCAACTGGGGCTGGCGAAAGCGCCTGCCGTTGATACGCCAAACGGAGTCCGCAGAATGCGGCGTGGCGTGCCTGGCGATGATTGCCGGTTGGTATGGGCATCGCGTAGATCTGCCTACGCTGCGTGCGCAGTTTAAAGTTTCTCAGCTCGGCATGACCTTCTCGCAGCTGATTGCCTGCGCCGAACGGCTGCACCTGAGCGGCCGAGCAGTGCAGCTGGAGCTTGAAGAGCTACACCTGTTGTCGCTGCCCTGCATTTTGTACTGGGACATGAATCATTTTACCGTGCTCAAGCGGGTGCGAGGGCAAACTCTGGAGTTGCATGATCCTGCGCGGGGCCTGGTTAAAATGAGTCTGCAGGAGGCAAATCGTCACTTTACCGGCGTGGCGATGGAATTGACGCCAACCCATCAGTTTGTCGTCAAAGATCAGATAAAAAAGATCCGCCTGCGGGAGCTGATCGGTAAAACTCAGGGGTTGAAGGTGGCATTGGCCCGGATCTTCTGTTTCGCGTTGGCGCTGGAAGTGTTTGCGTTGATCGGCCCATTAATCAACCAACTGGTGATTGACGAGGTGCTGGTGGCGTTGGACGCCAGCTTATTGACGTTGATCGTCATTGCCATGCTGCTGATGGCCGCCACCCAGACGCTGCTGGAGCTGGCCCGCCAGTGGGCGACGCTCACCATGGCGGTCAACTTCAATATGCAGTGGACGGCGAATGTTTTTCACCACCTGTTGCGGCTGCCTATCAACTGGTTCGAATCGCGCAACATGGGCGATATCAGCGCGAAATTTGATGCCGTCGACACCATTCAGGACACCCTCACCACCACGCTGCTTGAAGCCTTTTTGGATGTGCTTTTGGTCCTCGGTACCTTGACCATGATGTTTTTCTACAGCGTGAAGTTAACCCTGGTCGCTTTGGCCGCCGCGATGGTGTATGGGCTGCTGCGCCTGTTTTGGTTCAGTACGTTGCGTAAAGCGGCGGATGACTCCTGGGTTGCCGGCACCCAGGAATCCAGTCATTTTCTTGAAAGCCTGCGCGGCGTGCTGAGCCTGCGGGTCAACGAGGCGCTTACGCCGCGGGAAACGGTTTGGCGTAACCTCAATGTCGCACGGCGCAATGCTGAACTGCGCGAAAGCAAGCTGATGATGGTTTACGGCATTATGCAAACCGTCATTGGCAGCCTGGTTGGGGCGGCGGTGCTGTGGCTGGGGGCCGGGGCGGTGTTGGCCGGGCAGTTTTCAGTCGGCATGCTGGTGGCCTACATGTCTTTTCAGGGCCGGTTTTCCGCCAGCATCAGCGGCCTGATCGACAAGGCCGTTGCCTACAAAATGCTGGATGTCTACAATCAACGGCTGGCGGATATCGTGTTGACGGCACGTGAAGACGCAGCGGCGCAGGCGGCGGGCAACTCAACGCTGTTATTGTCCGCCAGCGCCTGGCCCCAAGATCGGCCGGCGCTGAGTTTGGAGCAGGTCAGTTTTCACTATGCCGGCACCGAATCTGAAATCCTGTCGCAGGTCTCGCTGGACATTATGCCCGGTGAGGTAGTGGCACTGGTAGGGGCGTCCGGCAGCGGCAAAACCACATTGGCCAAACTGGTGTTGGGGCTGTATTCGCCCACGGCCGGCGTGATACGTACGCTGGGCATCGAGCATCGACAGGGGGATTATTCGCAGGTACGTCAGCATATCGGCGTAGTCTTGCAGGAGGATCAGCTGTTTCGCGGTTCTATCGCCGAGAATCTGTCATTTTTCACGCCACGGGTTGATCAGGAAAAGCTCGTTGAATGCGCGCGACTGGCGCAGTTGGACCAGGATATCGATAACCTGCCGATGGGTTACCAGACGTTAATCGGTGAAATGGGAGGCACCCTGTCTGCCGGGCAAAAACAGCGCTTGTTGTTGGCGCGGGCGCTTTACAAAAAACCACGGCTGTTGATCCTGGATGAGGCGACCAGCCATTTGGACGTGAATAATGAAATGTTGATTAGCCATACCCTGCGCCAGCTTGGCCTGCCGATTTTACTGATTGCCCATCGCCCGGAAACCATCGCCTCGGCGGATCGGGTCGTCGAACTGGCGGCCGGGCGTCTTCACCGGCGCAAAGGGTGAATCAACCCTCTTCGACTCGAAGATGGGTCGGATCAGGCCAGCGGCCCACCCAGAATCGTTTCTTTCATGCCTGAAAGAATGCGCTCACCGGTTTCGGTTTTCAGCTCCTCGTACCAACTGCGGGTGACGTCCATCTCTTTGCCGTGCGTGACGTCGCAGCGCTTACGTGCCTTCAGCACCAAATCTTTCACTCGATAGCTGCGTTTTTCCTGATAGCGCAACAGCGCATCTTCAATACCCAGTGAATTGGTCTGCAAGGCAATCGCCAGCACCACCGCGTCCTCCATTGCCGCGCAGCCGCCCTGACCGATGTCCGGAGTGGTGCTGTGCCCGGCATCGCCCAGTAAGGCTACGCGGCCCCGCACCAATTGCTCGAAAGGTTCGATATCGTGGATCTCAATGCGGTTGACGCTTTCCGCATCAATTGCGGCAATCAGTTTCTGTACCGGTTCGGCCCAGCCGGTAAAGTAACGTTGCAGGTCGGCTCGCGCGGTGCTGCGGTCTTCCGCCAGCCCGGTCGGCAAGGGAACGTCGAAGAAAAAGTAGAAGCGGTTGCCGGAGACCGGCATCAGCGACACGCGCTTACCTTCGCCGACAAAGGTGGTCCACTGGTCGGCCGGTGCGATGGACTCATCGATGGTGACCAGCCCGTTCCAGTTGACGTATCCGGCATAGCGCCGCTCCACGCCATGGCCCAGCACATAAGGGCGAATAGCAGAATGGGTGCCGTCGGCGGCGATCAGAAAATCTCCGCTGGCCTGGCTGCCGTCTTCAAACCAGGCGGTAACGCCCTGTGGGGTTTCTTCAATACCGCTAACCCGTTTGCCGAAGCGCACCTGGTCGCGGCCGTAGGTGTCCAGCAACATGGCCTGCAGCTCGGCGCGCGCTACCGGGTAAGGGCGTTCGCCGACGCTGGTGATTAACGGATCCAGACTAAAACGCGTCAGCGTTTGTCCGTGCAGGTATTCCTGATAGGCCATGAAATGCATCGGCCCCCCGAGCGCCCGCAGTTGTTCTTTCATCCCCAGATAGTTGAGGCATTTGACGCCGTTAGGCCAGATCGAGATTGCTGCGCCAACCGGTTTGATCGCTTTGACCGCTTCAAAAACCTCGGTCTCGATACCGCAACGCTGCAATGCGATGGCGCTACACAGCCCACCAATACCACCGCCAATGATGATTGCTTTCATGTTTTTCTCCTCCATAGCCACGATGGGGAGAAGCAATTTCCGTACCAGTCCACCAATACTGCTGACGTCAACGTGGCCGTAGCACCATCAGGGGCGTTTCTGATGCAATTTGGTGCAATCCATGAGCGATAACGGAGCAGGGTTTCGAGGACCATTGAGATCTCGCAGAGCACGAATCAGCAACGGAAAACGGCGACTGAATGTTAAACAGACAAAATAATAGACTACGCTAACTATTAGCCCGTCGCGTCAGTGCAGGCAGACGGCGCAGATAAAAAGAACGATGTCGCCGTATTGATTAAGGTTGATCGGCATTTTGGAGCGATGAGCAATGAAACTACCTCAAGTCCCGCTTACCCGGCGGCGGTTTATCGTTGGCGCCAGTGCATTGGTGATCGGTGCCTATCTGCCGTCAACCGGCGCACTGGCGCGTACAACGACGACCACGGCGCCAGAAAACACCGCTTATGAAGCCAATGCTTTCGTGCAGATCGACGAAAATGGCATTGTCACCGTCCTCAGTAAACACACCGAAGTGGGCCAGGGCGTTTATACCGGCATGGCAACGCTGGTCGCTGAAGAGCTGGATGCCGACTGGTCGCAGGTGCGGGTGGTTGCCGCACCGGTGGATACCAACGTCTATAAGAATCTGGCGTTCGGTTTTCAGGGCACCGGCGGCTCCAGCTCGGTGGCCAACGCCTACGAGCAGATGCGTCGCATGGGCGCGATGGCGCGCGCCATGCTGGTTCAGGCCGCTGCCCAAAGTTGGAAAACCTCAGCGGAAGAAATCACCGTGCAGGCGGGCAAGATCCGCCATGCCGCCAGTGGTCGCGAAGCAGGGTTCGGTGAGTTTGCGGCGCTGGCCAGCCAACTGCCGCCGCCTGACCCCGCCAGCCTGACCCTGAAGGATCCGAGCCATTTCACCCTGATTGGTAAGGTCAGTGGCTTGCATCGCGTAGACTCGTTGGCGAAGACCAACGGTTCGGCGCAGTTCACTCAGGATATTCATGAGCCGGATATGCTGACCGTTACCATTAAAAAACCGCCGCGTTTTGGCGGCAAGGTGGCCGCGTTCGACGCCAGCCGGGCGCTGAAGGTGCCGGGCGTGGTGGATGTGAAACAGACCGATACCGGCGTGGCGGTATATGCTAAAAATACCTGGGCGGCGATCCAGGGCCGTGAAAAATTACAGGTGGAGTGGGACGACTCGCAGGCAGAGCGGCGAGACACCGAGCAGATATTTGCCGAATTCCGTCAGGTGGCGCAAAAGCCCGGCGTAGTGGCGAAAAGCCAGGGCAAGCCGGGCGAGATTTTCGATCAGGCGGATAAGGTGATCGAAGCGGAATACACCTTCCCCTATGTGGCCCATGCGCCGATGGAGCCGCTGGATGGCTATCTGTTTTGGGATGGCGAGAGCGTCAAGGCACGCTACGGCTGCCAAATCCAAACCCTCGACCATAAACAGCTGTGCGATCTGTTCCAGCTACCGCCGGAAAAAGTGCAAATCGACACCATTTTGGCCGGTGGCAGCTTTGGCCGCCGCATCGATCTGGGCAACCCGAAGCTCGGGCCCGACCTGGCGGCGGACATGGCCGCGGCGGCCAAAGCCATTGGTCCCGGTCACGGGGTCAAAGTGGTGTGGACGCGAGAGGATGATATTCGCAACGGCTGGTATCGTCCGATGATCCTCCACCGGATGAGAGGGGCGATCCGCGACGGTAAAGTCGTGGGCTGGAGCGATACCGTCGTTGGTCATTCCTGGACGCTTAACAGCGCGATGACGGCGCTGGTGGTTAACGGTCTCGACCAGATGATGGTCGAAGGTGCCAGCGAAGTGCCGTACACCTTCGAAAACTTCCTCTGCGACGCGCATATCGTCGCGGGTAAAGTGCCGACCACCTCATTAAGATCGGTCGCCAGTACTCATACCGGTCACGCCGTCGAAAGTTTTATTGACCAGCTGTTGCAGGAGACCGGGCAGGATCCGGTCGAGGGGCGTCTGGCATTGATGGGTGATGCGCCGCGTGAGGCCGGCGTGCTGCGGGCGGTGGCCAAAGCCGCCAACTGGCAGGGCGCGAAGGTGGTGGATGGACGAGCACGCGGCGTAGGCGTCGCCAAGGCGTTTAATACTCGGGTGGCGCAGATAGCCGAGGTGTCAATCGGCGAAGGTGGCATTCCGCGCGTGCACAAGGTGTGGTGCGCGGTGGATTGTGGTGTGGCGGTCAATCCGGATGTGATCCGCGCGCAGATTGAGGGCGGCATAGGTTATGGCCTGAGTATTGCGCTGTACGGCAACATTACGCTCAAAGACGGGGTGGTTGAGCAGTCCAACTTCAATAATTTCCGTCCGCTGCGCATCGACGAAATGCCGGAGATAGAGGTGATTATCGTACCTTCAAGCGAAGCGCCTACCGGCGTTGGCGAGTTGGGGGTGCCAACCATCGCTCCGGCCGTCGGCAATGCACTGGCACTGCTCGGGAGACCTCGCAGTTCACTTAGCCTGCCTTTACACCGTCCCAACCGTGACGCCAGCGTCTGAGCAAGGAGAACAGCATGATAACTTTAACTGTAAACGACCAACCGCTGACGTTTGATGGCGATCCCCATATGCCGCTGCTGTGGTTCTTGCGTGATGAGGCCGGATTGACCGGCACCAAATTCGGCTGCGGCATCGCGATGTGCGGGGCCTGTACCGTCCACCTGGATGGGGTGCCGGTACGTTCTTGCATGACGCCGGTCTCTGCCGCCGAAGGCAAGAAAATCACCACCATTGAAGCGATCGGCGAAACGCCGGCGGGCAAAGCGGTGCAGGCGGCCTGGGTCAATCTGGACGTAGTGCAATGCGGCTACTGCCAGTCCGGTCAGATCATGAGTGCTAGCGCACTGCTGGCCCAGAGTAAAAATCCGAGCGATGCGGATATCGATGCGGCAATGAGCGGCAACGTCTGTCGCTGCGCCACCTATGTGCGCATTCGCGCTGCCATCCACCAGGCCGCCAAGGCGTTGGATTAAGGGAGAAACTCATGAGCAACGCCCTGAGATGGCTATTTTGGTTGATCGTGGCAATCGTGGTGCTGGCCGGCGGTTATGCGATCTATACGCTGCTGCGGCCGGTCGGCCCGGAACCTGCTGCGCCGATCGCCGGTGCCCCTGCCGGGATCAGCGATAAATTGGCGCGTGGCGAATATCTGGCGCGGGCTGCGGACTGCGTGGCCTGCCACACTGCGCCCGGCGGTAAACCTTTCGCCGGCGGTTTTGCCTTTAAACTGCCCTTCGGCACCATTTACGGCACCAATATAACCGCCGATCCCGACACCGGTATCGGTAATTGGAGTGACGATCAGTTTGTGCGTGCGGTGCGTGAAGGCGTTGGGCCGCAGGGTAATCTTTACCCGGCAATGCCGTACACCTCATACACGGCCATGAGCCGTGACGACGTGTTGGCGATCAAAGAGTATCTGTTCAGCCTGCCGCCAGTGAAGCAGGCCAATCCGGAAAATGGGCTGTCGTTCCCGTTTAACCAGCGCTGGGGCATGAAGTTTTGGAACCTGGCGTTCTTCAACGAAAAACGCTTCGAGCCGAACCTGAATCAGGATGAGCAATGGAACCGAGGCGCATATCTGGCCACCGCACTGGGACACTGCAGCGAATGCCACACGCCGCGCAATTTGGGCTTTGGCATTAATCAGAGTAAAAACCTCAGCGGTGAGGTGATCCAGGGGTGGTTTGCGGCCAACATTACTCCCGATCCGCAGACCGGTATCGGTGCCTGGAGCGAACAACAGCTGTCGCAGTATCTGGCGACCGGTCACGCGGAAGGGCGCAGCAGCGCAGCCGGTCCGATGGCAGAGGCGGTGGAAAACAGCCTGCAGTATCTGACGCCGGAGGATAATCAGGCGCTGGTGAAATACCTGCGCAATATCGAGCCTATCGCCACGGACAGTGCCAGCGCGGTCAATCTGCAGCCGAAGGGGGCAACGTCGTCCAGCGCGATATTGCCGGGCGGGCAGGAAGACTCGTTGGGACGGCGACTGTTCGCTGGAGACTGCAGCGGTTGCCACCAGTGGAACGGAACGGGACGCCAGAGCAAATATGCTTCCTTGGTCGGCAGCACGGCGGTTAACGATCCGCAGGGCCGCAGCGTGGTGCAGGCGATCCTGAAGGGGACGCGCATCAGCATCGGCGAACAGCATGAATTCATGCCGGACTTCGGTGCTCAATACTCGGACGAGGAAGTGGCAGCGGTTGCCAATTATGTTGTCGGCCAATTTGGCGAAAAACAGGGCAAGGTAACGGCCAAACAAGTCGCTGAACAACGCAAACAGTAAGAGGCGGCGAGGGGGGGCTGCCCCCCTCGCTACCTGTCATTTTCTGCGCCGGGACATTACCAGTTTGTCTTTGGGGCGATCCAGCCAATCGGCAACCTCGTTATTGAAGTTATCCGCTAACAGGTAGGCAGGAGTTTTCGCCAACCAGTCAGACAGCGAAATGTCCTGATAGATGCCATTATCCAACACGATTAATACCTTAAGATCGTCATCCCCCATATTTTCGATATAGTGACCAAAACCCTGTGGAACATAGCCAACGTCGGTAGGAGAATATTCTTCAGTCTGCACATGGCTGTGCGAACTGAACACCGTCATGCGCCCCTTACCGGAAATATAGTATTGCCACTCATTGGCATTGGGATGCCAGTGTAATTCCCGCACCGCCCCAGGCTTAACGATTTCTATAATGCCGGTCATGGTAGTGGAAATAGGGAATTCTTTTGAAGAGACCAAGTGCACGCTGCCGGCATCATTTTCGAAGAAAGGCTTTTGCTTCATTAATTCATAGCGATGAGCCAAAGGTGCATTATTTAAACCGCCATCGTGGGCTGGTAAGGGCAGTGCGGGCGGAATGGCACCGCCGACAATATAAGCCTCACCTTGTTTTGCCTTGGAAAATACCGCCGCCGGCATATTCACGCTTTTTTCCAACACTTCTTTGGGCATGTGGGCTACCCAGTCGGTAATGCTGAAGGTGCCGAACTCGGAAAAGTGACCATTATCAAAGGTCAGAACAAAATGTGCGCCGTCTGCCAACGCCTGAATCGAGTGGCCGTAACCCTTGGGGAAATACCAGACGTCGCCAGGGCCGAAATCTGCCACCTCACATTTTCCTTCAGGATCAATGATGGTAATGCGGGCATGCCCCTCCAGCATAAATGCCCATTCAGCAGCGATGGCGTGCCAGTGCAGTTCACGTATGCCACCCGGCTCCAGCGTCATATCCACCCCGGCAACCCCCTCGGAAATCGGGAATTGTTCGACGGTAGCCTCCCTGGCCCAGCCGTTGGGTAAACTGCGTTTTTTACTGTGGCTAAAGACGTATTTATACAGATTTTTTGTATCAGCAGCGGGTTGGAAATTGCTGGGGGGAACTATATTTCGATGTTCATCGGCGCTGGCGGATTTAATCATGCTGCCCATAACGCCGGCGGCTGCGGCGCTGACTGCGGAAACTTTCAATATATCTCGACGCGATAACATAGGGCTTTCTCCAAATAAAAGTGGCCCACAGCGAATACGGCTGGCTGGGTTTATTCTTTTGTTTTATTGTGTGCAGATGGCTTATTGCTGAAATGGAAGCATTCGGCAACGGTTAAAGCATAGTGGGTTAAAAACAGGATGCCGCGAATAATATATTAATTTATGTTACTAATTGAGTGTGGCTGTAATTTTTAAATCCGCTTTAAAATAGTTATCTACCGGTATCAAATAAATGCATTTCATTATTAAATAAAGGATAAACAAAGTGAGTTTAATTAAAGTAGATAATGTGTTTCAGGTGCTATTTTATGCGGTTGAGTAAATGGGCATCAGTAAAAAAGCATGGCAGGGTACGGCGGGCAACGTTGAAGTGCGTTTTCGGTAAAGAGTGATGTGAATCACAAAGCGTAACTAAGACTATTGCCGAAAAATGGCAACTATGACGATACTTTCGCCGCGATCTTAGCGATCGCCAGACATTTTTATTACGGCGTGTTACTGCTTAGGCAGGCAAGACCAAAATAGGAATGCACCTCTCCTTGTGATGAGGCGCATTTTGATTTTGGTCTTTTTTTTTGCTTTTTTACCGGGGATATTCGATGGATTACAAACAGTTGGGCCTGGAAATTTTGCTGCAGGTCGGGGGCAAGGACAACGTCAGCAAACTGACGCACTGTGCCACCCGTCTGCGGATGGAGTTTAACGATGACAGCAAGGTACAAGCGAAAGCGATCGAGTCCTTGCCTGGGGTGATCAGCGTGGTGGAGCGTGGTGGCCAGTTTCAGATCGTGGTCGGCAACAACGTGCAGCAAACCTTCCGTGCGATGCAAAAAGAAATCGGCGATCTCAGTGGCCGTCAGAGTGAGAAAAACTCCCAGGCGCGGGGCGGGGTGATTTCACAGATTATCAGCGTTATTTCAACCACTTTCACACCGGTGATCCCGGCTATCACCGGTGCGGGGATGATTAAGGCGCTGCTGGCGATCCTCAAACTGACCGGAGTGATAGATGCCGCCAGCCCGACCTACCATCTGCTGGACACCATCGCCGATGCGGCCTTTTTCTTCTTGCCGGTGCTGCTGGCCTACGGTGCGGCAATCAAATTCGAATGTAACCCGATCCTGGCAATGACCATTGCCGGCGCGTTGCTGCACCCCAATTTGGCACAGATGCTGGCGGCGGGCACGGTGATTGATTTCGTCGGCATACCGGTGCGCCTGGCGGATTACGCCGGCTCGGTGTTGCCGATCATTTTCACCGTCTGGTTAATGTCCTATATCGAACGGTTTGCCGAGAAAGTGTCGCCGACGATGATCAAGTTCTTCACCAAACCTATGATTATCCTGTTGGTGACCGCCCCGTTGGCGTTGGTGGTGGTAGGGCCGTTCGGTATTTTCCTCAACGATCTGGTGGCCGCCGGCGCCGCTATCGTCGACGGTAAAGCCAGTTGGCTGATCCCGATGCTGATGGGCGGCCTCCAGCCGTTTCTGGTGATCACCGGTACGGCCTGGGCAATGACGCCGATTGCTACCGGTCAACTGAGTAAAAATGGTTTCGAAATGATTAACGGCCCAGGCATGTTGGCTTCCAACATTGCACAGGGGGCTGCGACGTTGTGCGTGGCCTTTCGCACCAAAAACAAAAATCTGCGCCAGCTGGCGTCCTCTGCGGGTTTCACCGCGCTGCTGGGTATCACCGAGCCTTCGTTGTACGGCGTGACGCTCAAACTGCGCAAACCGCTGATTGCAGCAATGATCGGCGGCGGCTGTGCCGGTATTTACGCCGGGCTGAGTGGGCTGGTGCGCTATGCCTTCGTTTCTCCCGGATTAGCGGCGCTGCCGGCGTTTATCGGCGAAAACCCAATGAACATTGTCCATGCGCTGATCACCTGCGCCATTGCCATTGTGGTGACTTTTGCACTGACCTGGATACTGGGGTTCGACGATCCGGTTGAAGAAACGGGATCTGGGGGCTCGGAGGCCGTCAGTGGCGCCGAACAGCAAATTATCAGTCCGCTCAACGGTCAACTGGTGGCATTGGCGCAGGTTAACGACGACGTGTTCTCGCAGGGGCTATTGGGTCAGGGTGTCGCAATACGGCCGCAGGAAGGCGTGTTGCGCGCGCCGCTGACGGGGGAAGTAGTGACGTTCCTGCCATCCATGCATGCGGTCGGTATCAAAGGTGACAACGGCGTCGAGCTGCTGGTGCATATCGGCATTGATACGGTCAATCTGGCGGGACAGCATTTCACTTCCGAGCTTAAAGTTGGCGACCGCGTCCAGGTGGGAGATGAACTGGTGCGCTTTGATCTGGCGGCGATCGTCGGGTTGGGTTACGACATCACCACACCGGTGCTGGTGGTTAACAGCGAAGCTTTTCCTGAGTTGAATTGCCGCCAACCGGGGGCAGTGGATTTTGGGCAGCCCATCATCACCCTTAATAATGCGCAGCAGGAGCAGGCATGATTTACCAACGACTGAACGATTTTCCCGCAGATTTTCTGTGGGGGGCTTCCACCTCTGCCTATCAGGTGGAGGGGGCCTGGAACGAAGACGGCAAAAGTCCATCGATTGTGGATATGCTTGATCACCCGGCAGAAACCGCTGATTTTAAGGTCGCCAGCGATCACTATCACCGCTTCCGAGAGGATGTGCAGCTGTTTGCCGAGCTGGGGTTAAAGGCCTATCGTTTCTCGATTGCCTGGACGCGAGTGCTGCCGCAGGGGACCGGTGAGGTCAACGCCGCAGGGCTGGATTTTTATCGCCAGTTGATTGATGAACTGCTGAGCCATGGCATAGAACCTGTGGTAACGCTCTATCACTTCGATCTGCCTTATGTGCTTGAGCAACAGGGCGGTTGGTCGAACCGCGCCACCATCGATGCCTTTGTCGATTATGCCGAAGTGTTGTTTGACGCATTCGGTGACCGGGTAAAGTATTGGCTGACCATCAACGAGCAGAACACCATGATCCTGCATCCGGGCGCCATTGGCACGCCGAAGGGCGGTGAACTGCCGTCCAGGCGAGTGCTGTATCAGCAAAGCCACCATATGTTGGTGGCTCAGGCCCGGGTGATGGCGTTGTATCATCAGCGCTGCCCGGCCGGGAAGATCGGCCCGGCGATAAATACCACCTCGATGTATCAGGAAACCTGCAATCCGCTGGATGCCATTGCCGCCCATAACTGGGAAACGCTGCGTTGCTGGAGCTTCCTCGACGTGGCCGTGCAGGGTCGTTATAACCCGCTGGCCTGGCGTTACCTGCTGGATCGTCAATTGGCGCCACGGATGGAACCCGGTGATGCGGCGCTGTTGCTGCAGGGCAAACCGGACTTCGTGGCGATAAATTATTACTCGACCGCCACCATTGCCGCCAGCCGAGGCGATGCGTCGGACATCAGCGCGCGAGCTGGCGATCAGCAAATCATGCTGGGGGAACCGGGCGTGTATCGCGCGGCGGAGAACCCGTTCGTCGGTAAAACCCGCTACGGCTGGGTGATCGATCCTGTCGGATTGCGGCTGACGCTACGTAAAACCGCGGAACGTTACCATTTACCGATATTAATTACTGAAAACGGCATTGGCGCCCCGGACCAGCTACAGGCCGATGATACAATCAACGACGATTACCGCATCGAGTTTATGCGACAACACGTCGAACAGATGCAGTTGGCCATCAACGACGGCGTCGAACTGATCGGCTATTGCCCCTGGGCGGCAATAGACGTGGTCAGCACCCATCAGGGCTATGTCAAGCGCTACGGGTTTATCTATGTAAACCGGGGTGAGCAGGATCTGAAGGATCTGCGGCGGATCAAAAAGCGCAGTTTTGACTGGTACCAACGGCTGATTATCTCCAATGGCCGGCAACGATAATAAAAACAGAGGGTGTGGCCGCGACGATGAAAGTCATTAAGGTACTCAATAATAGCCTGGTGCTATCGGCGGATGACGATAACAATGAAGCTATCGTGATGGGCAAGGGTATTGGCTTTAACAGCAAAGTGGGTGACGTTCTCGACCCGGCCGCGATAGAGAAAGTGTATGTGGTGCAGAATAGTCAAAAGGGTCGCGATTACCTGCGGCTGATTGAAACCACGCCGGAAGAGCACATCGAGATTGTGCAGATGATCCTGGCGGAGGCTAACCGGCAGCTTAACGGGCGAATTAACGAGCAGATTTTCTTCACCCTGGCGGACCACATCAGTTTCGCCATTGAGCGCTATCACAAGGGTATCGCAATCCAAAATCGCCTGTTGTTCGAGGTGAAGCGCTTTTACCCGCAGGAGTTCGCGGTGGCGAGCCAGGCACTGGCGCACATCAACCGGCGGTTGAACATTGCGCTGCCGGAAGAAGAGGCGGGCAATATCGCTTTTCATCTGGTTAATGGTCAAACCGACGTGCAGAACATGGAGCACACGCTGCTGTCGGTGAAGATGCTGAAAGACATTTTCAATATCATCAAATACCATTTTCGCATCACGATCGACACTGACTCGCTCAACTACTCGCGTTTTTTGGTGCATATGCAGTTTTTCATACAGCGAATGGTCGAAGGGCAGCAAATGCCGTCGAAAGACGACTTTATCTTCGCGCAGGTGACCAGGGAGTATCCGCATGCCTATCGCGGCGCACTGCTGATCCGTGACTACGTGAAGAATCTGCTGCAGATGGAGATGTCGAACGATGAACTGCTGTATCTGGTGATCCATCTGACGCGTATCGCCGACCGGTCTGATTAGCCGGGCGACTGCTCGCTGACGGCTTCGGCCACCAGATCGCGAAAGCGTTGGATGATGGCCGACGTCCGGTTGCTGCGCAGCGCCAGATAAAGCGGCGCGCTGAGCTGGGCCTGTTCGGCAATGGTTCGGTAAACAATGCCGTCCCCGCCCAACCGCCGCATGGAGGCCGGTACGATCGACAACCCCAGACCGGCACCTACCAGGCTAAGGGTTGCGGGCAGGCGCGGGGCTTCCTGAATAACGCGTGGGCTGAACCCGGCACCGTGGCAGGCCGCCAGAATCGCATCATACAAGCCCTGGCCCGCCGGGCGACGATAAAGAATAAAGGCCTCCCGGGTTAACGCAGTCAGCGGTAGCGGCTGGTCGTCATGGGTGGCCAGCGGGTGACCGATGGGCAGGGCGATCAGCATCGGTTCGCGCAGCACCGGCTCAATTGTCAAACCAGGAATACCGCCCACCGGCGAGCGGACAAAGGCCACGTCGAGCCGCTCATCCACCAAGGCATCCAACAGTTCGCCGCTGCCTGCCTCTTCCAACTGAGTGGTAATGCCAGGCAGGATCTCACGGTAGCGGCGCAGCAGATTGGGCACGAAGGGATGCAATGCGGCGGAGCTGGTGAAGCCGATAGCGATATGCCCTTGTTCACCCCGCGCGGCGCGGTGTACTGCTTCGGTCAGATGTTCTGACCGCGTCAGTAGCGCCCGCGCTTCATTGAACAACACGCTGCCGGCTTCGGTAACGCGTACGCCACGGGGCAGGCGTTGCAGCAGTTTTACCCCCAATTCCTCTTCCAGCCCCTGTAACAGGCGGGTCAACGGCGGTTGTTGTATAAACAGTCGTTCGGCGGCGCGGGTGATGTTGCCTTCTTCCACCACGGTAACGAAAGCCCGCAGGCGGCGAAGTTCGATCATTGACATACCTTGAAGGTATCCTTGTTGCTTGTGAAATGCATTAGACATCATGGCATGGCGACGCGCATCATACCAGCCATCAAAATAAGCGATGTGGAACGGACAATGTCGGAATCTGATGCGGTAAAAAATGACCCGCAGGCAGCACCGCCGGGCAACGGCGAGTTGTTTTTGGGCTTTCTGATGCTCGGGCTGATTGGCTTTGGCGGCGTACTGCCGTTGGCGCGCAATATGCTGGTGGAAGATCGCCGCTGGCTCAGTGGTCAGCAGTTTACCGAGCTGCTGGGGCTGTGCCAGTTTTTGCCGGGTGGCAACGTGATTAACCTTTCGGTAGCGGTTGGCATGGAGTTTCGCGGCCTGCGCGGGGCTTTTTGCGCCCTGCTGGGGCTGATCAGCGCACCGACGGCCATCGTAGTCGGTTTGGGTATGGTTTATGCCCGCTTCCAAAATGACGCGCATGTACAACACGTGTTTGCCGGTCTGGCTGCCGCGGCGGCCGGTTTGTTGCTGTCTACCGGGGTGAAAATGCTGCTGCCGCTGCGCGGTAAATGGCTGGCACTGGGCATTGTGGCGCTGTGTCTGATCGCCATCGCCTGGCTGCGTTTGCCCTTACTGCCGACCATGCTGACATTGGCGCCGCTGAGCATCCTGCTGATGTGGTGGAGGGATCGCTCATGATGGCGGTATTGATCTCGCTGGCGATCATATTCACCGAGCTGTCACTGCTGGCATTTGGCGGCGGAATGACCATTCTACCGGAAATGCAGCGTCAGGTGGTGGAGGTTCACCAATGGATGAGCGCGCAGGAGTTCAGTGCGCTGTTCGCCATGGCGCAGGCCGCGCCAGGGCCGAATATGATGATTGTGCCGCTGGTGGGGTGGCACGTGGCCGGGTGGGCCGGGCTGTTGGTGTCCTCCATCGCCAAGTTCGGCCCGTCGTCGATTGTTACCCTGCTGGTGATGGGCGTCTGGCGACGCTTCAAGGACAAGCCCTGGCGGCGTCGGGTGCAAAGTGGATTGGTGCCGGTGACCGTTGGTTTGGTGGCGGCCAGTGGCGTGCTGATTGCCGAAGCTTCCGCACCGAATTGGCCGTTGGCGATGATTATCCTGCTGGCAACGGTGCTGAGCATGAGCAAACGTATCCACCCATTATGGGTGTTGGCGGGCGGGGCAATACTGGGGCTGTTGGTGGCGTAATCGATATTGGCGGCAGGGGCTGCTGCCGCCAAAGTGAGTTACTGGCGCGGCGTCAGCGAAAAGCGGGGCTTGCCGTTATGGTTCATCACTTCATAGCGTTTGGGGGCCGTCAGCGCCAGAAACGCAACCATGCTGCCATCGGCATTGGTCAGCGTCATGCCGTCCGGCGTCGGACGCCAGGCCACTGGCAGTTCGGTGAGCGACAAGGGTTGCAGACACTGCTCTGAAGCGGTGAAACGGTAGGCGTTAGTCCCTTCGATCAGTTCATCGCTTAATTCAACGTTGCAGGCTGGGGCTTTGCCTTCGGCATCGTTCAACTGCCAGTGACCCTTCAGCGCAGAGGGGGCCAGCAGGGGCAGTGAACTGGCAAAGGTAGTGCTGCTTAACATAAGGCTCATAACAACTCCTGTCAGGGCAACGCGCCTGAGTGCGCGCAAAGAGAGAAATCTCGACATCGGCCACTCCTTACTGAAATCCGTTAATACCATAGCACGATCCTTGTTGCTGGGTGATCCAAGGATAAGTGATTTTAATACTCGTTTATTCTGAATCAATGAATAGCCCGCAGTATAAATGACGAGCAATTAAAGCCAGTAGTCTTCTTGTTATTGTGGTCTATATTTTTCAATTATTTGTTTTTAATTGCTTTAATGATTTTATTTGATTTGAAATGCCTGCTTATTATTCCACTGTTGTATGGTTGCGCCGTCAGACTAATTCCCTATGCTGGATTGCGGAACTGGAATGTTCCCATTAGTTATTTTGATTGAATGCCTCACCAATTGACTGAATTCCTATTGTGTAAAGGAGAATGCGATGAACCGCAATCACAATGAAATTTTGCAAGATGACGAAGCGTTTACCGGCCTGGCGGCCACATCCCCCCACGATCCCAACTATCAATTCTACTATCACCAAACCGGCAGCATCTACAATGGACTGGGCTATGGCGCTTATCTGACGTTGGATAATGCCAATCTCTACAGCAACCAGCGAGGTACCGGCCCGCTGACTACCTGGGGCAAGACCCGCGAAAACTACAGCTCCGAGCGCGCTGCCGATCAGCTGACTCGCAGCGGGTATACGCACAACGGCGACAACGTTTTCCATCAGCCGGCAGATCTGACCTTTTCCTTCCTGACCCAGGAAGCGCTGGATGTTATCGGCAGAACCGGAACGGGTAACAACGCCAATAAAGGGCTGGAGCCGTTGACCGAAGCGGCTAAAAGCCAGGCGTTAAAATCGATGCAGGCCTGGGCAGATGTGGCAAATGTCACCTTTACCGAAGCGCAGTCCACGGATCTGAACCACCGGGCAGACATCACCTTCGCTTATTACACCCAGAAAGCCGATGGCAGCGCTGCGGATGACAATGCCTTTGGTTACTATCCCGCCACCTCTGATCCTGCGGATGATAACAGCTACGCCGGTACGGTCTGGTTTAATAAAGGTTTTCTTACTCATCAAGCGCCGGTGCCGGGGGATTTCAGCAGCCAGACCTTCACCCATGAAATTGGCCATGCATTGGGCTTGATGCACCCTGGCGATTATGATGCTTCCGACGACAAGGACCCCACTTATATCGATGACGCCGTGTATTATCAGGATTCGGTACAATATTCGATAATGAGCTACTTCAGCGGCAATAACACCGGCTCCGATACCAAAGGGGTCAACGGTTATGGCCCGATGATTGACGACATCGCCGCGATGCAGAAACTGTACGGTGCCAATATGGAAACGCGCACCGGGGATTCGGTGTACGGCTTTAATTCCAATACCGGGCGTGACTTCCTGACCGCAACGGCGGATAACGGCAAGCCGGTGAACTTTGCGGTGTGGGACGCGGGCGGCAACGACACGCTGGATTTTTCCGGCTACAGCCAGCAGCAACTGATTAATCTCAATGACGGCGCCTTTTCCAGCGTCGGCGGCGGCACGCAGAACGTATCGATCGCCAATAATGCGGTGATCGAGAACGCCATTGGTGGCAGTGGTCGTGATGTGCTCATTGGCAACGAACAGGACAATTTACTGGCCGGCAATGCCGGTTCGGACATGTTGTATGGCGGGTGGGGGGCGGACCATCTGTGGGGCGGCAAAGACGCCAACAACTTCGCCGATTATTTCGTTTACCTCAATGCTAATGAGTCCACCACGACGGCATTCGATGTGATCGAGGATTTCGAGCACGGCGTCGACAAGATCGACCTTTCCGGGCTGCGTTTCAACAACAGCCTGAGTGAACTGCGATTGATCGACAGTGCAGACAGCTTCAGCGGACAGAAAGGCGAGTTCAAACTTAACTTCGATACCTTTAACGGCACGACCGATTTATTGCTGAATACCCATAACGACAGCTATGCGGCGGGTTTCAAAATCCAGGTCGTAGGCCAGGTGGAGCAAAGCGATATTCTGTTTGCCTGAGTGCCGCGCTTGATAAGGGCCCGAGGGCCCTTATCAAGCCGCCATCTCCGGTTTTTAAGGGCGCAGAGCCCTGATCAGCGCCTGATTGAACCGTTCGGGCTCTTCCATTTGCGGCGCATGCCCCAGGCCCGGGAATTCGATCAGGTTGGCGTGCGGGATCATTTTCGCCACCTGTTTCCCCAGCAGATTATAGTGCCCGAGCTGAGCCTTGACGGTGGGGGGAGCGATATCGCTGCCGATGGCGGTGGTATCGGCGGTGCCAATCATCAAGGTGGTCGGCGTTTGCAGATCCTTGAACTCGTAGAACACCGGCTGGGTGAAAATCATGTCGTAAATCAGCGCCGAGTTCCAGGCCACCAGGCGATGGCCAGGCCCATTGTTCAGCCCGGCCAGCATATCGACCCAGCGGTCATATTCCGGCTTCCAGCGGCCAACATAATAGGTCTGCAGTTCGTACTGTCGAATACCGGCAGCGGAGGTTTTCAATTCACGCTCGAACCACTGATCGACGCTGCGCCACGGCACGCCTTTGGCTTTCCAGTCTTCCAGCCCAATCGGATTGACCATCACCAGCCGTTCCACCGCCTGCGGGTACATCAGGCTATAGCGGGTTGCCAGCATACCGCCGGTAGAATGGCCGACGATCACCGCTTTAGCGATTTTCAGGTTATTCAATAGCGCGTGGGTATTGTTCGCCAACTGCTGAAAGCTGTATTGGTAGTGCTGCGGTTTGGTGGAGCTGCAAAAGCCAATTTGATCGGGCGCGATCACCCGATAACCGACCTTGCTTAGCGCTTTGATGGTGTCTTGCCAGGTGGCGGCGCAGAAGTTTTTGCCGTGCATCAGCACCACAGTATGGCCGTTGGCATCGCCCTCTGGCGGCACGTCCATATAGCCCATGCTTAACTGCTGCCCCTGAGAGCTGAAGCTGAATTGTTGCAGCGGGTAAGGGTAGTGAAAGCCCTGTAGCTCCTGACCGTATTTGGGCGTTTCGGCACCCACGCTGGCAGAAAAGGCGGCCAGAGCAGCGGCTAGCGCGACTCGACGGGTCAATCTCAGCATCCTGATGTCCTTATGAAAATCGGCAAGAGTCTGAGTATAGCCGTAAAGACCATGCCTCCCTGATGAAAAGGAGGCATGAAACGCTAGGCGCTGCGCAACTGTTGTTGGCGCTCAAGCTGCTGGTTGAAATGCGCGGGGGCCCAATTCGCCTGCAGCGCCTGCATCAGCAACTGCTGCTGGGTCTGCGGAGCCAGTCCGGCCAGCGGCGGATCGCTGTCCAGATTGGTGGGGAAAGAGTAGCCGTCTGCCGCCGCCGCCACGGTCGCCGCCAACTCCGCACCCAGCAGTTCTCCTGCTTGATAGCGCCGCAGCAACGCCGGATAGATCTGCTGCAGCAGGCGCAAGCGGTTCACGGTTTCCATCGGCTTGCCGAATGCCGATGAGACCTGCAACAGATTGGCGATGCGCACATGGTCGTGGGTGACATTGTTGCCCGCAGCATGGAACAGCGCCGGGTTAAAGAACAGCGTGTCTCCCAGATCCAGCGGCAGCTGTACGGCATGTTGCTGGAAATAGTCGATAAACTCCGGACGTCGCCAGGCCAGGTAGCCGCCGGGATACTGGTGTGAGAACGGCAGTAATTGGGTTGGGCCGGACTCCAGCGGCATCGCGGAATGCGCTACCGCACCTTGCAGCGTCAGATACTGGGACAGCAGTTGCAACGGCAACGGAAAACGTTGTACGTCCTGATTTTCCTGAAAGCCCAGATGGTAGTCACGGTGCGGTTGCTGTGCCTTGCCCCCAGGGCGCACTACGTTGACCTGCGCCGTCATTTGATACCAGGGCCCAAGCCAGGCTTCGCTGACCAACGCCAGCACAGGGTTGGCGTAGTAATCAATAAAAGCATCGGGATCGTGCTGGGCGGCCTTTTGCAGCGAATTCCAGATGCGGCCGTTATTGCCGGCGGCAGAGAAGTGATCGCCCGCGTTCCCTCTGGCGGCCTCCTCCTGGAAAATGGCTTCGAAAACCCGGTTATGGCGCTCTATGATGCTCTTGTCGGGATAGGTATTTTTAATCACCAGCACGCCGGGGCCGGTGGAAAGTGCCCGGTGCAGCTCACTCAATACCGAGGTTTTATCGGTTTGCGCACACTCAATCAGCGTGGCGGCGTGATAAATCAGCACGTTTTTTTGCGCGTCGGTCGCCAGTGGATAGTCACTCAATGTGAGCGACTGCTCACATGTCTGGCCAAAGTCATCAACCGAAAGCCGGTCAGACTGTAAAAAAAGAGTTTCAGTCATGATGTGCTCCCGAGTTCAGGCTCAGCGGGTGGTCCGGTTTTGGTGAGCCGCCATCGCCGCAGCCAATCACCCCCTGATCGAAGTCGACAACCGCGCCGGTCATCATTCCGGACTCCTCAGACAGCAAGAACGCCACCGCACGCGCCACTTCCCGTGGTTTCAACAAGCGCCCAAACGGCTGTTGCCGTTCCGCCTGCGCTAACCAATTCTCATCGGCGTCGTGATACTGGCGCTGAATTTCATGCTCATGTGGCGTGTCCATCCAGCCGATATTCAGGCCGTTTACCCGGATGCGGTTGCGCATGGCGCTGAAGGCGACGTTTTTGGTCAGGGTGATCAGTGCGCCTTTTGACGCGGCATAAGGCGCGAGAAACGACTGACCCCCGTGCGCAGTAATGGTAATGATGTTAACGATGGAACCCGCGACCTGATTCTTGATCATCACTTTGATGGCTTCCTGCATCAGGAAGAAGGGTGCGCGAATATTGACGGCGAAAATGGCGTCGAACAGCTCTGGCGTGGTGTCGATTATGGTACCGCGGTCGGACATGCCGGCGCAGTTAACCAACCCATGCAGGGTACCGAAAGCGTTTTCCGCTTCGGCAATGACGTTGCGGCAGGCTGCCGGATCGGCAATGTCAGCGGTGACGAATCGGGCATCGCAGCCGGTAGCGCGTAACTTCTCTGCCTGGGCGGCCCCCGCTTTCTGATTGCGACCGCAAAGCATCAGCCCGGCGGCTCCGCGCTCGGCCAGCAGTTGCGCCACCGCAGCGCCCAGACCCTGGGTTGCCCCCGTCACCACGTAATAGTTTCCGGAAAACATAGTGTTTACATTCTCGTGCATTGCGTCAGCCTCAGATAATTTTTGATATTGAAAATCAATCGGTTGTTTTTATCTTCATCTTGCTATTGCTAACCCTAGCATCTACATTTTGTTAACAAAACCTCACTGAAACCTCAAAAAGACCTCAATTTGGTGACGTCATGAAATTCTCTATCAAGCAAATTGCCGCGCAGGCGGGCGTCAGCAAGGCAACGGTCGATCGCGCGCTGCATCAGCGGGGCAAGGTGCATCAACAAACCTTGCGGCGTATTGAGCAGGCGCTGCAGGATTTGGAAAATCAGCAGCGCAGCGGGCTGGCCAGCGGCCGTACGCTGCCGATTGACGTGGTGATGCACACGCCGCAGCGTTTCAGTCAGTTGGTTACGGATGCACTGTGTAGCCAGTTGAGTGCTTTTGTGCCGTTTCGCATTACGCTGCGCTTTCATATTTTCGAACAGATCGGTACCGCTGAACTGCAGCAGGTGCTCGAGCGCTGCCGTAGCCAGGGCTCCTACGGGGTGATCCTGAAGGTGAGCGATGAGCAATTGCTCAATGACAGCGTCGGTTTGTTGCAGCAGCAGGGCATACCGGTGGTGACCATAGTGACCGATCTGCCACAAAGTCGGCGCATCAGCTATATCGGCATGGATAACCGAGCCGCCGGTCGTACAGCGGCTTATCTGATGGCACGCTGGTTACCGCCCCAGCCTCAGCGGGTGGCAGTGGTGATCAGCAGCCAGGGTTTTCGCGGCGAAGAAGAAAGAGAGAGTGGATTTCGTCAATGGCTGCGGGAAAGGGCACCGCACCTGAGCGTGGTGGACATTAGCGGCGGCCTGGGGGTGTATGCACCGACTCTGGCACGGGTGACAGAAACGTTGCGCTGTCATCCGGATATTCACGCGGTTTACAGCGTCGGTGGCGGGAACTCCGCGATTGTTGAGGCGTTCAGCCGGCAACAGCGGCCGCTGGCGGCGTTTATCGGCCACGATTTGGATCAGGAGAATCGCCAACTGCTGGCACAAGAGCGGATTGATGCGGTGATCGACCACGATTTACAACGGGACGCGCGCAATGCCTTCCAGGCCATTTTGCAACACCACGGCTTTGTTCCCGGCAATATCATCACGCATGCCTTTTCAAGGGTTAGCGTGGTGACGCCGTTTAATCTTTCAATGGTCGACGAACCCTCTGCCGGTGTTTAACGCCGAAGGTTTTTGCCACCGGCGAACCGGTGGCGAAGGGGGGAAATCAGCCTGGTGACGGGCTCTTTTTAACAGCAATAGGTTATTAAATCTCTTTATTGATGATATCGGCAACGCGCAGGGCAATGGCATAGCCGGTTAAGGTTGGATTCACCACGGTAGAGCTGGGGTGGACGCTGGTGCTGGTGATAAAGAGATTGGCATGATCGAAGGAGCGGCACTCGTGGTTGACCACCGAGTCCCGTGGATCACTGCCCATAATAGTGGTGCCCATGATATGGGAACTGGGTACCCATGCCTGGATGTCATTTAGCACTTCAGTGGCGCCAAATAACGCCTTGAACTGCTCATAGTCTTGATAAAGTTGGCCCATGGCGTTCAGGGTGTATTCATGTGCGATGTCGTAATTGATACGCGGCGTCGGCAAATTAAGCGCATCGCGCTTATTGCTCAAAGTGACGCGGTTCGCGGGATCGGGTAATACCTCGACGTAGGACGCAATTTTCAGGTAGCGTGCGCTATTGTGACGAATAAGGCGATCCAGCTCAGGGCCGACGATACCCTGGTCCAGCAAACGCTTGGTGATCAACTCGTTAGGGACGGTATTATCGAGAAAGTGGCGGATTGCCGCATGCTGGTGTCGCAGCGGCGTGTCGCGCCAGGTGTTGATGCTTCCCTGCTGCGTCGGACCACGACCTGCCCAAACGGGATCTTTCGCCAGCATGGCGATAGCCCGCCCAGTATGACCCATCATGTTACGTCCGACCTGATCCGACGAGTTGCCTATGTCCGACATCAGCATCAATTTCGGTGTTTCTACCCCATGGGCAGCTAGCACGAAATAGCGAGCCGTGAGGCGCGTACTTTCCCCCTGCGGATTCTTATAGTGCACGGCGACGATTTTGTTGTCCGGGCCTTTTTCGATACGGTAAACCACCGCATTCACCCGCAGCTTTGCCCCACGATGCTCTGCCCAAACGACCGGCTTATCGCCAGAGAACTGCGCACCGATCGGGCAGATAGGGGCACAGTTGTTGTTACCCGCGCATATTGGTCGCCCTTGATAGGGGCGGGTCGCACGTGCGTTGGGTTCATCGACGAAGTGGTGATGTGCACTGGAGACTTTTTCCGCTACCTGCTGGGTCAGATAGGTCCAGGGTTGCATCGCCATGGGATAAGGTTTGGAGCGTGGGGGATAGGGTTCTTCACCATGGCCACGCTGGTCATCGGTATCGGAGCCGCTCACGCCAATTTCTTCTTCGGCCAATTGGTACCAGGGTTCCAGCGTGTCGTAGTCAATGGGCCAGTCGCGTCCGTGCCCATAGAGCGTTTTTAATTTGAAGTCGGCAGGCAGATTACGCCAGGTTGCCCCGCCCCAGTGCCAGGTAGTTCCCCCAACCAGACGCAAGAAAGAAGGCTTTTGGGTAATATTGCCCACGCTCTCAATATAGTCGTCAGAATACGTGCCGGTCGCCGACTTGGGCGCCCAGGGCAGGTCTGGGTAAGGGCCGTTATAATCTGATTTATTCCCATATTGGCGAAATGCTTCAAGGATTTCCGCACGCTTAACGCGGGGGCCCGCTTCTAAAATGATGACGGATCTTCCTTGCCTGACAAGGCTGTTCGCAATAGCACCGCCTAAAATACCGGCACCCACGATGATAATGTCGCAATCATATTCAATGGCCATATTTGCTCACTAATGATCTTCAATTTTCCAAATTTGGCGTGGCTATCCAGTAATTGGGTCGCGCGCGAATATAGGTAGGGATCACGGTCACATCACTCGTTGCCTGGAACATCAAGGCTTTCTCGTAATTCACTACTACGGCCTGGCGGCCACGCCCTACATTACCGGTATAAAAGCTCTCTATAATTAGCAGTGCTAATTTCCGATTTTCATCCTCTGCGGGCAGGGCAGAAATAAAGGATTGCACATCGGGGGCACCACTATCGCTTATCCTTTTTTCCAACATGGCGAGCCTGTCGCCAAACTTCTCGGTATGGGACGCCATGGTTGAATACATGGCTGCGGTAAATGCCGGATCGAGGTTCTGTCGGAGGGTCAGCCACTGAGCCAACTGATTAAAAAGCACCTCTGTGTGTTTGTCATCGAGCCGTTTTAGCGGGGTTGAAACGGCATTGACCGACAGAAAGGCAGCCCCCGCGATGAGGGTGCTTTTCAGCAGATGGCGACGAGAAAAGCCGTAGCTCGCTTTACTTTTGCTCTCTTTTTTCATTGCACGACGTCCTCATTGCTGGAACCACGCAGTTTTTCAACCTGATCGGGGGTGACGTTAAGTGCATGTCCTCCGAAGCTTTCCACCAGATATTCAGCCAGTTGAGCGATTTGTTGATTGCTCAACTGATCTGAGAACGCGGGCATAAAGTAGTGGTCCTTACCGTTGTTCACGTTGGCGCCGTGTAGAATGACCTGAATCAGGTTGTTGGCGTCGTTCGCGCCGATCACGCTGTTGCCGAGCATTGAAGGGTAATAACCGTCCGTTGTGCCGGCACCTTCTCTGCCATGGCAGCTTGCACAATTGTTCAGATAAATGTTGGCGCCCGGCATTTCGTCGTTCGGCCTCGGCTGTACCTGAGATGAGCGGGGTCGGGTCTGTTCATCACCTACGGCCTGTATGTCTTTCAAATACCCTGCAATGGCGTTCAAGTCCGCATCATTCATTTTGCTGAAGCTGTGGGTAATGGCTTCCGCCATGGAACCGGCTGCCTGAGCTTTAAAGGGGACATTGCCTGTTTTCAGATATTGAACGATCTCTTGCTGTGTCCAGCTACCGATACCAGATGCTTTGTCGCTGGTGATGTTAAACGCCTCCCAGCCGCCAATCTTGGCGCCGGCCAGGAAACCTTTCTGACTTTCGTCATAGGCTTTTTCTTGCATGCCCAATCCGCGGGGGGTGTGGCAAGAGCCGCAGTGTGCGGCGCCTTGCACCAAATAAGCGCCACGGTTCCACTCTGGGCTGCGGTCTGATTTGTATTGATAAGCCCCTTTCTCCAGAAATAGAGTATTCCAGGCCATCAGCGGCCAGCGCAGGGTAAGGGGCCAAGAGAAGTCAGGCTTTTTATTCGGTTGGTTAACAGGCTCAACGCCATGCATAAAATAGGCATACAGGTTGGCAATGTCTTCGTCCGTTAACTTGGTGTAAGAGGGGAATGGCATTGCCGGATAAAGATTTGAACCATCACGTCTAATCCCTTCCCGTAATACCTTCTTAAAATCTTCCAATGTATATTCGCCAATACCGTAGGTTTTATCTGGCGTGATGTTGGTGGAGTAAATATTGCCCATGGGCAATGGCATAGCCAACCCCCCGCTAAAAGGCTTGCCACCCGACGCGGTATGGCAGGCCACACAGTCTGAAGCAATGGCTAAATAACGGCCTTTGTGCTGTGCAAAATCACTCTCTGCGTCAGCAGGTTGCGCGTAACTCAATGAAGAATATAAAGGCATCACGACGACCAGGAAACGGGTGAGCCTCTTTATACTCCAATGAGTTTTTTTATTACTCATCTTTGTTTTCCAAACCAAAATGGTGATATATGCGTTAAGATACAAAAAATACTGTAACGGTTTAGTATTCAATGTATTGATCTGCAGCCGCTAATGTCAACGGTTATGTCTGTCGTTCAGCATTAATTGTTAATTTTTAGTGGGATGTAAATGGCGGAGTCAGGTTGGGGAGTTTTGGGATAAAGCGCCTTGGGATCAGGCGCTTTTGACGTATGTTTATGCCACCGGGCGCCGCCATAACCCAGCAAACCGGCCCGGTTTGGCAAACATCACCAGATTGCCAAGCAGGATCAGGCACAGGCCTATCACCGCATTGGTGTGCCACTGATAGCCTTCATACAGGGTTGAAATGGTCAGTGCCACCAGAGGAAACAGCAGGGTGCTGTAGGCAGCCGCCCCGGCGCCGATCCGCCCCAGCAGGCTGAAATAGGCCGCAAAGGCAATCACCGAGCCGAAAATCGCCAGATACAGCAACGAGCCGATGTAACGGGTGCTGAACTCAATCTGGAATGAGGCGCCCTGGGCCAACGCAATCAGCGCCATCAGGATTGCGCCGTAGCTCATGGCATAGGTATTGGTGGAAAGAATGTCCAGCCCATGCCGCTGGTGGCGGGAGCTGATCATGTTCCCCAAAGAGAAGCCGTAGGTGCCAAGAGCGCTCAGCCCGATGCCTTTCAACAGGTCCGGCGCCATTTGCGTTGCCACCAGATCTTGCCAGAACAGGGCGACGATCCCGGTCAGGCCCAGCACCGCTGCCGGTAACAGATTGGGGCTAGGGCGCTGGCGAAAGAAAATAATGCCGTTAACGGCATTGAACAGCACTGCCATCGAGAAAATCACCGATTCCAGCCCGCTGCTGATGTAGGCTGCGGCATGGTAAAAACAGTAGAAGTTAAAACCGAAAACGCAGCAGCCTTGCAGGACGCAAAACAGATGGTCGCGCAGGGCGATACGGCGCAAACGTCGTGCCAATAAAAGAATGACGAGCATCACTACTGCGGAAACCACAAAACGGTAACTGATGGAAACGGGAATGGCCACCGGGCCTTCCTGCTGCAGAGTTATGGCAATCCAGGTGGTGCCCCAAATCAGCACCACGGCAAGGTACAACAGCACGTTCATAATTAACTCCGGCAAAATGGATAGGCTGAGTATCCGCCGCTGCACGGCGCCGCGCTTTCAGCGCTTTGCGAGCAATTGCATATTCTTGCGCTTTTTTTGGCAAAAGCGCGTGCTGATGGCTGGTGTGGCACCGCGCCACTCTCTAAACTGGAAAGATTGAGCAAAGCGGGGTCGGTAATGTCCAGATACAAGGCGTTTGAAACGCTGCGGGAACATAAAGCGCAGTTGCACGACAGTGTGCGATTAAGCTGCGGCGTGGAGCTGGCCGCCTGGTCCAACTGTGACGATCGCATTACCCAGGAAAGCGCGGAGCACCATACTCTGAGCCTGTACGTCGCCGACGGTTACGAGTGCTATCAAAAAGTGCCCGGAGGGTGGAGAAACGGCGGCGGACCTGACCGTTTCTGCATTATGCCGCGCCAGTATGAATCCACCTGGGACGTGCGCAGCGATCTGTCTTTCGTCCACCTTTACTGTACCGATAAGCACCTGCGTCAGGTGGCGGAACAAATCTGGGATCGCAGCCCTGCGTCGATAAATCTGGTGCCCAACGCGTTTGCCGAAGACCCGCAAATCACCTTGCTGTATCGCCAGTTTCTACTCAGTTGCAACTGGCAGGAACGGGCCAATCAGTTGTCCCTCAGCAGTGCCACAACGCTGCTGATGACCTGTCTGGTTCAGCGCTACAGTGAACTGCAATGGACGCTGCCGCAGGTCCGTGGCGGTCTGGCCCCGGCCGTTGCCAAACGGGTGAAAGAGTATATCGAGCAGCATCTCGATCTGCCGCTGGTATTGGCCGATTTGGCCGCGCAGGCGGGGCTGAGCGAGTTCCACTTCGCCCGTATGTTCAAACATGACACCGGTCTGGCGCCGCATCAGTTTGTCATGCGCGCACGGCTACAGCAGGCAGAGCAGTTGCTTTGCCACAGTCAGTTGCCGCTGACGCAGATAGCGCTGGAGTGCGGTTTCAGCTCCGCCAGTCATTTCAGCAATCGCTTCAAAGTGGCCTATGGATGTTCCCCAACGCAGCGGCGTCAGGGACGTTAACCTCAACAGGAGAGAACATGGAACAGCAGTTCGCAGGACTGGGCGTGTTGTTTGTCGCCGGATTTGGGCCTATTACCCAACAAACAGAGCACAGCAAGGCATTTTACGTCGATGCCCTGGGGCTGCCGTTGAAGCCGATGGAAGGCAATGCCGATTATCTGCTGAGCGAGCACGGCGCGCTGGACGGCGTGAAGCACTTTGCTCTCTGGCCGCTGGCGCAGGCCGCGCAGTCGTGTTTTGGCAGCGATCAATGGCCGACGGACCTGCCGGTGCCGCAAGCCTGGATGGAATTTGACGTCGCTGATATGGCGCTGGCAACTCAGGGGTTGATTGACCGTGGCTACCGTCTGTTGGTTGCCAATCGCGAAGAGCCTTGGGGCCAGAGTGTCACACGGTTGCTCAGCCCTGAAGGGCTATTGATTGGCGTTACCTTTACCCCCTGGTTGCGTGATTGATTTTCACTGGTCTAATTCCCTCGCCGCTGGTGGGGGATATATCGTTTTTTAGAAAAATTTATTATTAGCTTATTCAAAACCCCAACTGATAAACCTATTGTTCTCGAGCTCTTCATTTGATTGGTGATAGTTATTCCTGTCAGTTAGATAAAAACATCATCCATAGAACGTTATTTCCTTTCTTTAGAAGCCAAAATAAAATTAGGGTGCTCATAATTACACGCTAAGGAAAATTAAATAGAGATAATTCTTATATTCCACACCCATCGCTAAAATAATAATGATTCTCGTTTCAACCAAGGAAAGGAAGAAGGAACTATGGGCAAATTAGCAAGGGTAGGGATGACAGCATTAATATCCCTGGGAATGACGATGATATTACCTACGGCAATGGCGGAGAATATCAATATGCCAAATAAGGATGTTACGGCCCAGCAGACGCAGCCGTCGTTTATCGCGGCCGGAAAAGTTGTGCAGGTTACTTTCGGCGATTTTGCCTTCAAACTGGATTTCACCGACGACAAAACCATGACTTTTACGGGGGTTGGCGCGGCCTCTCAGGGCGTTACCGACACCGTTCAGTATACGGCGGTTGAGATACGTCCCAAGGTCTACATGGTTTACTGGAGCGAACCCAAGTCCGGCGATAATGTCACTCATGTCGAGGATTTTCAGCGGGGTGAGGTCTACACCAATATCGCCAGTAAGGATGGGACTTTCACCCATCTGAAAGGGCAATTGAAAATCATAGGTCACTCAGGAAAATAAAGGAGCTACAATGAAAAAGGTATTTATCCCTTTGGTTATCGTCGGCAGTATGCTGGCTAATTACCCTGCATTGGCGGTTAAAAACAGCGAGCCTCATAAAGTCGCTGGAAATAAAAACATTCAGGATCAAAAGAAATTAAAGGTAGTGGAAGATCTGTACGCCGGTTTCTTTAATAAGCATGATATCAGCGTGGCGCAGCGGCTGATAGTGGAAAACTACAAGCAACATAATCCGTTTGTGGGCGATGGCATTAAACCGTTCCTGGATTTCTTCAGCCAGAATTTTAAAGATAATCCACAGTTCAGCGCGAAAATATACCGCAGTGCAGTGAGCGGCGACCTGGTGTATGTCCACGTATTGTATAAAAACAATCCACAAGACCGCGGTACCGCCAGCGTGGATATTTATCGGGTGAACAATCAGGGCAAAATCACCGAACACTGGGACGTCAATCAGGAAGTGCCGGAGAAATCGGCCAACGACAACACCATGTTCTAACGCTACAGGGCCGCTCCGGCGGCCCTGTTACTCATCTGCGCCTATTCTCGACCTGTTTGAACTGCCTGCGTACCTGTAAGCAATTGAGCAGCACCAACACCGCCGTGACGGCAAACACCCAGCGGAACCCCATCAGCGCCGAAACCCCAGAACCAATCAACGGACCAACCACGTTGCCAAGATACATAAACGACTGGTTGTAACCGAAGATACGACCGGTGACCTGATCGGAAGAGTACTTCAACAACAGCGTTTGTACCGCAGGCATCAGGGCACCGTCGGCAAAGCCCAGCAGAAAACGCAGGATCCCCAACTGGAGCGGTGTTTCCACCCAGGCCATGATGGCGAACAGCAGGGTGGTTAGCCCCAGCGCCGCCAGCAGAATGCGTGCGGTGCCAATACGATCGCCCAGCCGGCCGAGGCGTGGTGCGGAAATCAACGCCGCCACCCCAGGCACGGCGGCAATCATGCCGCTAATAAAGGCGATATTACCGCTATCACCTGACAACTCTTTTATAAACAGCGTCAGTATCGGGCTGATGGAGGAGTTGGCAAGTTGGATCATCAGAGTGCTGATAAACAGCGTTACAATCAGCGCAGGATAGGGCAGCGACTGGAAAACGGCCTTGCCGCTCAATCGGTCGGCTTTTTTTACCTCGATACGCCGCTCTTTTATCAGGAACAAGGTAACCAAAAAGCTGACGAACATCAGCCCAGCGGTAACGTAAAACACCACGCGCAACCCCAAGTGGTCCGCCATCAGCCCGCCGAGCAGCGGGCCGGCGATCACTCCGGAAATTTGACCGGTGGACAAGGTGCCCAGCGCCCAACCGCTTTTATCACGCGGCACCTGCGAGGCAACCAGCGCCATTGCATTGGGGATATAGCCGGAGGTCAGGCCCATCAACGCACGCAGCGCAAACAGCTGATAAACGTTAGTGACCATACCCTGCAGTGCAATGACAATAGCCATGCCCAGCGAGGCGCGCAACAGCATCAGCTTGCGGCCTTTGCGGTCCGCCAGGCTGCCCCACAGCGGCGACACCAGTGCAGACACCAAAAAAGTGCCGCTGAACACCAGGCCCGACCAAATGCTGAGCGACTGGTGACCGCTGACGCCGAGCTGTTCGACGTACAGCGGCAGAAAAGGGAGGATTTGGCTCATTGCCAGCCCGGTGAAGAAACAGCCGAGCCAGACCGAAATCAGATTGAGTTTCCACGCTTCCATCAGCTTGTCGTACCACTTTGAATTAGGAGGGAATTATTGAGCAAGATAATAATAACACCGGTTACCAGGGTATGACGGATGAAATAAGTGAACAAAAGTAAAACCTGCCGGTTGGCGGATGGCTCTGTAACGGCAATATCCCGCGCTATGGCGCCGTAATGCTACTGTAAAATGATCACCGGTAACGCAAGATTGCCGGTTGCCATCGGCGATGCAGTCATGGTGCTATAGCAAGGAATCAGCATTGTTCAGGAGACGCGGGAAATGACGTTTACGCTGCGAGAGATGGGGGCGGCCGATGTTGCGCCAGCGCATCTACTGTCGCAAAAAATACTGTGGCCGCATCGGCTGGAAGATTGGCAGCAAGCGTGGTCATTGGGTGGCGGGGTGATCGCTGAAGTCGAGGGAGACGTGGTTGGCTGCGCCTTGCGCTGGCTATGGGGCGACCAACGGGCCACGCTAGGGTTGGTGATTGTTGCAGAGCAATGTCGTGGGCAAGGTATCGCCAGAGCCTTGTTGCAGCAGATGATAGCGCCTTTGCCCGACTATCAGCTTCATCTGGTAGCGACCGATCAAGGCAAACCGCTGTACCAAAAATTGGGGTTTATCGATCAGGGATTACTGGCGCAGCACCAATGCCGGGAGATGCCGGCAGGCCATACCGCACCTTTGCCAAAGGGGGCAAGGCTACGGCCGGCCTTGCCGCAGGATCTTGCCACCCTGGTTGAGCTGGATTTGGCCGCCAGTGGCCTCAGCCGCCAACCCCTGTTGGCCGCAATGTTGGCAAGTGCCGAACAGGCTTTGGTGCTGGAGCAGCAGGGGATTGCCGTCGGATTTGCCTTCCGCCGTCGTTTTGGTCACGGCAACATGATTGGCCCGGTGGTTGCGCCTGATCTAACGGGGGCCATTGCCATGGTTGACGCCTTATGCCTGCCTTGTCAGGGCGAGTTTGTGCGGGTGGATACTCCCCTGGCCAGCGGCCTCAGCCCTTGGTTGGCCGAGCGCGGTTTACCCTGCGTCGATACGCCGACCATTATGGTGCGCGGCGTGCCCCATAGACCGGATTGCGACGTTGCACTGACATTTTCACTGGTTTCGCAAGCCTGGTCATAAAATAGAAATTAAGGGTTCAGGGTGGTGCATCGCCCGATGCATTGCCCAAATGTTGTGCAATAGTTATCAACTGATGACTATGTTGTAACCGCAGGTTTTTGTCGTTCCTGCGCCGCCGTACGCCGTCGCGCGTGAAATTTCCCCTGCAATCCGCAATTGGCACAGGCCATGCATTGTCATCATCTCGCTTTGTTATCTGAGTAACAGAGTGGGGTTTGGTGACAACTTAACAACAGCGGGCGAACTATGGCAGAGCATCCAGATGTGATGGCACAAATAGAAGCGTCATTTGCGGTGCAAACCCCCACCGGGAAACGCATTGCCGGATATCTGCTGGCCAATTTGCCACAGGTGCCGTTTGAGACCGCCGACAGCATTGCTCGTAGCACCGCCACCAGCGGTATTTCGGTCGGGCGCTACCTGCGCAGCCTGGGTTACCGCAACCTTGAGGACTTAAAGCGCACCTTGCGCGAGCAGGGTACGGCTTTGCATCAACCCTGGGGCGTGACCGATCGCCTGGGGGCTTACCGCCGCCGGCGCGAACAGCCGCAACCCCAAAAATTACGTCAATCATTAACGCTGGAGCTGGAAGCGATCGAACACGTTTACCAATTGGCCGGCGGCGAAGCCTTTGCGCAGGTCAGCCGTCAGTTGGCGCAGGCGGAAGCGGTGTTTGTCGTGGGCATACAGTCGACGCGCGGCATTGCCAATGCCTTTTACAGCCATCTGGAATATCTGCGGCCCAAGGTCTATTACGCGGACGGGTTATCCGGCACCTATGTGGAGTCGCTAAATTCGGAATTCAGTGCGCCATACCTGGTGCTGACGGACACGCGCGCGTATTCGACCATCGCACAAAAATACTGCCAGGCGGCCTGTGCGCGTGGGCTGCGGCTGGCGCTGATTACCGATATTTACTGCCCCTGGGCTCGGGATTACCCGATCGACCTGCTGCAGGTAAAAACCGACACCGGTCAGTTTTGGGATTCGCTGGCCCCGCTCAGTTGCCTGTTCAACCTGCTGCTGTCTTCGGTGCTGGAACAGGGCGGTACAGTGGTCGAGCAACGGCTGGCAAGCAACCGAATGCTGCAAAAAGAGCTGGGGCAATTTGAATCTTAACCGTATGGGAAAACGCAATGAGTGACAATGTAACATTAACCGATCTGGCCGAGGCCTTTCCTGGTCTGCCGATTGAGTTGAAATATGCCGGCGCCGACAACCTGACGGGCCGGGCGATTTATCGCGAGAGCCGCTGCCTGCTGCATCCTGATGCGGTGCAGGGGCTGACGCGTTGCCTGCTGGCGGCGCGGCTGGCCGGTTTTTCCCTACTGGTGTTTGACGCTTATCGACCGCAGCAGGCGCAGGCGTTGCTGTGGCAAGCCTGTCCGGATCCGCAATATGTCACCAGCACCTTGACCGGATCGCATCATAGCCGGGGTGTCGCGATCGACGTGACGCTGTTGGACGCCGAGGGTATCGCTCTGGATATGGGCACCGGCTTTGATGAAATGAGCGAAAAATCACACCCGTTTTATCCCGATTTCCCTCCGGAGGTGCAGCGCAACCGGCTGCTGCTGAATGCGGTGATGGCCGCCGGAGGTTTTCGCGGGATCGCCAGCGAATGGTGGCACTTCGAGCTGCCCAACGCCGGGGATTATCCGCTGCTGGCCGATCGCTTCGGCTGTTTTTCTTACGACTAAAACAACACACATTCAACGCATCAGGAGCTTTGTTTATGAATCAGATCAAATACGCCGCTCTGGCGGCTGCAGTGACGTTGGGCATGACGGTAGCCGGGCCGGTACAGGCGGCGGTGCCCAAAGACATGCTGGTGATTGGCAAAGCGGCCGATCCGCAAACGCTGGATCCGGCGGTGACTATCGATAACAACGACTGGACGGTGACTTACCCGGCCTATCAGCGACTGGTGCAGTACAAGACCGAAAGCGGAAAAGGTTCGACCCAGGTGGAGGGTGAGCTGGCCGACAGCTGGACCAGTTCAGACGACCAACTGGTCTGGACCTTTAAGCTAAAACCCGGCAACAAGTTTGATGACGGTTCGGACGTGAACGCCGAGGCGGTCAAATGGTCGTTCGAGCGTCTGATGAAGATTGGTCAGGGGCCGTCAGAGGCCTTCCCGAAAGACCTGCAGGTCACGGTGGTGGATCCGCTGACGGTGCGTTTCACTCTGAAAACGCCGTTTGCGCCGTTCCTGTACACCTTGGCCAATGACGGTGCCGGCATCGTTAACCCGGCGATTGCCAAGGCGAATCCGGCGGACGAGGGCAAGGCCTGGCTGGCGAACCATAGCGCCGGCTCTGGGGCGTACAAACTGGATCGCTGGCAGAAAGGCCAGCAGTTGGTGCTGGTGCCTAACCCGCATTACAGCGGTGCCAAACCGGCGTTTAAACGCGTCACGGTGAAAATCATCGGCGAAAGCGCCACCCGCCGTCTGCAACTGACCCGAGGCGACCTGGATATTGCCGAATCGCTGCCGATTGACCAGCTCACGGCGCTGAAAAGTGAAAACAAGGTTGCGGTCAACGAGTACCCGTCGCTACGGGTGACCTATTTGTACCTTAATAACGGCAAAGCGCCGCTTAACCAGGTGGATCTGCGTCGCGCCATTTCTTACGCCGTGGATTATCAGGGCATGGTGAAGGGCATTCTCGGGGGCAACGGCAAACAGATGCGCGGCCCGATCCCGGAAGGCATGTGGGGCTATGACGCCAATGCCCAGCAGTACAGTCAGGATGCGGACAAGGCCAAGGCAGCACTGGCGGCGGTGAAAGACAAACCCGCTTCGCTGAACTTCCTGTATTCGATCAGTGACCCTAACTGGGAGGCGATTGCGCTGTCGGTGCAGGCGAGCCTGGCGACGGTCGGCCTCAACGTCAAACTGGAGAAGCTGGCTAACGCCACCATGCGGGATCGCATCGGTCAGGGCAATTACGATATCGCCATCGGCAACTGGAGCCCGGATTTCGCCGACCCCTATATGTTCATGAACTACTGGTTTGAATCCGACAAGAAAGGGCTGCCGGGCAACCGGTCGTTCTACAGCGATCCGCAGGTGGATGCCCTGTTGAAGAAAGCGGTATCGGTGTCCGATCAGCAGGTTCGCACCGCGGATTACCAGGCGGCGCAGAAAATCGTCATCGACCAGGCGGCCTACGTCTATCTGTTCCAGAAAAACTATCAGGTGGCGATGAACAAAGAGGTGAAGGGCTTTGTGTATAACCCGATGCTGGAGCAGGTGTTCAACGTTGGGCAGATGAGCAAGTAATTTTTTTCGGGCAGCCGTTTGGCTGCCCCTGCACCATGGGAAACCGCTATGAACGTTTGGAGCCTTATCCGTCAGCGCTGCTGGGGGTTGGTGCTGGTGATGTTCGGGGTGTGCGTGATCACCTTTACCATCTCGCACCTGATCCCCGGCGATCCGGCGCGCCTGCTGGCCGGTGACCGCGCCAGCGAGGAAATCGTCCAGCATATTCGCCAACAGCTGGGGCTGGACCAGCCGCTGTATGTGCAATTTGGCCGCTACGTGCTTGATTTGCTGCATGGCGATTTGGGGACATCCATTCGCACCGGGCGGCCGGTGCTGGAAGATCTGCGCGCCTTCTTTCCCGCCACGCTAGAGCTGGCTTTTTGCGCTTTACTGCTGGCGATCGCGTTTGGTGTCCCGCTTGGGGTGGTGTCGGCAGTGTATCGTAATAAATGGCCCGATCATCTGGTGCGGCTGTTGTCGGTGACCGGCATCTCCACCCCGGCGTTCTGGCTGGGGTTGGGGGTGATTATCCTGTTCTACGGGCAACTGAATCTATTGCCCGGCGGCGGCAGACTGGACGACTGGCTGGATCCTCCCACCCACATCACCGGGTTTTACCTGCTGGACTCCTTGCTGACCGGCAACGGCGAGGCGTTCTGGAACAGCCTGCAACACCTGATCCTGCCGGCGCTGACGTTAGCCTTTGTTCATCTTGGGGTAGTGGCGCGCCAAATCCGCTCGGCGATGCTTGAACAATTGGGGGAAGACTATATCCGCACGGCCCGTGCCAACGGCCTTTCGCACTGGCGAGTGGTGCTTGGGCATGCGTTGCCCAACGCGTTGATCCCCTCGGTGACGGTGTTGGGGCTGGCTTTGGGGGACTTACTCTATGGCGCGGTGCTGACCGAAACGGTCTTCGCCTGGCCGGGCATGGGCGCTTACGTGGTGGATTCCATTCAGGCGCTGGACTTTCCGGCGGTGATGGGGTTTGCCGTGGTGGTCTCTTTTGCCTACGTGATGGTTAATTTGATCGTCGATCTGCTCTACCTGTGGATCGACCCAAGAATGGGGCGCGAGGGATAATGACAATGACTCAAATCGAACAACCACCGATCGCGGAACCCGTATTGCGCTATCTTAGCCTGCGCCGCGCCTGGTACCGGGTTCGGCGGAGTCCGCTGACGCTGCTGGGTGCCGCCATCATGATAGCCGTGCTGTTCCTGATGCTGTTCTCGCCGTGGCTGGTGCCGCATAACCCGGACGCCATTGACCTAACCGCGCGCTTACTGCCGCCTTCGCCCGAGCACTTGTTCGGTACCGACGAAGTGGGCAGGGACCTGTTCAGCCGAGTCCTGGTTGGCAGCCGTCAATCGGTGGCCGCCGGGCTGGCGGTGGTGGTTTTAGCGGGGAGCATTGGCTCGCTGCTCGGCTGTTTCTCCGGCGTGATGGGCGGTACGGTTGATGCGTTAATTATGCGCTGCATGGATATCATGCTGTCGGTGCCGTCGCTGGTGCTGACCATGGCGCTGGCGGCGGCGTTGGGCCCCAGTTTGTTCAACGCCATGTTGGCGATTGCCGTAGTGCGCATTCCTTTCTACGTGCGGCTGGCGCGCGGCCAAACGTTAACGCTGCGTCATCAGGCGTATATGCAAGCGGCGCGCACCTTTGGCGCTTCGCGCTGGCATCTGATTGGCTGGCACGTGCTGCGCAATGTGATGCCGCCGTTGGTGGTGCAGGCGTCGCTGGATATCGGTACCGCAATCCTGATGGCGGCTACGCTGGGCTTCATCGGCCTGGGTGCCCAGCAACCGACCGCCGAATGGGGCGCTATGGTGGCCAATGGACGCAACTATGTGCTCGACCAATGGTGGTATTCGGCCTTTCCCGGCACGGCGATCCTGATCACCGCCACCGGTTTCAACCTGTTCGGCGACGGTCTGCGCGACCTGCTGGATCCTAAAACCCGGGGGCGCTGATGAGTGAAACCACCGTTTTATCAATCGATGAATTGCAGCTGGAGTTTCCGGTTTACGGCGGCAGCGTCAAGGCGCTCAATCGCGTTTCGTTGCAGGTCAAGGCGGGTGAAATCGTCGGCGTGGTGGGCGAGTCCGGCTCCGGCAAGTCGGTCACTGCGATGATGACGTTACGGCTGCTGGCGGAAGAGGGTTACCGCGTGACCGGCGGTTCGCTGGAGATGCTGGGCACCGACGTGCTTAACGCCAGCGAGCGGCAAATGCGCCAGTTGCGCGGTGCGCGGGTGTCGATGATTTTTCAGGAACCCATGAGTGCGCTTAATCCAACGCGCAAGATCGGCCGCCAGATGTGCGAGGTGATCCGCCTGCACCAGCGACTTTCCGCCTCGGCGGCTCGCGACAAGGCGATTCAGCTGTTACAGGAAATGCAGATTGCCGATGCACCGCGGGTGATGGAGCGATATCCGTTTGAGTTGTCCGGCGGTATGCGCCAACGGGTGCTGATTGCCATGGCATTTTCCTGCGAACCGGAACTGATCATCGCCGACGAACCCACCACTGCGCTGGACGTCACGGTCCAGCGTCAGGTGTTGCGTTTGCTACAGCAGAAGGCGCGAGCCAGCGGCACGGCGGTGCTATTTATCACTCACGATATGGCTGTGGTGTCGCAACTTTGCGACCGGGTGTATGTGATGTACGCAGGACACGTGATTGAGAGTGGCGCAACCGCCAATGTGATTGAGCATCCCAGTCATCCGTACTCCATTGGGTTATTGCTGGCGGCGCCGGAGCGTGCCGAACCGCGCAGCCTGCTGCAGGCTATCCCCGGTACGGTGCCCAACCTGAGCGCGTTACCGCCAGGCTGCGCTTTCAGCAACCGTTGCCGCCATGCTGACGCTCAGTGTCGGCATACGCCAAGACTTACGCCATTGGTGGCAGAGCCGAGCCAAAGGGTAGCCTGTTGGCATCCGCAGTCTGTCGATTTGGAGATGCAAAATGAACGTTGAGGCACTGCTGGAACTGCGCGACGTGCGATTACGTTTCCCCGCCAGCTATAACTGGCGCGGCAAGCCGCGAGAGTATGTTCATGCGCTCAATGGGTTGGATCTGAACATTATGCGCGGCGAAACCTTGGGCATCGTTGGCGAGTCCGGCTGCGGCAAAAGCACCCTGGCGCAGTTGCTGATGGGGTTGTTGAAGCCCAGCAGCGGCGAGCTGCTGCGGGCGCGCAATGCCGGCTCCTGGTTTGGCAGCGGCATGCAAATGGTGTTTCAGGATCCGCAGTCATCGCTCGATCCGCGCCTGCCGGTATGGCGAATTATCACCGAGCCGGTGTACGTGCAGCAACACAACAGCGTGGCGGAACGACGGGCGCAGGCGGCGGAGTTGGCTCAGCAGGTGGGACTGCGGCCGGAGGCGATTGACCGGTTGCCGCACGAGTTTTCCGGCGGACAGCGACAGCGTATTTCCATTGCACGCGCACTGTCGTCACAGCCGGACATCATCGTGCTGGACGAACCTACTTCGGCGCTGGATATTTCGGTGCAGGCGCAGATCCTCAATTTACTGGTGGAACTGCAACGCCAGCGCAACCTGACTTATGTGCTGATCTCGCATAACGTCTCGGTGATCCAGCACATGAGCGATCGGGTAGCGGTGATGTATCTGGGGCAGATTGTCGAATTGGGGCCGACCGCGCAGGTGTTGCGCCAGCCGCAGCACCCTTACACCCGGTTGCTGCTGGATTCGGTGCCCCGTACCGGCCGTTCACTGAGCGACAGCACAATTGAAGACCGCAAAGGGGAATTACCGGGCAACCGGCAGTTGCCGCAGGGCTGCTTTTTTCGCGAACGTTGCCCTTACGCCGGCGAGGGGTGCCAGCGACCGCAAAGTTTGAGAGTCAACTTGGGCGGCACGGCGGTGCGTTGCCATAAGGTAGGATGACGGCGATACGCTCAGCGGATAATGCCGCGCGTCGAGCGTGTGAAGAAGTCGAGGAACAGGCGTAGCAATGGGTATTCCACGCTCAGGTGGATAACCTCTTGCCGTAAATCCTCCAACGCCATCGACCGGTGATACAGCATATCGTAGAGAGCGTGAATAACTCGCTGTTGTTGCGGATCGGCGGCCAGAAAAGCCAGCGCTGCCAGATGCAGGCCGTCAGGTTTGGCGCGATGGCCGCCGGCCTGAACAAAGGGCGGCAGATCCTGCACCAGCAGGGCACCGTCGGCAACTTTTGCATGGGCACCGATAATGCAAAATTGGTGTACCGCGCACCGGGCGCCGACCCATGCAGCATCGCCCATCTCAACATGCCCGGCCAGGCCGCTGTGCTCGCCGACGTAAGCACCGTTTCCGATGACGCAGTCGTGGGCAACATGCACATTATCTCGCAGGTGATTGTCGTTACCGATGACGGTGCGCTGGCGCCCCTGTACTGTACCGCGATGTAGGGTGGCGTAATGGCCTATACGGTTACGATCGCCAATGATTAACGAGGTCGGTTCATCGGCATACTTCAAATCCTGGCCGGCTTCGCCGATCGAAGAAAACGAGCCGAAAACGTTGTCGCGGCCGATACGGGTCAGGCCGTTAATTACCGAGTGCGAGGCAACAGTGGTGCCTTCGCCTATCTCAACCCCGGCGGAGATGACGCAAAAAGGCCCGATACGCACGTGCGCACCGATCATCGCGCCGGGCGCGATCAGGCTGTTGTCTGCAATAAGGGCAGAGGGAGAAATCATCACGTTTCCTGATGGCGGCGCGTGGCTATCCATCAGCCAGGCCAGTCATCGGTTAATTATTAAGCCGGATTCTGGATTAATTGGGGGAAACAGGAACGCGTGGGCAGGAAGTTTGCCTTCCGGTCGGTGTGACAAGGTTTGTCTGCGGCCAGCATAAGCCGGTATTTGCCTCAGACCGCTACCTTATATTTTATTTATTTTGTGAACCTTTGGGTAATAACGGGATGTTACCACCGGCGATTTCAACCCTTTGCTCTGCAGGGCTGAAAATGGTCAGGCTGACAACGGTCAATTCCGTCGCCAGCGAATGCCATAACTCAGGGCAGTGGCCAATCGGTAGGGGTGTTACTGACGACCTCGACATACATGTCCCAGGCGTGGGACCAGAATTGCGTAAAGCCTTCCTGACTGAAGCTAATGCCCATCAGGCCCATCACGAACCAGCAGGTGGTGAACAACCCGAGGCTGCTGAACATAAATGCCATGCCGTTGCGGCTGGTCTTACGGCAAACGACGTTTAGCTGGCTGGCCATAAACATCATAACGGCGCTAAGCAACTCCCAGCGCATCATAATAAAACCTGTGGCAATGGCACTCATCGAACGGGATCCTTGGTGATAAAGCTGCTCCCGGCGAGCGGCCGGAAGGTCAGGGCAATGGGTGAAATAGTGTGATCTGTGTCACATTGTAGCACTGGGATAAATCGCTGCTCAATCCCTGAGCGGGAGAAAAATCGGCATTTGGTAACATTCCAACATGCTGAAACATTTATGCCATTTCATTAGCAACCTTTTAATGGGGAGCGCAAACCAATAACGCTATGCTTGCCGACTTTTCACTGCCCTGATTTATCTTGGGAAAATGTGACGTCTGACAGGTAACTCGCCACGTATGGCCCTATTAAAAGATAAAATTCGCGACCATTCCGCCGAAGAAATGTTGTTTATACGCCGCGCCGGCGTGGCAATGGTGTTGGTTGTCGCCTGTTTTGGCGTGTTGATCCTCAACCTGTACCGCCTGCAGGTAAAACAGCATGCGTTCTACCAGACGCGATCCAATCAAAACGACATCAAGATGGTGCCGATTGCCCCCAGTCGCGGGCTGATTTTCGACCGCAACGGCATTCCGCTGGTGCGTAACATTACGCTGTATCAGATCCAGATTATCCCCAGCAAAATCGACAATATGACTGCGCTGCTGCAGGCGCTGACGCCGATTGTCGATCTGACCCCCGAAGACATCGCCGCTTTTCGCGATGACATGCACCACAATGGCCGCTACAAGCCGGTTACCTTGAAAAGCGGGCTGACGGAAACCGAGGTGGCGCGCTTCGCGGTCAATCAATACCGTTTTGACGGGGTGACGATTGACACCTATCAGCAGCGGGAATATCCCTACGGTGCCGAACTGGCCCACGTGGTGGGTTACGTGTCTAAAATCAACGATGGCGATTTGAAGCGGCTGGACAAGGCGGGCCTCAGCGAGAACTATGCCGCCGACCACAATATCGGCAAGCAGGGCATCGAGGCTTATTATGAGTCAGAGTTGCATGGCACCACCGGTTATCAGGAAGTCGAAGTGGATAACCACGGTCGCGTGATACGCCTGCTGAAAGAACAACCGCCACAGGCGGGCAAAAACATTTACCTGACGCTCGATCTGCCGCTGCAGCAATATATCGAATCAGTGCTTAAAGGGCAGCGGGCGGCAGTGGTGGTGGAAGACCCGCGCGACGGTGGCATTTTGGCCATGGTCTCCAGCCCCAGTTACGATCCCAACCCTTTTGTGAAAGGCATCAGCTATCCCGCGTATAAAGCTCTGCTGAGCAACCCCGATCTGCCGCTGATTAACCGCGTCACGCAAGGGCTCTACCCACCGGCATCCACGGTGAAGCCTTACATGGCCACGTCCGCGCTGTTTGCCGGAGTGATCACCCCCAACACCACCTTCTTTGGCGCGCCGACCTGGACCTTACCGGGTACCCAGCGCCGTTATCGTGACTGGCTTAAAACCGGGCATGGCATGCTGAACGTGACCAAGGCGATAGAGGAGTCCGCCGATACCTTCTTTTATCAGGTGGCGTTTGAAATGGGCATTGACCGTATTCACAGCTGGCTAAGCCAGTTTGGTTACGGTCAGGCGACCGGGATTGACCTTAACGAAGAGTATCGCGGCGTGCTGCCAAGCCGCGAATGGAAACAGCGGGTGCATAAAAAAGCCTGGTATCAGGGGGACACCATCTCGGTAGGCATCGGCCAGGGATATTGGGTGGCTACGCCGATCCAGATGGTGAAGGCGTTAACGACGCTGATCAACAACGGCAAGGTGAAAGCGCCCCATTTGTTGTACTCCATGCGGCAGGGCAACCTGGTGAGTCGCTACCAGCCACCGGTAGAGAGTGCACAGATTGGTGATGCCAAATCGCCGTACTGGGGCATCGTTCGCAATGGCATGTACGGCATGGCCAATCTGCCAAACGGCACCGGTTATAAGCTGTTCCATACTGCGCCGTATCAGATTGCCGCCAAGTCCGGGACTTCACAAGTGTTTGGTCTGAAAGAGAATCAGACTTATAACGCCAAAATGATCCCGGTACGGCTGCGCGACCATATTTTCTATACGTTGTTCGCGCCTTATAAAAATCCGCGGGTGGCGATGGCATTAATTCTGGAAAACGGCGGCGGTGACGGTGTGGTCGCGGGGCCGACGGCCCGGGCGATCCTCGACCATATTTTTGACCCGGCCAACGCCCCGCAGCCTGAGGTTAACCAGAAAGTTAAACCGGAGTTAAACGACAGCGCGGATGTGCAACAGTAAACGCGTTTGTTTTTACTTTCTTACAAACTGCAATCTTCTAACTATTTCTGTCAGGGTAGACTGAAATAATCACATAACTTTAATAAAAACGCAGGGTTAACAGTGGCGCCATTAACAAAAAAAAGCGGTAAAAATTATTCGACCCTTCGCTTTGGCTGGATTTGCGGCGGGATCCTGGTTTGCTTTTTCCTGCTGGCCTTTCGGGTCGGCTATTTGCAGTTGCTGGAGCATCAGCAGTTGGCGGATCAGGCCGATCAGCGTTCGATTCGCACCCAGGTGCTGCCCACCAACCGGGGGATGATCACCGACCGTAACGGCGAGGCCTTGGCCGTCAGCGTGTCATCGAAAGATATTGTGTTGGATCCCAAGCATATTCTCGACACCCATACCGATATCGGCAATGAACGCTGGCAGAGCCTGGCCAACGTGCTGAAAATGCCGCTACCCGAGGTGCAAAAGCTGATCCAGGCTAATGCCCACAAGCGTTTTGTCTATCTGGCGCGCAAAGTCGAAGATGATAATGCCGATTACATCAGCAAGCTGCGTTTAACCGGCGTCAGTACCCTGCAGGACTTCAGCCGTTTCTACCCGATGAGCCAGGATGCCGCCGGGCTGATCGGCATTGTCGGGCAGGACAATCAGGGTCTTGAAGGTATCGAGCTGGGCTTTAACCACCTGCTGCAAGGCAAGAACGGCCTGCGGGTTTACCAGAAGGACGGCAGCGGGGCGGTGATTGGCGTGATCAAGAACGTCGATCCTGTGCCGCCGCCGAATGTCACGCTGAGTATTGATAAATTCATCCAGTACGTGCTGTACGCGCAAATTCGCGACGGCGTGGTGGCAAACCAGGCCGATTCCGGCTGTGCGGTGCTGGTAAAAGTGAATACCGGTGAAGTGCTGGGGATGGCCAGCTACCCGTCATTCAACCCGAACAACTACGCCAATACCCCGGCCAAAGATATCCGCAACGTGTGCAGTAGCGACAGTTTCGAACCGGGTTCTACCGTGAAGCCGGTGGTGGTGATGGTCGGGCTGGAACACCGGTTGATTAAGCCGGATACCGTACTGGACACCACGCCTTACCGGGTCAATGGTCATTTGATCAAGGACGTAGGCCACTGGTCGAAATTGACCATTACCGGCGTGCTGCAAAAATCCAGCGACATCGCCGTTTCACATATTGCGCTGGCGCTGCCCGCCACCGTACTGCCTGCGGTTTACAAGAGCTTTGGCTTGGGCAGACCGACCGACCTGGGCATCGGCAACGAAAGCAGCGGTTATTTGCCGCAGCACCGCGAACGCTGGGCTGACATCGAACGCGCAACCTTCTCGTTTGGTTATGGTTTGCGTGTGACCCCGTTACAGATGGCGCGTGAATACGCGGCTATCGGTTCCTATGGCGTTTATCGGCCATTGTCGATCACCCGAGTGACGCCACCGGTGATGGGGCAGCGCATTCTGCCGGAAGATACGGTAAAAACCGTGGTGCATATGATGGAAAGCGATGCCTTACCGGGGGGCAGCGGGGTCAGCGCTGCGGTACCAGGTTACCGTTTGGCGATTAAAACCGGTACCGCAGAGAAAATGGGCACCAACGGCAAATACGACGGTGGTTACATTAACTACACCGCCGGCGTGGCGCCCGCCAGCGATCCGCAGGTGGCGCTGGTGGTGATGGTCAACAACCCGAAAGCCGGCAAGCACTTCGGTGGTTCGGTGGCTGGCCCGGTGTTCGGCAAGATCATGGCGCAGGTATTGGAACATATGAATATCTTGCCTGATGCCCAGCCGTTGAACGTCGTTTCGCAGGTTAAAGGCTAACCTGATGTTCCCCCTCTGTGGAGGGGGAACCAGTCACTTTTTCAACGTCGCAAGGTGGGCCTGTGCCCATTCGACATCACGAGTGAAGTTAAGATAAATCTGGCGGTTTTATTAAAAAGGGGAATATTTTTTAAGCGTCGATACTTTGTCTGGGCGGGAATATTTATAGATAAGACAATCTGATTAATTCTATAAAATAAAAAGAATCTGATGCACCAATGCGTGGCGATTAAAATAAATTCTGCCGGGTATTTTGAATTGAAAACAACCCGGCCTAAAAATATTAACGGCTGGTTTGGTGGCCGATGATACCGCCCAGCGCTGCGCCGCCCAAGGTACCCAGCGTACTGCCGTCGGTCAATACTGCGCCACCCAGGGCGCCAACGCCGGCACCGATAGCGGTGTTGCGATCGCGGTGAGACATATTCCCACATGCGGTGACAGAAAGTGTTGCCATGATGATAACCATCACGCCTGCGGCACGTTTAAGGTTCATAAGAGTTTCCTGATAAATTGCCTAATTAACAGACAAAGAAAGCACTGATTAATCGGCCGGTAGAAGTTGAGATGAATGTATTCTGCCGAAAGAAAATAGAACAGGTAAATATTCTTAATTTTGTGCCATCGGATTTTATTTAATCGCCATTTTACTTTGGGGTGATGATTAAATCGCCAGCCTGTTATCTCTTGGGGCAGGTTGGATAATCCTTAAAACGCGTTAAAAATCCTAAGGCTGAGGGTTATGGGCTATGACGCGTTCCGGCCTGCATTGGCGTACGGATACCGCTGGGTGTTGGCGCCACTGCTTCTGGTGCTGGTTGTCCCTGACAGAGAGCATTTTTTTGCATTGCGGTAATGCAACTGTGTAAGTTACATTAGCGATATTGAGTTGTGATCTGCATCACAGATTGAAATCAAGCAAAAATAACCTTAAGAAATTCCAGGGAAATTTTCCTTTCTGGGCAGGCTTTTTGCTGCTTAAAAACCAGGAGACAACGATGTTAGAAATGCTAGAGAGTTTGGCCACCGTGGTGATCATGGTGCCGGTAATGATTGCCTTGTTGCTTGGCTCGATTTATGGCTTGGGTGAACTGTTTAATCTGTTTTCTGCCGTGGGCGGGAAAAAGAGCTGACGCTGAAATAATGTTCGAGGGGCGCAATGCCCCCCGATGCAGGCTTAAAGTACCGTTGCCAGGAAATCCCGCGTTCTTTGATGTACCGGTTCATCCAGCACCTGTTTTGCCGTCCCCGTTTCTACCACTTTTCCTTGATCCATAAAGATGATTTGGTCCGCCACTTCGCGGGCAAAACCGATTTCATGCGTCACCACCACCATGGTCATGCCAGAGTGCGCCAGGCCTTTCATCACCTGCAGCACTTCGCCAACCAATTCGGGATCGAGCGCAGAAGTGGGCTCATCGAACAGTAGCACCTCTGGCGTCATCGCCAGGGCGCGGGCGATCGCCACTCGCTGTTGCTGTCCACCAGAAAGCTCGCGTGGCCAGGCGTGAATGCGATGTTCCAGCCCGACGCGGGCCAGCAGCGCTTTTGCCCGTTCCACCACCAGGCTTTTCTTTTCCTTTTTGACCAGCAGCGGGGCTTCAGTAACGTTCTCCAGCACTGTGCGGTGCGGGAATAAATTGAACTGTTGGAACACCATACCGATGCTTTTACGCTGTTCGGCCACTTCGCGTTCCTTCAGTTCATACAGCTGGTTGCCTTTTTGGCGGTACCCGATGAGTTGCTCGCCCACCCGAATGGTTCCGCCGTCGAGTTTTTCCAGGTGATTGATGCAGCGCAGCAAGGTCGACTTCCCCGAACCGGAAGGGCCGAGGATCACCGTTACCGAGCCTGCCGGGATCTGCAGGCTGATATTTTTCAACACTTCGGTGCCGGAAAATGACTTGCGCACCTGGTTGATCTGAATGGCGGCGCTCATGATTGTGTCTCCTGTGGCGGACTGGATGCGGCTTTGCGGGGACGGAACAGCCAGTTGCTGCGCACCGCCTGGCTACCTCGACCAAAATAGCGCTCAACATAGTACTGGCCGATCGACAAAATCGAGGTCATCACCAGATACCACAACGTGGCAACCAACAGCAGCGGGATCACCTCATAGGTGCGCTGATAGATGATCTGCGCCGAATAGAGCACGTCCTGCAGGGCAATCACCGACACCACCGCAGTGGTTTTAAGCTGCCCGATCACCTCATTGCCGGCAGGGGGCAAAATGGTGCGCATGGCCTGCGGTAAAACTACGCGCCACAGGATTTGTCCACGGCGATACCCCAAGGCCTTGGCGGCCTCCAGCTGGCCACTGCCGACGCTTTGGATACCGGCGCGCACAATCTCCGCCGCATAAGCCGACTGATGCATCACCAGGGCGATCACCGCCGCGCTGAAGGTACTGATGATGGTGTTGGTCGGAGCGCTGGCCACTTCACCCAGGAAGGGGATCCACAGACTGATGCGCGGGTAGAGTGCGGCGATGTTGTACCACAGGAAAAGCTGCACCAGCATCGGCACCGCGCGGAAGAACCAGGTATAAAACCAGCTCACCGCCACCAGCACCGGGTTGGCCGACAGACGCATCAACGCCAGCAGCACGCCCCCGGCGAAGCCGAAGATCACCGAAATCACGGTGAGCTTCAGCGTCATGATCACGCCATTGATAATCGACGCTTCGGTAAAGTTTTCCGCCACCACCGCCCATTCGAAGCGAGGGTTATGCAGCATCGAATTGGCGATAATGCCGACGATCAGCAGCACCAACAGGGCGCTGAACCAGCGCCCATAATGCCGATGACCGACGATGCGCAGTTCGGCATCACCGGTCGCTTGTGGCCCATTCATTTTGCAATCTCTTCATTGATGCCAGCGGTTTTCACCGCGCCGAAGCCGATATCCCAACCGTCGAGGATTTTCTGGTAGCTGCCGTCGGCAATCAGCGAGTTAAGCGCCGCCTGCACCGGTTTCACCAGGTCGGAACCTTTCGGCAAGGCGAGGGCGACCGTGGTGCCTTCAATGTTGATGTCGCCTGCCAGCGCCAGCGGTTTAACGTGGGTAGCCTGATAACGCAGGCCTTCATACGGACCAAAGAACATCGGCACGCGTCCGCTGATTACGGCCTGAACACCGGCCGGACGGTCGGGGAAAATCGGAATGGTGATCGCCGGTTTTCCGCCGCTGACGCAGCTGTCGCTGGCCTGCTGCAAGCGGGTAATTTGTGAAGTGCCCGCCCCGGCGCCGACGGTTTGTCCACAAAGCTGCGCCAGCTCGGTGTAAGGGCCGAGGGCGGCATCTTTACGGGCGATCAGCGCCAGCTTGGACGCGTTGTAATAGCCGACAAAATCGACCTGTTGGAAGCGCTTCTTGTTTGCGTCGATATTGGCCAGGGCAACGTCATAACGGCCGGATTTAAGGCCGGGGATGATATTGTCGAAGCCGCCGGTATCCTTCCAGTGGATTGCCACGCCGAGGCGATCGGCGATGGCGCTCATCACGTCGATTTCACGCCCGGCCAGCGTTTTGTTGTCGGCTTCATAGAAGGTGGTCGGGGGCGTATTGGGGTTGGTGCCCGCCACGATGTAACCGGCTTTTTTTATTGCTTCCGGCAGGCTGTCGTGCAGTGCGGGATCGGCGCTGGCTTTTACCGCGGCGCGGAAGGGCACATCGCCTTCAGCGGCATAACCAACGGCCAGCGGAGCCAAGGTAGCGCCGGCCAGCAGCAGGGAGAGTACGGTGCGTTTGAGGTTGGTTTTCATCATGTTCCCCTGCGAATTAAGCCGATTTTACGTTAGCGAAGTTGATTGCCGGTTGCGGCAGGCCCAGGTTTTCACGCAGGGTTGAATACTGATATTCCTCGCGGAACAGGCCGCGACGGCGTAGCTCCGGGATCACCAGTTCGACGAACAGTTCCAACTGATTCGGCAATACCGCAGGCATGATGTTAAAGCCGTCGGCACCTTGCTGTTCCAGCCACAGCTGGAAGTCATCGGCGATCTCTTCGGCAGTTCCCACCACCACGCGATGCCCGCGCGAACCGGCAGCAACCGCCGCCAGTTCACGCAGCGTCAGGTTTTCGCGTGCCGCCAGATCGGTCAGCAGCTTCACCCGGCTTTGGCCGCCTTCGGTCGCGCCGACGTCCGGTACCGGGCCATCGAGCGGGAAGTCGCTAAGATCGAAGCCGAAGCGGGCGGAAAGCTGTTCGATGCCGTTATCGATATCCACCAGTTGATTGAGCTGATACCAGGTTTCCTGCGCCTCGGCTTTGGTGCGGCCCACGATCGGCATCACGCCCGGCAGGATCAGCAGGTGATCCGGGTTGCGGCCGGCATCGGCGACAAATTTCTTCTGGCTGCGATAGAAGGCCTGGCCTTCCTCCAGCGTGGCGGCGGCGGTAAACACCACCTCGGCGGTCTCTGCGGCCAGCTGTTGTCCGGCCGGCGAAGAACCGGCTTCGATGATCACCGGGCGCCCCTGTGGCGAACGGGCAATGTTCAGCGGGCCTTGCACCGAGAAGTGCTTGCCTTGGTGGTTGGCCGCGTGGATTTTCTCGTCAATGGCATACACGCCACTGTGCTTGTCACGTACGATAGCCCCTTCCTCCCAGCCGTCCCACAGCTTGTAGCTGGCTTCGAGAAACTCTCGTGCCACTTCATAACGCTCTGCGTGCGAAGGCAGATCGTCACGGCTGAAGTTACGTGCCGCGTCACTGGAGAATGACGTCACCACGTTCCAGGCGGCGCGGCCGTGGCTGATGTGATCGATAGAGGCCATGGCGCGCGCCAGGTGGAAAGGCTGGTCGAAAGTGGTGGAGGCGGTGGCCGCCAGGCCGATGTGTCGGGTTCTGACCGCCAGCGCCGCCAGCAGCGTCAGCGGCTCCAGGCGGGACAGGGTGGAAGGCAAGCGGTGCACGCTGGTCGCCAGCGCATCGCCGACGAAGAACATATCAAAGGTGCCTTCTTCGGCCTTTTGGGCGATCCAGGTGAACCAGTCAATGTCCGTAGGCGAGCCGCTGGCCCCTTCGGCACGCCAGCCGCCGACGTGATGGCCCAGAGCTTGAACAAACAGGCCGAGACGTAATTGACGCGATGGTGTTGAAGGTGAAGTACTCATAATTATTCCTATATTTATTATTGGTTTAATAATTCGATTAAACGGCTCAGCGCGGCGGGCTGCGTTAGCGCGCAGTCCTCGATCACGCGGTCACCGTTCAAATGCGGCAGCAATAGCAGGATGCTGCGCAGTTTCGCACCGACGTCGGTCTGTCGGGCGGCGGTTTGCTTTCTTGTGACAATGTCACTTAACTGGCGGCCGTCGTGCAGCGTTAGCGTGACGCGGTGGAAGCGTAACTCCGCATCCAGCTCGTCTGGCGGTGCCGTCAGGTCGGCATGGCGTTCAACCCGTGCCGCCAGGGCTGAAATATTTGGGTCAACGGGGGCCTCACCGTAGTGCATTAGCGGCACGCTGCCGCTGTACAACGCATCGGCGATGACGTATTCCAGGCTAAAACGCGCCTCAACGCCGGTTGACGGGCGGCGAATATAGGGAGCGGTATCGGCACCGGGTGGAAAACTGACCTGGATCTTGGCGATGGCAGCGGAAATATCCTCGACGGCAATGCCTTGTTCGAGCAGGCGTTCGCGCAGGATAAATGCGGCCTCCGCAGCGCTGTGGGTACCGCCGCAGGTGGGATAGCGTTTAAATTCCAGCCCCGGTTGCAGGATACGCCACGGCGCCCCCCAATCGGCCGTCAACAGCTCGGGCCGCTGCCGTCCGTCGCCATGCGAGCTCAACAGGCTGTCTATCACGCCTTCCGGCTGCCCGGCAAAACCCAGTTGCGCCAGCAGCACGGCATTGACTGCCGCCCGAGCGGCGATCCCTGCGTGCAACGGCTTGGCGGCTGACCCGAACTGACTGCGCAGCCCAGCGGCCTGGGTGGCCGCCAGCCCAAGGGCGATCTGCGTTTGGTGCAGCGTGAGGTGTAAATAGCGTGCCGCCGCCGCAGTGGCGGCAACGGCACCAAGGGTGGCAGTGCTGTGAAATCCCAACTGATAGTGCTGAGTACCGGCAGCCAGCCCCAGTCGCCCGGCTGCCTCTACGCCAATGACATAGGCGGTCAGTAGCGCGTCAACGTCGGGGTTATCGTCGGTCAATGCCAGCAGCGCAGAGAGCACCACCGTGCTGGGGTGCCCGCGCAGCGCGGGGTGATAATCGTCAAAATCCAGCGAATGGCTGATATAGCCGAAATAGAGCGCACGGTTCTCGGCACTGGCAGGCGGGAACACTTTTTTTACCGCTGCCAGGCCGCTGTCGGTGAGTACGCCCTGGGCGATCGGCAACGCGCAGGCAAAATAATCTATCAGCCCAAGGCGGGCGGCCGACAGGGCTGATGCTTCGGGCCGGCTATCCAGCACCAAATGGGCAAATTGAGCGGTTATGAGCGATGACAAGATATAAAACCTGATTTTTTATGCGGTTATGCGCCGGCCTGCGATTCAGATTTCATTGTGTGGCGATTTCATTAGCCCCGAAAGAACGAACGGAAATTTCATATTTCAAAATGGAATATGGTGGATGCCGATCCCGGCAATAAAGCTGGCTCAATACCGCGGGGCATCTGGCTTAGTCATTTTAAGGCAAAGCAAAGTCGCCATTTGGCTTAAGAAAAAAGGGCGCTAAAGCGGGAAAAGTTGTTCACTCAGCAGATCGATAAACACCCGCAGTCGGGGCGTCAGGTGCTTGCTGGAGGGCCAGAGAATTTTAAAGCTGCCCGTGTGCCGGCAATGCGCACCGAGCAGTTGCTGAAGACGTTGCTCAGCCAGCGACTGCTTTACCGCAAAGTCAGGCAGGCAGGCAATGCCCTGGCCCTGTTCTGCCAAATAGATCAGCGTATCGACGCTGTTGCACACTGCGCTTGCATGCAGACCGTCGCCGAGCATTTTATCCCAGTCCATTACCGGCCAGGCTTCGACTTTGCCGGTGGTGGGGAATTTGTACAGCAAGCAGGCGTGCTGACGCAGATCGTCCGGGCATTGTGGTGTGCCGGCCTGACGCAAATAGGCGGGCGAAGCGACCAGTTGCAGATGAAAACTGCCCAGTTGGCGGCTCATTAATCTTGAGTCTTCCGTTTCCCCAACACGGATCACCGCGTCGAATCCTTCCTCGATTACCTCAACACGACGGTCGGAAAAGTCCAGTTCAAGTTCAATTTCGGGATATCGACGAATAAACGTCGCCAGCACCGGGTTGAGCAGTCCGCCGACCAGGGGCAAGCTGACGCGAAGTTTGCCACGCGGGGCGCTGCGAGTGTCGCTGAGTTCCTGTTCCGCCGCTGCCATTTCTCCGAGGATCCGCTGGCAACGCTGCAAGAAAAGCCGACCTTCGGCCGTCAAAGTCATGCTGCGGGTACTGCGATGGAACAATCGCACGCCCAGACGGGCCTCCAATCGGGCAACGCTTTTACCGATTGCCGAAGCGGATACGCCCAACAGGCGTCCGGCCTCGACAAAACTGAGCGCTTCTGCCGCCTGAACGAAGGCGGAGATCCCGGCCAGATTATCCATCTCGTGCCTCCTATTACGGACGTTAATGTCCGTTATGAAGGGAAATCTAGCCTGTTTTTCTTCTTTTCGCCACAATCTATCCTCGGGGTTGACAGAATTCGCTGTCAACCTGAGGTATGGCTAATGAATAAATACAAACTTGATGCCAAGGCTATTGATAAGGTCATCGATCTGGCGCTGGAACAAAAACGGCTGGTGGGTGCAGTGGTGTTGGTGGCGTTGGGCGGCGAGCAGGTCTATCGTCGTGCGGCCGGTATGGCGGATCGAGAGGCGGGCAAACCGATGCGCATCGATGCGCTGTTTCGCTTGGCTTCGGTCTCCAAACCGATCCTGTCCACGGCGGCACTGGTGCTGATGGCTCAAGGGCGTTTACGGCTTGAAGACCCGGTGGTGCGCTGGCTGCCGTCGTTCCGGCCGCGTACGCCGGACGGCCAGCAACCCTTAGTGACCGTACGTCATCTGATGACCCACACCGCAGGGCTGAGTTACCGCTTTTTCCAACCTGAGCATGGATCCTATGCGCAGGCGGGAGTTTCCGACGGTATGGATGACGATCCGCTTAGCCTGGCGGAAAATGTGCGTCGTATTGCCTCGGCTCCTCTGCAGGCAGCACCAGGAACCGAATGGCGCTACTCGATTGCCACCGATGTGCTGGGTGCGGTGATTGAACAAGCCAGTGGTTTGCCGTTGGCACAAGCGGTGGCACATCTGGTGACCGGACCGATGGCGATGCGAGATACCGGGTTCAGTACCCACGATGCGCAGCGGCTGACAGTGGCTTACGCTAACCATTACCCCGAGCCCCGGCCTCTGCAACAACCGGATCGCATCGAGTTTATTGACGGCACCGACGGTTTTAAGCTTTCACCTGCCAGGGCGCTGGATGCCAGCGCCTATGCGTCAGGCGGGGCCGGCATGGTAGGTTCGGCGGAAGATTTTCTGCGTTTGCTGGAAACCCTGCGTCGGGGCGGCGCACCATTGCTGCCCGAAGAGTGGGTAACGGTCATGACCAGCAACCAGATCGGCGATTTACCGATGCCATTCTGGCCGGGGCGCGGTTTTGGGCTGGGGATCACCGTATTGAAAGATCCGCGGGCGGCCCAGACGCCGGAATCGGTAGGTACCTGGCGTATGGGCGGGACGTACGGCCATTCCTGGTTTGTCGATCCGGCCCGGCAGCTCAGCGTCGTGGCTTTTACCAATACCGCGCTGGAAGGGATGGCGGGAGCATTTGTCGGGGAACTCTGCCAGGCGGTATATGACGGATTACCGCTTCTCGCAGGAGACCAATGATGATGAAAATCCTGTCGCCGATTTTTTTCATTGCCCTGGGGCTGTTCGGTGTGTACTGCATCGAATTTGGCGTGGTGGGCATATTACCGCTGATCATGGAACGTTACGCAATTTCAGCCTCGCAGGCAGGGTGGCTGGTGGGGGTTTTCGCGATAACGATTGCTTTGCTGGGGCCACTGTTGGTGCTGTTGGCCTCACGGTTTAACCGTAAGCGCATGCTGCTGATTTCACTGGCCGTATTTGTCGTGACCAGTGTGCTCTCGGCTTATGCGGCCAGTTTCGGCTCCCTGCTGGTGTTGCGCATTTTACCGGCGCTGTTCCACCCGATATATTTCGCGTTGGCGATGGTGGCGGCGGCTTCGTTGTATCCCCAACAGCAGGTGACGCGGGCGACGGCTTATGCTTTTGTCGGCACCAGTATGGGCATGGTGCTGGGGATCCCCTTGACGCATTGGATCGCCGGGCAGTTCAGCTATGAGGCCTCTTTCCTGTTTTGTGCCCTGGTTAACCTGCTGGCGGGTATCGGCTTATTTTTCTGCCTGCCTGATAGTGCCCCCCAGCGAATGGAATATGGCAAGCAGTTGGCAATATTGCGCAGCGGTGCGCTGTGGCTGAATATTCTTGCCTGTGTGCTGATCTTCGCTGCGATGTTTTCCGTTTATGCCTATGCCACCGAATACCTGAGTGGTGAAATCGGCATCAGTGGACCAAGGGTTGGCTTGCTACTGGTGATTTTTGGCTTGGGCGGCGTGTCCGGCAATCTGCTGGCGGGGAAATTACTGAACCGTCACCGGTTCGCGGCCACCTTATTGCACCCAGTGGTGCTGGCGCTGGCTTATGGGTTGCTGTATCTGTACGGCAGCACCCATCTGGGCACGATGATCGTTCTTTGCCTGTTTTGGGGGGCGGCGCATACCAGCGGTTTGATAGTGACACAAATGTGGCTGACGGCCGAAGCGCCGCAGGCACCGGAATTCGCCACCGGGCTGTATATTGCCTTTATCAATCTGGGGGTGGCGTTGGGTTCGGTGGTCAGCGGCGGCTTTATTGATGCCGTGGGGCTGCAGGGCATCATGCTCTCCGGTGGGGTGTTCGCGGCGCTGGCGACGGTGACGATCGCGTTTAAAATCAGGCTCTACCCTCGAATCGGCGCCGCAGTGACTCACGGCGTCACTTAATCATTGCCATAACGCGTTGGAACAGGATGCTGTCGGGGTTGGCCAACTCGTTAACCAGCGTGAAATGGTTGTTGTGCCGATCTTCCAGCAGCGCCACATTCAGCCCTTTTTCTCGGCAGGCGGCGAAGTAAGCCAGCGTCTGGTTTCTGAACCCCTGGGTTTCTTTGGCGCCGACGTCGAGCAGGATCTGCGGCGCATGCGCCTTTTCCGGCAGCATAAACAGCGGGCTGAGGGTTGCCGCCTGCTCAGGCGTCAGGCGCATCCAGTCATTGATGTAGATATCGCACAGCGGTCGTATGTCGTACAGGCCGCTCAGCGCCAGCGCCCCTTTGATCACGTTGACGGGCACCTGATACAGGTGCTGCCAGTCATCGGCAATCAGCATGCCACACAGGTGGCCGCCGGCCGAGCTGCCGCTGACGAAGATGCGTTCTGGGTCGATGCCGTACTGGCCGGCGTGGTGGTAAAGCCAGGCTATTGCGCTACGAACCTCTCGGACGATTTCTGCCAGCGTGGCTTCAGGTTGCAAGGTGTATTCCAACGTAGCGACCGCTACGCCATGCTGGGTGAAAGTTGCCGCCATCGAACAGGCTTCTTCCTTACGCTGGGAGTGCCAATAACCGCCGTGAATAAACACCAACAGCGGTGACGGTTGTCTGGCGGCAGGGAACAAGTCCAGGCGCTCGGCGACGCCCATCCCGTAGTGGATATCGTAAATCCCCGGCGTCTGCGCTTTGGCCTGCGTGGCCAGTTGTTCATATTGCGCCATACAGGCGTCAAAATCTTCTACCGAGGCACGGGCGTTGTACTGCACGGCGCGCATCGACAGATCGTCAAACAGCAGGTCGATTTTCATTATCTATCTCTCCTTGAGGGGGTGTCCTCATCATCTACCTGAAGCCGTTTTGACGTTTGCTTCTTAATGCGGGTACAGGTCCGCCGTGACATGGCGCCTGGTGCACTAATAAACTGCATTTGCTGCGCCTTCCGCCTGCTCTCTGGACGGCATAGGCTACTGACAGGTTCTTTCAGGAGTCAGCAACATGAAGTCAATAACCCAACACGCCAGCCCGCCAGTCAATTTGCGTGGGATCCTTGCCAGCCTTTCTTTGTCGATGCTGGTTTCCTCGCTGGGCGCCAGCATTGCCAACGTGGGCTTGCCGACGCTGGCGCAGGCGTTCAACAGCTCTTTTCAGGCGGTACAATGGGTAGTTATCGTCTACCTGCTGGCCGTTACCACGTCGATTATTGCCATGGGCCGCTTGGGGGACAGGATGGGGCGCCGCCGCCTGTTGCTGACGGGGATTGCTCTGTTCACCCTGGCGTCCGGATTGTGTGCTTTTGCGCCGGACATCTGGCTATTGTTGGCGGCGCGCGTTGCGCAAGGTTTGGGAGCGGCCGTCATGATGGCAATGACCATGGCGCTGGTTGGTGAGACGGTGGGTAAAGAAAATACCGGCCGTGCCATGGGATTGCTGGGCAGCATGTCGGCCATCGGCACGGCGCTTGGCCCTTCGCTGGGGGGCGCACTGATATTGGCTTTCGGCTGGCGGGCGATGTTTCTGGTCAACATACCGGTGGGCGTAGTGGCTTTTCTGCTGGTTTATTGCTCCCTGCCGCAGGATGAACGGCAACGGCAAAAAGAACGCGGTCGGTTTGACTGGGCAGGGACCTTACTGCTTGGGGTAACGCTGGCCTGCTATGCGCTGTCGATGACGTTGGGGCGCGGTGACTTTGGCGTCGTTAACCTGACGTTGTTGTTGGGCGCGGCGCTGGGGATGGGGTTATTTGTCCGGTTGCAAAAGCGCACGGCGCTTCCCCTGATCCAGTTGGCGCTGTTCCGCCAACCGGGGCTGAGCGTCGGGTTGGCGATGAGTGCGCTGGTAATGACCATCATGATGACGACGCTGGTGGTAGGGCCATTTTATCTGACGCATGGGCTGGGTTTGGCGGTTGGGCAAGCGGGACTGGCGATGTCGGCGGGGCCGATAGTGGCCGCATTGCTCGGGGTACCGGCCGGTCGGTGGGTGGATCGCTTCGGAGCGCAAAGGATCACTTTGATGGGGCTGACGACCATGGCTGTCGGGGCAGGCATCATGTCGATGATGTCGCTGAATCAGGGCGTGTTCGGCTACGTGGCACCGCTGTGCCTGATGACGCTGGGTTATGCGCTCTTTCAGGTCGCCAACAATACGGCCTTGATGAAGCATGCCGCCCCCGAGCAGCGTGGGGTGATCTCGGGCATGATCAACCTCTCGCGCAACCTTGGGTTGATCACCGGCGCATCGGCTATGGGGGCGTTATTTATGTTGGCAACCCACACCGGCGATATCAAGTTGGCTTCGTCGCACGCCGTTGCAAATGGCATGCAGATTACCTACCTGGTCGCCGGTGCGCTGGCGGCGTTTGCGCTGGTGATGGCTGCCAGAAACGGTGGCGTCCGCCCGCACGAGGATGATTACAGCAGGTCGCCCCGGTAGGCGATATGAATTTTGTTGCCGTCCGGATCGCGGAGATAAGCGCCAAAATATCCCTTGCCGTAATGGGTCCGCTCGCCGGCTTCACCTTCCGATGTGCCGCCCGCCGCCAGCCCGGCGGCATAGGCTTGCCGAACCTGTTGTTCATTCTGGGCGGTGAACGCCACCATACTGCCGTTGCCGGCACTGGCCGGCTGTCGGTTATAAGGTTGGTAGGCGTAAAAACGCGGCAATGTCCGGTCAGGCAATACCCAGCAACGAGCCCCGGGGCCGCCATCGGGCGTGACCGGGCGTTGCTTGAGTCCCAGTGGCAGCAAAATCGCATCGTAAAATGCGGCGGCTTTGTCCAGATCGCTGACGCCTACGGTGATATGACTAAACATAGTTTCCCTTATTTGTCCCTGCTTACACGTTGCCTCACTTTAGGCCTGATAGCCCAAAAAATAAACAACGCGGCGCTGGATTTTTAGCCTAGATATTCAATGATCGACAAACCGCCGTTGTAATCCGTGCTGTAAATGATCCCCTGAGCGTCGACAAATACGTCGCACGACTGAATAACCTGCGGACGATCAGGGCGTGTGTCCATCATCCTCTGCGGCGCAGCGGGAACCAAAGCGCCGGTTTCCTTCGGTTGATAAGGGTTGCTGATGTCGTAAGCGCGAACGCCGGCATTTTGGTAAGTGGCGAAAATCAGCGTCGAACTGATAAAGCTGCCAGGACGGTTCTCATGCAGATTATGGGGGCCGAAGTGTGCGCCTTTGCTGACGTAATCGCGTTCATCCGGCTGTGGGAAGGTCGCGATGCTCACCGGGTTGGTCGGTTGGCGAATATCAAACAGCCAGATCAACTTTTCGCCGTCCTGCTGGTTGTCGAGCACCGCCTCATCCAATACTACCAGCAGGTCCCGATCCGGTAGCGGTAGTGCGGTGTGGGTGCCGCCGCTAAACGGCGGGCTCCAGTTGCGATGGGCAATTAACTGCGGTTGACTGCGGTCCTTGATATCCAACAGGGTTAGCCCCCCGTCGCGCCAGCTGGCATAGGCGGTATCGCCGCTGATGATCGCATGGTGCAAAGCGTAGCGCTTGCCCTCCGGCCAGTTGGGCGTTTCACCCCCGGCGCTGTGCATACCCGGTAGCCACCAACGCCCGGCGATTTGCGGATGACGAGGGTCGGCCAGATCGACGGTCAAAAAAATGTAGTCGCTGTAGCCGTCGATCAGCGCCGAAACGTAAGCCCAGCGCCCGCCCACGTACCAGATGCGGTGTACGCCGATGCCTTCCAGCGCCAGAAAACCAATCTCCCGTGGCCGGTCCGGGGTGGAAATATCGAAAATACGCATCCCGGCGCTCCAGCCGCGGAGATCGCTGCTCGATACCGTCTGGCTGATGGCGCGGGTGTAATAGACTTTTTCATCGGCAAAGCGGACGTCGGCAAATAAATCCCGGGCGTTAATCACCAGCAGCAAATCGTCATGCGCCTGTAAATGCACATTCCAGGTGCCGGGTGGCGCAGGGACAAAGCCGGCGGGTTTCGGATCCTTCGCATCGCGTACGTCGACGATGGAAAAGCCCTGCGAAACCATGTGGCCGATATAGGCATAGCCCCGATGAACCATCACCTGTACGCCGTCCGGCCTGCCGCCCTGATCGCTGTGACCGATCAGCCGCATATTGCGGCTGTATTCGGGCTGCACAAGGGGTTGCGTTGCCATCACCGCTCCTTATTTCTTAGCCTGTTGCGCTTCAAGCGTGGCGAACCAGGGGGCGATGAAATCGTCTGATTTACCCCAGTTCGGGATCACTTTCGCCAGCGAGGCGACGTTGGTGGCCGCCGGATGGCTGAGCAACAGGGCCTGCGGGATTGCCGCAGCTTTAAATTCATAGGTTGCAGGGGTTTTCTCGCCGCCAATTTTATTGGCCACCAGGCGCAGGTTAACGGCGCCGATCAGCTTGGGATCCACCGCCACGCTGAGCTTCCAGGCGCTGTCTTTAGCGCGCATCAGCGCCAGATCCTGGTTGGAGATATCGATACTGTAGAGTTTGATTTCGGTACGGCCATTCTCCTGCAAGGCCTTGTAGGCCCCCTGGCTAAACGCATCCCAGGTACCCCAAATGGCATCGATTTTGCCTTTTGGGTATTTGGCCAGGATCGCGCCAATTTTGTTGGCCGTATCGCCCTGAACGTCGGAGGACACCGCACCGATGGATTCCAGCTCTTTGATGCCGGGCTGTTGTTTAAGCAGTTTCTGGTACTGCGCCTGACGTCGCTCCATGGGCGGGAACCCCGCGACCCATAGCTTGATGATATTCGCCTGACCGTTGAAATCTTTTACCAGTTGGCCAAACGAAAGATCGGTCAACGAAGCGTCGTCCTGCTGGGTAATGGTCACGCCCGGAATTTCGCCCTGCACGGCGGTATCAAAGGCGGCCACCGCGATGCCGCTGTCGGCGATGCGTTTGAGCAGGGCGGTTGAGTAAGGATCGCGCCCCTGAGACAGAATAATGCCGTCGTACTTCTGGCTAATGGCCTGATTGACGAAGTCCTGGAATTTGGCGTCGTCGCCGTTGGTCAGGAAGGTATTGACCTGAAAGCCGAGCTTGCGGCCTTCCTGCACCGCCCCGGATACGAACTGCGTGGTATTGTCGTCAGAACCCAAATTGCGGATCACCGCAATGCGGATCGGCCCCTGATGATTCGCTATCGCTGCCGGGATTGGGGCGGCAGTGGGGGCGGATAGTGCCGGAAACACGGCGAACAGGCTGAGCGCCAGAAGTGAGGTGTTGAACAATTTCATTGAGTTTTACCCTGCATGGTTAAGCATCATTAAAAAGCGAGAGGACAATTCATCGTCACCATTGGGATGGCTTTTTATTGAAAGGATGAATTGAGGCAGCCAGTTTCCATGGCCGACCGGCGGATGACAATGAACGAAAAAACATAAGCTAATGCAAAAGAGTATTAGTGATTGGCGTCCTCGCCCCTATGATGGTAATAGCTGATAAAATAAGGACTTGAGCATGAGTGATAACTCCATCCGCGTGGTCGTCGGCCCCGCCAACTATTTTGCGTTCCCCGGAGCCATTGACCAACTGGCGCAGTTTTATTCCCCGCAACAGCTGAGCAAGGCGCTCTGGGTGTACGGTGAGCGCGCATTGGCGGCGGCAAAACCCTGGTTACCGGCGGTATTCGACGATGCCGATGCTCGTCGGGTGCTGTTTAACAACCACTGCAGCGAGAGCACCGTGCTGGATATCGTGCGCCAGGCTGGCGCGGATCGGCAGGTGGTGATTGGCGTTGGCGGCGGTGCAGTGTTGGACACGGCCAAAGTGGTGGCCCGTCGCTTAGGGCTGCCGCTGGTGGCGATCCCGACCATTGCCGCCACCTGTGCCGCCTGGACGCCGCTCTCGGTGTGGTACAACGACCAGGGGCAAGCATTGCGCTATGAGATTTTCCATGATGCCAACCATCTGGTGTTGGTCGAGCCGGAAATTATCCTGCGTGCTCCGAAGGAATACTTGCTGGCTGGGATCGGTGACACCCTGGCGAAATGGTATGAAGCGGTGGTGCTGACTCCGCAGCCGGAACGTTTGCCGTTAACCGTGCAACTGGGCCTCAATACCGCACTGACGCTGCGCGACGTATTGCTCAACCAAAGCGAGGCGGCGTTGCAGGCACAGGCGCAAGGACAATTGAGTCAGGACTTCCTTAATGTGCTGGAGGCGATTATCGCCGGTGGTGGTTTGGTGGGGGGACTGGGCGATCGCTATACCCGCATCGCCGCTGCACATTCGGTGCATAACGGGTTGACCGCGCTACCGCAAACCGATGCCTTCTTGCATGGCACCAAGGTGGCGTACGGCATTCTGGTGCAGAGTGCACTGTTGGGGCAACCGGAAACCGTGGCGCAACTGATTGCGCTTTACCGGCGACTGGATTTACCGGTCAGTCTGGCAGCGCTGCAGGTGGATATCCACGATGAAGCGCAAATTAAACGGCTGACCGAACGCACCCTGCAGCAGGGGGAGTCGATTCACCTGCTGCCGATCACGATCAACGATTCCAGCTTGCGCACTGCGCTTAGCTTTGTGGAGTCACAGCATCGTTGAGGGGTACGGATGGCGCTGGGTGTGCGCCATCTGACGTCAGGCGTTGTCCACCCGAGGATTGGAGTGGGTCGGCTGGCTGGGATACTCCACCTGGTGCTTGTGCAGATAGTCACGTATCAACTGACGGATCACCTGAGAGGGGGTCACGTCCTGTTGCAGACAGAGTTCTTCCAGGGCTTTTTTCTTGTCTGGGTCGATGAGGACGGTCAGACGCGCCGTTTTCTTTTCCATGGTGATTGCTCCAGAGGATGATAATCAAATGATAATAGCAGGGCGGCAATACCGCCTCAGCTAAAGTGCAGCCGTTCAATTTTGCGTGACAGGTAGCGAAGATCGCAGCTAAAGCTTGGCCCGACCTCAGCGGAAAGGCGGCGCAGCAGGCTGAGTGGCGTTTCGGTATTGGCAAGCGCAGCGTAGATAATCACGTTGCCGCTGGGTGCCACGCAGTACAGAACCGTGTTAAACACCCGGTGTAAGCTGTGATACAGCAGTGAGCCCTCATCCGGCACTTCATGGTAGTTCAGTACTAACCAGCCCGGATCCGAAAGCCGCTCGGCGCACTGCGCCAAAAAGGCCTGTGTGCCCTGTTGCGGATCCATGGTAAAGGCGCTGTAGAGGTCGGAAAAAATCAGGTCATAGCGCCGCTGGGCGGGGGCTCGCAAGAAATCAGCGGCATCGGCGATGTGCATGGTGATGTTATGAACGGTAGGCAAAGTGAAGTATCGGCGGGCGACGGACACCACCGCCTGGCGTAATTCCACCACTTCCAACAGCATATTGGCATCATAGGCGTGCAGCGCCCGCACCAGGCCACCGCCGCCCAGCCCCAGGATCAGTGCCGAGGCGGGGGGCTGCCAGGCGACTGCCATCAGCATGGTTTTGATGTAGTTATGAACCGGCACCTGCGGCGCGCTGATGCACATTTTGCTCTGTTCGCAGATACCGTCAAAACGCAGGGTGCGGTAACCTTTGTGATCGGAGACGATAATTTCGCCGCAGTGATCCAACTCCCGTGCAATCACCTGACCGCGAGGGGAGAAATCCAGGCTATTTAGCAGCTTATCAACCAATGACATAGTAGTTTCGTCGAGCCTCCATCCTAAAAAGGCAGCCTTACTTACGGGCGCACATAAATTCTGCGGTACAGATCCTGCGGCCATTGACCGACGCACGGCCAGAGAATCGGGCAATGCCGGAGCGCTGTCGGACAAATGTCACTTCCATACAGAGTTGGTCACCGGGCCGTGCCGAACGATAGAAACGGGCGCGATGGATGGCCGCAAAATAGTAATGCTCGCCTGGCAGCAACGGGCTGAGAAAATAATGTGCCAACAGACCGGTGGTTTGCGCCAACGCTTCCACCATCAATACGCCGGGAAACACCGTCATCTGATGATGGCCGGTCCAGAATGTCGGTTCGTTGGCGGTGATATTTTTGATGGCGCTAAGGCGGCCTTCGGCAATGCAAGTGCCAGCAGGCAGGATGCGGTCAACCAGCAGACAGGGAAAACGGTGTGGCAGGATAGATTGAACATCCTGGTACTGCAGTGGATTACCATTTAGCGGCATGTGTGTTTCGGATCCTGTCAGCGGGCAAAGCTCAGCTTGCGTGGGCCTCTGTGCCGGTCGAAGTGTAATGACATTATAATGTTATTATCATCAGATGCACCAAATGAAAGCCTTCTGGGTTGAAAAACAGCGAATAACGTCAGCCGATTCAAACGCCAGTAATTACAACTTGTTGAAGATATTGCGTGTTTCGAGGGGGAGGAAGTTAGCCGCCAGCAGGAGAGCGGCGGCTAAGGGGGATCAGTTTTTGTAGCGCGTCAGCTTATCGAGGTAGCCCATCACAAAAGCCGAAAGGACAAAGGTCAGGTGGATGATCACATACCACATCAGCTTGTTGTCCGGCACGTTTTTGGCGTCCATAAACACCCGCAGCAGGTGAATGGAGGAAATGGCGACAATCGAAGCGGCCACCTTGTTCTTTAATGAGGTGGCATCCATCTTGCCCAGCCAGCTCAGTTTCTCTTTGTTTTCGCTGATATCCAGCTGCGAAACAAAATTTTCATAGCCCGAGAACATCACCATCACCAGCAGGCCGCCAACCAGCGCCATATCGACCAGCGAGAGCAGCGTCAGAACCAGATCCGCTTCGGCTATGGAGAAAATGTTCGGCAGAACATGGAATATCTCCTGGAAAAATTTAATCGACAGCGCCAGCAAGGCCAGGGACAGGCCGAAGTAAACCGGGGCAAGTAGCCAACGGGAGGCATACATGGCATTTTCTAGAAAGCGTTCCATAGTCATCTGAGTTCGTTACAAAAAGTGGGATACAGTATAACGCAAGAGGCCCGTCAAAAGGCAAGAGAGCCCGCGAGGATTGAAAGGGGATTTCGCCGGGATGAGGGAATGCCATGCGAAAGAAATAAGCCCCTTTAATCACTGCGTGTTTTTAAGCTATTTACTCCGCAAAAAAATATTTTATCAATATATATTGAGCTATCCGAAAATCAGACTAGCCTTTAAATGCTGCATGATGACATTGCAGTGGGTTTTTATATCGCGAGCGAATTATATATAACGGAAATGAATTAACCTAATGGAGATGGATATGGATAATTCCCTAAATGGAAAAACCAACGGTTGGGATAGTGTTAATGATTTGCTGAATTACCATAATAGAGGCAATGGTTTAACCATTAATAATAAGCCTTCTTTTGATATAGCAGCGGCAGGCAAGCAAATAGCGCGCAGTGAACAAACCTGGAATGGAACTCACGTCATCGGCCAAGGCGCCACCGTCACTTACTCCTTCCCGGATTGGGATTATAATCAGAGCAATTTAAATGGTCGCTTTGCCAGCCAAGACACCGGCCTTAGCGCCTTTACCGCCGATCAAAAAGCGCAGGCCAAGCTTTCCCTGCAGTCTTGGGCCGATGTGGCGAACCTTAATTTCGTCGAGGTAGCCCCAGGGCAAAAGTCCAACATTACCTTTGGTAATTATGAGGGCGACGGTCAGGCTTATGCGATTAAACCTTTTACCGGCGCAGGTACGGATTATCGCGGGCATAATACCGACGGTCAAAGCTGGTTCAATATTAATTACGACTATGCAGATCCCCGTGATGGTGTTTATGCCAATTTACATCCTGAATTGGGCAACTATGGCCGCCTGAGCATCACCCATGAATTGGGGCACACTTTGGGGTTGGATCACCCAGGGGTTTACAATGCCGGACAAAGCCCGAGTTATGCCAAGGCTACCTACGCCGAAGATACTCGCCAGTTCAGCGTGATGAGCTATTGGGATGAATCTGTCACCGGCGGCGATCACGGCGGTTATTATTCCGCGGCTCCGCTGGTCGATGATATTGCTGCCATTCAGTATTTATATGGTGCCAATACCACCACGCGCACCGGTGACACGGTATATGGATTCAACTCTAATTCCGGCAGAGATTTCTACACCGCGACGGACAGCAGCCAGAAACTGATTTTCTCCGTCTGGGATGCGGGCGGTAACGACACCCTTGATTTCTCAGGGTACTCGCAAGACCAGCGTATTAATCTGACCGAAGGCTCGTTCTCTGACGTTGGCGGATTGAAGGGCAATATTTCCATCGCCGTAGGCGCTGTCATCGAAAACGCCATTGGCGGTTCGGGGAATGATGTCATTGTCGGCAATGACGCCGCCAATATTCTTCAGGGCGGCGCGGGGAACGACGTTATTTACGGTGGCGGTGGGCAGGATCAGTTATCCGGTGGCAGCGGCAGTGATATTTTTGTTTTCTCCGCCGTGAGCGATTCACCGTTCAAATCGCCGGATAAGATCCTCGACTTTGAAACCGGTATCGACAAGATTGACCTCTCTTTCTTTAATCAGGGCGATAACGGTACAGACTTTATTCATTTCGTTGACAGCTTCAGCGGTCAGGCAGGTGAGGCCACGTTGACGTATAATTCACAAAGTGATTTTAGTGAATTGGCATTGAATATAAGTGGTCATGCGACACCGGACTTCCTGGTGAATATCGTAGGCCAGGAAAATACCGCCACTGATTTTATTGTTTAATTCTGTCACGGTGGGCTATGCCCACCATTTTATTACGGTTTTATTCCCCTGCGTCCCATAACGTCTCTTCGCCACGTCGGCTGCCGTCGCCGCTTTGTAAGGATTTCGTAAGCGGTTTGGAAGTATCTCATCAATGTATTTAATAAGGTTATAACGACGTTGCTTATGGTAAGCATTGTCATTATTATCAATTTACTGAGTCTGCGAAGAAAGACCTTTATTTTAGCATTATTAATTTCTTTTAATCTCTTTAACTCGGTTAAACCCGAGTGGCGAAGCAACTGCGAGCGAATACTAATAATTAATGCAGGGCTAACACATGTGCAGAACTTTTAATTGTCGGGGAATTATCGGGCATTCCGCCTTATGGGGTGCGTTAATCGCCAGTGCCTTTAACGCCAATGCGGAAGTTAAGAAAATATCATTAGAAAAGACCACGCAAAGTGAAGAAGAAATAACGGTAGTGGCGCCGGTTATTGAAAACAAATCGGGGACAATCACCACAATTACCGCGCAAGACATGCAGAAAAAAGGGGGCAATGATTTCGGTTCGATTATGCGCTACGAACCCTTGATCAGTGCCACCGGTGTCAGCGGGGGCTCATCATCGGGGAAAAGCGGTTTCGATCGCAGCGGGTATACCGGTTATAACATCCGTGGCCTGGAGAGCAATCGCGTCGGATTGGACGTCGACGGCATTCCACAGCCTGATGCCACCGGACGCAGCTACGTCAGCCGCGCCGGGCTCAATACCTTTGGCATCGGCAGGGACTATATCGACCCTTACATGTACGGCCAGGTGGAGATCGAATCGGGCGCAACCTCGATTGAACGCAGTAATACTTCTATTGGCGGCGCCGTTTCGTTTTTACCGAAATCAGCCGATCAGTACCTTTCCCCCACCAAACAGACCTACTTTGGTTACCAGAGCGATTACGATTCGTCCAATCGCAGCTGGCACAATGGCATTACCGCCGCTGCGGGCGATGAACAACTGCGCGGGGTGTTTGTTTACAGTCGCCGTGACGGCCAGGAAACGCGCAATAACAGCGGCACCCACCAGGCCTATCCGGCCAACTGGCACACCAATGCGCTGATGGCCTCCGGTATCTGGCAACCGAACGACGAACACAAACTCACGGGCACGGTGGATTACTATGACAAAACCAACCACACCCATTACGACAGTTGGAACTCGGCCGGCAGCGCCATTCTGGGGACCGCCCAACAGCAAAGCAATACGCGCCGTTGGGGAGTGAGCCTGAAAGATGAATGGACGCCGTACAACGATTTTGTCGATACCCTGACCTCAAAAGTCTATTACCAACAGACTCAGGCGCATGACAACACCTATATGCCCACCAGCACTGGCAGCATGGAACGGGTTTACTCCGACTACAACGTCAACACCTATGGTTTTGAAACCCAGATAGCCAAAACATGGGGACGGCACACGCTGAGCGGGGGACTCAATGCAAGGTTGACCGATACCGAGCGACCGTTCCGTGAAGAGCCTGCACCCAGTGCATTTACCGCCATCATGCAGCCGGAGTCCGACAGTCGCAGCTATGTGCTGGGCGGTTATGTGCAGGACAGGATCCAGTTTGATCTCGACGGGCACGGCTTTGCCGTGGTGCCGGGCGTGCGCGTGGCTCACCAAAGTACCAAGCCGCAGAACCTGAGCAGCCTGACTACCGGCAGCACGGTGCTGACGGAGTCCGAGTTGGAAACGCTGTACGGCAAAAGCAACACCGATACCCAGGTCCTGCCGTCACTCAGCTTCCAGTACAATCTGACGCCGACGTTGATGACTTATCTCCAGTACAAACGCGGTGCGCAGTTCCCGAACGCCAGCCAACTTTATGGCTCATGGAACCTCGGCTCCAGCTACGCAGGCACCGCGCAGTATGCGTTGATCGGTAACGCCGATCTGAATACCGAGACCAGCAATAACCTGGAATGGGGCGTGAAGGGAGAGGTTGTCGAAGGTGTGACCCTGCGCACCTCGCTGTTCTACAACACCTATAAAAACTTCATTGCCTATACCCGCTACCAGCGCGCCAGCAGTCCGGACAAGTTTGCTAACGTGCCGTCCAATATCTACACCATTTATCAGGCAGAAAACCGCGACAAGGCCTACATCTACGGGGGTGAAATCAGCACCCGGCTGAATTTTGGCACCTGGTTTGAGCAGGTTAACGGCCTGAGCACCAAATTTGCCCTGGGGTATAACCAGGGCAAGTCCAAGTCCAGTTACTCCGGCGATAAATATGTCGATATCGACAGCGTTGCGCCAATGAAGGCCATTGTCGGCGTGGCGTGGGACGATCCGGCGAAACGCTACGGCGCTGCGGTGACGGCGACCTTCGTTAAAGGCAAGCAGGCAACGGCCACCAACCGTGAAAGCTACAACAATGCCAGCGGCAGTACGCTCACCGACGCAACCACGGAATATTTGCGCGTACCGGGTTATGGCCTGGTGGATATGTCCGCGTACTGGCAGGTGGCCCGCAATGTGAAGCTGAGTGGCGGTGTGTATAACATCACCGACAGAAAATACCGTGACTACCTGAGCAGCCGCGAACTCACGGACTCGACTCAACAGGATGCTTACGATAATGCGTTGGCCGTTATGCCGGGAAGAACTTTCCAGTTAGGCGTAAACGTGGATTTCTAAGCCCATCCGGTGGATGAACCCATAACGTTCCTTATGCCGCCTTTTGTCAGTGAAGGGCGGCTTGGTCATCCATCTCCCGTTGAAGGAGACACCCCATGAAACTGTGGATTATCGGTTTGCTGGCACTGCCGTTTTCGCTCTGCGCCACCGAACGCGTGATCTCGATTGGCGGAGACGTCACGGAGATTGTTTATGCGCTTGGCGCCCAGCAAGCGTTGGTCGCACGCGACAGCACCAGCCTGCAACCGCCGCAGGCCACGGCGCTGCCCAATGTCGGTTATATGCGACAGCTCAATGCCGAAGGGATGCTGGCGATGAAACCCACGCTGGTGATCGCCAGCATGCTGTCACAACCCTCGATGGCGTTGCAGCAGGTCGAACAGGCCGGAGTAAAAGTCGTCACCGTGACAGGCAAACCTGAACTGAACGCGATCGACGAAAAGATAACCGCGATCGCCGCTATCCTGGGCCGCGAAAAAGAGGGGAAAGCCCTGCAGGCAGCGTTGGATCGCCAGCTCGCCGCGGTGCCGACGAACCCTCTGCCGGTCAGGGTGCTGTTTATCATGGCGCACACTGGGATCACGGCCATGGGGGCCGGCAGCGACACCGCCGCCGATGGCGCCATTCGCAGCGCCGGGCTGCAAAATGCCATGGGCGGCGTAGCACGTTATCAATCGTTAACCCAGGAGGGCCTGGTGGCCGCTGCGCCCCAGCTGCTGGTGATAGGCAAAGGCAGTTTGCGACGGATGGGCGGTGAGGCGAATATCTGGGCGCTGCCGGGATTGGCTTTTACCCCGGCGGGTCAACAACGGCGTCTGTTGGTGATTGATGATAATGCGCTGCTGAGTTTTGGCCTGGCCATGCCGGCGGCCATTGGCCAACTGCGTCAGGCGGCTCAAGCCGTAACCCCTTAAGCTTTCGTGCCTTTATTGTCTACGTGCCCTAATGAGCGCTCGGGGAAACAACGATCGCGTAAGCGCTGTTTCAATGCCGCCGCATCCGGAAAGCCGCCCTCGATTTTACGATCCCAAAGTACCACGCCGTCGACGGTGATTTCATAAATGCCGCCGGTACCGGGTACCAGGGTGACGGCGGCTAAATCGGTGCTGAAGGTGTGGAGCAACTCTTGCGCCATCCACGCCGCACGCAGCAGCCAGTTGCATTGCGAACAATAGTGAATGGTGACGGCAGGGGATGTTTTCATGGGCAGAACCATAGCGGCGAGAGAGAGCCTGCATCATCGAACGCCGCCGTAGTGCTGTCAAGCCAACTTCCTCAGGGACGCAGCAAGGCCAAATCAATCTGCCACCTGTTGATTTTATTGTACAAGGTGGTGCGTGAAAGCCCGAGCAGACGAGCCGCCTGTCGCAGATTACCGTTACTGGATTCAATGATTTGAATGATATGGGCGCGTTCATTGTCCTCCAGGCGGCTTGAGGGGACGGCTTCCTGTTCAGGAAAAGCCTGGGCGATCTCCCTGGGCAAATCATCCACGTCGATCAGCAACCCTTCGCACAGGTTCACCATCCGCTCCACCAGGTTTTCCAATTCGCGCACGTTGCCGGGCCAGTGCCAGGCGTTAAGGCAAACCATGGCCTGCGGTGAGACCTGCGGCGGGATCTTCTTCATCCGCGTACTCAGCTTGTGAATAAAGCCGTTGACCAGTCCGGCGATATCTTCCCGACGTTCACGCAGGGGCGGAACGGGGAGGGAAAGGACGTTCAGGCGGTAATAAAGGTCACGACGAAACGCGCCGTTCTCCACGGCCTGCAGCAAATCGCAATGGGTAGCCGCAATAATTCGCACATTCACTTTGACCGGATGCGCCGCGCCAATCCGCAACACTTCGCCTTCTTGCAATACGCGCAGCAGGCTGGTTTGTGCATCCAACGGCATTTCACCGATTTCGTCGAGCAACAGCGTACCACCGTCCGCCAGTTCGAATTTGCCTGCCGAACCGCCGCGACGCGATCCGGTAAAGGCGCCATCGACGTAGCCAAACAGCTCGCTTTGCACCAGATCGCGCGGCAGGGCGCCGCAGTTGACCGCGACAAAGGGTTCGTTGCAGCGCTCACCGCCGTTGTGGATTGCCTGAGCGAACAGCTCCTTGCCGGTGCCGCTTTCCCCCGTCAGCAAGACCGTGCTGTCACTGCGGCTGCAGGTGCGCGCCTGCATGATCGCCTCCCGCATGCGGCTGGAATGACCGAAAATCATCTCGAAGGTGTAGCTGGCGCTCACGCCCATGACTCGTCGGGTGATGGCACGGATGCGCTGATTTTCGCGCAGGGAGAGCACCCGGCCATTATCCGGCGCAGGCATCAGCGAAATCACGCAGGAGAGGGCTGGCTTGCCGACGGGCATAAACACCATTTCACGATCGTTGCAAAACGGCATGGTTAACAACGATCCGGATTGGGGGCACAACAGCTCATCGATCGGCGTATCACCGGGTTCCAGCCCGCCAAAAATTTGGCGAGCATAGCGGTTGACCGTTTTCAGCCGGCCGTGCCTATCGCAGACCATCACGCCTTCATTCAGGGTTTCCAAAATCGACTGCTGCTCGGCCAACAGCCGGTGCAGCTTGAGCTGTTGACCGATGGCCTCCGCAGCCGCCTGCACGGTACCCAGAGTGTGGGCATTGAAATTGTCCGGCGTGGCGGTGAGCGTCAGCACGCCAATCATGACACCTTCGGCGTTGCGCACCGGCGCGGCGGCGCATTGGCGATGCCGTTGCCGCAGGCCCATCTTCCAGTTTTCACCGCTGAGCACATATACCAGCCGCTGTTCAAGCAGGCAGCGTGCGGTGCAGTTAGTGCCCTGAACCTCTTCACGCAAGATGCTGCCGATCGGCGTCATGTCCGCGCCACAGTAGTGAAGGGTGACGCCATGGGCATCGGTCAGGTTGATGTGACCGTCGGGATTATAGGCCAGCAAATTTTCCATGATGCTGCGCGCCACGGCAATCAGCTCGGCATTGTGTGCCAGAATCGCCAGCAGTTGGTCAGGCGGTGGCGCGTGATAGACAAACTCATCGGGATCGATGCCGTATTCACGCGAGCGTCGCCAGGATTGCAGGATCGACTTGCGTATCCAACCGGGCTGGCCGCCTTCATTAAACGCCTGCCACCCTTGCCAAAACAGGCTGTCCCATTCACCGGATTCCGCCCCTTCAGGCAGGCTGAAGATCGGATCGCTCTCGTCTTTGATCGGCATCAGGCCGGCGGCTGTCTGCATGGTGCGCTCCGCTGTTTGGAATGTAATGTTCATTTTATTGACATGTGAAATTGACATGTCAATTTAGTTGTCACTTTGTTATGCCTATCTGTGCAACGTCTCACAAATTCCGCGTGTTTTGAGCTGGCATCCCCTTTGCAATACCCAGGGTGAACTCCGTTGCCCAATAGGGCGTTACCTCACATAAGGAATCACTATGAGTCATTCATCCCAACCCCTGCGTGTTGGTCTGATCGGTGCTGGCAGAATGGGCACTTTCCATGCGGAGTCGTTGGCACGGCGCGTGCCGGGGGCTGTGCTGGCGGCGGTGGCCGATCCTCTGCCGGGGGCGGCGCAACGGCTGGCGGAACGTTTGGGCGTTGAAGCCTACAGCGATTTGCAGGCGATGCTGGACAACCCGGCTATTGATGCGGTGGTCATCGCTTCTCCGGCCCGCACCCATGCGGAGTGGGTGATTGCAGCGGCACAGGCCGGTAAGCATGTGTTCTGCGAAAAGCCGATGGCCATCACGCTGGATGAGGCAGACAGCGCCATTGCCGCCGCAAAACGGGCGGGCGTGGTTCTGCAGGTCGGATTTAATCGCCGTTTTGTCAGCGGATTTGCCGCCGCTATCGCCGCCGTAAAGGCGGGTGAGAATGGCACTACGCAGTTATCCCGTTCGGTGACGCGCGATCCCTTGCTACGGGATCCGGCGCCCATCCCGGCGTGGACCATCTTTCTTGAAACCTTGATTCATGATTTCGACACCTTGCTGCATTTCAACCCTGGCGCCAGGCCGGTAGAGGTTTATGCGTTGGCGGACGCCCTGGTGCGGCCGGACTTCAAAGACAAAGGGCTGCTGGACACCGCCGTGGTCACCATTCGCTTTGACAACGGGGCAATCGCCACCGCCGAAGCCAATTTCCAGGCGGTGTACGGTTACGACGTACGCGGCGAGGTGTTTGGCAGCAAAGGCATGTTGCAGGCGGGCAATATCAACCTGAACAACTGCGTGCGTTATCACGCCGGAGGCATCGCCATAGAAACCTCGCGGCAGGACACCGATCTGCTGCGTGACGCTTACGTGGCGGAGTTGACCGAATTCGCCCAGAGCATCCGGCAGGGTTGCAGCCCGCGTGCTACCGGACAAGATGCGCGCAATGCGCTGGCGATAGCCTTGGTCTGTATCGAGTCGGTGCAGCAGGGCAAACCGGTCAAGTTAGGGGGGCAATAATGGCCAGTTATCAGCTCTCTGTATGCGCAGAAATGGTATTTCTCGATCTGCCGTTTATCGAACGCGTGGCGCGTATCGATGCGCTGGGTTTTGGCGTTGAAATGTGGAACTGGGCCAATAAAGACCTTGATGCTTTGGCCGCCAGCGGGGCGCGCTTCACATCAATGACCGGCTATCTGACCGGCAACCTGACCGACGACGAAGACATTGCCCAACTGTTGCACAGCGCGGAGCAGTCATTGGCCGTTGCCCAACGCTTGAACTGCCCGAGCCTGAATCTTCACGGTACCGGGTTGGATCCTCAGGGATTACCGGTGAAACCGGTGGCGGTGGTAACCGGTGCGATGTGGCTCAAGGCGGCCGATACGCTAAGCCGGCTGGCGCACATGGCGGAGCGGGCCGGGAAAGTCTTCACGCTGGAAAACCTCAATTTGCCACGCGACCACCCTGGCACACCCTTCGCCAAAGCCTGCGACACCCTGGCTCTGGTGGAGGCGGTAAACCGTCCGGGCCTGAAGATGAATCTCGATCTTTACCATGCGCAGATTGGCGAAGGGGATCTTATCGAACTGATCCGTCGCTGTGGCCCGGCAATAGGGGAAATCCAGGTGGCGGACGTGCCGGGGCGGCGACAGCCTGGTACCGGTGAAATCAATTACCGCGCCATCGCACGCACGTTAGAAGACATCGGTTATCAGGGCGTGGTGGCGATGGAAGGGTGGGCATCCGGTGACAGCACCGAGGCGCTGTTACAGTTCCGCGACCATTTTACCCGATAGCCTGAACACATCCGGGCAGGGCCGCTGCCCGGCATTCAAAATGATGCGTTGATTTTAATAATAAATAAACCTCAACCTACAGGATGTCATCATGAAAACCAAAAGCTTGCTACTGATACTGCTGAGCATCGTCATGAGCTTCAGCGCCCAGGCGAAAACCTACAAGGTCGGCGTGGCGCTGGCCAATTTCGACCTTAACTTTGTCTCTATTTTGCGTTCACAGATGGTGAGCGAACTTAAGCAGTTGGGGATGGACGGCCAGTTTGTCGATGCCAAAGGGGACGTGGCGTTGCAGGTGCAGCAGGTGGACGATTTTATCAACCTCGGGGTGGACGCCATTATCCTCAACCCGGTTGACACTCAGGGGGTGAAACCGATGATGGACGCTGCCGAACGGGCCAATATTCCGTTGATTTTCGTCAACCGCAAACCGGAGGTGAAACTGGGCAAGGACATGGCCTACGTAGGCTCTGACTCTGCGGTGGGTGGTGAAATGCAGATGGAAGCCTTGGCGAAAAAGATGAACTACCGTGGGAACGTGGCGATCCTGATGGGGGCGTTGTCCAATGAAGAAGCACGCGAGCGCACCCGAGCCGTGGAAGCGGTGATCGCCAAATATAAAGACATGAAGGTGCTGGAGAAGCAGACCGCCAAATGGCAGCGCAACGAGGCGGTGGACGTGGTATCCGGTTGGCTGCTGAACGGCCGGCCGATTGACGCGATTGCCGCTAACAACGATGAAATGGCGATTGGTGCCATCATGGCGCTGAATCAAGCCAAAAACAAAACCATTCTGGTGGCGGGCATCGACGGCACGCCGGACGGTCAGCAGTTCATTAAAAACGGCGGCATGACGTTGACCATTTTCCAGGATGCCAAAGGGCAGGCCATCGGGGCGGTGCAGGTAACCAAGGCGCTGTTGGAAAAACAAAAGGTCGAGCCTTATAACTGGGTACCTTACAAAACCATCACACAGCAGAATTTGGCAGAATTCCAGGCGGTTAATCAGAAGTAGATATAGTGCCCTTGGTGGCCGTGAGGCGATGGCATCATAGCCGCAGTGACTGCGGCTATCGGTGATGTACTTTTCAGGCCGTCACGCGCGGGGCGGTTTTGGCGAACAACCTCATTGCCAGACCGCCAGCAGCCGTCAGCAAGGCCAACGTCACTACGCCAGGCCAGCCGGCAGCTTCCAGGATCTTGCTGCCCAGCGCGGCCCCGCCTGCCATGCCGATAAACACCAGCGTAAACATGATGGCGTTGAGGCGGCTGCGGGCGGCCGGATTGATAGCGTAAATAATGGTTTGATGGGCGACTAGCGTGGCCTGAATGCCGAGATCAAAACCTACCGCGCTCAGGGCAATCAACGCCAATTGCGCGGGGAGCGACAGCAACGGCAGCATGAACATCAGGGCAAAAGAAACCACCACCATGGCAGCGCCAATCTTAGTGACATAGTCCGGCCCGTGACGATCGGCCAGCATGCCTGCCAAGGGGGCAGCCAATGCGCCTGCCGCACCGGCCAAACCAAAAGCCCCGGCGACGGCGCTACCCAACTGATACCGTTCCGCCAACATCACTGCCAGCGTAGACCAGAAAGCGCTGAACGCGATCGACAGCAAGCCTTGCGCCAGCGCTGCACGCCGCAGCTCCGGGTAATCGGCCCACAATTGGCCCAATGAACGCAACAACGCCGGGTAGCTGAGGGAAGTATTGGGTTTTAAACGGGGCAATACGGCCCCGATGGCAAAACTGATCGCCAACACCGCCACGGCCGCCAGCAGGTAAACGCTGCGCCAGCCGAAATATTCCGCCACCACGCCGCTGAACACCCGTGAAAGCAAAATCCCCGCCAGTAGTCCGGTCATCACGGTTCCCACCGTTTTACCCCGATTGGCGTCGGTTGCCAGCGTTGCGGCCGCCGGGATAATGTCCTGCGCCACCGTAGCGGCCAGGCCGATCGCCAGGCTGCTGAGCAGCAACAGCGGGAATGAGGATGAAAAACCACAGAACAGCAGGGTAACAGCCAGCAGCAAGCCTTTTATACGGATGATCTGGCGACGATCGTGACGATCGCCCAGCGGGGCCAACAGTAGGATCCCGAGTGCGTAGCCTGCCTGGGTGAGCGTAGGGACCCAGCCGGCGTCACTTACTCCGGCATGGAACGCATTCCCCATAATCCCTAGCATCGGCTGGCTATAGTAAATGGACGCCACGCTAAGACCGGCGCCGGTCGCCAGTAGAAAGACAACCTTGGCGGAAAGCGCATGGGCCGGTGTGGTGCCGGTATGATTGGCTGGTGAAATCAGGGTCATGGTAATTATCCCGTAGAGGTAAAGTGCGCTTATTTTTGCCAGTATTTGCCGCAAACTGTAGCCCCCGAACGGGTAGAACTGTTATACGTAATACGTATGAATAAAAACTCATTTCCCAATGGCGATCGCATAGCCATGATGCAAACGCTGGTGCGCATCGTAGACAGCGGCAGTCTTTCTGCCGCTGCGGCGCAAATGCAGACCTCACAACCCACCGTTAGCCGGCGCCTGCAGGTGCTGGAACAACTGCTGGGCGTTAAATTAATCCAGCGCACCACCCACAGTATGAAGCTGACGGATGACGGAGAGCGTTGTTATCAGCATGCGCGCAAGCTGATAGAGCAGTGGCAAATCATGGAGGATGAGCTGCGCGGCGTGCGCGATGAGCCGGTCGGCGTATTACGGGTACGTGCGCCGCATGCCTTCGGCCAGGATCAGCTAATCGGGCCGCTGGGTGACTATTTGCAACGCTATCGCCAGACCAGCGTGGAATGGACGCTTAACGACCACTCACCGGATTTTATCCCCGAAGGCGTGGACTGCGCGATCCACGTGGGGGCCGTAACCGATCCTTCGGTGGTGGCGGTATTGCTGGCGGAAGTGCCGCGCATTGTGGTGGCAGCACCGAGCTTATTAGCAGGTCATGATCCTCTGAAGCAGATCGGCGATTTAGCGCAGTTGCCCTGGCTGGCGTTGAATAGCTTTTACCGTAACGAAGTCACCCTGACTCACAGGGATAGCGGTGAAGCCTATCGTTTTGACATTGCTCCCAGATTAAGCACCGACAGTCTTTATGCGGTGCGTAAAGCCGCGTTGAACGGCGTAGGGGTGGCGATGTTGTCCTCCTGGGTGGTCAAACAGGATTTGGAGCAGGGCGCTCTGATTCCTTTAATGCCAACCTGGCGTGCCGCGCCCTTGCCGATTTATCTGCTTTATCCGTACGCCAGCTATTATCCTGCCCGGCTGCGTAAATTCCTCGAGCTGATGAAAGAGGTGATGCCGCGCATCACCGGCGCAAATGCGCCAACGACCTAAAAACGCGTACAGCGGAATTTGTCGTTAGCGGAGCGATATACAGCGCAAATCTAGAGTGTCTGCGCGCGGATTCAACCTGATTGGCGGCGGTATCTGTTTGATAATCTAAGCAACAGTGACCGTCCCTTTCAATCGAGAGAATCGCCATGCACTTTACTCAAGCCATTGCCAGACTCCCTGCCGACAGCTGCGGCAGCGGACAAACTACCGCCCAATTGGGCGCGCCCGATATCGCGGCCACCGGCCGTCAGTTTTTGGCCTATGTGGACACCTTGCTCCGTCTGGGGCTAAAAGTGACCGTGTTACCGGCAGCACCCGCATTCCCGGATGCACACTTTGTTGAAGACACGGCGGTGGTGATGCCTGAGCTGGCGGTGATCAGCCATCCGGGCGCACCCAGCCGTCAGGGCGAGGTGGCCACCATTGCGCCCTTGTTTGAAGGCGAACGGCCAGTGGTGCGTATGAGCGAGCGCGGTCATCTGGACGGGGGGGATGTGCTGCTGGTCGATCGCCAGTTTTTCGTCGGCCTGACGGCCCGTACCGATGAGGCTGGTATTGGCGAGTTCGCTGCGGCGGTGGAGCCCTATGGCTATCGGGTGACGGCGATTGAAGTCAGCGCCGGTCTACACCTGAAGTCCATTGTTAATTACGTTGGCCGCAATACCTTGTTGCTGACCGAAGACTATCAGCACCATCCTGCCTTTAGCGGTTTCAGTTCGATCGTCATTCCCGAAGCGGAGTCCTATGCCGGCAATACGCTGTGGATCAACGATACGCTGATTACGCCGCAGGGTTATCCGTACACGCTTGCGCAAATCGAAAAGCTGGGCATGCCCATCGTTCAGCTCGACACCAGTGAATTTAAAAAAATGGACGGCGGCCTGACCTGCCTGTCACTTCGTTTCTAATCTTTTCTTTTACCGGGGATCTCAGCCATGAAAAAAACATTAGCGGTTTTACTGACCAGCCTGGCGTTGGGTGGTCCTGCGGCGGCTCAGGCCTTCGACACCATCAGTTTTGGCGTTGACGGTGGCTATCCGCCGTTTGACGTGCTCGCGCCCAACGGTGAGATCACCGGTTTTGATATCGATATCGCCAATGCGCTGTGTACGCAGCTGCATGCCAAATGCGTGTTCGTCAAACAACCCTTCGAAAGCATGATTGCCGCGCTCAATGCCCATAAGTTCGATGCCATTATCGCTTCGCTGACCATCACCGATGAGCGCAAAAAGGAAGTGGATTTCACCGATCGCTATTACCGCAGTTCCGCCCAGTTGGTGGCGCGTAAAGGCAGCGCTTTACTGCCTGACGTTGCCAGCCTGAAAGGCAAAACCGTCGGCGTGCAGACCGGCTCGATACATGAAGCCTACGCGAAACAACATTGGGGCGGAAAAGGGGTGAAAATTGTTTCTTACGCCAACCAGGATAATGTCTATCTGGATCTGATGTCCGGCCGCATTAATGCGTCGTTGCAGGACAATACTCAGGCCGCCAGCAGCTTTATCGATACGCCGCGCGGACAGAAATTTGCCTTTGCCGGCCCGGTGATTGAAGACAGCAGCATTTCCTCCGACGTCGGCATCGCGGTAGGCAAAGACAACCCGGCGCTGCGCGATGCGCTAAACGGTGCGATCAAGGCCATTCGTGCCGATGGTACTTACGAAGCCATCCAGAAAAAATATTTCAGCTTCGATATTTACGGTAACTAAACCGGCGCGCTAATGCCGGCTGGCCCGGCAATCTGTCAAGTATGGGAGGCCGGGTATGGTCACAGAGTATTTACCGTTGCTGGCGCAGGGGGCGGCGCTGTCGCTGTGCGTCATGCTGGTGTCACTGGCGGTGGCGCTGGCGCTTGGACTGGTCAATGCGCTGATCAAACTCTTTGGTCCGCGCTGGCTGCGCTGGGTTTCAACCGGCTATACCACGCTGGTGCGCGGTATCCCCGAACTGGTGATTATGCTGCTGTTGTTCTTTGGCGGTGAGATGCTGGTTAACGGAGCCTTGGGTCTGCTGGGGCTGGGGCCGCTGCGGTTCAACACCTTTATCTCTGGGGTGTTGGCGATTGGCTTCGTGTTTGGCGCTTACTATACCGAAACCTTCCGTGGCGCGTTTCTTACCGTGGAGCGTGGCCAACTGGAGGCCGCGATGGCCTATGGGATGAGCCCAGGCCAGGTATTTCGCCGTGTTTTGTTACCCCAAATGCTGAGCTTTGCCATCCCCGGCATCAACAACAACTGGCTTGGGCTGATGAAGGCCTCGGCGCTGGTGTCGATCCTCGGGCTGGAGGATATGGTCTGGCTGGCCGAGCAGGCCGGGCGGGCAACCCAAAAGCCTTTCCTGTTTTATTTCCTGGTGGCGCTGATTTATATGGCGATCACGGCGATTTCCAGTTGGGGCTTTAGCCGGTTGTCGCGGCGATACGCCTTGACTTCCTCAAATGCAGGAGCCCGCTGATGAACCTGCAAAATATGCTGGAAGCCGCACCGAGTTTTCTGTGGAGTGACGGGTCCGACGTCACCGGGCTAGCGATGACTGCCAAACTCTTCTTGCTGTCGGTCGTCCCCGGTTTAGTGCTGGCGATGCTGATGGCGATCGGTCAGGTTTACGGCCCGCGTCCGCTATCTTATCTGATCCGCAGCGTGACCTACTTTTTCCGCAGTACGCCGCTGTACCTGCAATTGATGCTGATTTATTACGGCCTGTCGCAGTTTGACGTGGTGCAGTTGGGTTGGCAGAACGACCAACCTTTCTGGCTGCTGTTTCGCGACGCGACCTTCTGCGCCACGCTGGCGCTGGTACTCAATACCAGTGCCTACGTCGCGCAGCTGCTGGCCGGCATGATGGAGACCTTCCCGCGCCAGGAGTGGATTGCCGGTGAAGCCTATGGCATGAGCCAGCTGCAGATCATTCGCCGGCTGGTGCTGCCGGCCACGCTACGACGCGGCATTCCAGCACTCAACAACGAAATGGTGTTTTTGCTGCATGCCACTTCGCTGGCCAGCACGGTAACGCTATTGGATATCACCGGCGTGGCACGGGCACTTTATGCCGCCACCTATTCGCCATTTATCCCGTTTTTGATGGCGGCGGCGCTCTACCTGCTGTGCACCTTCCTGCTGATATTCCTGTTTTCGCGGGCAGAGCGACGCTGGTTGGGCTTTATACGTCGTGATTGAGACCGTTCAGGAACGTTTGATGGATTGCAGTTCGGTCAGGGTGACGATTTTATCCACCCGGAATTTCTTGCTGGTCAGCCAGCTGTCGGCCAGCAACCGGTAGTTTTCCATGCTGCGACAGCCAATGCGCACCAGAAAATCGAAGTTGCCGCTGACCAGCCAGCAATCCAGCACCTCCGGGGTATTACGCATCTCCTGCTCAAACGCCGGTTGAGAATGACCGTGGTCGGCCAGCGCGATCTGAGCCTGGATCACGAACGCATGCTCCGGCTCCGGCAGTTCAATGATGGCACTGTAGCCGCGGATGATGCCGTCGCGCTCCAGCCCACGCACCCGTTCCAGACAGGGGCGAGCGGTCAGATTGACCTGCTCGGACAGCTTTTGATAGGAAATGCGGCCATCCCGGCACAGTATTTCAAGGATTTTTTTGTCGATGCGATCAAGCCGGGCTTTCTTTTCCACAGATAGGGCGTCCAATGAAAAGTAAACATCATAAGTTACCTGAACATGCCCTGGGGGGGCAGCGCCAATTCACCAGTTTTCATTTCGGCCAGCCGGGCAAAGGCGAAAAAATTTACCTGCAGGCCGGTCTGCATGCCGACGAACTGCCCGGCATGCTGGTGCTGCATTATCTTAAAAGATTACTCAGCCAGGCGGAACGGCGTGGTGAGCTGCAAAGCGAAATAATTCTGGTGCCGCTGGCCAATCCTCCAGGGCTGGCGCAGGTGCTGCTCAACGGCGGCGTAGGGCGCTTCGACCTGATTAGCGGTCGCAACTTCAACCGCGATTTTCCCGATCTGGCGCGTCTGCTGCAAAACCACGATTTTACCGCCTCGGAACCCCTTCAGCCGCAAGTCCGGGCCGCCATGCGTACCGTTTTGCAAGCCATGACCGAGGGCAGTGAAGTCACGGCACTGCGGCGGCAATTGCTGCTACTGGCCTGTGATGCCGATGTAGTGCTGGATCTGCACTGTGACGATCGGGCGATCTTGCATATGTACGCCGATCCGGCCTGGGAACGGCAGGCCGAAATTCTGGCGCGCTTTATGAACATGGCGGCGGTACTGCTTTCGCAAGACAGCGGTGGCGGCTCATTTGATGAAGCCTGCGGTTTGCCCTGGCTTCGGCTGGCGCAACAGCATCCTGACCTAAGCCAGCTCAAACCGGGCTGCATGGCGGTTACGCTGGAGTTACGCGGACAGCGGGATGTCAGCCATGAATTGGCCAGCGGTGACGCAGAACGCTTGTACCGTTATTTACAGCACCGAGGCGCCGTTGCCGGACCCTCTCCGGCGATACCGCAATGTGAAGTGGCGATGCTGCCGTTCGCCGCCGGGGAGATCGTTACCGCATCCGCCAGCGGTATTCTGCTGTTGTTGCGCCAGCCGGGGGAATGGGTGGAAGCCGACGAGGCGGTGGCCGAAATTATCGACCCGATCACCGATACGGTAAAAGCGGTGCGCGCCAAGGCCGGCGGGCTGATTTATGCCTGTCGGCAAGCGCCTTTTGTCACCCTGGGAGCCGAAGTGATGAAGATTGCCGGTAAGACTGCCTACGCGGGCGGTGGTGAATTGGCGTCCTGAGTCGATTTATTCGTGAATTGGTATCGTCGCCAGCGGCGACTTTGTGACGTTAAAAAACAATAATGCCTATATTCAATCGATTCTGCGGCAAGAGGCGTTAAAGCAAGCCGGCTGAGGCAGAGCACGAGCAAGTCCGCAGCCGCCGGTCTCAGGCAGTGAGCATGCTGGCGGGAAAGATGGCTTGCGGACCGCGGTCCATGTTAAATTTGTGCCAGGTAACTCTGTATCCCTGATGACAAAGAGGATTTAACATGAAGATCGGCCATTTTTATCCCATCACGAAGGATGTTGCCCCTAAGGCCTGCAACGTGGCTCTGCGACTGCGGGCCATTGAATATCAGCGATAACCGATCCGCCCCGAAGAAGTCAGACGCTATGCGCACCACCAAACCACGCCGCCCGCATGGCCGATGGGTCTACTACATTCTGCATGAAGATATTCTGTGGCCCTGCCCGGTAAAATGGGAGTGGGAAAGCAGTTACCATGCCTGGTTGCCTTTTTACTATTCGCCAACGCTGGAGTTCGTTGCCGGTAACCCTGCCAAAGCGACAAAAATCACTAAAACCAAGCGTTAATCATTATTTTCGTTTCACAACCGCAATCGTGCTGGTTGATATTAAATATTTGTTTTTAATTTCTTGCCCTCAGGGTTATGAGTAACTACATTAACAACTGTACTTCAACTCACCTGAGGAGAGATATCCTATGAAAGCAGCCGTAGTGACTAAAGACCACAGTGTCGATATTCAGGATAAACAGCTTCGTCCACTGAAACACGGTGAGGCCGCGCTGAAAATGGAGTGTTGCGGCGTTTGCCATACCGATCTTCACGTCAAAAATGGCGATTTTGGCGAAGTGCCCGGCATCACCCTGGGGCACGAAGGGATTGGGGTAGTCACCGCCGTAGGTGAAGGTGTCACCTCGTTGAAAGTCGGGGATCGCACCAGCGTCGCCTGGTTCTATCAGGGATGTGGTCATTGCGAATATTGCGTTAATGGTAACGAAACGCTGTGCCGCTCGGTGAAAAATGCCGGTTACAGCGTCGACGGCGGCATGGCGGAAGAGTGCATCGTAGTGGCGGACTATGCGGTCAAGGTGCCGGATGGCCTGGACTCCTTTGCAGCCAGCAGCATTACCTGTGCCGGTGTCACTACCTATAAGGCGGTGAAAATTTCCGACATCAAACCGGGGCAGTGGATCGCGATTTACGGCCTGGGCGGCTTGGGCAACCTGGCATTGCAGTATGCCAAGAACGTGTTCAACGCCAAAGTGATCGCCATTGACGTCAACCAGGGGCAGTTGGATTTCGCCAAAGAAATCGGCGCCGATCTGGTCATCAACTCCAAAACTGAAAACGCCGAAGAAATCATTCAGCAAAAAGTCGGGGGCGCGCATGCTGCCGTAGTCACCGCGGTGGCGCGTTCAGCCTTTAATTCTGCGGTCAATGCGGTTCGCGCAGGGGGCAAAGTGGTCGCCGTGGGGCTACCGCCAGAGAGTATGGATCTGAGCATTCCACGCTTGGTATTGGACGGTATTCAGGTTGTGGGCTCGTTGGTGGGAACCCGTGAAGACCTTAAAGAAGCTTTCCAGTTTGCCGCCGAAGGCAAAGTGACGCCGAAAGTGACCAAGCGTCCGTTGGGCGACATCAACGCGATCTTCGAAGAGATGAAGTCGGGCACTATCCGTGGCCGCATGGTTATCGATCTCTCCGCATCATAATCCCGCGCAAATAACTAAGGCCACCGAGGTGGCCTTAGTTTGCAGTAACGCTAAAAATCAAAACAGCCCGAGCGGTTTACTGTCGTAACTGACCAACAGGTTTTTGACCTGCTGGTAATGCGACAGCGCTACCTTGTGGGTCTCGCGGCCGACGCCGGAGTTTTTGTAGCCGCCAAAGGCAGCATGCGCCGGATACAGGTGATAACAGTTGGTCCACACGCGTCCGGCCTTGATGGCGCGCCCCATGCGATAGGCGCGATTTACGTCGCGAGTCCACAAACCGGCACCCAGCCCGAACTCACTGTCGTTGGCCAATGCCAGTGCTTCGGCTTCATCTTTGAAGGTGGTCACGCCGATCACCGGTCCGAAGATCTCTTCACGGAAGAAACGCATGCTGTTATTGCCGGTGATTAAGGTGGGCTGCAGATAAAAACCGCTTTGCAGAGTTTGCTCATGGCTGGCGCGCTCGCCGCCGGCAATGATTTTGCCGCCTTCGTTTTTAGCGATCTCGATGTAAGACAGGATCTTGTCGAACTGCTGCTGAGACGCCTGAGCACCGATCATGGTGTCGGTGTCAAAGGGGTCACCCTGGCGAATGGTGGTGATGCGCGCCAGCACTTTTTCCATAAATTGCGGGTAAATCGATTCCTGAATCAGGGCGCGCGAAGGGCAGGTACAGACTTCACCCTGGTTGAAGAAGCCAAGAATCAGCCCCTCAACCGCCTTGTCGATGAATTCGGGTTCCGCCTGCATGATGTCTTCAAAGAAGATGTTAGGCGATTTACCGCCCAGCTCCACGGTGCTGGGAATGATATTTTCCGCCGCGCAGGCCAGAATATGGCGGCCTACCGGGGTTGAACCGGTAAAGGCGATTTTGTCGATACGCTTGCTGGTTGCCAATGCCTCACCGGCTTCTTTACCGAAACCGTGAACCACATTGAGCACGCCCGGCGGCAGCAAGTCACCAATCATTTCCAGCAGCACGCAGATGCTGAGCGGGGTTTGCTCCGCCGGTTTAAGCACCACGCAGTTGCCGGCGGCCAGCGCCGGGGCTAGTTTCCATGCGGCCATCAACAGCGGGAAGTTCCAGGGAATAATCTGCCCAACCACGCCCAGTGGCTCATAGATATGGTAGGCCACGGTGTTTTGATCGATCTCAGCGGCGGTGCCTTCCTGTGCACGCAAACAGCCGGCGAAATAGCGGAAGTGGTCGATCGCCAGCGGAATGTCCGCGTTCAGCGTTTCGCGGATCGGTTTGCCGTTGTCCCAGCTTTCGGTCAGTGCCAGCAATTCGAGCTTTGACTCCATACGATCGGCGATCGCCAGCAGCACATTAGACCTTTCCTGAACGCTGGCTTTCCCCCAGGTTTCGGCTGCGGCATGCGCCGCATCCAGCGCTTGTTCGATATCTTTCGCGTCGGAGCGCGGGAATTCGGCGACAGTCTGACCTGTCATCGGGGAGGTGTCGGTGAAGTAGTTGCCTGAAACGGGTTCGACAAATTTACCGCCAATGTAGTTGCCGTAGCGCTGTTTGAAAGAGACCAACGAACCAGGCAAACCGGGATGAACGTATTTCATGTAACACCTCTCATGGGAACGGAGACTGTAAGGGTGGTGCCTGATTGCCGGCACTCTACAGACACTTAAGCATTGCCCATGCCACATTGATGGAAAGCTGTGCCACATAAATAAATAATATAAAAATATCAACTAATTAAAAAAGAATAATAGCTACCAATGCCAATAAAGCCCCTGGCTTACTATTCATTTCTATTGTTTTTTGTGTTCCATGTCGCAACGCATGGGACACATTCATGATACAAAAATGCAACACTTTAATTGGCGGGAGTTGGGTATGCTGCATAAAGACCAGACCACCCAGACCGGGTGTATCTCTGACGACGATCGCCTGTCACTCTCCGGCCCACTTTCCGAATCCTGGTTACGCAGCCGGCACTATGGCCTCAATCGAAGCGACGACCATGTTCCTTTTATCCGGCCGACCCTGTTGAAAGAAGTGCGGGGGCAAAACGGTTGGGTTGCGCAGCTCGCGCGGCCGCTGATCGAGCGCTTGGGTGGTGAGATCAACCGACAACCCTCCATTGTGGTGGTGTCCGACGCCGGTGGCCTGGTGCTGGAAACCTGTGGCAACACGCACTTTTTACGTAAGGCATCGCGGGTTTCTCTGGCTCCGGGCAATCTGTGGGGCGAGCAGGAGCGTGGCACCAATGCCATCGGTACCGCTTTGGCAATGGGGGCGCTGTGCGAAGTCAATGGCGACGAGCACTTTCTCAATCAGAATGCCGGGCTTTACTGCTCCGCAGCGCCGATTTATCGCCCCGACGGCCTGATCGCCGGCGTATTGGATATCTCGACGCCTGCCCAACATCCTTACAGCGAAGCAGGTTCGTTGATTCTGCAGGCTGTCCGGCACATTGAACATCAATGGGTGAAAAGCTGTGTCACCGACCGACATTGGACACTGCGCCTGCACAGCGATGCGCGGGTTCTCGGCAGCGCCCATGAGATGATATTGGTGTTTCGCGATGAGATCCTCACCGCGGCCAACCGATTAGCGATGCAAGAATTCAATCTCAGCGCGGCGGCCTTTGGGTCGATGGACTTTGCCACGCTGTTTCCGGAAATGTCCCTCCAGACAATGAATGCGCCGCGACAGACTCTGGCGGTGAATAATCGTCACTATTATTCACTGTTGCAGATGCCGGAACGCCCATCGCAGTGCGTCAGGCAGCAGTTGCAGCCTTATGATCGTGACGGAGCAGACAGACAGAAAGCCCTGCGTATTCTTAATGCCGGGTTGGCGCTATGCATTAGCGGGGAAACCGGCTGCGGTAAAGAGTATTTCAGCCAGCGTTTGTTCGAGGAAAGCCACCGGCGACAGGGCAATTTTGTGGCTATCAACTGTGCAGCCCTGCCGGAAAGTCTGATCGAGTCCGAACTTTTTGGCTATGCGCCAGGGGCGTTTACCGGCGCCAGCACCAAAGGGTACGTCGGCAAGATCAGAGAGGCCGACGGCGGGGTGCTGTTCCTTGATGAGATTGGCGATATGCCATTGAGTTTGCAGACCCGGTTATTGCGGGTGCTGCAGGAAAAGACGGTCACGCCGCTCGGCAGCCGCGTCAGCTATGCGGTCGATTTCTCGCTTATCTGTGCCACCCATCAGGATCTGGAACAGCGGGTTGCGGCAGGGGCATTCCGCGAAGATTTGCTGTATCGCATTCAGGAATTCAGCCTGCGCATCTTGCCGCTGCGGCAGCGCGCGCACGTTGATCGTTTTATCCTCAATCTCTGGAGCGAATTGGGGGGTGATACGCGGGGCATCAGACTGGCACCGGACGCTATCACCGCCTTGGCGGGTTATTCCTGGCCCGGTAATGTGCGGCAGTTGTTGAGCACCTTGAAAGTGCTGTTGGCTTTGGCCGATGACGGTAACCTGATCAGGCTTGAGGATCTGCCGGAGCAGTTTTATCTGCTTGCTCGCCCCGTAGCGCCGCAGAGCTTATCGGTAGACATGTTGACGGCTATTCGAAACGCCAAGGGCAATATCAGCCTGGCGGCAAAACGATTAGGGATCTCGCGCAGTACGCTTTACCGCAAGATGGAGAAACATCGCGCCGAGAGCTGACAAAGCGGGGGCCCATTCAGGGCCCCGCGTGGTTATTATTTATCGCCCAATCCCTGTGGGTTGATTTCGGATCGTTCGATTTTCTCGTCGCTTTCCGCCCAGCGATCCAACACTTTCAGATAACTGCCGTTGGCAATAGCGCTATTGAGCGACGCCTGCACCGCTTCCACCAAACCATTGCCTTTCTTCAGCGTAACGGCAATGTTGGCGCTGCGCGGCCAACCGCCCGGCACGATGCCGACCAACCGGGTATTACCGGTCAATTTTGCCTGATAAGCGCCGGACACGTTCGGCCCGAAGGTCGCATCCGCACGGCCGGACTGGATGGCCAGCGTCGACGCCGCCTTGTCAGTGACATAAATCGGCTGAAGGGCCGGTAACCCTTTGGCCTGGTTCTCTTTATCCCAGGCCAGCAGCACAGCTTCCTGATTGGTGCCGGAGTCTACGATGATCTTTTTGCCGGCAATGTCCGGCGCCGATTTGATCGAGGTGATCTTACTGTCGGATTTCACGTAGAAGCCCAACGTATCCTGGCGATAGGTGGCGAAGTCGAACTTGGTTTTACGTTCCTGAGTGACGGTAATGTTGTAAACCGCGGCGTCGTATTTACCCGAGGTGACGCCTAACGGCCAGTCTTCCCATGAGGTCGGAACCAGTTTCAGTTTCAACCCCAGGCCGTCGGCAACCAGCCTGGCAATATCCGACTCGCTGCCAATCACCGTTTTATTGTCGCGCGCGTACAGACCGAACGGTGGGCCGCTGCCCAAGATCGCGACGGCTACGGTCAGCGTCCCCGGTTCAACAAATTTGAACCCGGCGGGGATTTTGGCCGCAGCCTCGGGATCCTTCTGGGTATGAATAGGGGTTTCGTTGGCGATCAGGTCCAGCCCCGGTGCGGCATGGGCCAGGGCGGAAAGGCTCAGGAGAGCCGCCGCTGCGGTGAGTTTTGCGCTATATATCATTATTATTACCTGCATTATTATGTTGTTGAGGCGGTCAACTCACTATCCTTCAAGCCGCTAAATCTGTGAACGAACAAAATTGGCTAACTAATTTTACAAACGGTTAGGTTGCAAAGAAGGGGGAGCGCTCGGTGAGCGTGAGGGGCTTAAACGTCGAGATTTTTACGCATGAAAGCATTTTGCAGCACGATGCCGCGCAGGACCGGACTTTTCCGCTCAACGACCTGAAATCCCTGGCGCATAAAGAAGGGTTCTGCGGTTTTACTGACGTCTGAGGTCAGCTCTTTAAGCCCTAACAGTCTGGCCTCTTTATGGATTCGATTCATCAATAAGGTCCCAATGCCTTGTCGGGGACAGGCGCCGGATACATAGAAATGGTCGATATAGCCGTCAGGCTGGAGATCGGCATAGCCGACAATCTGTTTATCAATCTCAACGACAAAGGGATGCAAATCTCTCATGCGAGCCGCCCAAAGCTGGGGATCAGTATCGGCGGGAGCCCAGGCATTGACTTGCTCAGTGGTGTAGTCGCGTGATGCGACCTCATGCACCGCAGAGAAAAAAACGCGAAACAGCGCAATTTCATCGCCTTTGATGAACTGTCGAATCATCATGCCTTTCCTTAAGAAGTCCCGGAAAGTATTGTACCGGTTCAGGTGTTTGAAGGGACGTTTTCTCGTAGCATATTGATGACTTGGGTCGCTTCAACGGCCTGGCTGAACAGAAACCCTTGCCCCAGGTGATAGCCGGAATCACGCAGCGTTTGCCGCTGCTGCTCGGTTTCAATGCCTTCCGCAATAATATCAATGGATAATTTCTGCCCCAAAATTCCCATACTTTCCACGATGCCCAAAATCGCCGGTTCGTTATTCATGCGGCGGATGAAATCCCGATCCAACTTGATGCAGTCCAGAGGGTAGTCCATCAGGTGCGTAAAGGAGGAGTGGCCGGTGCCAAAGTCATCAAGCGCGATCCTGATCCCCATTTCCTTAAGCATTTGCAAGGCTCGCAGCACATACTTCGACCCGTGTTTGTTGAAGGCATGTTCAGTGACCTCCAGCTCGATAAGATGGTGGGGGATGCGAAACATTTGCAGACGCCGCAGGAAAGTTTCGGCGTAGTTATCACGTAAAAATTCGATAGGTGCGGCGTTCAAAGACACCGGCAACACCTCCACGCCAGACGCGATCCAAGTGGCGATATCGGCAAAAACCTTCATCTGCATGGTTTCGCTGATCTTGGTTGCCAATTCGTAATCGTTGAATGCTTCGACGACGGTATCTGGCATCTTCATACCATGATGCGGACAATACCAGCGCAGCAGCGCCTCAAAGCCCACAATGGCACCGGTTGCCAGGCTGACCTTGGGTTGGTAACTGGGGCGGATTTGATTATCGCGAACTATCTGCCGTGCGTGATTAAGCTGCGCGGCACGCTCTTTGGCCTTATCCATCATCTGTGGATTAAACATGTACACGCCGCCCCGGCCGCCGTCCTTGAGTTCGTACAACGCGGTATCGGCGCATTTCATCAATTCCGAGGCGTCGCGGGCATCCTGAGGATAGAGGGCGCAGCCGATACTCATGCCGCAATGCAACGCCTTGCCGCCATGGGTAATGGGTGACTCCAGCTGCAACAGAAAGGTATTGGCGATTTTGTAAATATCCTGCTCGTTTTCGACGTCGCCGATCACAATCGCAAACTCGTCGCCGCCCAGGCGGGAAACGAACGAGTTCGGATTTAAATAAGCCGTCAGCCGACGGGACAACACGCGCAGCAGATGATCGCCGGCAGCGTGCCCTAGGGTGTCGTTAACCAGCTTAAAATGGTCCAGGTCCAGCAAAATCAACCCGAGCGATTTATTGCTGCTCAGGGCTCGCTTCATTTCCTGCTTTAATCTTTTCTTGAATAAGCGTCTGTTGGGCAAACCGGTCAATTCGTCATACTGACTGGCGATCAGCAAACGTTTTTCAGCTATTCGCTGAGAGCTAACGTCGCGCGAGACGCACAATATATTTTCTATTCGATCCTCGTTATCGAAGACCGGACTGAGAATATTGTCCCAGTGCTGCAGCTTGCCGTCAGGCGTGGCGCTAAGGCCGGCGAAGCGGGCGTTTTTACCGGTTAGCACTTTACGCAGCGCTTTTTTGCCGCGCGAGCGCACTTCGGGTTGCAGCAGATTCAGCCAGGGCATGCCAAATTGCGGTTGGTGCTCATCGATGCCCAGCGCGACGCTGCCGGCTCTGTTGATGTGCAGCAGCGTGCCGTCATTATTGATGACCTTGATGCAGTCGACGCTGGCATCAAGCATGTTTTTCTGCGCGGCCAGCGTGGTGGTAATTCGCTGTTTTTCCAATACGGAATCATGGATATCGGTGCCGCTCAGATACCAATCTGTTTCCTCGCTATCAGGCTTTTTCTTCGCGCCGAAAGACAGTAAAAACCAGCGGTACTCGCCGTTGTACTGTCGCAGGCGAACTTCATTAACGAAAGAGGTCGCCGTGGCAATCGCCTGCTGCCATAGCGATTCGATAAGAGGATATTCGGCAGGGTGCAGGGCTTTCAACCAGCAAGCGCCTGGATTATCAAATGAGGAGAGGCCGGTATATTCACACCAAAGCTTATTGAAATGTCCCCCGAGACTATTACCCATGCCAATGAGATTAGGTAAACCATTAAAAATTTCATTAGCCATATCCACAGGCGGTTTTTCATCACTGCGCTCGGGTAGAACACTCATTCGTCATTTCCTCTGAAAACCACCTGTCTTTTATGCTAGCTAATAAAAAGCCTGCGGGTGGAAATATTCAATAGCCGTTTCTGCGCAATAAAAAGCCGCCAGAGAGAATGAGATATAAAGTCGGTTAACACATTAGGAATACTCTCGTATTTCCGCCTTTTAATGGGCCAGCTTAATGAAGTCTCGGCTATTAGACCGTTGCCTGGGAATATAAAAAAGCCCCCGCGGTGAGGCGGGGGCTGCGATCATAACCTATGGTTAGATTTATTTATCAAGTGCATAGGCAATGACGTAATCGCCACGGTCCGGCGACTGACGAGCGCCACCGGCGGAAATCACGATGTACTGTTTACCGGTTGTCGGTGAAACATAACTCATTGGCGTGCCGCCGCTGCCGACAGGCAGGCGCGCTTTCCACACTTCTTTACCGGTGGAGGAGTCAAAGGCCCGTAGGTAGTAATCCTGAGTACCGGCAATGAATACCAGGCCGCCCTGAGTCGCCAGCGTGCCGCCGAGCGTCGGCATGCCCACCGGCATTGGTGCACGCATTTTGATACCGAAAGGCCCGGTATCCTGAACCGTACCGGCCGGCACTTGCCACACCACTTTCTGCGTTTTCAGATCGATCGCCGACAGGGTACCAAACGGTGGTTTCTGGCAAGGAATGCCCAGAGGTGACATGAAACGATTTTTGTTCACGCCGTAAGGCGTGCCTTTTAACGGTACCGCACCCATACCGGCATTGACCGATTCACCGCCATTGCTGGCCGGGGTATTGGCATCGGTTTTTTGCGGGATCATTTGTACCCACAGGCCCAAACGCATGTCGTTGGCGAAGATGTAATGGTTGTTCGGATCGGTCGACAGGCCACCCCAGTTCATGCCGCCCAGAGAGCCTGGGAAACTGAGTGAAATATCGGTGTCCGGTGCGGTAAACAGGCCGTCATAGCGCATGGATTTAAAGCTGATGCGACACATCAGCTGATCAAACGGCGTAGCGCCCCACATGTCGGACTCAATCAGTTTTTCAGCGCCAATTTGTGGCATGCCGACAGAGAAAGGTTGAGTGGCGGAGTATTGCTCACCGGGGATGGTGCGGGTTTTCACCGGCAGCTCTTTCACTTCGGTCAAAGGCTTCCCGGTATGGCGATCCAACACGAAGATCTGACCGGTTTTGGCACCAATGACCAGGGCCGGTTTGGTGGTACCGTCCTTCATTGGGAAGTCGATCAGGCTAGGCTGCATCGGCAGGTCGAAATCCCACAGGTCGTTATGAACGGTCTGATAAACCCATTTCTCTTTACCGGTGGTGGCGTCCAACGCCAGGATGGAAGCGCCGTATTTGTGATCCAACGCGTTACGGTTAGCGCCCCACAGATCCACCGAGGAGCTGCCCATTGGCAGGAACACGGTGTTCATCGCCGGGTCATAGGACATCGGTGCCCAGGAATTTGGGGTGCTGCGTACAAAGGTCTGGCCGGGTTTTAAGGCCGAGTTTGGATCCTGATTACCCGGGTCGAACGCCCAGCGCATCGCGCCGGTGATCACGTCGAAACCGCGCAGCACGCCGCCAGGCATATCCGTTTGTACGTTATCGGCTACGCGGCCGCCGACGACAACGGTGGTACCCGCCAGGGTGGGTGCGGAAGTCAGCTGATATTTCGGATCGGCCGCATCGCCCAGACCGACTTTCAGATCAACCACGCCCTGGTTGCCAAAGTTCTGACAGAATTCACCGTTATCGGCGTTGATTGCCACCAGGCGCGCATCGATGGTATTCATCAGAATACGGCGCTGGCAACTGTCGCCCGCAGCCAGGGTGACCGGTGTAGCGGGCGTAGAGCCGGGTACGGTCGGTTGTTGCAGGGGCTTGGCAACATCAAAGTAGGCCAGGCCGCGACAACGGTTCCAGACCTGGGATTTCGCGTTGATTTCACGTTTCCAGATCTCTTTACCGCTGTCGGCATCGACGGCAATCACGTTGTTATGCGGCGTACACAGGAAGATACGGTTGCCGATTTGCAACGGCGTTTGCTGATCTTCAGCGCCGTTGCCATCCGGACTCAACGGAGTATCGCCGGTGTGGAAGGTCCAGGCGACCTTCAGGTCTTTCACGTTGTCGCGGGTGATTTGGTCCAGCGCCACGAAGCGGCTGCCACCCGGGGTATTGCCGTAGTTATCCCAATCTTTTTGTTGTTTGCTTTTGTCCACTGGGATCAGCGGCAACGGCTCACCGCTGAAAGCCACGGTAGGGTGTGGCTGGAACATCTGCACAAAGGTGCCGACCATGCCAACGGCCAATACCGCACTTAGCAGGTAAGACAATTTTGCCAACGGCGTTTTGCCTTCTGGCTTACGCAGGGCCGGCCAGCTCAGGAAGGCCAACAGCATCAAACCGGCAGGGACCATCAGCCGCGAAACCAATGGCCAGAAATCGAAACCGGCATCAACCACCGACCAAACCAGCGTGCCGACAAACACCAGCAGGAATAGCGGCACGGCCGAAGATTTGCGACGGAAGAATTGCACGGCGGAAAGCAGAGTTACGATACCGGCAATCAGGAAGTAGCTGCTGCCCCCCAGCGAAACCAGCTTACCGCCAGCGATGGCGAAGAATAGGCCGACAGCGGTAAGGATTATCCCTAATAAACAACACCATAGTTTAAGTTTTATACCCGGACGGGCATTTGATTCAGGCATGTCTGAAAGACTCCAAGATAATGTTTTTCTTCATGTTTACCTCGAATGATCGCGTCCGTACCGTTCCCTGGTGGGGTGAAAGCAGAGCGTAAATCAAACGATGGAATGTCGATATTGTACCATTTGATTCATTATAAAGTTAAGGATATGTTGCCTGCTAACTAAATTCTTAGCCCGAATTGCAACAACTGCAGGGCAGCGTGCTCCATCCTGGAGAGAACGCGGCTTAGGCGTCCAGCAACTCCCCAAGCCCGCAAGGTACCCCCGCGCAAAATTTGTGATGCCTGGTTATTTAAAGGAAGGTAGCAGCCACATACGCCAGCCGTATCTGCTGAACTGCCGCAGTTATTATTTATTGCGTGAAGACAGGATGAGGCACCGCCTTACACAGAAGCAATGGCGAAAGCCTTTAATAGCCCCTGCATCATTGTTGAATGGGATGGGGCATACGCTCGCGTTTTCTGGATTAAAGCTGTGCGTTAATGATGCGGTTATTGACTAATTTATAAACCCTGAGGCGTTTGCTGGAAGTAAAAAGGACGAGTGTTATACAGAGAGAATATAACCCAGTCGCTTTTATATTTTTGCTCTGGCAACGAGAAAGGATTATCAGGTTACTTTTCAGTTTCTTTAGTTACATAAGGTTATAGAAATTAACTCATTACGTTAACATTAGTATTCCACTATGCAGTGCTTCGATTGATTGGGCGTCATCGTTTTACTGTACTGCATAGTGGGCACTATTAAAGCATTATTAATCTTAAAGCGGAAAATCCCAAAAAACGCCGTCCTCTGCTAAATTTCCCGCTATCAATCACCTGTGAATTTTATCGTCCAACCTCGCCGCTATCTGGCTTATTCAACATTCGCGCTCAGGTAGGTTGTCAGCTGTTCCTGACAGAAATCGAGATACGCCCGCACCAGTCGCGAGGGATGCCGTTGTGATGGATAGAGCAAGCTAAGCGTTTGTTCTGGCAACGGGTGAGAAGGTAAGACTGCGCACAAACGGCCGGCGGCGATCTCCTTGTTCGCCATAAAGGGCGGTAACTCAGTGACCGCCTGACCCGCGACGGCTCTGCTGCGTAAAAGTGCGTAATCGTTCGCCACCAGTACCGCCTTCGGCTCAAACACCTGATGGCCCAGCCGCCAGAGGCCACGGGCGCTGGAGTCCGCCGCCCAGCTCGCGCAAGGGTAGCGATGCAAATCCTCCACGCTGGCAGGTTGGCCAAACTGCGCCAGTAATGACGGCGCAGCAACCAGTAGATGCCGATACTTCAGCATTTGTCGTGCCACCATAGACTCATGCACGATGGTGCCGACGCGGAGCGAAACGTCAATGCCATCCTGTACCAGATCGATCCGCCGTTCCGTTGAAAATACGCTAACGCTGATTTCGGGAAACCGTTGCTGGAAAGCCCCCAGCAAGTCCCACCAGGGATCAAAGTTGGGGGGCATCGACAGACGCAGGCGGCCTTTAAGCCGGGTTTCATCGTTCATCACGGCCTGCTGAGCTTCGTTCAGAGCTTCCACCCCGCGGCTGGCATGTTCATATAAACGGCTGCCGGCTTCAGTCAGCTTGATACCGCGCGGCGAACGCTCCAGCAACTGCACGTCAAGTTCGCGCTCCAGCTCACGTATGCGCCGGCTCAGGGTAGGGAGCGGCACATGGGTCTTGTCGGCGGCGGCCGAAAGACTGCCTGCTTGTACGACTGAGACAAACATTTTGGTTGCGTTGAAGTCCATACGACACTCCTCTCATTTATGAGATTGACGTAACCATTTTCGTGTATTCCCCATCAATATTGGAATCTATACAGTTCAACCTATCGGCGAGATAGCTCGTTGATTAACTCACTGTTGAACTGGAGAACGGTTATGAAAGCTTATGTGATTGAACAAGTTGGCGGCCCGGACGTTTTGCAACTGCGCGATATTCCTTCTGTCGCGCCAAAGGCGGATGAAGTTCGCATTCGGGTACGGGCGTTTGGTCTTAACCGCGCCGAAATTTACCGCCGTGCCGGTAAAATGGGCCCGATCGCCGGACAGGTTGTGCCTGGGATTGAAGCCGTAGGCGAAGTGATTGAGGATGCTTCAGGACTGTTTCGCACCGGGCAGCATGTGGCCACCGCCATGGGGGGATTGCAGTTCACCCGCAACGGCAGCTACGCCGAGGAGGTCACGGTGTTACGCAGCAACGTCATCGATTTGGACGGCATCAGCCTTTCATGGGAAGAACTTGCCGCATTGCCGGAGAGCTATCTTACCGTATGGGGGGCTCTGGGCCGCTTAATCGACAACGTACCGGGGCAGACGGTGCTGGTGCGCGGCGCGACCTCTTCGGTGGGTCAGGCTGCCGTGGCCTATGCCAAGGCGCGTGGACAGCGGGTTATCGCCACCACCCGCTCGGCCAGTAACGCAGCCCGGCTGACCGCCATTGGCGCAGATGCGGTGGTGATTGATACCGGTGAAATTGCAGACCAAATACGGGGTGTAGCGCCGGAAGGCGTAGATGTGGCCCTTGAGGTGGTTGGCGCCGCCACGGTGCGCGATAGCCTCAATGCGCTCAAACCTTTTGGTACCGCAGTGGTAATAGGCCTGCTGGGCGGGGCACCGGTGTTGGATAATCTGCATCTGATGAACGATCTTCCCAATGCAACACGCTTGACCTTCTTTGGCAGTGGGTTGCTTGGCACCGCAGCGCTGCCTTTGGCCGATTCGCCGCTGAAGTGGATTGCTCAACAGGTAGCGGACCAGGCCATGCCGTCGCTGCGGGTGAAAACCTTCGACTTTGACGATGTCGCCAACGCTCACCGCATGATCGAGAATGACCGTGCTCAGGGCAAACTGGTGGTTCGCGTCTGAGGCCAGCAAGGACCATGATGGGTAAAAAACAGTGAGGAAGCCTGTGACTGGCTTCCTCATTGGCCTTACTGTTCTGAAAGCTCAAGCTCGGCAATAACCGGCAGGTGATCGCTTGCCGTTGACCAGGTAAATTCAGGCGAATTATGTGGGATAGCCAGATTCTTCACGTTCCACTTTTGCCCCTTAAATGTGAAGATATGGTCTATATCAATAGCGGGATTAACCGCTGGCCAACTGCGAGTATCGGCTCCATCTTTCGCAACTTCATTGAAAAAATAGCGTATTTCTTTCAATGGCTGTTCATCTTGAGTCGAGTTGAAATCGCCGGCGAGGATCTTAATCGAGGAAGCCATATCTTTGAAATCAGATGCGGCATCGCCAATACTCAAATCCAACAGGTAGCGTGCTTGTTCAGTGCGTATTGCCGGATCTTTTTGCCAGTCGAGATGGGTGACCATGATGATTGGCGCTGAATCAAATCCGGGAACCTCAACTTGCGCCAGTAATGTGACGCGCTGTTCGGCATCACCCGAGGGTAATTTCACCACCTGCGAATGTAGAATTTTATATTTGGAAAGCAGTCCTACCCCATACTCGCCGCCATCGAAATCAAGCGCTTTGCCAAAGGCATAATGCATTTTATTGGCATCAGCGATTTTTTTAAGCTGATCGAGTTTTTGACTGCGCTGGGTCTTATTGTCCACTTCCTGAATGGCGATGATATCCGCATCTATTCTTTTAATGGCCGAATTAAGTGCAGTGAAATCGGAGACGGCAGAGGAGGCTTCATTTTTACCGATGTTATAGGTGGCTATCTTCAAATGCGGTTTATCCTGCGTGAAAACCTTGTCTGGCACGCCGCCTTTTTGAACGGCAAGTATTTCATTACCAGCTAGTTTGTCGCTCGCCTGCGCGTTGGCGATAAGGCTGCCCAGCGCCATCATGGTGAATATAACTGTTTTTTTCATGTCACCTAATCTCCCGATAAAATAGATTCCTTAGCAAAGAATACAGAAGAAAAGGGGTGGTTATCGTGATACCTGACTCAAACTTCCGACGCGATGAAAATTAAGGCTAGAATATCTGCCGGCACAGTGCTTTCAGTTATTTAGCGTGGCAAAACGTTGTTGAACCACCTTCAACACCCATTGCCGCAGCCAACGGTGGGCAGGATCGGCCTCCAAACGCGGGTGCCACATCTGTGAAACGGTGATGCTTTGGGTTTTTACCGGCAGTTCAAACATATAAAGCGCAGTGCCCAGCGGTTGATTGATCAGGAAAGAAGCAGGGACCAATGCCACCAGATCGGACGCCTGAGCCACCGCCAGCGCGGCGGGAAAACTCGGCACCACGGCGGCTATTTTTCGCTCCAACCCCAATTCAGCCAATCCCTGATCTACCGGGCCGGTGACCAGCCCACGGCGTGATGCGACCACATGGCCACAGTCGGCATAGGCCCGCGCGGTGATGTCGGCTTTCTGCTCCAACGGATGGCCCTTTCTGACCACCGCGACAAATCGGTCGCGGAACAGTGCCTGCAAGCGAATTTCCGGCCCCATATCCCCCAAAACGCCGATTTCCAAATCAACCCGTCCCTCACGCAAATGGCGGGAGTTTTTTTCCGGTTTGGGCGCAAAACAGAGTCTCACCAACGGGGCTGCCGTTGCCACGGCGGAGATCAGTGCGGCGCCGAATGCTTCGACAAAGCCCTCGTTGGCGCGCAGGGTAAATGTGCGTTCCAACGTTGATAAACTCAGTTCTGAAACCGAGGGGCGCAGTATCGAACGCGCCTCAAATACGGTGTTTTGCGTACGTTCACGAATCTCTTCGGCATAGGGAGTGAGCACCATATTGCGGCCGGCCCTTACCAGTAAAGGATCTCCGGTGACTGCCCGCAAGCGGCCAAGCGTGCGGCTCATGGCCGAAGCGCTGAGGTTTAGGCGGCGTGCAGCTTCGGCCACGCTGCCGAGCGTAAGCAACGCATCGAGCGCAATCAGTAAATTGAGATCGGGTTCTGACATGTCGGGGATCCTGGTTTATTGATAGGAGAGGCGTCCGATGCAGGTGATTAGTACAAATGCTGCGTCTTCCGTAATCTATTTAGCATAGTTATATTTTTTACCGCACATGACAACGGAAACACAGAGGAATACTTTCATGCATGCAAACACCGCCAAAACAGCAACAGACCATGCTGCTCATTGGCGCATACCGGGGATTGGGGGTTGCGATGACTCACGCATCTTGCCGCTAATTGGCTGGACATTTCGGGCTAAAATGATTGCGTAGATCGCGCGTTGTCATTAGTTTTATCTGCCATTACTCAATGCGTTAAGGAAATACCTCATGTTGAAAGAAAACTTCAATGAGCTGCAAATTTTCCTGGTGGTTGCCAGAGAGAAAAGCTTTACCAAAGCGGCGGCTAAGCTGGGGGTTTCTCAGTCGGCATTGAGCCATGCGGTGAAGGCATTAGAACAACGTTTAAATACGCGTCTTCTGACCCGAACCACCCGCAGCGTCGCCCCAACGGAGGTTGGGGAGAAGTTAATCGCCTGTCTCGAGCCACGTCTTGCCGATCTTGAGCATGAACTTGAAATCCTGCTCCAACCAAATGGCACCGCTTCGGGCAATATCAGACTTTCCGCCGGGGAGCATGCAGCGCGATGCCTGCTGTGGCCGAAGCTAAAACCTTTTCTCTTGGAATACCCGGAAATCAATATCGAACTGGTGGTGGATAATGGGTTCGTTGACATCGTGGAAGGGCGTTTCGATGCAGGTATTCGCCTTGGGGAAAGCGTAGATAAGGACATGATTGCCGTAAAAATCGGACCGGACATGCGAATGGTGGTTGTGGGGGCGCCGAGTTACTTTGCCGAGCACGGGATCCCGCAGACGCCCCACGAGTTGCAGCAACATCGTTGCATCAACATGCGGCTTCCTACCGCCGGCGGTTTATACCACTGGGAGTTTGAGAAAGACGGTAAGCCGCTGCGTGTGAAAGTGGAAGGGCAACTGACATTTAATCTGTTGGCAGAGAGGATCGACGCGGCATCGTCAGGGTTTGGTATCGCCTGCGTACCCGAAGATATGATCCAAAACGAAGTCAAATCAGGGGAGCTTATCCAGATCCTGGATGAATGGTGTCCGACATTTCCCGGTTACTACCTCTATTATCCCAGCCGGAGGCAACATCCCCCGGCGTTTGCCTTGTTGATCGATGCGCTGCGCCATTAATGGGGTTTGGCCGGACACCCTTAGTGCTGCGCCGGCCGTGGCTCACCTAAACATCAAGTTTACGGCCCGTCAGCCACTCCACCATGGCGGGATCGCGATGAGAGAAGAAGGCGCTGGTTGCCGTATCCAAAGCGGTAATTTTCTCCATTTCCTCTTCGCTGAGCTCGAAGTCCAGAATATTGATGTTCTCTTCCATTCGTTCCCTGCGGACAGATTTTGCCAACGAGATGATATCGCGTTGATAAATCCAGCGCAGAACCACCTGGCCCACACTCTTACCCCGTTTTTCGCCCATAGCGGTTAATAACGGGTGCTGAAACAGGCCATTTTTCCCTTCAGCGAACGGTGCCCACGCTTCGGGCTGAATTCCCCGACTTTTCATCCACGGCACCGCATGCAGTTGCTGATTAAAGGGATTCACTTCAATCTGGTTAACCGCCGGAACGACGTTGTTGAATGCGATCAGATCCGCGAGCCGATCCGGATGAAAGTTGCTGACGCCAATAGCACGGATTTTCCCTGCCTGGTGTAACTCTTCCATCGCCCGCCATGCGCCATGAACATCGCCATAGGGCTGGTGGATCAAATAGAGATCCACGTAGTCAAGCTGCAGGCGGTTTAACGAGCGTTCAAACTGCGCCTTCGCCCCTGCATAGTGGGTGTCCTGCAACCACAACTTGGTGGTTACAAACAGCGCTTCACGCTCCACACCGCTTTGCTTAAGGGCATTGCCCACCTGGGTTTCATTTTGATAGGAGGCGGCGGTATCAATCAGACGATAGCCGGACTCAATGGCGTCGATAACGGCGCGTTCACATTCCTTGGCGTCCGTCATCTGGAAGACACCAAAACCCAGTTTGGGCATTTCGACCCCGTTGTTCAGCTTCACTGTTTGCATGTCGTTGTCCTTCTGCTTTTGTGTGAGGAAAGCATAGCGCAGCGTGATTTATTTGATTAGAGGGGGTAAATGGATAGGGTTAATCAGCAAGGTTCATTAATCGAACCTTGCTGCGACGGTGACAGATTACTGAAGATGCTTTTCCTGCAGGAATTTACTGACCTGATCGGCGATTTGAACATTGTTCAGATCCGAAAAGGGGAAGTGCGTATTTCCTTTAATACCGATCTCGGGCAGGTGGATGACGGTGACATCGCCACCGTGTTTGTTTACTACGTCTTGCCACCGGCGAGCCATCGCCAACCTGACTCTCCAACTGTCCTGCGCCGGCATTGCGACCGGTTTGTCAGGAATGTTATCCCCATAAAAAATCAGGATTGGGATTTTAGTCAGGGCGGCAAATTGCGTCCTGTTTACCGGCTCGCCTTTTAGTGTATCGAAAGCACTGGGCATCGGTGCAGGTAATTCACTCTCAGGGAAAACGAAGCCGCTACCCGGCTCAAAGGCAACAATCGCTTTCACCTTGGGATTTTTCATTGCGGTGTACCATCCTGGACCGCCCCCCTGGGAGTGAGTGAACAGGATTGCAGGGCCGATTTTATCGACCACTGCCGACATGGCGTCAGAAATGACGTTACTGTCAAACGGTCCGGTGTTGGGCGTCATCTGGCGGAAATATTGGTTTAATGCGGCCTTATCTTGCGGGAACTGAACTCCTTTGAAGTAGTCCGGCCAGATGCCGACTCGAAACTGATTGAACCACAGCTGCTCATCGGCTTTCGGTGCCAAAGCGGCTTCGACCATGCTGCGTCCTGCATTACCACGGCGTGGCTGATCGACTAAATAGGTCGAAAAACCGCGACGTAAGAAAATAGTCTGAAATCCTTCTCGCCCATCCGGCGTGCTTTGCCAGGTGCGTGAGGATTGCCCCGCACCGTGAAGCATGATTATCGGATATTTATGGGGATGCTCAGGAATTTGATAGAAAACAGCAGCATGATCGCCATGATAAGTTTGCCCCGCGGGAACCAAGGGCTTCTGGGCATCGAAGTGCCCTGGAGCTGTGGCCACAGACCCTCCAGCCGCGAAGCTGCCTTGCTCACGAATAACCAGAGGTTCCGCATTAACGTATGGGGAAATGAAACTGCCGACCATGGCGCATAAGGCCCATGTTTTTAATATTGTCTTCAAAATAACTCCTTTGTTTCATATTACCGCCGCGCTAGTTTTAAACGGCGTTTATCCGACGTGGTCCAGTGCCAGTTTCAATGCCTGTTCGGCACGGGCCGCCATGCCGGGCTCACCGTTTTCGTGCAGTATCTGCACCAGTTGTCGAAGTTGCTCTTTGCTCAATCCTACTCTCAGACTGGCGCGCATATGAGAGAGCAACTGGGTTTCTACACCAGGCGTGGCAGCCAATGCGCCTACGGTTGCCAATTCGCGACTCTGCCAGTCCAAATTGTCCCGAGCAAAAATATCGCCAAATAAATGCGTCTGCAGGAACTGATTGATGACGGGTGCAAATTCGAAAAGTGGCCCGTGTACCGGCCCACCGGAAATTTGGGTCTGGTTAGCGATACCGGCCTGACGAAGCGCATCGCCCACGGGAATTTTGTTGGCAGGTTCTTTTCCTTGAATGTCGTTTATGCCACGTTGTTTACGTGCTTCTACTAATTTCATTAACTCATTCAGAGCGTTGAGGCTGCGGGGGAATCCGGTATAGGCGTACAGTTGAACGAGAATTTCTTTGGTTTCGTTTACCGATAGCCCTGAATCCAGCCCCTGGTTAAGCAAGGTATTCAGTTTTTCCATATTACTGGTCGCCATAAATGCCGCGATTAATGGAATGCTTTGCTGGCGAGCGGAGAGGGTTTTTGAAACAGCCTGCGGCTGATGCATCTCTGATGTTCCTTGTTTTGCAGATGTGCCAAATGCCGTCAGGTTAAAGCCAAAAAGCAATAACGCAGCGGCGGTCAACGTTTTAACGCGCGTGGTATTGTTCATCAGTAACTTTCTCCATCCATTCAACATTACTGCCCGCCACGTTACCGGTCACTGCCAGATGCGTCATCGCACTGTCCGGGGTTGCGCCATGCCAGTGTTTAACGCCGGCAGGGCACGACACCACATCGCCGGGGCGGATAATCTGTATCGGTTGGCCTTCCTGCTGGGTCAAACCCACTCCAGAGGTGACAATCAGCCGCTGACCTGCGGGATGAGTGTGCCAGGCCGAATGTGCACCCGGCTCGAAGGTGACGTAGGCAGCGGAGACGTTAATTTGTTTATCCGCGGTGAAAAGTGGATCAACGCGGACACGCCCGGTAAAGTTTTCTTGCGGCCCAAAAAAGGCTTTTTGGCTTCCAGCCGCTGCGACAGTCGCGGTGGGGCTCGGTTCCTGTGCGACAGAATTAAAGGTAATAAGACCAAATATCAGCCCGATAACGCGGGGTGCATTTAACATATGAATGTATCCCTCAGTTAAAATAAAACCAACGCGGTTTTCAATGATTTTAATCAGCGACACATGTCTTCAGGCTGACCATTTCCTGACAATATTGTCAGCTACGACGTAAAGTATTTTTCTCTGTGCCGGATTAGCCTCTGACTTCAAGGATATAACCCATACCACGAACAGTGTGTAATAGTTTAACCTCAAAGGGCGCATCAATTTTTGCCCGCAACCGTTTTATTGCCACTTCAACCACGTTGGCATCACTGTCGAAATTCATATCCCAGACCTGCTCGGCAATCATCATCTTCGACATTATTTCACCTTGATGACGAGCCAGTAAACTGAGCAAAGAAAACTCTTTGGTACTCAGTTCCAGCCGAATATCCCCCCGAAACACCCGGCGAGCCAGAATATCAATATGCAGATCGTGGAGCTGCAATTGCGTAATATCTAATCCGTCATTCCCCCAGCGACGTACTAAAGCCTGAATACGGGCGACCAGCTCAATCAGTGAGAAGGGCTTTGGCAGATAATCATCCGCCCCCAGACGAAGACCTTTCACACGTTCATCGACTGAACCTCGAGCGGAGAGCATCAGTATTGGAGTTTGTTTCCGGGCACGAATACTTTCCAGCACTCGATAACCATCCATGCCCGGCAGCATGACATCCAAAATGATGGCGTCGTAGTCATATTCGAGCGCATAGTGCACACCCTCAGGCCCCTCTGCGGAGACATCCACGATAAAGCCTGATTCCGCCAAAGCATGCCTGATATAAGAAGCCGTCTTTTCTTCATCCTCGACCAATAATAAACGCATTGCTCACATTTCCTTATTTATGAAGATTTATTGCTCATTACTGTTAGCGATTACCTGGCTTCTCAGTAATAACATGACTGCTAACTGACAAAATTGTTATTAAGTGGTCATGGTACGGTCAGTTTCATCTCACTATGCTGGGGTGGAAATATTTACTCGGTGCATTTTGGTGCACTTAAAAATTTATCTTCAGGAGAGATCATGAAGTTCACGAGATTAAATTCCTTGATTCTGGTCGCGGTGGCAGGATTTTCCGTCACTGTTAACGCGGCAGACTACAAACAAAACCCTTATACCTTGGCGTATGAAGGAGCTATCACCGAGAATGTTCAGGGCAAGATCAATATTCGTCCGGTGAAATACGATCTTCATGGCATTCAGATCGCGGCAAATATCTATATTCCTGCCAATTACGATCCAGCAAAAAAATATCAGGCTATCGTCGTTGCCCACCCTAATGGGGGAGTCAAAGAGCAAGTTGCCGGACTCTACGCACAGCGCTTGGCAGAGCATGGCTTCATTACCATCGCTGCGGATGCTGCCTATCAAGGGGCCAGTGGTGGTCTGCCACGCAGTGTCGACAAACCCGCAAACCGCATTGAAGATATCCATGGCATGGCCGACTTCCTTAGTCAGTATCCCGGTGTCGACGCCGAACGTATTGGTTTGCTGGGTATTTGCGGTGGTGGCGGTTACTCGCTGAAAGCGGCTCAAACGGATAAGCGTTTTAAAGCCTTGGCAACGATAAGCATGTTTGATTCTGGGCTGGTGCGTCGCAACGGTTATCAAAATTCGCAAATCTCCAGTATTCAGCAACGTTTAACGCAGGCTTCGTTAGCCCGGGCGAAAGAAGCAACGACAGGTGAAATCACGTATACGGGCGATGCCAAACTGACGGATGAGCAAATTGCCAGGCTCCCATTCGACCTTTATCGCCAGGGTTTTGAGTACTACGGCAAAACCCATGCGCACCCGAATTCCACATTTCGTTATACTTTGAGCAGCCTGCTTGACTTGATGAGTTTCGACGCCCAAAGCAATATGGACTTGATTAATCAACCCCTTCTGATGATCGCCGGCACCCGGGCAGATTCGCTTTACATGACCGAATCTGCTTTTCCCAAAGCTATCAATGCGAAGAGTAAAGAGCTGTTTCTTATTGAGGGAGCAACGCATATTGAAACCTATTGGGTTCCAAACTATGTCGTTCAGGCCATAAATAAACTCGATGCCTTCTTCGATAAAAGTATCTAACCTGCCGCGCAACAAAACCAGTAAGGCCAGTTTTAGGTAGGCTCACTAAGCGTTCTGAACAGGCGTCAGCAAGGCTATGTTATCGATAAGGCCCGCAGGGATAATCCCTTCAAAGCGCATAGGGACTATGAATAAGATTCATCAATCTTGCTCATCACGCTGTTTTGTCGAGGGGGACGGATAAGTGAACTGAAGCCGTCATTCATTGGTGGTGATATTAATGGGTTTTGAAGCCTGCCCAACAAAAAAGCCGATAACAAGCTAATGTTATCGGCTTTTGGCTGCCGGTTAGGGCTATGCGGGCGGATTAGGCGGCAGGCAACTGCTGCGCGGTTTCTTCCACCAGCGCCAGCAGGACTTTGATATCGTCCAGGCTGACCGTCGGGTTCAACAACGTCATTTTCAGGCAGGTCACGCCGTTAAACTCGGTGACCCCGACGTTGGCGCGGCCAGATTCCAGCAACGCATCGCCGATCCTTTGGTTCAGCAGTGCCACGGCGGCATCGTCGGCAGCGGCTAACTGCTGCGGACGGTAGCGGAACAGCACGCTGGCCAGCTGCGGCTGCATGACCAGTTCCAGCGCCGGCCGATCGCCGATGTAGTGAGCCACCTGTTGCGCCAGCGTTACGCCATGATCGATGATCGCCGCATATTGCTCCTGCCCCAAAGCTTCCAGGCCCATCCACAGTTTCAACGCATCAAAACGGCGGGTGGTCTGCAAGGATTTGGACACCAGGTTAGGCACGCCCTGAGCTTCGTCGAACTCGGAGTTCAGGTAGGCCGCCTGATAACGCATCAGTTCATAGTGACGGGCTTCTTTCAGCAAGAAAGCACCGCAGCTGATGGTCTGGAAGAATTGTTTGTGGAAGTCCAGCGTGACGGAGTCCACCAATTCAATGCCATCCAGATAGTCGCGGTACTTCTCGGAAAGCAGCAAAGCGCCGCCCCAGGCCGCATCGACATGCACCCAGATCTGATGTTCCGCCGCCAACTGCGCAATGTCGCGCAGCGGGTCGATAGCCCCGGCATCCGTGGTACCTGCGGTGGCGACGATCGCCAGGATCTGCTCGCCATTGGCCTTGGCCTGCGCCAGTTTTTCGGCCAAATCGTTCAGATCCATACGTGCGAATTGATCGGTTTTCACCAGCGTCACGGATTGGTAACCCAGGCCGAGTAAAGCCATGTTCTTTTGCACCGAGAAGTGGGCATTTTCAGAACATAACACTTTAATCTTTCTCAGATTACCAACCAGGCCATCCTGCTGCACAGAGTGGCCCTGTTTGGCGAAGAAGGCGTCGCGCGCCAACATCAGCCCCATCAGGTTGCTCTGGGTACCGCCACTGGTGAACACCCCAGCGTCGCCAGGCTGGTAACCTACCTGGGTACGCAACCATTCAATCAGCTTCATCTCGATGAGGGTCGCTGACGGGCTTTGATCCCAAGAGTCCATGCTCTGGTTAGTGGCGTTGATCAACACTTCGGCAGCCTGGCTGATCACCAGGCTAGGGCAATGCAAATGCGCGACGCACTGCGGATGATGCACCGACAGGCTGTCTTTTAAAAAATACTCAATGGCGCGTTCGATAGCGACCTGGTTACCCAGGCCCTGAGGGGTAAAATCAAGCTTGATGCGTTCACGCAGCTCGGCAACGGTTTTCCCCTGATACATCTCGGGTTGTTGCAGCCACTGCACCACGGCCTGACTGCTCTGTTCGATCGCTTGCTGGTACGCCTCGGTGCTTTGCGCAGAGGCGGCCAGAATCGGGTTTAACCGGGACATCGACTTCACTCCACATCCACCGGCTTGATGCCGGCAGCTAACAGGGCCTGTTCAAATTTATCCAGGAAGATAGCCAGTTCGTCGTTAGTGATCAGCAGGGAAGGCAGCAGACGCAGCACGCAGCCGTTACGGCCGCCGCGCTCCAGGATCAGACCGGCTTCGAAGCATTTCTTCTGCAGCAGGGCAGAGAGCTGGCCGTCAGCCGGGTAGCAGCCCATGTGATCCTGCGCTTCGTTCGGTTTCACAATTTCCAAACCGATCATCAGACCCAGACCACGCACGTGACCAATCACCGGATAACGTTTTTGCAGCTCGGCCAGCTTGGCTTTCAGCCATTCGCCTTGCGCGGCAACCTTTTCGGCCACCTGATTATCTTTGAGGTGTTGCAGGGTGGTCAGGCCGGTAGCCATCGCCAGTTGGTTGCCGCGGAAAGTGCCGGTATGGTGGCCAGGCTCCCAGGCGTCGAACTGTTTCTTGATACCCAATACTGCCAGAGGCAAACCGCCGCCAACCGCTTTGGACATCACGATGATATCCGGCTCAATACCGGCGTGTTCAAAGGCGAACAGTTTGCCGGTACGGGCAAAACCAGCCTGAACTTCGTCGATAATCAGCAAAATGCCGTGTTCCTGCGTGACTTTGCGAATACGCTGCAACCACTCGACCGGGGCCGGGTTAACGCCGCCTTCACCCTGAACGGCTTCCAGAATGACCGCCGCAGGTTTGCGCACGCCGCTTTCAACGTCATTGATCAGGTTTTCGAAATAGTAAGTCAGCGCCTTGACCCCGGCTTCGCCACCGATGCCGAGCGGGCAGCGGTATTCGTGCGGGTAAGGCATAAACTGGACTTCCGGCATCATGCCGTTAATGGCTTCTTTTGGCGACAGGTTGCCCGTGACCGCCAGTGCGCCATGGGTCATGCCGTGGTAACCGCCGGAGAAGCTGATCACGCCGGTACGGCCGGTATGCTTTTTCGCCAGTTTCAGTGCGGCTTCTACCGCATCTGCGCCCGAAGGGCCACAGAACTGCAGGCAGTATTCCTGGCCTTGACCTGGTAATAAAGAGAGTAAATAGGCAGAAAACTCATCTTTCAACGGTGTTGTAAGATCGAGGGTATGTAACGGCAAGCCGCTGGTAATGACATTTTGGATGCTTTGGAGGACGTCTGGATGGTTATGACCCAGAGCCAGCGTACCCGCACCAGCCAGGCAATCAAGATATTGATTATTCTCAACATCAGTGATCCAAACGCCTTGGGCTTTCGCAATTGCCAACGGCAATTTACGGGGGTAACTCCTGACATTCGATTCAAATTCAGCTTGTCGCGCCAAATATGTTTCGTTATTTACATTTTCTAAATTCACACCGAAATTATCAATACGGACTTTATCCGTCATCATATCTCTCCTACAACTGGGGGTAACAATGACGCCCTAGTTGAATTATTGAATTGAACAATTAACTACCGTGAGAAAAACGGGCCCAATATATGGCTTTTTACCCCCCGGCTCAATAGTTATTTGGCCGGGGGAGATTTATGGTTTTTTTAATAAAAATCAATAAATTGCTTGTTTTGTGGCCAATAATGGCACGATTTAAGGGCGATTGCGGGCTTGACACGGCACAAAAAACCTCCTCAAGAAAAGTAAGGGTACCGGCCCAATACGTTTATTTTGAAGGTAATTTTCAAACAAAGGCCAGGAACATGCGGAAGGAATTTTGAAACAATGTCTTAATATAAATAAGGCATTGCTTAGACATTAACGGACTTTAGCGGAAAAGGGTGTGCCATTGGCGCATTACCAGGGAATTTCGCCATGACGATCAAAAAATCCTCCCGTTGGGCCATCGTTTGCGATGGAGGCCAGGGCCACGATCGCATCAGTACCCTCGGTTATCGTCTGGCAACCCAGAGGGTTGAGATCGGTTTGGGTAAAGCCCGGGTTAACGGCGTTAATCTTGATTCTCGGTAACGCCTTGGCGTATTGCGTTACCAGCATGTTGAGCGCCGCTTTTGAAGAGGGATAGGCCAGTTGCAATATTCTGGACTCGAAGGTGCCGCTTTTGCCGGTCATGGTATGAAACGAGCCCAGCGAGCTGGACACCATCACCACTCTGGGGTTGGCGGCGGCTTGCAGCAGGGGGAGAAAGGCCTGCATCATGCGAACTACGCCAAAAACCTGGGTTTGGTAGATTTCCGTCAGGGCTACGGCGCAGGTTTCCCTTGGGTGTCCCCAGGGGCCAGAAACGCCGGCGTTATTGATCAGAACATCAAGGCGATCGTGCACCTTGCTGAAATCCGCCGCCGCCTGACGCACTGACTCCTCGGAAATCACATCGATTATCAGCAATTCTGCATGCAGGCCCTGCTGCGCCAGCTCTTGAATGGCCTGTTCGCCGCGCAGGGGATCCCGCGCGCCGAGGACTACGTGCCACCCGCACCCGGCAAGACGCCGGGCGGTTTCATGACCCAGGCCCCTGTTGGCACCCGTAATCAATACGGTGGTTGTCATGGTTATGCCTTGCTCGACAAAATCATGTCTGCGGCTTTTTCACCGATCATAATGCTGGGAGCATTGGTGTTGCCGGTAGGAATGACCGGCATCACCGAGGCGTCGATCACGCGCAGACCAGACAGACCGTGCACACGCAATTGCGGATCAACCACTGCCATGTTGTCGGTCCCCATACGCGCCGTACCGACCTGATGGTGGTAGGAAGCCGTCATTCGGCGAATGTAATCGCGCATTTTATCGCGGTTATTCACACCCTCCATGCCCATCTCTTTGCCGCGCCACGGTGCCAATGCGGTTTGCTTCATCACTTCACGCAACAGCAGGGCCTTGTCGGTCATGACCTCAAGATCTTCGTTTTCAGAATAGACTCGCGGATCCATCAGTGGGGCTTGCAGCGGGTCACGTGAGTTGAGCCAGAGACGGCCACGACTTTTCGGTGCGACCAGACCCGGAGTGACAGTGTAACCCTGAGCGACGCCCGGCATGAACGGCATGGTGAACAGCAGGGACTGGGTGTCCGGCGCTGAAAGCTCCGGGGCTGACTTATGGAAAATCTGCGCTTCGATGCCGGAGGCCAGACCGACGGCCACCGGCTGCGGCGAAGACCAAACCATAGGACACACCAGATGATCGTGCAGGTTTTCACCCACGCCTGGCAGGTTGACCAGGGTCTTAATGCCCATTTTCTCCAGCTGCTCGGCCGGGCCGATACCGGAGTGCAGCAGAATGGAAGGGCTCATCAGTGAACCGGCGCACAGCAGCACCTCATGACGGGCCTCGATGCGATAATCGGTGCCACGATGTACAAAGTGCACGCCGGTAATGTGATCGCCCTGGTTAAGCAGCTTCAATACCCGAGCTTCGGTGATCACCGACAGGTTATCCGCTCCGCGGATGGCATCGCCGTAACAGACCCAGGCGCTGGCCCGTTTGCCGTCTGGCGTCATGGTGTACTGCGGGAAACTGACGCCGGTGGAATCCTGGCCGTTGTTGTAATCCTGCACCAGCCGCAATCCGGCCTGTTGTCCGGCCTCAACAAAGGCGTGGGCCAATGGTGTCATGGCGGGACGAGATACCTGCAGCAGCCCTCCGGTAGCATGCAGGTTAGACAAGCCATCGATATTGCAGTTTTCCGCTTTGCGGAAATAAGGCAGCACGTCCTTCCAGCTCCAGCCGGTGGCCCCCATCGCCGCCCAGTTGTCGTAATCGGAGGGCAGGCCACGAACGTACATCATGCCGTTAATAGCGCTGGAACCGCCCAGGGTCTTGCCGCGCGGCCAGTAAATATCCTGTTTGCCGGCGTAAATCTGCGGTTGAGTCGAAAACCCCCAGTCAACGGCGGAATGCCACAGCGCCATGGCCTCCGGCGGGTTATGAATGGCCGGCATATCGTCGCGTGGCCCGGCTTCCAGCAGCAGGACCTTTAATCCTGCATCAACCAGCCGACGGGTCACCACCGAGCCGGCCGAACCGGCGCCGATTATAATGTAGTCGTATTTTTTGTCGTCGCTTCCGGTCCCGGTGCTGCGAGGGGCCGGCTGGCGGGCATAGCCGGAGAAAGGCAGTGCGGCTGCAGCGCTCATTGCCAGACTGGCGGCAATGAACCGACGGCGGCCGGCGTCGGTCTGTAGTTTATCTTGTTTCATGACGATCCCTTTTTATTGGTTTGGACGCGCGGGCTTAGTGAGCGTCGACGTCTTTCAGAGCAATCCAGGTGGCTTTCATTTCGCCGTATTGCCGCATCGCATGTAACGACAGGTCGCGGCCGATGCCTGACTGTTTGAAACCGCCGAAAGGCGAGAGAATATCGCGGGTCAGGAAGTGATTGACCCAGACGGTTCCTGCCTCCAGTTGGCGGGCAACGCGGTGAACTTTGGCGATATCCGGCGTCCAGAAGCCGGCGGTTAAGCCGTATTCGCTGTCATTTGCCAATCGGATGGCGTCTGCTTCGTCTTCAAACGCGATGACCGAAGCGACCGGGCCGAAGATTTCGTTTTGCGAGGCGGTCATGGTCGGGGTGGCGTTGTCGATAACCGTTGGCCAGAAGAAATGCCCACCCGGTACGATGCTGTCGTCCGCATGGCCACCACAGACGATGCTGGCGCCTTCATCACGCGCGGAGTCGACATAACGCAGGACATTGGCCTGATGCCTGGCATCAATCATTGGCCCCATCATGGTTGCGGGATCGAGTGGATGCCCCGGCTGCCAGCGGTTCACTTCTTCAATCAGCAGCGCGACAAACTGCTCCTTGATGGATGACTGCACCAGCAGGCGGGTCCCTGAGGCACAGACCGCCCCCTGGTTGGCGCAAAAGCCCAAGGCGGCAAAACGCGCTGCGCGTGCCAGATCTGGCGTATCGGCAAAAATGATATGCGCGTTCTTACCGCCGCCTTCGAGGTAGGTGCGTTTCATGTTGGACTGGCCGGCATAAATCAGCAGCTGTTTGGCCACCTGGGTGGAGCCGGTAAAGGCCATCACCCGCACGGTGGGGTGCAGCGCCAGTGCCTGTCCGACCTGAGCGCCGCCGGTCACCACGTTGAATACGCCATCGGGAATACCGGCCTGTTGCGCCAGCTGCGCCAGGCGGATGCCGGTTAACGGTGCTTTTTCAGAAGGTTTGAACACCACCGAGTTACCCATCGCCAGCGCCGGCGCAATCTTCCAGCAGGCAATCATCAGCGGGTTGTTCCACGGCGTCATCACCGCTACCACACCCAAGGCCTGGTAGGTGATCATGCCGTGGAAGCTGTCGCTGGTAGGGGCGATTTCGCCGGCAATCTTGTCGATCGCCTCGGCGTAATAACGCAGTGCGATCTGCACGTCCTGCATATCCATATCCAGCGACTCATGGATGGTTTTGCCGGTGTCCAGGCTTTCCAGCAGCGCCAGTTCCTCTTGATGCTGACCGACCAAATCGGCCAGGCGCAGCAGGGCGTTTTTGCGCTGTACCGGCGATTTGTCGCGCCAAATTCCGGATGCAAATGTTCGGGCCGCCGCCGCAACGGCTCGATCCACGGTGGCGGCATCGCAGTCGGCAACCGCCGCTAGCAGCCGACCGTCGATCGGGCTGATATCGGCAAAAGTGGCACCGTCGGCAGAGTCCTGATACTGACCGTCGATATAGGCACGCCCTTCGATCTGCAGTGCGTTTGCCTGCTGCTGCCATTGTTTAAAGGTTTTCGTCTGGCTACTCATAGGGAGTCCTTGTTTCAGTCTGTGGGGATCCTCTTTCGAGGGATAAAGCTAAACTAGCTGTGGTCAGGCTGAACAACCAGAGGGCTTGCCGTATCACACTGGTGACGAACAGGCACCAATGGATGACGTATATTGTGCTAATGACGAGCGTGCTGAAAGGACGTGAATGTGGACATGATGAATGCATTACGCATATTCAATGCGGTGGTAAAAGGCGGCAATTTTACGGCGGCTTCAGAGGCGCTTGACCTTTCCCGACCACGCGTGAGCAAGAGTATTGCCGAGTTGGAACAGCATTTTGGCGTGCGTTTGCTGCACCGTACCACGCGGTCGATGACGCTGACGGAGGCCGGGCGGGAATGTTACGAATACAGCCAGCGAATTGCCGGCGAATGCCAGGCGTTGGAAGCCTATATGGGCAACCAGGGGCAGCCCGCAGGCACCTTGCGTATCAGTGCGCCACACCCCTATTGTCGGGCTGAACTGGCAACCATAGTGGCCGGTTATCAGCGTCGTTATCCGCGGGTGTCGGTGGAGTTCTGCCTCAGCGACCAGTTGATCAACCTGATCGATCAGGGATTGATGTGGCGATCCGCGTGGCCAATCTGTCGGATTCGTCTCTGGTGGCGCGCAAGCTGTGTGAAATACCCCGAATACTATGTGCGTCTCCCGATTATTTAAAGCACCACGGGACCCCGGACAACCCACAGGCACTGCGGGAGCACAATTGTCTGGTCTACTCACTGTTGCCCCGTGCGGAACAATGGGAATACCTGGATGAGGAGGGGCGTCTGATCGAGGTGCCGGTATGCGGATCGCTGCGCGCCAACAGTGGCGATGCCTTGTTGGCCAGCGCGCTGGAGGGCAGAGGCATTATTCTTGAGCCGGAGTTCGTGGTGAGAGAGGCGTTGGCCAGCGGCGCGTTGATCAGGTTAATGAGGGATTACACCTGGAGCCATCGATCGCTGTACGTGGTCTATGTTAACCGGCGTTATCTGCCGGTTAACATTCGCAGTTTTGTCGATTTTGTCGCGGAGTATTATCGGCAATCCAGATTACCGCCGGGGCAGAAACTCACGGACACCCCGCCGGCGGCCTGAACGCAGGGCTACTCTGCGTCGAACTTAAAGCGCGCGGCTTCGACTATCAGCTCCCGCGCCAGCGTTTCATTCGCCAACGCGTCCAGCAACAGCAGGTTAAGGCGAGTCAAAAATAGCGCCAGAGGTTCGCCGGTAAACGGCTCGGCGGCCAGATAGAACTGGCTGTACAGCTCATCGAGCTGCTGTTCGGTCAATTTAGCCTTCATCTTTTGCTCCTTGGTTATCGTTCTGCCAGCCGCTGGCCCGCAAGATGGCCTGTTCGATTGCAGCAGAGTCCACATCATCGCTCTGCGTCCAGCGCCAGCAGACGTGCCCGTCCGGTCGGATCAAATAAAGCGCGCCGGCGGGCCCGCTGTAGGCCGCGTGCACCTGCCCATCAGGATCTTCCACCCATCCGGCAGCGCCAGCCTGCGGTTGTCCAGGCCGCCCCAAAGTGACCACGCGCAGCAACGGATGGTCGCTGATTTCCACAGCGCTGGTGGCGTCCTGCGCCGGGAAGCGCAGCAGGGTGAAGAGTCGCGTATCCAGCAATCGGGTCAGGTGGGTTGGCTCACCATTCAGTAACAGAGGGAACTCCGGCAATACCGCGCCGAGCTTGGGGCCTACAGCCGCGGGGGCCGTCACCGACGGGGTATTCAAAGGCGAATCCGCGTAACAAATGCTGTGGGTCTGACGGGGATTGATCAGCGTGGAAAACTGCGGGTGGCGAGCCGCCAGCGACAGCACCGCATTACGCAGCGTGCTGCCGGCCGGGGTCGCCGGGCACATAAACTCGGCGCTGCGGCTGGCTTGTCCGGCATTTTCACGCCAGGCCTTCTGACGTTCGCTGGAATAACTGGCCAATAGCGACGGTGGCGCCAACCCTTTCAGCACGTAGGCCAGCTTCCAGCCGAGGTTATAGGCATCGTCCAGCCCGCCGTTAAGCCCACGTACGCCGAAAATCGGCACTACGTGCGCCGCATCGCCGACGAACAGCACCCGGTCGTGATGATAGTTGTCCAGCGACAGCGCTTTGGCGTTGTACATGCTGATCCAAATCGGGCGCCATTTCCCTTTTTCACCGACCATATCGAGAAAACTCTCGACGACCGGCAGCACGTTTTCCGGCTTCAGTCCTTCTTCGTCGCTGACGCCGTCTTCCAGCAGGTAATCAATGCGCCAGATGTTGTCCGGTTGGCGGTGCATCCACATTGGGCCAGGGCGCAGGGCGGTTTCGAACCACACGCGCCGTTCTGCCGGGGTCTCGCTTTCCAATTCAATATCTATGATGGCGAAGCGTCCATGATGCACGTCCCCCTGCAGATGCAGGCCCATTTGTTCCCGCACCCGGCTGCGGCCGCCGTCGCAGGCAATCACCCAGTCGGCTTCTGACTGGTAATCGACCCCTACAGCATTCAGTGACAATGTCACGCCTTCGTCATGATGCACCAGGGTCTGGAGCTCGGTACCCCAACGCAGTTCGATCAAATCCTCATGGCGCAGCACCTCGTCCAGCAAAAATTGCTCGATATAATACTGCTGTAGGTTGATCATCGCCGGAAACTGCTGGTTATCATCCACCAGCATGTCGAACTGCATCACCATCTCGCCCTGATAAAAGCTGCGTCCACGGGTCCAGGCGAGACCCTTGCCGACAAAGGTGTCTGCCAGCCCCAGTTTGTCGAGGATCTCCAGGCTGCGGCGGGAGATGCACGCCGCCCGGCTGCCGGTGCATACCTGGGTATCATTCTCTACTATCAACGAAGCGATGCCTTGTTTCGCCAATGCCAGCGCCAGCGATAAGCCCACCGGTCCACCGCCGACAATCACCACCCGATGCCGACGCTGTTCGCGGTTATCGTGCAGCGACGGTAGCTTGACCGCATATTGTTGATAGCGGAATTCACCAATCACGTTTTCTTGTTGCATAAAGATTCTCCTTGTCGTTGCCGGTTACTCCGCCACAGGGGCGATCAACTCAGAAAAGGGATGCCGGATCTGGCCCGCCTGCATCGGCATTACCCAATCGGGAAGTTGCTGCGTGATTTCCACGTCCATCAACACCGCTTTTTCAATAAAATGCGCCAGATGCTCCATCGCTTCGGGCCGGGCATCGTGCAACACCATCACCGTCCAGGGCTGATTGGCGATATCTTCCAGCGCACGCGCCACCCAGGCGTCGGTCGGCAGTTCCCAATCCCGCGGTACCGAGTTCCACAACACCAGACTGAATCCTTGCTGTTGCAGCACCTCAACCGCCTCTTGATTCAACACGTGCGGTCCGAGGATCCCTTTACCGGCATAGGGGCGAAACAGCGGCGGCGACTCGGCGTATTGACCCAGTCGGGCCTGGCCTTCGGTAATTTCGTGACGGGCAAAACCCGGTGCCCCCAGCCCCAGCGGCAGAGAGTGGGTCAGGGTATGAATGCCGACCCGGTGACCGGCGTCTTTCACCGATTTAACCAGAGCTTCACCGCCAGGCGCGGAGATCTTTTCGCCGATAGGGAAGAAGTTGGCCAGAATGCGGAACTCCTGCAGCGTCTTCAGCACCAGCGGGGTTCCCTGGGGATGGGGACCGTTATCAAAGGTCAAAGTGAGTTTTTTATGCATGTTCCTGCTCCTGAGAAGTGGCCAGCATCAAATCAACTGCGCGCTCTGCCACCATGATAGTCGGTGCATTGGTATTGCCTGCCGGGATGCGCGGGAAAATCGACGCATCAGCGATACGCACTCCCGCCAGGCCACGCAGGCGAAGTTCCAGATCCACCACGGAAGTCGCGGGATCTGCCCCCATGCGGCAGGTACCGGTAGGGTGATACTCCGTTTTGCCATGCTCACGCACGAACGACGCCAACTGTTCATCGCTGTTCGAATTCGGCGCGGGCAACAGAACCCGATCAATCAGTGACGCCAACGCCGGGGCCTGGAACAGCTGCAAGCCAAGACGTACCGCTCTGACCTGCGCAGCGACATCTTCCGCTGTCCCCATATAGTTGAGGCTGATGCGCGGTAACGAACGTGGATTGCCGTCGCGCAACCGGACTTCACCCCAGGCCTGTGGCCGCAGGTGCGCCAACTTGAGGGATAGGGCATGTTGGTTTTGCGCCTGTTTTCCCTTATCGTCGACGTTATCCGACGCCGCCAGCCCCATCAGTTGCACATCTGGCCGATCGTCGTCGCCGGTGGCGAAAAAACCGCCGCACTCCAGCAGGTTGGAGGCGCAGATACCGCGTTTGAACAGCAGCCATTCCAGACCGTTCGCCAACGCCTTCAGGCCTTTGTCTTGCCCGAGCAGGCTAATCGGCTTTCGCAGGCTGGCAATCAGCGAAAAATGCAGATGATCCTGCAGGCGTTGGCCGACCAGAGGGCTGTCGACCTGGAGTTTGACGCCGACTTCGCGCAGATCCTCTGCTGGACCGATGCCGGACAGCATTAACAGTTTTGGGGTCCCGATGGCGCCGGCGCATAACACCACTTCCCGGCTGGCCAGCGCCTGTTGGCGTTTCCCCTCGGCGTCGGTAAATACCACGCCGGTGGCACGATCCTGCTCCAGCAACAGGCGCTCAACCAGGACGCCGGTCATCACCTGGAGATTCGCGTGTTGGCGCACCGGTGCCAGATAGGCTACTGAGGTGCTGCAACGGTGCCCCTGATAGGTGGTAGTTTGATAGAAGCCTATGCCTTGCTGGCTGGCGCCGTTAAAGTCATTGAGATAGGGATAACCCAGCTCCTGACCGGCTTTGACGATGGCGTAGCTGAGCGGATGGCGATAACCGGAGTCGCTGACTTTCAGGTGGCCGCTATCGCCATGATAGTCGTCGTGCAGGCTCTGGTTGCATTCCGACCGGATAAAATAGGGCAGCACATCGCGATAGCCCCAGCCGGTACAGCCGTCCTGGGTTTCCCAATCGTCATAATCCCTGGCATTGCCACGCACGTAGAGCTGTCCATTCACCGAGCTGCCACCGCCCAAAACACGGCCCTGCGGTACGTTCATCGACCGATTGTCCATATGGGGTTCGGCATCGCTTTGATAGGGCCAGACCAGCTTGCCGACAATTTCCGGAAATCCGGCCGGCATGCGGATGAAGATCCCTTTGTCTTCTGGCCCGGCCTCCAGCAGCAAAATGCGCGCCGAGGTTCTTTCCGCCAACAAACCGGCAACCACGCAGCCGGCAGAACCACCGCCGACCACAATGTAGTCGTACCTTTCATTCTCTTTCATGCTCTCTCCGTGCAGATGAGGGTGGAAAATTTGCGATGGAAGAAAAAATATATTTTTTAATATAAAGAATATTTTTTGTTGATGTCACTATTTTTTGTCGATAGCATGACATTTATGCAACATCGCACGGCTCAGTCATGAGCTGCCTCGCTAGAAGGAGAGAACGGTTATGGATGTGAGACTGGCTGATAAACGCGCCCTGGTATGCGCTTCCAGCAGTGGTTTGGGTTATGCCTGTGCCGCAGCCCTGCTTAGAGAAGGGGTCAGCGTCTGGATTAATGGCCGCGACGAAGAGCGCCTGCTGGCCGCGCAGCAGCGGCTTAAGGCTGAGACCGGCGGGCGCGTTTTTACTGTCGCCGGTGACATAACCACCCTACAAGGGCGCGAAGCCTTACTGGCTGCCTGCCCGGATGCCGATATTTTGGTCAATAATAACGCCGGGCCACCGCCGGGGAATTTCTTTGAGTTTGACGAGCAGACCTGGCTGTCGGCGCTGCAAGGGAATTTGCTGGCACCGCTGATGTTGATCCGCGCCTTGATACCGGGGATGCGCGAGCGGAAATTTGGCCGCATCATCAATATCACCTCAGCCATGGTCAGTACGCCGCGTGCGCACATGACGCTTTCCGCTGCGTCCCGCGCCGGTCTGACGGCCGCCTGTAAAGGGTTGTCCCGCGAATGCATTGTCGATAACGTCACCATTAACAATTTGCTGCCGGAACGTTTTGATACGCCTCGCCAGCAGCAGATGGCGCAGGTGGCGATGAAACAGAGCGGCATTACCTTCGAACAGGCGCGCCAACGACAGATTGACTCGATCCCCGCCGGTCGCATGGGCCAGCCTGCCGAATTCGGCGCGGCCTGTGTTTACCTGTGCAGCGACCTGAGCGGATTTATTACCGGGCAAAACATGCACCTGGACGGCGGCGCCTATCCAGCGTTGTTATAACCGTACAGCGAGATAAAACAGCGAATGAACAGCAAACAAACAGAAAACCTGCAATTGCAGAACGGAACTTTCAAAAGCCTGAGCGGCGCCGCCGTGGCGCTGATCCGCCGTCGGATTATCAACGGTGAATACTCGCCGGGCAGCAAACTGGTGATCGGCAATATCGCCGGTGAATTGGACATCAGCCCAGGGCTGGTGCGTGAGGCGCTGTCGCGGTTGGTGACGGAAGGGCTGGTGACCGCCCACGAGCAACGCGGTTTTCGTGCCAGTGAGGTATCACTCAGCGAACTGAAAGACATTACCGCCAATCGACAACTGATCGAAACCCATGCTTTGCGGTTAGCGATTGCCAACGGTGATGCCGAATGGGAAGCGGGGATTATCGCCGCCTTTCACCGACTGACGCGCTGCCCGCGCATGGATGACGAAGATCACTCGGCAAACTGGAGCCAGCTCCATTACAGCTTTCATCGCAGCCTGCTGATGGCCTGCAATTCACCGTGGATGCTGCGCTTTTCCGACTTGCTGTTCGATCAGTCGGAGCGCTATCGCCGCCTGCGGTTCGGTTATGAGCTGGAAGGGATGGATGCGCCACGTGATGTCGACGGTGAGCATCAGGCTATCATGGATGCGGTGCTGGCGCGCGACGCCGACCGCGCCGTCGAGCTGCTTAGCCAGCATTATCAAAGCACCGTGCAGCGAATTATCAACCAGGCCGACAGCACCATATTCAACGGCACGGCTGCGTCCCCGGAGGCCAAATGAAGATCGTCAGTTTTATCAGCCAGGGGCGTGCAGGTTATGGCCTGCTGCGCGGAGTCGACGAGATTGTCGACTGCAGCCAGTCATTGCCCTATCCGGACGTGCGCGGCGCGTTAGCCGCCGGCAGTTTTAACGTGTTCCTGCCGTTTGTGAATGCGCCCGCCACCCTGAAAGCCAGCGAGGTCAGTTGGTTGCCGCCAGTGCCCAACCCGGACAAAATTATTTGCGTGGGGCTGAATTACCGCCTGCACCTGTTGGAAACCGGCCGTGCTGAGCCCGATCGGCCAACGCTGTTTTTGCGGCTGCCTTCTTCACAGGTCGGGCATCAGCAGCCGCTGCTGGCACCGCCGGAGTCGTCTCAATTTGACTATGAAGGTGAGCTGGCCGTGGTGATTGGTAAAGGGGGGCGCCGCATTGCCCAACGCGATGCCATGCAGCATATCGCCGGTTACGCCTGCTACAACGACGGCAGCGTGCGCGACTGGCAGCGGCACAGCTCGCAATTCACTCCCGGTAAAAACTTCCGCCACACCGCGGCATTTGGTCCCTGGCTGGTCAGTGCCGACGACATTCCCGACCCGCGTGCGCTAACGCTGGAAACCCGTCTGAACGGACAGGTGATGCAACAAGCCTCTGTCGATGACCTGATTTTCTCGATTCCGGCGCTAATCGAGTATTGCTCGGCATTTACCGATCTGCTGCCCGGCGATGTGCTGGTGACCGGTACGCCCGGTGGCGTTGGCGCATTCCGACAGCCACCGGTCTGGATGAAAGCGGGGGATCGGGTAGAGGTTGAGATTGCCGGTATCGGCACCCTGAGTAACCCGGTGATTGACGACGCCTGAGGGCGTTAAAGGACTCTTTTCCGACAAACGAGGTGGATTACGATGGCTGATATCAAAGTGCTTCCACAGGTTTCCGCCTTTCTGGCGCAGGAACATGGGCAGTTTATCGATGGACAACTGATCCCGGCGGCGGGCGGACAACGCTTGTCGGTAGTCAATCCGGCCAATGGCCAGACGATCGCCAACGTGGCTGGTGCCACGGCCGACGAAGTGGAGCAGGCGATGCAATCGGCTGACCGGGCGCTGAAGGGCGAATGGGGAAAAAGCCTGCCGGCCCAGCGTCAACAGATACTGTTACGCTTTGCCGATCTGCTGGAGGCCCACAGAGAGGAGATTGCCCAGTTGGAAACCCTGACCAACGGTAAGCTGATCGGTTCCTCCAGGCTGTTCGAGGTTGACCATACCTGCGTTTTCATCCGGTATTACGCCGGTTGGGCCACCAAACTGCATGGTGAAACCCTTGCGCCGTCAATCCCTTCGTTTAACGGCGAGCGATATACCGCGATGACTTACCGCGAGCCGGTGGGCGTGGTGGCGGCCATTATTCCCTGGAATTTCCCGGTGATGATCGCCATTTGGAAAATTGCAGCCGCCTTGTGCACCGGGTGTTGCATCGTGGTCAAACCCAGTGAGTTTGCACCTTTGACCCTGCTGCGTTTGGCGCAGTTGGCCCATCAGGCCGGGGTGCCTGCGGGCGTGTTCAACGTGGTCAATGGCGAACGCCAGGTGGGGCAGTGGCTGATCGAGCATCCACGGGTCAATAAAGTCAGTTTCACCGGTTCGGTTCCGGCCGGTATCGCGATCGGCCAGGCGGCGATAAAAGCCGATTTGACCCGCATCACCCTGGAGTTGGGCGGAAAAAACCCGGCGGCGTTTCTTGCCGACGTCGATACCCAGCGGGCGGTGGACGGCATTATGCTCGCCGGGCTGGTGCATCAGGGGCAGGTTTGTTCCTCTGCCGAGCGGTTTTATATTCATGCGTCGCGCTTCGACGAGATTGTCGAGCAGGTTATCGCCCGGGTCGAGGCGCTGCAAATAGGTTCGCCGATGGACGAAGCCACGCAGTACGGTCCGTTGGCTAACCAGGCGCATTTTAACCGCATCAAGGCGATGTTTGATCAGGCGCACAGCCATGACCAGGTACTGAGTGGGGGTACGGTGCTGGACGGAGAGGGGTTCTATGTGACCCCGACGGTGATCCGTGCCACCGGTCAGGACGATCCGCTGATGCGTGAAGAAGCCTTCGCCGGGGTGCTGAGCTTTATGCCGTTTGAGGATGAAGAGCAACTCTTGCATTTGATGAATGATTCGTCCTATGGCCTGTCCGCCAGTATCTGGACCAATGACTTCAGCAAGGCGATGGATTTGATGCGGCGGATTGAGGCCGGGATGGTATGGGTAAATTCGCACACCATTATGGATCCGGCGGTGCCGTTCGGCGGGATGAAAGCCTCCGGTATTGGCCGCGAGTTCGGCAGCGCGTTTATCGAGTCCTATACCGAACTTAAATCCGTCATCATGTGCTACTGAATCCCACGGAAACGGGGCCACGGCCCCGGTAAGGAATCACAATGACCACATTGCCCCTCACCGAATACGATCCGCCATTTTCTATTACCCGCGCCAGCCATCTGGTGCTGACCTCGCGTGATCTGGCCGCCAGTGAGCTGTTTTACACCCAGGTGATCGGCATGGTGCTGACCCATCGGGAAGAGGACCGGCTCTATTTGCGGGGGCTGGAAGAGGCTTGCCACCACAGTCTGGTTATCAAGCTCAGCAAGGCGGAGCCCCAGTGCGAACGCGTTGGCCTGCGTGTTTTTCGTGAAAAAGATCTGGAGTTGGCCAAGCTGTTTTTGGACCGGCAAGGGTTGGAGAATTGTTGGGCGGAGGTGCCGTTTCAGGGGCGTACTCTGCATTTCACCGATCCGACAGGTACGCTGATCGAACTGTGCGCCTCAATGCCCGTGGTGCCGCGTTTGCACCATCAGGTGCATCTGTACCGTGGCGGCAGCGCCCAGCGGCTGGATCACTTCCAGTTGCACACTCCCCACGTACAGCGGGCAGCCGAATTTTACATGACGAAGCTGGGATTCCGTGCGACAGACATCTATTTCAATGAGGGTGGAATGGGGGCCGCATTCTTACAACGCAAAGGCAATACGCAGGATCTGGTGTACTTGCATGGCCCCGGCCCGCGTCTGCATCACTTCGGTTATACCATCCCCGATTCGCAAGAGATCCTGCGCGCCTGCGACACTGCCGGCAATCTGGGCTTTGGTAGCAGCATTGAACGCGGGCCGGGCAGGCACGGGATGGGCCATGTCCTCTATGTTTATCTGCGGGATCCGGACGGGCATCGTATCGAGCTGCACAACACCCCTTATCAGATAATCGACATTGAGCTGGAAACCAATATTCTTGCACCCGATCAGCGCCAGCAGTTACTGCCCTGGGGGCTGCCGCCGCAGCGCAAATGGGTCACCGAAGCCAGTGCCTTTGCCAACACGCCGGTAGAGCCGACCACCGAGGGCTATCCGCTGGTGCTGGAAGAGTACTTATCCCGCCAATAGGGCTTGATGCCCGAACCATGCCAGGGCAACCCTTGGATAACCTTGTGCCCGGAAACTCTCCGGGCAATAACATCGGCCTTTACTTCCGTTTTTTTTCAACCAATATGGTCCGGCTGAAATGACAGTCGGAGCCGCCATGGCTCCGTTTATCCACAACGTCGTGGTTGTGGCACAAGGCATCGATACGGATATCCCGCCACGATGCCGAATGACGAACTGGAGAGGTTATGGCTAATCCCTATCGCGAACTTCTGACCACGCCCGGCGTCGGGGGGTTAGTGATTGCGAGCTCGGTTGCCCGTTTACCGCAGGCGATGATCGGCATCGGTATTATCACCATGTTGGTACAGCAGAGCGGTCACTATTGGTTGGCTGGTGCGGTAGCCGGTATATTTACGCTGGCGAACGCACTCATGGGTCCGCAGGTATCGAAGCTGGTTGATCGGCTAGGCCAGAACAGGGTGCTTCCATGGGTCACCGCGTTTAGCATTACCATGCTGCTGGCGTTGATAACCGCTGCGCATATGCGTGCCCCAGTCCCGTTGCTGTGTATTCTCGCCATGCTGGCCGGCACTATGCCAAGCATGCCGGCAATGATAAGAGCGAGATGGACACAGCTTTTCCGGGGCAAGCCGCAACTCCACACCGCCTTCTCGCTGGATACGGTGCTGACAGAGCTGACCTTCGTTATTGGCCCCCCTTTATCTATTGGCTTGAGCACCGGTATTGCCGCCGAAGCCGGGCCCCTCGCCGCGATAGTGTTGCTGGTGATTGGCGTCACGGCTTTTCTTCTGCAACGACAGACGGCGCCCAAAGTCATCAAAAACACGACTGAACACCGCGGCTCGACCCTGCGTATCCCAGGCCTCGGCACCATCGTGCTGGCACTTTTAGCCATGGGGGTGATTGGCGGATCTATCGATGTGGCGGTAGTCGCTTTCGCCAACGCACAAGGGTGGCCGACGGCCGCCAGTTTGATTCTTGCTGCCTACGCGCTCGGTTCCATGGTTGCCGGTCTGGCTTTTGGCGCGATCAGGGTTAGCTTGCCGATAGAGCGTCAGTTCTTTATTGGGGTGCTGCTAACGGCGGCAACGTCGGTGTTGCCGCTCCTGTCTGCGGACGTTTACATTCTGATGGCGACCATTTTCGTGGCCGGTATGTCCTTTGCACCCACCATGGTTGTCGTGATGAACCTTGGCACTATCCTGGTACCGCCGTCCAGGCTCACCGAAGGGCTGACATGGATGACCACCGGCATCAGCATTGGCGTGGCGCTGGGTGCCGCGCTGGCGGGGCTGGTCATCGACGCTTATGGTGCACGCGCCGGCTTCGGCATCGCCATTGCTGCAGGCGTTGTGATGACGATTATCGTGCTTCTCGGTCGACGCACGCTCCACGCTGCCTCGATGCCCCAGGGGGGAGCAACCTGCTCTTAATGCGGCGGCAGCCAGGGATGACCGGGCTGCCGTAAGCGGACTAGACGCTTAACGAGTCATAATTTTTGCGGCGGTAATTGAGCGCGGACAGGATCCACAGCACCACAAACAGCACGATAGCGGCGTATCCGACGCTGCCCAGGTTGTCATTGAGCACCTCAACACCCCGACACAGCCCGCCCTGTAGCCCCAGCTTATCGGCCAGCAGCCCCAGGCCTTCCAGCCCGCCGATCACCACAGCGATAACCACGCTGGTGGCGGTGATGGTCATGTTGTAATACAGCTTGCGAATCGGTTTATTGAACGCCCAACCGTAAGCGCCAACCATCACAAAATTATCCAGTGAGTCAATCAACGCCATGCCGCTGGCAAACAGCAGCGGGAACACCATGATTGACCAGACCGACATGCCGGATGTAGCACCGGTCGCGGAGATCCCGAGCAGGCCTACCTCGGTAGCCGTATCAAAGCCCAAGCCAAATAAAAAACCGACTAAATACATATGCCAGCTTTTATTTACCAGATTAAAAGCAAAGCGATACAGCCGCGTCATTACGCCGCCGCTGCCGCTCACCAGCAGGGCTACGTCCTGTTCGACCAGGGTTTCTCCGCGCTTCACCCGACGGAAAATGCGGTAAACGTCGCGGAAGATCAGCCAGTTCAACAACGCCATCACCAGTAAGAACAGCGAGGAGATCAGCGTGCCCAAAGTGGCGCCATACTGATGCAACCAGCCGATGCGATCGCCAAATGCCAATGAGGTGGCGGCAATCGCGATGCAGGCCAGTACCACAATGCTGGAATGCCCCAGGGAGAAGAAGGCCCCGACGGAAACCGGGCGTTGGCCTTGTTGCATCAATTTGCGGGTGACGTTATCGATGGCGGCGATGTGGTCGGCATCCACCGCATGGCGCAGTCCGTAACCGTAAGCCAGCAGCGCGGCGGCAATCAGTGCCGGGTGATGATGAAAGGCAGCAAAGGCCGCCCCCCACGCCAGCAGGTTTAGCGCCACTAACGTCAACAACAGCCAAAAGGCGCGGGTATGGGTATGGAAAAACTCGCGGTTTAACATGTTACGTCCTGTTGGGTTTTGAACGGGAGACGCGCCATGGGGATATGCTGCGCACAGGCGACCAATGCCTGACCGAATGCCAACCCTCCATCGCCCGCTGGCAGCCGTTGTGGCAGCAGCACGTGCAGCGGGGCCAGATGATGCTGCAGCCGTTGGCGTAACAGGCGGTTGTGCAGTACGCCACCGCTTAACGCCACGTGCCGGAGGTTATGCTCTGCGGCAAAATGTTTGGCCAGGCCGGCAAATCCCTGCGCCAGGGCATCATGAAACGCCCAGGCCCGTTGAGCGGCCGGCGCTTGCCAGGCCAGCCACTGCCGCCAGAACACGCCCAAATCGAGCTGCTCTGCGCAACGTGGCAACGTCACCGGGTGAGAGCAAGGGCCACTTTGGTGGGCCAGCGCCTCAAAAATACTGGCGGCTTCGCCTTCCCAACTTTGCCGTTCGGGCGCACATCCCAACGCGGCGGCGGCCGCGTCAAACAGACGGCCACAGGAGGAGGCGAGCGGCGCATTGATGCCGGCGTTAATGGCTTGGAGCAGGGGGCGCCAGGCGCGCGTCAATAGCCGTTCGGCCTGTGGGCTGTTTTGCCAGTCAGACACGAAGCGTGCAAAATGCGCCAACTGATTGCGCCAGGGTTGTTGCGCGGCCAGATCGCCGCCGGGCAGTGCCACCGCAGGCAATCCCCCCAGATGACGACAGCGGCGGTAATCGACCCACAGGCATTCGCCGCCCCACAGCGCGCCGTCCTGTCCGTACCCCAGCCCATCCAGCGCCAGGCCGATAACCGCTCCGCCTTCCAGTGGCCAATGGTGTTCGGCCAGGCACGCGGCCAAATGCGCATGATGGTGCAGCACCGGGGTCACCGGCAGCCTCTGTCGGGCGGCCCATTGGTGGCTGACGTAACCCGGATGAGCGTCGCTGGCTAAGCGCTGTGGCTGGCAATGGTACAACGCCATAAAATGCGCCATGGCCTGCTGCCACTGTTGCTGAATATCCTCCTGTTGCAGGTCGCCAAAATGTGAACTGAGTACGGCTTTATTTCCCTGCAGCAGGCAAAAGGTATTTTTGCGATCCCCGCCCACGGCCAATAGCGGAGGCTGTGAAGGGAAGCCCGGAGGCAATGGCAGGGCATCCGGAACAAATCCGCGCGCCCGACGTAGCATTTCATGGCCTTCAGGCAGCAGACGCACCAGCGAATCATCGGCGCGCTGCAAGATTTCGCGATCGTGCAGCAACCACAGGTCGGCAATGCCGGCCAAATCAGCCAAAGCCTGGCTATTGGTTAATGCCGGAGCTCGGCCGGTGGCATTGCCGGAGGTCATCACCAGGGGCCGTTGTATCTCCTGCATCAGTAAATGGTGAAGGGGATTGGCGGGTAACATCAGGCCCACTTCGTTCAACTGCGGGGCGATAGCCTCAGACAGCGGCGAGTGGGACGAGTGGGGCACCAGCACGATAGGCGCTGCAGCGGACGCCAGCAAAGCCTGTGCGCGCGCCAGATCAATACCACGGGTGCAGCACGTCAGCCAGTCGATATTCGGCAGCATCACCGCCAGAGGTTTGCCGGGACGCCGTTTGCGAAGCCGCAGGCGTTGTACGGCCTCCGTCTGGGTAGCATCGCAAGCCAGGTGAAAACCGCCCAGCCCTTTGATGGCCACAATCTGCCCGGCAGCTAATGCGGCTACCGCCTGCTGCAGAGCTTCTTCCCCCTGATGCTGCGGTTGTCCCTCAACGGTGAAACTGAACAACCGAGGGCCGCAGTCGCTACAGGCGACCGGTTGGGCATGAAAGCGCCGATCGTGCGCCGAACGGTACTCTTGGGCGCAGGGCGAACAGAGCGGGAACGGTGCCATGCTGGTTGCCGGGCGATCGTAAGGCATGGCACGAATAATGGTGAAGCGTGGGCCGCAGTGCGTGCAGTTGATAAAAGGGTAGCGGTAACGCCGATCCTGCGGATCGTTCATTTCCTGCAGACATTTTGGGCAGGTCGCGGCATCGGGAACAATCTGGGTCGTCATAGCACCGCGTTGGCTGGCGCGGATGCGAAAATCATCGGGCTTTTTCAGCCAGGTAAAGGGCCGTTGCTGAATGTTGTCGATCTGCGCCAACGGTGGCGCCTGCTGGCACAACAGATGCAGCAACAGCTCAAGGTCGACAGGGTTCACCAGCCGAATCTCCACCCCGGCGCTGTCGTTCCAGACTTCGCCACGTAGATTGAGCTGGTTGGCCAGTTGCCAAACAAAAGGCCGAAAGCCGACGCCCTGTACTTTGCCGCTGATACGCAGCAGCAGCCCCGGATAGGACATGGTTTATTATCCTCTTTGGGTTTTTATAAATTATCAGGAGGCACAACCCTGCGTAGCCTCCTGTCAATTTATTCCCTGGTATTCCCTAAATAATTGGAGTTGCATCAAGGCGGCAAGAGCGGGGATCCCCAGGAGCTTACTTAAGTAAGTGACTGGGGTGAGCGCTTGCAGCCAACACAGATGCAGCTTCAAGTATGACGGGATTACATCACGTCTTCTGCGGCGCGGCGCAGGCGAGCTTTCATATCGCTGTAGCTTTGCTGCGCATAGTTCTCCGCCCAGTGCTGGTCGGTAATCGCCGCCAGTTTTACCGCACAGTATTTGGTTTCCGGCGTTTTGGAGATCGGATCCAGGTTTTCCTGCGTCAGTTCGTTACAGGCGCCAATCCACCACTGGTAGGTCATATACACCGCACCCAGGTTAATACGCTCGTTATAGTTGGCTCGGCTGATCACTTTGCCGCGGCGAGAGGCAACCCACACCAGTTGCTGGTCGGCAATGCCCAACGCGGCGGCATCCTGAGGGTTGATCTGCACGAAGCCGGGCTCATCCGCCAGCGTTTGCAAGGCGGCACAGTTGCCGGTCATCGAACGACAGGAGTAATGCCCAACCTCACGCACGGTACAGAGCACCAGTGGGTAATCTGCATCCGGGATCTCGGCCGGCGCACGCCAGGTGGTGGCGAACAGTTGACCTTTACCGGACGGCGTTGTGAACTGGTTACCCTGATACAGGTACGGCGTCCCCTGGCTTTCCAGCGAAGTGCATGGCCATTGCACGTGACCGAGCTCGCCCATTTTTTCGTAAGTGGCGCCGTAAAACAGCGGGCAGAGTTCACGCATTTCGTCCCAGATCTGCTGGTTATCCTCATAGTGCATCGGATAGCCCATTTCGCTGGCCAACAGGCTGATGATTTCCCAGTCGCGCTTGACGTTGTACTGCGGCTCAATGGCTTTTTCGAAACGCTGGAACCCGCGATCGGCGCAGGAGAAAACGCCGCCATGTTCGCCCCAGGAGGTGGCAGGCAAGATCACATCCGCCTGTTCGGCGGTTTTGGTCATAAAGATGTCTTGCACCACCACAAATTCCAGCGCTTCGAACGCGCTGCGCACCAGGCTCAGATCGGCCTCGGTCTGCAAGGGATCTTCCCCCATGATGTAGTAGGCTTTCACTTTGCCTTCATGCACCAGGTGCGGGATTTCGGTGATGCGATAGCCGACGTTGGGATCCATTTTTGTGGCGTCGATTCCCCAGGCTGCGGCGAATTTGGCGCGCACGGCCGCATCGGTAACCGCTTGATAGCCAGGGAATTCATTGGGCAGCACGCCCATATCGCAGGCACCCTGTACGTTGTTCTGCCCGCGTACCGGGCCGACACCCACGTTGGCGCGACCCAAATTGCCGGTGAGCAGCGCCAAACTGGCGAGGCCTTTGACCACGTCAACCGCCTGGCCGAATTGGGTCACGCCCATGCCCCACATGATGGTGGCCGAAGGGGCGCTGGCATAGGTGCGCATGGCCTGGCGGATCTGCTGTGCGGTCACGCCGGTCAGGTGTTCCACCGCTTCTGGCGCATAATCCGCCAGTTGCTGCCGGTAGGCCTCGAATCCCTCGGTGTATTTGGCCACGTAATCGCGGTCATAAAGATTCTCTTCAATCAGCACGTAGGCGAACGCATTCACCAGCGCCATGTTGCAGCCGTTCTTGATCTGCAGATGCTGGTCGGCAATACGTGCAGTTTCTATCCGGCGCGGGTCGCACACGACGATCTGCGCGCCTTTCTCTTTAGCCTTCAGCACCCGGCGCGCCACGATGGGGTGCGAGTCGGCACAGTTGTAACCGATGATCAGCAGACACTTGGAGTTTTCGATATCGCCAATCGAGTTACTCATGGCACCGTTACCGAGCGTGGCCTGCAAACCCGCGACCGAAGGCCCGTGGCAGACGCGGGCACAGCAGTCGACGTTATTGGTGCCGATCACCGCGCGGGCGAACTTCTGCATCACATAGTTGGTTTCATTGCCGGTCCCGCGAGAGGAACCGGTGTGCATGATGGCGCTGGCACCGTGCTGGTCTTTAATCTGCTGCAGCCGCTGTGCGGTATAGCTGATCGCTTCATCCCAACTGACGGCCTCAAACTTGCCGCCTTTCTGCCGCCGAATCAGCGGCTGGCTCAGGCGCGGGGTCAGCAGTTTGGTGTCGTTCAGGAAGTCCCAGCCGTAATAGCCTTTCAGACACAGTTCACCCTGATTGGTCACGCCGTCAGCCGCCTCGGCGCGAATGATTTTGCCGTTATCGACCACCAGTTTCATTTTGCAGCCTGCACCGCAGTAAGGGCAGACGGTTGTGATTTTTTTCATCGGTTCAGTTCCTAAAACAGTGACGACATTGTGTCGAGCGCGGCGCGGCGGCGCTTCTCGGCGTTCATTTCCTGCAGCATGTTGCGATCGACGCAGTGCAACGCATTGGTTGGGCAGGTTTCCATGCAGGCCGGGCCGCTGTCGCGACCGATGCACAGGTCACATTTATGGGCTTCGGCTTTCTCGGTGGTGGCGCTCATCATGGCGCCATTCTGGCGGACCACCGGACGGGTGATCACTTCCATGGCGCCATAGGGACAGGCCACGACGCAGGTTTTGCAGCCGATGCAGCGTTCCTGCATCACCAGGACCATGCCGTTGGTGCGACTGATGGCACCGTTCGGACAGACGTTGGAGCAGGGGGCGTCCTCGCACTGGCGGCAAAGCACGGCGGTGCTAACGTTGACGCCTTTAATCACATGCAGGCGCGGGGCAAAGCTGGTGGCGTTCAACGCCGAAATATCCTGGCTTTCGCTGTGCGCCATCACGCAGGCAATTTCACAGGTACGGCAGCCGATGCATTTTTTGGGATCGGCGATGATAAACCGGTTCATCAATAACTCCTGGGTTACCCTTCATCCGGGTATGGCAAAAGAGAGGTCGTGGCTCTGGTTAGGCATAAAACATGCCAATATTGAAAATGCTTAAAAAGCAGAGGGTTATCTTTTTATGGCCCCGGGGTCGACAGCAGGTCGACAGAAATGACGATGCCGCGTCAGACATTCGTCACCTCCAGCTGCGGATAACCGCCATTGTCATCCCAGTGAAGCAAGCGTTGATGGAGCACCGTCACCGCCTGTTTCACCGCCGCGCTGATCGGGTAATAAAACGCCACCACTTCGGGCTGAATGCCGATAAAGGTAATTTCCGCTATGTCTTCGCGCAGTTGGTCGATCAGAAAGTTAAGCGGCAGGTTATGCGTCGTCATGATGAACATGGCGGCAATGTCTTTTTCGTCGATCACCCGTGTTTCACCCGGCGCGAGCCCCATGTCGGTGGCGTCGACGATCACCAGGCGATCAGGGCGTAGCTCGCGGATATGCCCGATGTCATTTTCCGGTGCCGCGCCGCCGTCAATCACCTGCCAACCCGCGGGGGGATGACCGGCACAGAGTTCAGCCAGCAGCGGCCCGGCACCGTCATCTCCCATCATGCAGTTGCCCACACACAATAAAACGTCAGTCATCATGCCTCCGGACCATCAGGTAAATGGCGGGTTCGTTTTCAATCGATTGAAGCAGGGCGATCAGCTGTTGGCTCCAGCTTTGCTGTTCAGTGTTCATACGCGGCGCCGCGTGGCTCAACGCCGTGGCCAACAGGTGGGTATGGCTGTTGTCGATACAGATTTCGCCAAACCGATCGACCCCTTCCAGTTTGCGCCGTGCGGTGCTGCCCGCAGGCAACTGCGCTATCCAGGCGCGAAACCCCGCCAGCGGGCAGCTGAGTTTGGCTTCCAGGCAGTCGATCACCCCCAGATGATGGCCGATCGCCAGGCTGTAATAGATCACCTCCTGGGCCTTCGGCGGGGCCTTTTTCTCCTGCACAAACTTGCGGCTAAGGGAGTAAAACACCACCTGTCCTTGGGAATCGGTCATAGCCGCAGCTCCCCACGCAGCACCCGTTGATAAATGCCCTGCAGGTTGCCGACAATTTCATTCAGGCGCAGGTCATCTTGCTGGAGCAGATAAGCGGCGATGCGCTGTTCGACCGGTTCTGGTGTCTCTGCTGCCAGCAGTTGCATGAACTGGTCGGCGATTTGGCGACCGTAGCGGTAACCGGCCATACGCCGGGCTTCGCGATCCAGCAGCACTCGCAGCGGCTGGGGCAGTTGCGGGTGCAACAGGCGCGTAGCTTCACCGTGGGTTTCATCATGCTGGTGGCCTTTGATTTTCTGATCCAGCAGGCCCAGCGCCATGGCGAAACCGTAAATGGTCGCCGCCGGCGTCGGCGGGCAGCCGGGAATATAGACATCGACCGGAACGATGCGATCGGTGCCGCCCCACACGCAGTAAAGATCGTGGAAGATACCGCCGCTGTTGCCACAGGCACCGTAGGAGATGCTGATTTTAGGATCGGGTGAGGCCTGCCAGGCGCGGATCGCCGGAATGCGCATGGCGCGGGTCACTGCACCGGTGAACAACAAAATATCGGCATGTCTGGGGGAAGGAACCACTTTGATGCCGAAACGTTCCGCGTCGAACAGCGGTGAAATGGCAGCGAAAATCTCAATTTCGCAACCATTACAGCCGCCGCAGTCCACCCGATAGACATAGGCCGAGCGGCGGATATCCTGCAGCAGGGTGGTTTTCAGCTTGGCGATGCTGTCGTCGAGGGTGATTGGCACCGGCAGGCCATTTTCATCACGTGGTCCAATCAATGGCGAATTCATGAGATGACCTCCCGGGTCAAATGGCGGCCGATATCAATGCGATCGGCCTGGGTCAGATTCTGCTGCTGTTTGCAGGCCGGGCAGGTTTCAAACTGCGCACGGCGGGTTGCCGCCTCCGAGCTGCTCAACCCGAGCAACGCCATCGCATAATCAATTTCCTTTTGCGCCGCATAGGGTTTGCCGCACTGTCGGCAATGACAAATGGCGAAGTCGGCTTGTTCGTACAGATCCTCTTTACGCCACACTGCCAGTTCGAACTGCTGCGAAAGCCGAATGGCGGTGGTTGGGCACACTTCCTCGCAGCGGGCGCAAAAGATGCAGCGGCCAAGAAACAGCTGCCAGCGCAAGGTGCCGCTGTTGAGATCGGGGGTCATGCTCAACGCGTTGGACGGACAGGCGTTGGCACAGGCACCACAGGCTATGCACTGCTGTGGGCTGTATTCGGGCTTGCCGCGAAAGTTCGGATCAATGGCCAACGGCTGGGCCGGATAGGCGACAGTGGCCGGGCCGGTCTTCAGCACTTTTTTAATCAGTTTCAGCATGATGGGCTCCGGTTAGAACGGCTTGTTTTTCCGCTCGATGCCGTAACGTTCGATCTCTTTGTACGGCACGATGATGGACTGGCGCTTGCGTACGTCGACGATGGTCATGCGATCGGTGCAGGAGTAGCAGGGATCGAGACTGCCGATAATCAGCGGGGCGTCGGATACCGTATTGCCGCGCAGCATGTAACGCAGGGTGGGCCAATTGGCATAGGTGGCGGCACGGCAGCGCCAACGGAACAGTTTCTGGTTGTCGCCGGTCATGCTCCAGTGGATATCATCGCCGCGCGGCGCTTCGGCAAAGCCCAGGGCAAAGCGGTGCGGAATATAGGTGAAGCCGTCCACCGCCAGCGGTCCGCCCGGCAAGCTTTGCAAACCGAACTCGATGATGCCGAGCGAGTTGAACACTTCGTGAATACGCACCTTGAGGCGGGAATAGACGTCGCAGCCGCTTTCCACGCATAACTCCACCGGCAGTTTGGCGTAGCCGGCAAACGGATGGTCGATGCGGGTATCGCGACGGTGGCCGCTGCCGCGGATCATCGGCCCCACGTTGCTGTAATCGCGGGCCACCTGGGGCTCGAGACGCCCAACCCCGACGCTGCGTTGTTCGGTGTTGGGCGTACTGAGCAAGATATCGACCAGGTCCACCAGTTCGCTGCGCATTTGCGCGGCCAGCTTCAGGGTTTGCAGCATGTCCTCTTTCAAAATATCTCGGCGGATACCGCCAATCAGGTTCAAACCATAGGTTTTGCGCGCGCCGGTCAGTATTTCTGCCATCTTCATCGACTGCTCGCGTACGCGGAAGAACTGCATAAAACCGGAATCGAAGCCGACGAAATGGCAGGCCAGACCAAGATTCAACAGGTGGCTGTGCAGGCGCTCCACCTCCAGCAGGATCGAGCGGATCATCTGGGCGCGTTCCGGCACCTGAATGCCCATCGCATTTTCGACCGAGCTGGTGTAGGCCACGCTGTGGGTAAAGCCGCAAATGCCGCACACCCGGTCCGACAGAAAGGTGACTTCGTTATAGCCCATACGGGTTTCGGCCAGTTTTTCCATCCCGCGGTGCACGTAGAACAAGCGGTAGTCGGCGTCGATGATGTCTTCTCCATCGACAAACAGGCGAAAGTGCCCGGGTTCGTCCGAGGTGATGTGCAACGGGCCAATCGGCACCACATTGGCTTTGGCTCCGGCCAGGCTCTCGAACGGATAGGTTTCCACATCGGTGGTGGGTGCGGGGCGTTGACGATAGTCCATCGCGTCTTTGCGTAGCGGGTAAAGATCGTCCGGCCAGTCGTCAGGTAGCACCAGCCGCCGCTCATCCGGCAATCCCACCGGGCGCAGACCGTACATGTCACGCACTTCGCGTTCGCCCCAAACGGCGGCGGGCACGCGCGGCGTGACGGAAGGGAACTCCAGCGTTTGGGCATCCACTTCGGCGCGCACCGTGATCCAGCATTTGGTGCCTTGCTCCATCGACAGAACGTAATACAGCGCGTAATGGCCGCACAGCGTGCGCTCGTCGTTGCCAAACAGCACCGATAACCAACCGCCTTGCTGGTAATACAGCCATTCCACCACGTCCGGCAGCGAATTGAGCTTGACGGTGACCGTCAACTGATCGGCGGTTTGCCATTCGGCTGCCAGCATGGCCGCAGGGAATTGTTGCTGCAACGCCGCCAGATAGTGCTGGCCTTGATGTTCGTTAGTCATTATTGATTGCCTTTGTCATTATTCAGCCGACGACCAGCCAGGAAACCAGCGCCAGAAAAGCCAGTCCAAAACCGGCCCAGGTGGTACGGGCCGTTTTCAGGAAGCGCAAACGTGCCACGCTATTTTCGATAATCGCGATCAGCGTCAGCGCGCACAGCAGCTTGAGCAGCGCCAGGACCAGCGCCGCCGACAGGTGAAGGACGGTGAATTGTGCCGCTTGCCCCCAGGGCAGAAACACGCCGAGGAACAGCTGCAGCACCACCAATTGTTTGAGGCTGATGCCCCATTTCAGAATGCCGAGCTCGGCACCGGAATATTCCGTCAGTGGCCCTTCCTGCAGCTCTTGCTCGGCCTCCGCCAGGTCAAAAGGCAGTTTGCCCATCTCGATATAGGTGGCGAACGCACAGGCCAGTGCGGCCAACAGCAGCGGCAACCAAGCGGGGTGTGGCAACGCCAGCAGGCTCTGCACCATGGCGCTCAACTGAGTCGAACCGGCCACCAGGGCGGTCACCCACAGCCCCAACAGCAGGATGGGTTCGACCAGAATGCCCAACACCGCTTCGCGGCTGGCGCCTATGGCAGTAAAGGGACTGCCGGTGTCCAGACCGGCAATGGCGAAAACAAAGCGCACCACGGCGAACAGATAGATCAGGGTGATCACATCACCGATGGCAGGCAGCGGCGAGGCGACAGTCAACATGGGCAACGCACAGGCGATGGTCAGCAGGGTGCCGGTCAGCAAGTACGGCATGGCGTGAAAGGCCAGACCGGAAGCCGCCGGTGCCACATTCTGACGCTTCAACAATTTGGCGATATCGCGGTATTCCTGCAGCACTCCGGGGCCGCGACGGTTATGCATCCGCGCGCGCAGCACGCGGCTGACACCGGCAAACAGTGGGGCGACGGCCAGTAACAGCAAGGCCTGCGCCAGACCGAGTAACACATTGGGATAGGTCATTGTCATCTCCTCAGGCAAAAGCCACCACCAACAGCACCGCAAGCTCCACTGCGGCCAGGCCGCGGCAGAAGGCAACGAAGGCGTTACAATGTAACAGGTTGATCAAGGATCCCGGCAGCCAGCGGCGCAGTTGATAGAGCGGGGCGAACATCACCCGAAGTGGTTGGGCAAAACCGGTGGCGGTGATCACCATCGCCTCCTCATGACCATATCCGCAGGTCCAGGCGCTACCCTGTACCCGGCGAGGTTGACGAAGGGTCTGATAACGTGCAGCAATCAATAGCGGCAGCAGCGGCATTGCCAGTAACAAAATGGCGATCAACGGGGTAGAAACCAAAGTGTCGGAAACGGAGAGGGATTGTTCGGACGTCATGCCGATCAGCCGGGCAAACAGCGGGATGATCCAGGGCGCACCCAGGCCGCAAACCAGACACAGCAACGCGGGCAGCGCATGGCTCAGCGTCAGGCAGAGGTTAGCCTGCACAGCCTGGGCCGCCGCAGCGCAGCGTGGGGCTCCCAAACAGGCGACGCCAAACACCTTGCTGACGCACATCACTGCCAGCGCACCGGTCAGGGCCAGCGCCACCGCCAGCAACGGCCCGAACAGATGGCCAATAAAGCCAGGGGCCGCACTGAAATGGAACAGTCCCTGATAGATCAGCCATTCACTGGCGAAACCGTTCAATGGCGGCAGTGCGGCCATGGCCACCAGGCCGATCAGCAGAGAAATGGCGGTCCAGGGCATCAGCCGTGCCAGCCCGCCCATTTTCTCCATGTCCTTCAGCCCGGTTTGTTGTTCGATGGTACCCGCGGCCAACAGCAATGCGCTTTTGAACAGGCTGTGGTTCAACAAATGGAACAGGCCGCCGATCAGGGCGAACGCCGTCAGTAATGGCTGTTGCAGCGCCATACCGACCATGGCACCGCCAATGCCCAGCAGGATGATGCCGATATTCTCCAGCGTGTGGTAAGCCAGCAAGCGCCGCAGATCGTGCTCCATCAGCGCATACAACCCGCCAAAAAATGCGGTGCCGGCGGCCAGCAGCAGGACCAGCAATCCCCACCACAGCGGGGGCGTACCCAGCAGATCCAGTCCTATCTTCAGGATCCCCAGCAGGCCGACCTTCATCAGTGCGCCGGAAAACAACGTGGCGGCAGAGGCCGGCGCGCTGCTGTGGGACTGAGGCACCCAGGCATGCAGCGGCATCACCCCGGCAAAAATGCCAAACCCGGCCAACGCCAGCAGGAAGACGCCGTTACGCAGTGCATCCGGTAATGGCGTAGCGCGGATCACGCTGAATTGCAGGCTGTGGCTGTGGGTATAAATCAGTGCGAAAGCGATAACCAACAGCAGGGTGCCCAGGCGCATCAGCAAAAACTGGCTGTGCCCGGCCCGCAGACTTTTCGCGTTCGGGGCGTGGACAATCAAGAAATAGCCGCACAGCGCCGCCAGTTCTAACAGCAACAGCAAGGCCAGTGCATTATCGGCGATCGCGGCGGCGCCGAGCGCTGCCAGCATCAGATTGATCAGCCCGCCCAACCGGCCACCTGCACTGGCGTTCAGCTTCGCGACGCTTCCGATGTGATACAGCGCGGCGCAGATCCCACACAAAGCCATCACCAGCAATAACAACGCATTAATGCCGCTGATTTCCACCGCATAACGCAACCAGGGCAAACGGGCGCTGTGCAACGGTGCTAACAGCAGTTGTCCGGCGGCCAACAAGGTGGCGATGGCACACAGCAAGGTGCCGCCACCCAGCAAGGCATTGACACGCGGCCAGGGGGCCAGCAGCCAGCTCAGCAACGCGAACAGGAGATACCCGACGAATGCCAGAGTCAGCAACGACAATGGGTCGGGCGCAATGGGGTAAAACATCAATTCGGCTCCTTGCGGGATTCTGGGGCGGTAGCGAACGGCAGCTCGGCGCTGAGCGCCTGCATGGCGTTGCGCCTTTTCTGTTCGCTGGCGTTACGCACGTCGTGGTCGCTGACCAAGCGAATGGCCTGGGTAGGACAGGTACGGATACAGGCCGGGCCTAAGGGGGTGAAAGCGCAAAGGTCGCACTTGACCGCCACGGCGCGGACACCGGGCACACAATCCAGGAAGGCGCCGATCGGCCGCGGCGCTTTGGCGGCAGGCAGGGCCAGCGGTGTGTTGCAGTCTGAGGGGATCGCTAACGGGGTACTGCCGCCGAAGCCTATGGCGCCGAACGGGCAAGCAATACCGCAGAGTTTGCAACTGACGCACAGGCTCTCGTTCAGGACGATGGCATCATCCTGATGGCGAATGGCGTTTACCGGACAGACCTGCGCGCAGGGCGCATCCTCACATTGATGGCACATCACCGGTGCCGAATCGCGGGCGTTACGAATCACCTGCAAGCGGGGTAATGCCTGCAAACCCCGTTGCCGATGTTCCGCAGAACAACTGGCCATGCAGGTATTGCAGCCAATACACAATTTGGGGTCCGCAATAATAAAGCGGTTCATGCACACTCCTTGCTTCGTCATTTATGACGAAATCGTCAGTAAAAAATGACGTTTCGACAGTTTTCTGTCAGTGAGTAACGCCGACAGTCAGACGGACAGGGTTATTTTTTTCAGTGCGTCATGAATGGCGTGGCCGTCATGCAGCGAATCAAACAGGCATTGGTAAATAACGGCGATCTTATCCAGATAATGTTCAAATACCGCCGGCATATCGCGATTGTTTATTACACCGTCAATATTGCCGTCTTCATCCAGCGAGGCATGGGCGAAGGGGGCGAAATTCTCGGCTTCATGCGGCGATGCCAAATTAATGCGATAGCAGATATCACGGCTGTAAAACCCCTCACTTAATTGAATGCTCACCGTGAAGTGGTTGAACAGTACAAAACGCAGATCATCGTCCTGACCGTAAGTAAACTGATGATTAATCTTCTTTTTAGTGGTGGTAACCGCTTTGATTAAGGTGCTGTGGTAGGTTTGCCACTGCGCCATCAGGCGGTTGCTTTTGTTGGCGATATAATCGGCCTGGCTGGTTACTTCACTGATAGTACTCATTGTCGTCACTCAAAATTGATGGTCATTGTCGAATCGCTTCGGGTGAACGACTTAAAGCATAAAGCGTGCCAGTCTCTGGTGATTTTCATTATTTCCTTTCAATTCAATCATCAGGACTGGAATTAATCTTTAAATTGGATTGTGGTCTGCCAGCTAATTACTGTCGACGTCATGACACTCGACAAATATGCCGAATGGGTTTTGGCACCATATTTGCAACGCAAGGTGACGAAACGTTTTATCACCCTGAGTGGAGGCCGGATGCACGAAATAACCTTGTGCCAACATGCGATGGAAATAATGCAGCAACAGGCTCGTCAACATCGTGCGAAACGTATTACCGCGGTGTGGTTCGAAATTGGCGCATTTTCCTGCGTGGAGGCGGAATCGCTGCGGTTCTGTTTTGACATGGTATGTCGCGACACCCTGGCCGAAGGCTGTGAGCTGCATCTGACTGAACAACGCGCCTTGTCCTGGTGTTATGACTGCCAGGCTGACGTCGAGCTGTTAATCCCGCAGGTTTTGGTCTGCCCGCACTGCGCCGGAAGAAACCTGCGGGTGCAGGCCGATGATGGGTTGCAAATAAAACGTCTGGAAATTGAATAACTGAAAGGAGAAAGAACATGTGCAGCACTTGCGGTTGTGCCCATGGGGAAATGACGATTGAAGGGCAAGCAAAGGTACCGTTTCGCCCGCAGCGGCCTCTGCAGGGGGACCTGCATTATGGACTGGGATTGGCGGGCACCCATGCGCCGGGCATCAGCCAGCGGCGAATGCTGGAAATAGAAACCCGGGTGTTGGATAAAAACGATCGTCTGGCCGAACGTAATCGCCAGTATTTTGCCGAGCAACACATCCTGGCGTTGAATTTGGTTTCCAGCCCCGGTTCTGGCAAAACCACCTTGCTGACCGAAACCCTGCTGCGGCTGCGCGGGATGCGTGAGTGCGCGGTGGTGGAAGGAGACCAGCAAACCACCAACGATGCCGAACGTATCCGCGCCACCGGCGTGCCGGCGATCCAGGTCAATACCGGCAAAGGCTGTCACCTGGATGCGCAAATGGTTCACGAAGCCGCCCAGCGTCTGGAGCTCAAGCCCAGCAGCCTGCTGTTTATCGAAAATGTCGGCAACCTGGTTTGCCCAGCCAGCTTCGATCTGGGGGAGCGGCACAAGGTGGCGGTGCTGTCGGTCACCGAAGGGGAAGACAAGCCCCTCAAGTACCCGCATATGTTCGCCGCCGCACGTCTGATGCTGCTGAACAAGGTCGATCTGCTGCCGTACTTGAAGTTTGATCTGGCCGCCTGTATCGCCAATGCCCGTCAGGTTAATCCCGACATCGAGATAATTACCCTTTCTGCGACTCAGGGGGAAGGGATGGATCAGTGGTTGGCCTGGCTGGAGCGGCAGCTATGTGCATAGGGATCCCCGGGCAGATCGTGGCGTTGGATCAACACCAGCCTCAGCACGCCTGGGCCGACGTCTGCGGCGTGCAGCGAGAAGTGAATATCGCATTGGTTTGCCGGGAGGGTGAACCCAAAGAAGCGATGCTGGGGTGTTGGGTATTGATTCACGTGGGCTTTGCGATGAGCCGCCTCGATCAACAAGAGGCCGAGGATATGCTGGCAGCACTGCAGGCGATGGGGGAAGTGGAACAGGACGTGGCGCTGTTTTTGGCGGGGGAGGATAACCATGGATTACGTAGATGAATTTCGCGATCCGCAGCGGGTAAAGAAACTGCTGCAACATATCTGGCACCGCGCCGCACAGTTGCCGTTTACCGCCGAACGACCGCTGCAAATCATGGAGGTGTGTGGTGGCCATACCCATGCGATATTCCGCTTTGGCCTGGACAAGCTGCTGCCGGCGCAAATCGAATTCATTCATGGCCCCGGCTGCCCGGTTTGCGTTTTACCTATGGGGCGCATCGACGCCTGCTGCGAAATCGCCGGGCACCCCGAAGTGATTTTTTGCACCTTCGGCGATGCGCTGCGGGTGCCAGGACAGCAGGGGTCTTTACTGCAGGCGCGCGAGCGCGGGGCCGACGTTCGCGTGGTCTACTCACCGCTGGATGCCCTGATGCTGGCGCGACAAAATCCGCAACGGCAGGTGGTGTTCTTCGCGTTGGGTTTTGAAACCACCATGCCGGTCACGGCGATTACCCTGCAACAGGCGCGGCAGGAAGGCCTGGGCAACTTCAGCGTATTTTGTCAGCACATCAGCCTGATCCCCACCTTGCGCAGCCTGCTGCAACAGCCGGATGTACGCATTGACGGTTTTCTGGCACCCGGCCACGTCAGCATGGTGATAGGCACCGAGCCCTATCATTTTATCAGCAGGCAATACCACAAACCCCTGGTGGTGACCGGCTTTGAGCCACTGGATATCTTGCAAGGGGTGCTGATGCTGGTCGAGCAGTTTCTTGGCCGACAAAGCCAAACCGAAAATCAATACCGGCGGGTGGTACCGGAACAGGGCAACCGGCTGGCACAGCAGGCGATGAGCGAAGTTTTTGTCCTGGGAGGCGGCAGCGAATGGCGCGGGCTGGGCACCATTGCCGACTCAGGCATTGCCCTCACGCCAGGCTACCAGGCTTTTGATGCCGAACGTCGTTTTCGTCCGCAGCGGCGGCAAGTGGCTGACGATCCGCGATCCCGCTGCGGAGACGTGCTCACCGGGCGATGCAAACCGCGCGACTGTCCGCTGTTTGGTCGCGGTTGTACGCCACAAAACGCATTTGGCGCGCTGATGGTCTCGTCCGAAGGGGCCTGCGCCGCCTGGTATCAATATCGCCGTGAAACAGAAGAGACGCCGGCATGAATAACGTGATTACTATGGCTCATGGCAGCGGTGGTGCTGCCATGCAGCAATTGCTGGACGATCTTTTCCTGCCGGCCTTTGCCAACCCGCAGTTGGATCAGCGTGAAGATCAGGCCCGGTTGGATTTGGCCGAGTTAACGCAGCAGGGCGATCGGCTGGCGTTTACCACCGACAGTTACGTGATTGACCCGATTTTCTTTCCGGGCGGAGACATAGGCAAGCTGGCCATCTGCGGTACGGCCAACGATCTGGCGGTGAGCGGCGCGTTGCCGCGCTATCTTTCCTGCGGCTTTATTCTCGAAGAAGGCTTGCCGCTGCCCGAGTTACAACGCGTGGTCGCCTCGATGGCCGCCACCGCGCAGCAGGCCGGTATTCGCATTGCCACCGGGGATACCAAGGTAGTGCAGCGTGGCGCAGCCGACAAAGTGTTTATCAATACCGCCGGTATCGGGGTGATCCCGTCCGGTCTGAACTGGGCGGCGCAAAATATCCGCGTCGGCGATGCCGTGATTGTCAGCGGCACCCTCGGGGATCACGGGGCAACTATTCTCAACCTGCGCGAAAAGTTGGGTATGTCTCTGGACGTGATCAGCGACTGTGCGGTGTTAACGCCGTTAATTGAGCCATTACGTGCCATTGACGGTGTGCGGGCGATGCGTGATGCGACCCGTGGCGGGGTGAATGCCATTTTGCATGAGTTCTCCCGTGCGGCCGGCGTGGGCATCGAGGTGCAAGAAAGCCTGTTGCCGATCGCCCCGGCAGTGCGTGGCATTTGTGAATTGCTGGGGTTGGACGCCATTAATTTTGCCAACGAGGGAAAACTGGTGGTCGTGGCCGCACCGCAAGCCGCACAGAACGTGCTCTGTGCCTTGCGTGCTCACCCATTGGGCGCGGATGCGGCGCTGATTGGCACAGTGACGGAGGGGCGACAGGTAAGGCTGCAGGGTGCTTATGGCATCAGCCGCCTGTTGGATTTGCCGCATGCCGAGCCTTTGCCGCGGATTTGTTGATCCCGTCGGGGGAGAACGTCGCGGCCCAGCGTTACACTTTGCGATGTGACTCACAAATCTTCATCGCGACTCAGGCAAGTGATAAACAATGTCGAATGCACAATTAGAAAAACAAGAACTACTGGAAATTACCCGCACGCTGCTGAGCCAGCGCAGTTTCACCGATCTGTTGCTGCAACTGCGTCAGATACTGCAACGCCTGCAATTGGCGGATCAGGTCACGCTGGTGCTGTTTGACCCTGACAGCGAACGAGTCAGCTTTTATGGCCTGGATGCGCATCGACAGCCGGTGAGCTATCAGGATGAGACCCTGCTGGCAAATGGCCCGGTAAGTCGGCTGCGACAAAGCCCGCTGCCACAGCGCTGGCAGAGCGATGATCTGCACGCGCGCTATCCGCAAATCGGGGCTCTGGCGCTGTATTTACCCTTTAATCAGTATTGCCTGATGCCGCTGCATGCAGGCGGTACCCTGATAGGCGGTTGTGAAGTGTTACGTTGTCACTCTGCGCCGTTCGCCGACGCCAGCCTGGTGCAGTTGCAGACACTGATGGAGTTGGTGGCATTGGCGGCAGAGCAGCTCCAGCTGCGGGAGGAGGCGGAACTCCGTCAACGGCAATTGCGCCATGAACGAGATGATTATCGTATTTTGGTCGACGTGACCAACGCGGTGCTGTCGAAACTCGATTTGGATGATTTGATCGGTGAGATCTCAAAGGAAATTCACCGTTTCTTCAAAATCGACGCGATCAGCATTGTGCTTTGCGTCGATAAAACCGAACAGGTCACCATTTATTCCACCCACTATTTGCAAGAGGACGTGGTTGAGCGTCAGCAGTACAGCGTAGCGCTGGCGGGCACCTTGTCGGAACAGGTGATGCAAAGCGGTGAAATGCTGCTGTTGAATCTGAAGCATTCCGACCGGCTGGCAGCCTATGAGCGCCAGCTGTTCGATCTCTGGCATGAGCAAATTCAAACGCTGTGCGTACTGCCGTTAGTTTTCGGCAACAAAACCCTGGGCGTACTCAAGCTGGCGCAATGTCAGCCGGACAACTTCAACGCTGCCAACCTGCGGGTGTTGCAGCAGATCGCCGAGCGTATCGCGATTGCGGTGGATAACGCGCTGGCCTATCAGGAAATTAACCGGCTCAAAGAGAGCCTGGTGCATGAGAACCTGTATCTGACCGAGCAGATTAACGGCAATAACCCGGACTTCGGCGAGATTGTCGGCCGCAGCGTGGTAATGTCCGCCGTGCTCAAACAGGTGGAAATGGTAGCGAAAAGCGACTGTTCGGTGCTGATCCTCGGCGAAACCGGCACCGGTAAAGAGCTGATAGCCCGTGCCATCCACAACCTCAGCGAACGATGCGATCAGCGCATGGTGAAAATGAACTGCGCAGTCATGCCGGCCGGGTTGCTGGAAAGCGATCTGTTTGGTCACGAAAAAGGGGCATTTACCGGGGCGACCAATCAACGAATGGGGCGTTTTGAACTGGCGGACAAGGGAACGCTGTTTCTGGATGAGGTAGGCGAAATTCCCGTAGAGCTGCAACCGAAACTGCTGCGGGTACTGCAGGAGAGGGAGTTCGAGCGCGTTGGCGGTAACAAGGTGATTTCGGTGGATGTGCGCCTGATTGCCGCGACCAACCGGGATCTGCAACAGATGGTGGCCGACCGCGAGTTTCGCAGCGATCTCTTCTATCGGCTTAACGTCTTCCCGATCGTTATTCCGCCATTGCGCGAGAGGCCGGAAGACATCCCGCAGTTAGTGAAGTTTCTGACCTATAAAATTGCGCGCCGCATGAAACGTACCATCGACAGTATCCCAGCGGAAACCTTGCGCCTGCTGAGCCAAATGCCCTGGCCGGGAAACGTGCGCGAGCTTGAGAACGTCATCGAACGTGCGGTACTGCTGACGCGTGGTACGGTGCTGAACCTGCAACTGCCTGAGTTGCAATACCCGGTCCCTTCGATGGCGCTCCCGGTTCCCAAAGCGGAGCCCAGTCAGCCAGGGGAAGATGAGCGACAGCAGATTATCAGGGTGCTGAAGGAAACCAACGGCGTGGTTGCCGGCCCACGCGGGGCCGCTCAGCGCCTGGGACTGAAACGCACCACGTTGCTTTCACGCATGAAGAAATGGGGGATTTTGGTTAAGTGAAGCGCCGCGTGGGTTAGGGGCAGCTAATGAGGAATATCCCTCATTGCGGCTTTAGGCTGAGTTACCTAAGCTAAAGCTGCAATGCAAATCGCACATAAGGAGATCATCATGACTAACTTACCATCCGAAGATCGTAATCCTGCCCCTGATGCCGCTGAAGAAAATGCGTTCTTTCCGTCACCTTACTCTTTGAGTAAATACACGTCGGCAAAGACGGATTTTGACGGCGCCCACTATCCTGCGCCATATAAAGGCGGCAAGTGGAAGGTGTTGATGATTGCGTCTCAGGAACGCTATCTCATGATGCAAAACGGAAAGTTTTTCTCTACCGGGAACCATCCTGTGGAGATGTTATTGCCCATGCACCACATGGATCTTGCCGGGTTCGAAATCGACGTTGCAACGCCATCCGGCGACCCGGTAAAGCTTGAGATGTGGGCATTCCCTGGTGAGGATGCGGCGGTCAAGGCCACCTATGAAAAATATCGCCGTCAGCTCAAGCAACCGAAAAAGCTGACTGAGGTAGTGAAGAATTTGGATGCGGGTAATTATATCGGTGTCTTTATCCCGGGCGGTCATGGGGTACTTAACGACATTCCCTTCAGCGAAGACGTGAAAAAAGCGCTGTTCTGGGCGCATGACAACGACCGTTACGTGATTTCACTGTGCCACGGGCCTGCCGGATTGTTGGCGGCGGGTTTGGGTGAGGACAAGGAAAACTTCTTGTATCGCGGTTACGAGATCTGTGTGTTCCCGGACTCGCTAGATACCGGCGCCAATATCGATATCGGTTATATTCCGGGCCCAATGCCCTGGCTGGTCGGTGAACGCCTTCGCGAACTGGGCGTCAAGATCCTCAACAGCGACATCACCGGGAAAGTCCACAAAGACCGTCGTTTGTTGACCGGCGACAGCCCGTTGGCCTCCAACAATCTGGGTAAGTTGGCCGCAGAGACATTGCTTGCCGACGTTGCGGTTCGATGAACGGCGTCAGTGACGCGACATAGGTTTAAGAACGGCGTTCTGTTTTGCCCTGGCATCTGCAAGGGTGAAATAAATCTGACGACGAAAAAACGATATTATTCAGAGGGGGAGTGATTAAGGCTCAACCCACGCCAGCAGGCGCGGGTTGAGCGGATTCAACAAGATTTATGACGTTGCGTCACCGATATCCATCGGCTTTTGTTTACGAAGCAGGTGCAGCAGCAATGATACGCGGCGCTCTGTCCGTTCCGGCGTGTCCGGTGGCAAGTTATAGCGCAGAGTGTAACGCTCGTTTTTTTCATTGAAGAAATCGATGACCAGTACGGGGACCGAAGCACCCACCACTTTTCGATAGTTCAATGAGATACCTGACAACCTTCTATTCATTGAAACATCCATTATTCATCACCCTACAGCCAGGGGACGACGGGTTGACATGGCGATGCGGCCGATGCCAAAACTGAGCGCCGCGCCCAACAGCAGGATCAGCAATGAACCCCATGCCGCGCGTGATACCTGTTTGGCCGCCACTTCCGCCGCTTCGCGGGCTTTTTGCTCGGCCTGCGCCTTCAGCTGGTCGACCTTTTGTACCGCCTGCTGATAAGCCTGGGCATAGTTGTCTACGATCTGGGTCGCTTCTGCACGGCTCTTGCCTGTACGGGCTGCGACGATATTCACCAGCGCATCCTTATCAGCCGCATTCAGGGCAGGTTCACCGGATTGCTTGACGCGTTCAAACCATTGCTTGAGCTCTGCAGCCGCCTGTGTTGGGTCAGTGGCTGCATCAGTAGCGGTTTGCTTACCATCCGCAGCGACGCTATCGCTCTTTTGTTCCAACTTGGACGGGTCCAGCTCAGCCTTGCCGCTTTGCTTGAGGGTGGTGGTTAACTGGTTTTCCAAATTACCCCAGTCCAGGCTGATGCCATTTTTGTCTAACTGCTGTTTGACGTTTTCGCCAATGCCCGGCGCTGCGGCGGCAATACCGTTGCCGGCCAAAGAGAGCCCCTTGCCGACGGCGCTACCGGCCAGACCGACCACGCCGCTCGCCACAGAAATCACCAGCCAGGTCGTCAGTAATGTGGTCACTGCCCAGCTCAGCAGACCGTGCAAACCGCCACGGTTTGGCGAAGTTCTGCCGGCGACAAATGCACCAGCCGCCAGCGAGACCAGGGTAGTGACAAACAACCAGATCCCGGTGCCCGTGCCAAAGCCACTCAGAGGATTGCCCTCATGCAACGGATCCACGGCCGAAGCGCCGATGGCCGTGCCCAGCACGCTCAGTATCAGATAGGTCACCAACGCCATGGCACTCCCGGCCAATACCGAACCCCATGAAACGTGAAACGCAAAGCGATTGGATTCATAGACAGTGGTCATTGTTATTCCTTATATTGACTAAACAAGTGGTTGTACGCACAGCACAGGGCCGCGCCGACAGAATCAGTCTGCCGCTTGGCACCACTGACCGTCCCGGTTCATTTGCACCGACAAAGCTAGTGCATTCACACCCCGCGAATGCACCTGTTACGCACTATGCTGTTGGGAACAGCGCCACTATCAGGCACTTCGATCGCCGTCAGGCGGCCAAGCCACTTCGTCTTTTGGAGAAAACATGAGTCAGTCCATCCTTGCCAACGAAACTAACCGTAGCCAGCTACAGCAGATCATCTCAGGGTTGTCGGAAGGGGTGATCCTGGCCGAGGTCGACCAGACCATTCTGTGGGCTAACGAGGCAGCGCTGAGCATGCATGGGTTGAGCAAGTTGAGTGAGCTGGGTGCCAATGGCGGTGAATATGCTGAGCGCTTTGCCTTGCGTTATCGCAACAATCACCCTTTGACGCCGGAACAGTATCCGATTAACCGGGCTGCCAACGGCGAGACCTTCAGCGACGTACTGGTCGAAGTTCGGCCCGCCAGCGAATCGGAGTACCTGTGGGTTCACCGTTTACGCAGCCTGGTGATCACCGACAGTAAAGGGCAAGCCGAATTGCTGGTTTTGATCCTGAGTGATGCCACCGAGTGGGCCAGTGCCGAGCAGCGTTTTGAAAAGACGTTCAACGCCAACCCGGCACCGGCAGTGATCTGCAGCCTGAGCGACCTGCGCTACATAAAGGTCAACCAGGGGTTCCTCGATATGACGGGCTATACACGCGATCAGGTGATGGGCACTTCGGTGTATGCGCTGGACGTGCTGGAACAGGCGGAACGCAAGGAACAAGCGGTGCAATTGCTGAGTGAAGGGGCGACCATTCCACAGATGCAGGCCGAACTGAAGCTGCCGGCCGGCGGAACCAAGCTGGTGATCGTCGCCGGCCAGCCGCTGGACATCAATGAAGAAGATTGCATGCTGTTTACTTTTACCGACCTCGAACCCCGTCGCAAGGCGGAGTCGGCGCTGCGCGAGAGTGAAGAGCGGTTTGCCAAGTCCTTTCGTTTAAGTCCGGTGCCCACGCTGGTGTGCACCGCGGACAAGCAGCGGGTGCTGGACATCAATGAGGCCTTTATAAAAACCACCGGATACGCCGCCGAGGAGTTAATCGGCAAGACGGTCGAAGAGATCAATGTTATCGATGGGCAAGGGGAATGCCGGCGGTTATTTGCCACGTTGGAAAAAAGCGGTAACGTCGAGAATCAAGACCTTAAAATACGCAAAAAGAGCAATGAAACCATCGACTGCGTGGTTTCAGCGGATGCCGTGAGCATTCAGGATGCCCGTTGTTATCTCCTGGTACTGATGGACATTACCGAACGCAAACGCTCTGAGCTTGATCTGGTGGCTGCCATCGAGGAAGTCATGCAAGACGCTTCCTGGTTTAGCCAGACATTGCTCGAAAAACTGGCCAATGTGAAAAGTATCAATAAGCCTAACCTGGCGGGGTTTTCCTTCACCGATCTTACCGCACGTGAACGCGACGTATTGGGGTTAATTTGCGAGGGGCTGCCGGACAAAAAGATCGCCGCACGCCTTAATCTTGCCCCGAATACGGTGCGTAATCATGTGGCGACGGTCTATTCCAAACTCGACGTCCATAGCCGCGCCGAAGCCATCGTCTGGGCCAGAGAGCGGGGGCTGTTTGCCGGTGAACGGTCATCTAAAAATGGAAAGTAGGGTGCAAATGCACTGGTCAATCCCCTGCAAATTGACCTTATGAGCGGTTCATCAACGGCTTACTATCGAGAGACAAGGCAGGCATTTGCACTATGCAAACGTCGAAACAAACCTCACTCAGGAGTGCAGAATGAACAGCGATAAAATCAACGGCGTGATGGATAAAGTGGTAGGCAAGGCGCAGGAAGTGGCCGGTGATGTTACCGGCGATGAGCGTTTGCAGGCTGAGGGATCTACCCGCTACGTTGCCGGCACACTACAAGAAAAATATGGCGATGCTGTTAGCTGCGTCAGCGATCTGGTCAAGAAGAAACCTCTCACTACGGTAGCAATTTTTGCCGGCGTGAGCCTGTTGGCAGGCCTGCTGCTACGTCGCCGCTGAGGCTGTGGATTGACTGATTACCGCAAATAAACCCCAGCCTGACTCGCCCGCATCCTGCGGGCGAATGCTTTCCCCGCGCCGCTGCACATTGTATTTTGTGACAAAAAAGCCTCTTTTACTCCCCTTCGTTTTTTGCGTCTGAGCCATAGGTTCTATATATTTATTAACAGGCTCTGAATAAAGATGCGAATATCAGCCCGCATTGTGCATCAGTGGCCAGTATAATCAGTTTGCAAAGATGTTGACGGAACATGTGCTTTCGGGAGCAGAGTAAAGGTCAGTGAGGAACCTATTGCCTCTTGATGTTGCAACCGAGCAGACAACGACTCACAGGTTACGAGGAACTATCATGCATAAAAGAACACTGGCGTCATTGCACTACGATAAAATGCCTTACGATGGGGTGTATTACCATATTTTGAAACGCGAGGCTCATGGGCACACGGCGCTGTTGAAACTTGATGCTGGCAGTCACCAGTCAGCCCGCCTGCATCCGGGCTGGGTCAAACTGATGGTCCTGTCCGGTGAGCTTAAGATCGGCGACCAAACCCTGCAGTCCCATGAAATGTTTATGATCCCGGCCAATACCGCCTATACCGTGGATGCTCTCACAGAGGTTTACTGTCTCGCGATTTCCGAACTGGATGGCGTGGAGTTGGCGCGCTAATTCTTGTTCTGCCAGCCTGCCGAACACTGAGCGCAGGCGATAATCCCACTCTATTTTTCAGACCTGTCTATCACGGGCCAACCTTGTTGGCCTGTCAGGCAGTGCCAATAAGGAGGGCGCTTTGAGCCATTCCACAGCGTTGTTAACCAAAATCCAGTCTCTGGAAACGATGTTGCATCAGCCACTGCTGCGAAACGACTCGGTTACGGTGGAAAAACTGCTGCATGATGATTTTGAAGAGATCGGCCGTTCGGGAAAGCGCTACAACAAAAGGCATACCATTGCGGCATTGCAGGAAGAAACTGGCCAGGCGCCTATTTATGCCGAAAATTTCAAGCTGTCCACTATTGCAGAAGGAGTGGTGTTACTAACCTACAGAAGTTTTCAACGCGGTGCCGACGGCAACGTGACCCGCAATACTTTCCGCTCTTCAATCTGGCTGCGATCGTCGAGCGAGAACGATGACCATTGGCAGATGCGGTTCCATCAGGGAACGCCAACGGCAGAGTGAATCCATGTAGGAGGGCGTGAGAGCCCCGTTGCCTTTGCCAAATCTCCAATCTTCATACCGTTCGAAAACCCCTATTGACCTTAAAGTTAACTTTAAACCTATACTTTCTAAACGGTCAACGCAGGACCGAAGGCAAATCCGCGTTCGGGTGCAAGGTCCGGAACCGGCCTTTCCTGCGCGTGGCCGAGAAAAGCATCACCCTTTGACTAATTGCTGAATGGGAGAATTGATATGGGTTACGTAACCACTAGCGATGGCGTTGACATTTTCTACAAGGACTGGGGACCAAAAGATGGAAAAGTCATCTTTTTCCATCATGGCTGGCCGCTGTCTAGCGATGATTGGGATGCCCAGATGCTGTTCTTCGTAAACCAAGGATTCCGCGTTGTTGCGCACGATCGGCGTGGCCATGGTCGTTCCAGTCAAGTATCGGAAGGGCATGATATGGATCACTATGCGGATGACGTTGCTGCGGTAGTGAAACATTTGAGCGTGCAAGGTGCCATGCATGTGGGTCACTCAACGGGCGGGGGCGAGGTGGTGCGTTACATCACGCGTCATGGTGAGGATAAGGTATCGAAAGCCGTACTGATCAGTGCTGTGCCGCCGTTGATGGTGAAAACCGACAGTAATCCGCAGGGGACACCCAAATCGGTATTTGATGATTTCCAGGCGCAACTGGCCGCCAATCGGGCGCAGTTCTATTACGATGTTCCCGCGGGACCTTTCTACGGCTACAACCGGCCCGGCGCCAAGCCGTTGGATGCGGTCATCTGGAACTGGTGGCGGCAAGGCATGATGGGCGGCGCCAAGGCTCATTATGACGGCGTCGTCGCGTTCTCACAGACGGATTTCACCGATGATCTCAAGCGTATTTCCATCCCGGTGTTGGTGATCCACGGCGATGACGATCAAGTGGTTCCATACCAAGATTCAGGCGTGCTCTCGGCCAAGTTGGTCAAAAACGGCAAGCTTATTACCTACAAAGGTGCGCCGCACGGCATACCTACGACCCATGCCGATCGGGTCAACAGCGATCTACTGGCCTTTGTAAATAGCTGACGCGGGAAACACGGTTCTCGTGAAAAAAACAGGCTCCTTTTTGAGGGGCCTGTCGCCAGATATCCCTTTGGCAGCGCCTACGAGTGACCTGGGAAAAAGGTTGGATTGCAGTGACAATGTCACAATTATTGCGTTATGTTAAATAGGGCTTGAGAGGGGTTGAGTTCAAATGATAGTGATAACTTAATGTAAAACATGATGTTATTTGCTTTTTGTTAGAATGACGATTTACCGGATACTGAACTGAGTCGAAAATTGCTCCTGAATTTTTAGCGACGTCTGAGAAAGCATAGACAGCGCAGCGACAAATTATCCTGGTAAACAGATCACCGGTGAGCGGATATCCGCGGGTTTTACTCATGGCATAGTCGCTCATCATCAACGAGGAAGAGGATCTGTTTTATGTCAGGGCTACTGATTTGTGCTTTAATGCTGCCCAACTCAGGGTGAATATGCAGATATATTGGTCGATTTAATGCCAGTTAAACAGTGCATTTTGGTGAAATCTGCAAGGGAAATGCTGCCAGGCTTTCTCAGATTTCACGTAGCGCGATCAAAATAAAACAGGGAAAAGGATGATGTTTAAGAAAGGCAGACCGAAAATGCTTTTTCGCAGGGAGAACACTACTGCAAGGGGAGCAATCCGCCATGGTGGTGAGTACCGCTGGCAGCGCCATAAGAAACACGCGATTGATGAGAACTTGCCGATGCGAGAAGGCATGCACGGCAGAATGCAACAAGGTATTGATTACACGCCGTTGTTCAAATTTTTGCTGCGTAACGTTGGGCAACCGTGGATTGATGTGCATCGTGAAGCAATAAGTCGACTGGATAAGGAAGAGCCGATTTTTTATTTGGTTGCATTACAGCGTAAAAATTGGAGCAGCTACGTACGTTATGGCGAATCGAGTTACTACAGCGGGCTTTGCATCGATGAGCAAGGATTGCTGCAGAAGGTTAATCCTGAATTCACTGCAGAAGACGTCCCGGTTCGATGCCGTTGTTGTACGTATACCTTTAATGGTGAACGAGTACCTGTAACTGAAAAGAACTGGTTAAAACCTTACGAAAAGGAAAACTGGGAATGATGATGAAAGAACAGGTTCTACAGAAAGAAAACCCTTGGGGGCGGGTAGTCAGGTTAAGGACTCAGTTATCTCAATATGCAATTTAACATAATATACATTACGCGCACCTAGGTAGCTCTACGTAGAATCTGAGCTTTTGGGCTTTAATGGCTTATTCATATCCCGTTATGCCGATGCTTTACGCTTAATGCCATGCTGATTCAAACACTCAATGTTTCATCCGGAATCTCTTGGCCATGAAAACCAAATTCACACTGAGTTCTTCTCACCGGTTTTGCACTGTGCATTAATGCATTCCCTTGAGCCGATGTTTTCCAGAATAGATAACCTTCTTCACGCACAGGATTATGGCAGTTCTCATCTTGCTGATCGTACATCGCAAACTGTGGCCTGGTGTTTTGGGATGAAATGACATCCATGGCCGGTGCACTAATATGAAACAGGATCAGCGTTTGAACTCATACTGCGTATACAGCAATTCTGGGATAGAAACATCAACTCGCACCTCACTCATCGTGACATTGTCACCTTAACCAAACTGCTTTTATCTGGGCATATGCCCTGTAACCCCGATTCATTCAGCTTGCGCTTGGTGTCCTGCAGCGTTTCCCGCTGATTACTCAGCGTCGCCATCATGCGATCAATCTCCTCAAGCCGCGCATCAAGCTTCTGCATAAGACTGTCCTGGTACGCCATTCCTTCCAGCGACAGCACGCCGCGGATCGTATCCAGTGCAAAACCCAGATTTTGTCCGATCTGGATAAGATGCAAACGCTCCAGCGAGGTCTCGCTATAAACACGATATCCGTTGGCGCTGCGCGATGCCTTAGGCAGTAATCCCTGTTGCTCATAGTAACGTATTGCCGATGCGGCGAGACCTGAACGCTCTGCCAATTCCCCTATTTTCATTTCGCTTGACCTTAAAGTTAACTTTAATCTTAGTATACACGGGTTCTCTTGTTGATTAAGGATCCGCCATGATGTTCACCCCGCTTACCCTGCCTAACGGCAGCGTCCTTCCCAACCGCCTGGCAAAAGCCGCGATGGAAGAAAATATGGCCGACGTCGGCCAAGTGCCTGGCCCGGCATTGTATCGTTTATACCAGAGCTGGGCGCAAGGTGGTGTTGGCCTGATTATTACCGGTAACGTCATGATCGACAGTCGTGCAATGACGGGGCCCGGTGGCGTGGCTCTTGAGGCTAATACCCCACTAGCCCCCTTTACGGCTTGGGCCAAATCTGCACGCCAGAACGGTGCGCAGGTTTGGATGCAGATTAACCATCCTGGCCGCCAGGTCATGGCAAGTATGGGGGGCGAAGCCTGGGCACCGTCGGCCGTTCCCGTGGAAATGGGTAAGCACAGCAAGTTATTCGCACAACCGACGGCCATGAGCCAGGCGCAGATCGATGAGGTGATCGAACGTTTTGCTACCACCGCTTATGCTGCCGAACAGGCAGGATTTACTGGCGTACAAATCCACGCAGCACACGGCTATCTGCTCTCGCAATTTTTGTCTCCCTTGACCAATAGACGTCACGATCAATGGGGTGGCAGCCTGGCTAATCGTGCTCGCTTACTGTTAGAGGTCGTGGGAGCCGTGCGTGAACGTGTCTCGCCAAGCTTTTGCGTTTCGATCAAGCTTAACTCGGCCGATTTTCAGCGCGGTGGCTTCTCTGAAGAAGATGCGCAACAAGTGATTTTGTTGCTGAATGAATTGCCTATCGACCTGATTGAACTGTCAGGAGGCAGCTACGAAAGCCCAGCGATGCAAGGTAACGCCGCGGATGGACGCACATTGGCGCGCGAAGCCTATTTTTTGGAGTTTGCCCGCGATCTTGCCGCCGTCGCCCACATGCCGGTGATGACAACGGGAGGTATCGCCCGTAAGTCCGTGGCGCAACAGGTGCTGGATAGCGGCGTCGCCGTGGCGGGTATAGCAACAGCCATGGCACAGGTTCCTGACCTGCCGCTCCAGTGGAAAGCCGGTAATGAACCTTATGCACTGCCAAAACCGGTAACATGGGAAAATAAAACCATGGCAGGCTTGGCACGAATGGCTTTGGTCACTCGCCGCTTACGCGCACTGGGTGAAGGGCGTACTCGTGCCAGCCGTTATTCCCCCCTGTTTACATTAATCATCAACCAGTTACGTACCAAGCGCATCACCTGTCGTTATCGTGAATGGCGCCAGCAGCGGGCCTAAGCTATCTCGTTACGTGCGCCCTGTCCGCAAAAATAAACTGCATAAAATTCGATAGCTTCGCCCTGCTTATCGGGTGAAGCGTTGAATTACCCTCTCTGTGAGGCGGCAATGGCAATCGTAAGCCATGGAAAGTACTCGCTCACGATTGCCGCAAAAGGACTGGCTTAAATAATGTATGAAAGTAAAAAGGTCATCCCCAAAGCCAGCACCGAAGCGATAAAGGTTGCCGTGGTGTAGTACTTGAACGTTTCATTGAGCGTTGCGCCGCAATACTGTTTCACCAGCCAGAACAATGAATCGGTCACTATGGTGCAGCCAATAGCGCCAGAGCCTATGGCAATGGTCACGATCTCCGGGCTGACGTCAGGATAGAGCGCTAACATTGGTGCGACAATGGCCGTTGCTCCCATCATGGCAACGGTGGCGGAGCCCACTGCCGCATGAAGAATAAGCGCGACTAACCATGCCAACAAGATCGGATGCATATGCAGGTTGGAAAGCATTAACGCCAGGGTGTCCGCTAAGCCGCTGCTCTTCAATATGCTGTTGAAGGCCCCGCCCGCGCCGATGATCAACAAGATATTGGCTATAGAAGCAAAACCCGTTTCCGTGTGGCGCAACAGCGTACTCATCCCCATATGACGGCGGATGCCCAGAACGTAATAGGCCACAAACACGGCAATGAACATGGCGATAATCGGGTTGCCGATAAACTCCATCAGGCCGAACAGACGCCCTTCTTTAGCCAGGTTCAACTCTGCTACCGTCTTCACCAACATCAGCACAATCGGCAATAGCACCGTAAACAACGTTGCCCGCAGCGAAGGCAACTCATGTTCTTCTCGTACGGTCAGATTGGAGAATTCTGGCGGTACCGGCTTAAACGGCAAGCGTTTCCCCAGCACTTTCAAGAACAACGGCCCGCCGACCAGAGACGCCGTTAAACCGACGAGAAGTCCGTAAACAATCACCGTTCCTACGTCTGCACCCAGCTTATTGGTCACAAACAGCGCCGCAGGATGTGGAGGAACGACGCAATGCACTGCCATCAATGCAGTACAAAGCGGTATGGCCAGTTTAAGCAGCGAGGTGCCGGTTTTTCTGGCGATGGAAAAAGCCAATGGAATCAATAACACCACGCCCACTTCGACAAACAGTGTGATGCCGCAAACCAAGCCTACCAATACCATAATGACATCGACGGAAAGCCAGCGGCAACGCTGCAGCGCGATACCAATGCGTTCTGCAGCACCGGAAACCTCCATCATCTTGCCAAGAATGGTGCCCAGCCCAATCACCGCAGCCAGGAATCCTAGCGTGCTGCCAATGCCATTTTCTATGGCATTGACCATATCAATCGGGCCCATCCCCATCATGCCACCGACAAAAAAGCTCGCTAACAACAACGCTAAAAAAGGATGAAACTTGAACTTTACGATGGTCAAAATGATGAGTGCAATACTGGCGATCAGCGTTCCGGCAACCCAAATGTGTGAATCCATGGCCCATATCCCCTGTCATTCAATTGTCTTTATTGGACAGGAAAACGACGATCGGTGACAAACGATAAAAATCTCACCTCACATGAGTAAAACAGAATCAAACGAGTGACTTGCGCCAAGAAATGGTGCAATTTAGCGACATGCATCAACTTTACTCACCAAACTGATGCGTAGAATGCAGGTTTTTATACTTTCAGGGGGAAATATGTCGGGGAACCATCTGCTAACGGGTCAGCACCGATCGCTTAATGGCTGGCAGCTCTCACGGCTGTTTACATTTGAAGTGGCGGCTCGACACGAGTCTTTCGCCATGGCGGCGGATGAACTGTCGGTGAGCCCCAGTGCGGTAAGCCATACCATTAATCAACTGGAAGCGAATCTCGGCTTAAAGTTGTTTATTCGTTCTCATCGGAAAGTTGAACTCACCGTTGAAGGTGAACGGGTTTTTTGGGCGTTAAAAACATCATTGGGTACCCTGAACCAGGAAATATTGGATATCAAGAACCAGGCGCTGTCAGGCTCCCTGACGGTTTACTCCCGGCCGTCGATCGCCCAGTGTTGGATCGTGCCGGCCCTGGCCGATTTTTCTCGCCGTTATCCCGCCATCAACCTGACTATTCTGACTGGCAATGAAAACGTCAATTTCCAGCGGGCAGGCATTGATCTGGCCGTTTATTTTGATGCGACTCCCTCATCACAGCTTCATTACCAATACCTGATGGATGAGGCAATTATTCCCGTATGCAGCCCGGAATATGCAGCCCAATTTGAGCTGGTCAATTTTCCCGGCAACCTCTCACACTGCACCCTGCTCCACGATCGTCAGGCCTGGAGCTATGATTCTGGTACGGATGAATGGCATAGCTGGGCTCAACATTTCGGTGTCAATCTGGATACCTCGCCGGGAATAGGATTCGATCGCTCCGATCTGGCCGTCACTGCGGCAGTGAACCACGTTGGCGTTGCCATGGGCCGTAAGCGACTTATCCGCAAGCAACTCAGTACCGGCGAGCTGGTTGCGCCATTGCCCAAAATGGAGCTGAAATGCGATCAGCACTATTATGTATCAACGCTTTCCGACCGCCAGTGGCCAAAAATTGATGCCTTCATCGTTTGGTTAAAAGAGTTGGTAGACAAATCTGAATAGGTTTCACCACGCCCAAAAAATCAGTATCCCGATTGCCGATAATTGCCGTTATCGCATCGGGACTGCCTGGTAGCTGGCGGGGTTATAATTATATCATCATCAAGTTAATACTATAATATTGCCAAACCAAATACCGTTTACAGTTTGGATCAGCGTACCTCTCAGAAAACTCGAACTCATTAATATAAATAGCACGTTTTCCAAAGTTGATAACTGTTATTTGTGCTGCCAGATTCTGCATCGCCAATGACGGTCATAATAAAGCACTATAATCCAACAAGTAATAACTTAGGTCACTATAATTAATGTCATTATGGTTATATATGACAACACCCTATCTTTACATCCATTTAATTTAACACCATAAATAAGGGAAATAATGGAACTACATACACGTAACAAAAGGCGAATTCTAACCCTAGCCGCTTTAGCAGGATTGAGTATAACCGCAATGTCTGCTAATGCTTTTGCGCAGGAGCTTTCACCTGTAGTTCAAATGAGCAAGGGGACTATCGAAGGCGTCAAAAATGACGGGTATCTTCAATTCAAAGGTATTCCTTATGCGAAGGCTCCTGTAGGCAGTTTGCGTTGGATGCCGCCGGTTGAAGAAGAAAAATGGTCGGGCACGTTAAAAGCGAACCATTTTGCCAATACATGTGCCACCAAGCTCACTTTGGGTGGGTTTGGGCCAGTAAGCGCTGCTGAAGATTGCCTCTATCTTAATGTTTATACCCCTGCGGTTTTGCCAGAAAACAACAGTAAACTGCCGGTCATGGTGTGGATACCCGGTGGTGGATTAGGTTCTGGTTCGGGTAATGAATACGATGCCAGCAAACTTGTCAGTAAGAATGTTATTGTCGTCACCATGAATTACCGCCTGGGTATGTTTGGGTATTTCTCACATCCGGCATTGAACCACGAGGGGCATAAGGCGATTAATTACGGTACCTTAGATCAGCAAGCTGCCCTAAAGTGGGTAAATAAGAACATCCAATCATTTGGTGGCGATAATCATAATGTCACGTTATTTGGTGAGTCTGCCGGCGGGCATAGCGTATTGGCACAAATGGCTTCGCCAGGTGCCAAGGGGTTATTTAACCGCGCTATTGTTTCCAGTGGTTCATTTTCCCTAAAGCAGCCAACAGTGGCTGAAGCAACTAAAATCGGTGAACTGGTTGCCAAGAATGTCGGCTGTTCGGAAGGTACGGAAGAAAAAATGGCAGAATGTTTACGGGCAGTACCCACCGAAACCATTCTGGATAAGGGCGTTAACTATATGACCACCGCACAGGTTGTGACCGATGGTGAGGTGATGCCTGAATCATTGGAGGCCGCTTTTAGCTCCGGCCGCTACAACGTTGTGCCCATTATTAATGGATTTAATACCAACGAGGGCACCTTCTTTGCTGCCATGATGGAGCTGGATTCAGGTAAACCAATAGACAACATCGGTTTTTACGAGGGTCTGAAAGCTTTCTTTGGCGAGAGTGACGCAAACACGCTAATAAAGCGAGCTGCAATCCCTGCCAAGCAGGTCAATCTTGGCCAAGACTACGCAGATTTCTTTGGCCGTGCCAAATTTATCTGTCGCACGCCGATGATGAATAACCTTTTAGCTAAAAACACGCCGGTCTACAGCTATGAGTTTGCGGATAAAACGGCTCCTCAGTTTGCCAAACCTGTGTCGTTCCCGTACGCAGCCGCGCATACCAGTGATTTACAGTATATCTTCCGTGATTTCCATGGCACTACCGGCGAGTTGCATAAACTCAATCCTGCACAAGAGAAACTTTCAATCTTGATGGTGGATTACTGGACCAACTTTGCCAAAACCGGCAATCCAAATGCTAAAGGCCTGCCTGTATGGGGTGCCTACCACCCACAAACCGAATCGACCCTTTTTCTACATACCCAAAATACCAAAATGATCGAGGGAATTTCAAAAACCTTCAATTGTGATGAGTTCGCAGGGGTACTCTGAGTCATCTTTAAGGGCCAGTGATAGAATCATTAAGACCGCACCATGAATCCTCGGTGTGGTCTTTTTTTTAAGGCGATTGTCACTGACCACATTCCCCTATCCCTCACCACTGAGCAACAATAGTTTGAGTGTCTATCTCCGTAGCAGGATATATCATCACGCTTAGTGCCTGTATTATTTTTCGACAGGCGTGCGATATATCCAAACAGTTAAAATGGTTGATAACGTGAACCAAACGGCAATTTCTTTTATCAATAACCCAACCATGTAGAAAATGTTTTAACATTTGCAGCATAAAACAGTACAATTCCGTCCGTTAATTTTGCACTGTTTTAGGATATATGTGTCGTTAATTCGGACTGCCACATCGCGAAGCCATCTCCCGGCCTGTCTGGGGATTTTTGCGATCCTGATGTTGTTCATCGCCCCGGTGATCTCTCGATCGCTGGAGCATGCGCGCGTGGGGCAATCTGAAACGGTCGCAATGACAGACTGCGGCATGGATATGTCTGTGCATGGCCATCATCCGCCGCCGGAGCCTGGCGCACAAAGTATGACGATGACCATGCAGACCGGCAGCCATAATATGGCGATGATGATGGATGACAGCGCCTGCGGTTACTGTGTATTGCTGATCCATGTCCCCTTGTTAGATCTGGCCAGTTCACCGCTATTCTGGTCTGGTTCGCTGTTGTCGCGCGCCCCTCCGCTGCATTATATCTTCCCGCTATTCGCCCATGTGATCCACTCCGAGTCCCAACCTCGCGCTCCACCAGCATCACTTCCGCTGATTTAAAAATAAATAGACTGCAGCCAAATTATTCCTGTTGAGACTATTCAACCGGGCGGGTTATTTACGCCTGTCGGAATTCCCCACTGCACTCAATAAACATCGCAACCCTGTTGGCATTATTATCACGCCAAACCGGGCCAAAGCTTATTAACGGCGGCATGATGCTCCGGGTTTCACTGCGCCTAAATAACCGGCTGTTGCGATGTAAAAGTATTTTTAGCGTCAAAATTGACATTAAGAAACGATGATGTTCGGAAAAACCAACAATTATAAGAAGCGCCCTCTCTCCCTGCATATTACTGCGGCTATGCCGCTGTTTGTCCTGGCGGGCTTCAATGCTCATGCTGCACAACAGCACCAGCATGAAGTAGCGGTAAAGGCCAATGATGGCGACGTGATCACCGTCACCGCACCGCTCTATTCGCCGATGACGATAGTGACCTCACCGAAAACCCCTCGCCAGCCAGTGCCTGCCAGCGACGGCTCGGATTATCTGAAAACTATCCCGGGTTTCTCACAGATCCGTAATGGCGGCACCAATGGCGACCCGGTGTTTCGCGGCATGTTTGGATCCAGGCTGAAAATTTTGACCGACGGTGGCGAAATGTTGGGTGCCTGTCCTTCACGAATGGACGCGCCGACTTCCTATATTTCACCAGAAAGTTATGACCTGTTGACGATTACCAAGGGGCCGCAAACGGTGCTTTGGGGCGCAGGATCCTCTGCCGGTACGGTGCGCTTTGAACGAGAACGTCCGCAGTTTGATAAACCAGGCATCAAAGGCAACGCCAGCATGCTGGCCGGTTCCAACGGCCGTTGGGATGAAAACATTGATGCCAGCCTGGGCAGTGAACAAGGTTATCTGCGCCTGATGGGCAATAAATCACGCTCTCATGATTATCAGGACGGCAATGGCGATCGCGTGCCCTCTCGCTGGGACAAATGGAATGGCGATCTGGCACTGGGTTGGACTCCGGACACCGATACCCTGCTGGAAGTGACCATGGGCCGGGGTAATGGTGAAGCGCGCTATGCCGGGCGCAGCATGGATGGTTCGCAGTTCAAGCGCGAAAGTCTGGGCATGCGGGTAGAAAAATCCAATATTGGCGAGGTGTTCGACAAGCTGGAAGCCCAGGTGTATTACAACTACGCCAACCATATTATGGATAACACCACCCTGCGTTCACCCGGCCAAGGCGGCATGGCGATGGGACACATGGGCATGGGGATGCCTATGCACGCCGGCATGACCATGCAGTTGGATCGTCGCACCGTCGGCGGTCGAGTGATGGGTACCTGGCTGTGGCAAGATTTTAAGTTGGAAAGCGGTATGGATACGCAAACCAACACGCATCGCAACAAACGGGGTAACGCCTGGCAAGAGGATGCGCAGTTCCATAACTACGGTGCCTTTGGTGAACTGACCTGGAGCGCGACCGAACAGAGCAAGATCATCAGCGGTGCTCGCCTCGATCGTACCCTGGTGGATAACTACAAAACCGGCAACGATACTGAGCGTTCCGATACGCTGCCTAGCGGTTTTAGCCGTATTGAGCACACATTGGCCGGCATGCCGTTGATGCTGTACGCAGGGATCGGCTATACCGAACGTTTCCCCGACTATTGGGAGCTGTTCTCCCCGACATTTGGGCCTGGCGGCAACAAGAGTGCGTTTGACAGCGTGAAGAGTGAAAAAACCACGCAGATCGATATCGGTGCTCAATATACCGATAAGCGATTTAACAGCTGGGTGTCGGCTTATGTTGGCCATGTGAATGACTTTATCTTGTTCAAATACGATCCGCATCACGCCCGTATCAGCCAGGCCGATAACGTTAACGCCACCATCATGGGCGGTGAAATGGGTATGGGTTACCAGTTGACCGAACACTGGAAGACCGATGCCAGCCTGGCTTATGCCTGGGGGAAAAACACCAGCGACAACCAGCCGTTGCCGCAAATCCCACCGTTGGAGGCTCGCTTTGGTTTAACCTACGAACGAGGCGACTGGAGCAGCACCGGCCTGTGGCGTGTGGTCAGCAGCCAGCACCGCGTAGCCATCAATCAGGGCAACGTGGTCGGCAAAGACTTTGCCGACAGCCCGGGTTTTGGCGTGCTGTCCGCCAATGTAGCTTACAAGGTGAACTCACACGTCAAGCTCAGCACCGGCCTGGATAACATTCTCAATAAAACCTACAGCGAACACCTGAATCTGGCAGGTAACAGTACCTTCGGCTATTCGTCGAATACGTCGGTCAATGAACCGGGCCGCACCCTGTGGGCCAAGGTGAATGTCACCTTCTAACCAGGTGCTATGGGGCGGTGTATGCATGCCACCGCCCCATGTTTGTTATTGCTCCGCGCGCTGATTTTGTTATTCACGGGCAAGTTGCTGAAATACTGCCGCCCACATGCCTGAAACCGTGCAGATATCTTTATGCAACCGACGAGATAATATGCTCTCGCAGCCATTGATGCGCCGGATCGCGATGGGCACGCTCATGCCATAGCATGGTCATCTCGAAGCCCGGCAGCTCGACGGGCGGCTCCACCACCTGCAACGCGCTATTATTGCGTACCAGACGTGACGGCAGCATGGCCACCAGCTCTGAGGTTGCCAGCACCGACATCACAAACAGAAAATGCGGTACGGAAAGCACCACTCGCCGGGTCAAACCGGCTTCTGCCAACACTTTGTCGGTGATGCCGAAAAAACCCCCGCCGTCCGGCGAAACCATCACATGTTCCAGCTCACAAAACTCAGCCAGTGAAGGTGGTTTTTGCAAGCCTGGGTGTCCGGCGCGTCCCACCAGCACGTAGCGTTCGCTAAACAAAATTCGTTGTCGCAAATGGGCTGGAGCCCCTTCACGGGTATGAAAGGCCAAATCTATCTCACCCTGCTCCGCCTGCCTGGCGATGCGTGAAGGCACTGTCTCGATCACTGCCAGTCTGCTGTTCGGTGCCGCAGACCGCAGGCCCATCAACGCCGGCTGAACAATGGTTGACTCGCCATAGTCAAAAGCCGCTACGCGCCAGGTATTTTCAGCCACTTTGGGATCAAAGGGCGATGAAGGTGACACCGCTTGTTCCAGTGCTTCAAGTGCCTGCCGCAGCGGTTCACGTAACTCGTCGCCGCGTGTGGTGGGCCGCATTCCTCTTGGCCCCGGCAACAGCAGCGGATCGTTAAAGATGTCTCTGAGTTTGGCGAGATGCACACTGACCGCAGGTTGTGAGAAGTTTAAACGTTGTGCCGCCCGGGTAACGTTGTGCTCTGAAAGCAAGGCGTCCAGCGTGACCAGCAGGTTAAGATCCAGACGTCTGATATTATTCATGCTAATACCTGTAATATTAGAAATTCATTTCTAATATACCTTGCAGCAGCCTAACCTGCCTCCATCAATCAATGGAGGTTCCACAATGAACGTTTTAATCGTCTACGCCCACCCTGAACCGCAGTCATTAAATGGTTCACTCAGGGATTTTTCAGTACAGCGGCTCAAAGCTGCCGGCCATGAGGTGCAAGTTTCCGATCTGTATGCCATGCAATGGAAAGCGACGCTCGACGCCAATGACAGCACGGCCCAATCCGGTGATCGTTTCAATCCGTCGCTCGATTCCCAGCAGGCTTTTGCTCAGGGTTTACAGAGCAAAGACATTGAACTGGAACAGGAAAAGCTGCTGTGGGCCGATACGGTGATCTTGCAGTTCCCGCTGTGGTGGTTTTCGATGCCGGCGATCCTTAAAGGCTGGGTTGAACGCGTCTATGCCTACGGATTTGCCTATGGCGTCGGCGAGCACTCTGACGTCCGTTGGGGGGATCGTTATGGTGAAGGCACCCTCGCCGGTAAACGCGCGATGCTGATTGTCACTACCGGCGGATGGGAATCGCACTATGCGCAACGCGGCATCAATGGCCCGATCGATGACATTCTGTTCCCTATCCAACATGGCATCCTGCATTATCCCGGTTTCGAGGTGCTGCCTCCCTTTGTTCTTTATCGTACCGGCCGGGTTGATCAAGCGCGCTTTGCCGAGGCTTGTAACGCACTGGGGCAACGCCTCGATGAATTGGAGCAAACCTCGCCTATTCCCTTCCGTAGGCAGAATGCGGGCGAGTACGAGATCCCGGCATTGACGCTGAAACCCGATATTGCTCCCGGGCGTAAGGGCTTTAGCGCGCATATTGAATAATTAATGGAACCTTCTTCCAACCCACGGTATTGGCCGACGCCAATGAACAGATGCGGTTGGCGCATGAAGAAACTTTCGGGCCGCTGGCAGCCTGCTTCCGATTCCATACCGAAGAGGAAGTGATTCGCCGGGCTAACGACACGCCTTTCGGATTGGCCGCCTACCTCTACACTCGCGATCTGGCGCGTGCATTCCGTGTCACGCGCCAGTTGGAAAGCGGTATGGTGGGCATCAATGAGGGCATTATCTCGACTGAAGTGGCGCCTTTTGGCGGCGTCAAAGAGTCTGGCCTGGGCCGTGAGGGCGCGGATGTGGGGCTCGAGGAGTATCTCGAGACCCAGTATGTCAATTTGGGGCAACTGGGCGGCGAATAAATAGCTGTTCGGTCATCAATTGCCCCCACTGTGTGCCCGGCTGCTCTTCTGCAAGCACGAAACCGACGCTTTCATAAAGATGCCGGGCCGCATTCAGCCCTTTGAAGGTCCACAGATGGATTTCGTCAATCGCATGCTCATCGCAAAAACTGACCGCCCGGTTCAGCAACTGGCGGCCAATACCGCTGCCACGCAGGCTGTCATCGATAATAAATGCGCGCAAGTGAGCACGGTTGTCTCCCAAGCTTTCGCCATCAATCGAAACAGAGCCGACAATGCGATCGCCCTTCAGCGCGGACCAGGTCTGGTTTAATGGATTCGACAAACGCCCGGCCAGATCGGCCAATGCCGCGCCCACCGTAGCTTCGAAGAAGGCGCCGAAACCCACGGTGCGGGAATAGTATTGCATGTGCATTTCCAGCGTTCTGGCGGTGAACCCCGGCAAATAGCCGCTGACAATCTCGATGGGCGCTGCAGCAACCGGCGTTTCTCCCAGGCGATGTGCTCGCAACGCTGTGGCATAGCTCTGCAGTCCATTGGCAATGCTGACGCTGGCGTCTGCCGGTAACTGCTCCAGCGCGGTAAGCACTTGACGATCGGCAAAACGATTGATGGCCGCCAGGGTTTCTCGTCCTTGCGCCGTCAGCCGCAGGATCTTCTCTCTGGCATCTCGCGGGCTGGTCTGCGTTTCCAGCTCCCCGGCTTTGATCAGCTTGTTCAACATGCGGCTGACGCTGGATTTCTCCAGGTTAAGTACGTTGCAAAGCTCGGCGGCGGTATCAACCTGGCAATCGCCTATTTCAATCAACGCATGCACCGCCGATGGCGGCAGTTCGGTTCCTGCCAGGGTATTGCCCATAAAGCCGAGCTCACGCACCAAATGGCGCGACGCATCCCTGATCGGGTGTAAATACGGACTTGGTTGGGTGATTGACATGATCGGCACTCTGATATGGTTGTATTGTGCAACCATATCAAAGTTATTGAGCAATGCAAAGGGGCATGAGTCTTACAGGACAGCGGCCCGTCATCAGGCACGCTCAGCTTTTTTAGGCGCTCTCGCCCTTTTTTAACTCTTTCAGGTATTTGTAAACCGTGGCGCGGCCGAGGGATAACACGTTGGCGATATAGTCGGCGGCGCTTTTGGCTTTAAACGCCCCTTCGTTATACAGGTCAATCACCAACTGCTTTTTCTGTTCACGGCTCAATGAACCCAATGAAGCGTTTTGCTGGCGGATCCACTCGTGCAGGAAGGTATTGATCTTCTCCTGCCAGTCGTCTTTGAATAACTGCTGTGGCTGAGGCTGCAAACGGGTGACCGACAGGAACATATCCAGCGCATTTCTGGCGTCTTCAAATGTCGCGGTGCTCAAGTTAATGCACAGCAGGTAGCGGGGAACGCCCTGTTCGTCTTTCGCGGCAATGCTCACCGAACGCATTTTCTTGCCGTCCCAGTTGAGTTTTTCGTACGGCCCGGTCACCTGACCTTCGCTGTCGATGTCAAAATCCTCCAAACCGGCATCGTCACCCGGTTTGCGTTTCGACAGATTATTGGCGAGGTAAGCCACCTTATTGGTAGAGAGATCGTGTATCACCACTTCCACATTGGGAAAAAACAGCGCTGCAATGCCGTCGGCAACCGACTGCAGTAATTCTAATTGGGACGTGGTTTTCAGCACTCTGCTGTTACTCCATAGCGATAAGGCATGATGATATTGGCCAGTTTTCATCATTGGGTCAGCCGCTTAGCATACCTCAGTTGCCCCGCAATGCCGAGCAGGAGAACGGCTAACCGCCCTCCCGAGACTGGCTTATTCCGCCTCGCGCCGGCTTTGGTAAAACACATAGCCTTCCTGAGCCACGCTGTCTTTGATTCTAAAGCGCCAAACGATTGCCAGGGTGATAAACCACAGCGGCATGCTGCACAACGCTATCAGGGTATCGCGATCAAAGATCATCAGCACCAGCGTGAAGGCAAAGAATGCCAATGTCAGCCAGGTCATTATCACCCCGCCCGGCATTTTGAACAGCGAACGTGCATGCAGGTCGGGCCGCTGTTTGCGGTAAACCAGATAGGCCGCCAGGATCATGCCCCAGCTGTAAACCACCAGTATCGCCGCCACGGTAGACACGATAGTAAATAGCGTCATGACGTTCGGCATCAGGATCAGCAACATCGTCCCCACTACCATGCAAAAGCACGAGAACATCAGGCTGCGGATCGGAATGGCGGTAGTGCGCGAAAGTATCTTGAACTGCCCATGGGCATGCTTCTCCATCGACAAGCCATACAGCATGCGGGTACTGGAATAGACGCCACTGTTGGCTGAGGACATCGCCGAAGTCAGCGCCACAAAGTTGATGACCGCGGCGGCAGCAGGTAATCCCGCCTGATCGAACAGCATCACAAACGGGCTGCTGTCCGGTGAAATATGGCTCCATGAGGTTACGGCGATGATCGCCAGCATGGAGAACACATAAAAGATGATGATCCGCACCGGGATAACGTTAATCGCCTTCGGCAGTACCTTGTGTGGATCCTTGGTTTCAGCCGACATGGTGCCCAACAGCTCAATACCGGTGCAGGAAAAGATGGCGATCTGAAAGCCGGCAAAGAAACCAAGAATGCCGTGCGGCATGAAAATAGCAGGATCGGTGATGTTGTTCACCGAGGCTTTAACCCCGTCTGGCGAAGTCCAGCCAATAAACACCATCCAGGCCCCGGTGACGATCAACGCGATAATGGCGATCACCTTGATGATGGCAAACCAAAACTCCGCTTCGCCAAACATCTTCACCGACAGCATATTGAACAGGCACAACAGCCCTAAGGTCAGTAAAGCCGGTAGCCAGGGCGAAACCTCGGGGTACCAGTACTGTATGTAGCCGCCGCAGACCACCACGTCGGCAATGCACGTCACCACCCAGCTCAGCCAATAGGACCACCCCAGAAAGAAGCTGGCTTTCGGCCCTAGGTATTCGGAAACGAAATCGGCAAATGAGCGGTAGTCGAGCTTGGTCAGCAACAGCTCCCCCATCGCTCGCATCACCATAAACATAAAGAAGCCGACAATCACATAGGTCAACACAATAGAGGTGCCGGAAAGCGCGATGGTTTTGCCCGATCCCATAAATAAGCCAGTCCCAATGGCGCCGCCGATGGAAATCAGTTGAATATGGCGCTCGCTGAGTCCGCGTTGCAATGTTTGGGCGCAGTCAGGCCCCTCGGTTGAAGAAGCCTTCAACCGATGTTGCTTACTTTTTGTCATGGTGTTACCTGTCCGTCATTAAAGCGATTAAGCAGCGGACAGCCGCTGCTGCAGGAGTGAAACGCATTGCGCGTTGTACCGGCAAAAAAATTCAGGCAAAACGATACCGTCCCTTTGTTAAAGGGAAGTTAAAAAATGTACGCATCAGAAAACGGCTGTTCGAGCTGCGCGCTAGCCCACATTTAGCATGCGAAGCATGAGCGTGGAGGGTGATTCATTTATTATCAGTCGGTTATGATTATTTTTGTTCAAGAATAAAACGCTGACAACGTCGATTTAACATGAATTTAACTCTGGCGTCAGGAAACGGCATTGTCAACACGACACTTAAATAAAATGAAACTTTTTGATCACATTCAAGCTTCTGAAAAATAGATAAAAACGGGTTTTATGCATTTTTTATGCATAAACCATGAGTAGCTCCCGCAACCACCGTACAAAAGTAATTAACTATTCATTTTTACGCCGCCAAACCGGCTTGAAAGCGGCCTGTGGCCCGATGAGTGGGGGCTAACAAGCCGCGTTTTTAATGGTAAATTTAGCGTCGCAAAAGTGTTATGCACTTAGTAATCCACGGTTAAACAAAATAAATACCTATATATAAAAAGGTTGGTTATGGAAAAGCTATCCTACGCTTCAGAAAGCAGCACAACGGCCTGGGCCACCTATCTGCAACAAATCGACCGCGTTGCACCTTATCTCGGTGAGCTGTCGCGTTGGGTTGATACCCTGCGTCACCCTAAGCGTGCGCTGATCGTTGATATTCCTCTGCAGATGGACGACGGTTCAATCCGCCACTTCGAAGGTTTCCGCGTTCAGCACAACCTGTCGCGCGGCCCGGGTAAAGGCGGCATCCGTTACCACCCAGATGTTGATCTCGATGAGGTTATGGCGCTGTCAGCCTGGATGACCATCAAATGTGCGGCAGTTAACCTGCCTTACGGTGGCGCCAAGGGGGGGATCCGCGTCGATCCTTTCAAACTGTCTGAAGGCGAGCTGGAAAGATTGACCCGCCGCTACACCAGCGAAATCGGCTTTATCATCGGGCCACAGAAAGATATTCCCGCACCGGACGTCGGCACCAACTCCAAAGTGATGGCCTGGATGATGGATACCTATTCCATGAACCACGGCACTACCATCACCGGCGTCGTCACCGGTAAGCCTATCCACCTGGGCGGCTCTCTGGGCCGTGAAAAAGCGACCGGCCGTGGCGTGTTCGTGACCGGTTGTGAAGTGGCCAAACGTTTGGGCGTACAGCTCGAAGGTGCCAAAGTGGCGGTACAGGGCTTTGGTAACGTGGGCAGCGAAGCGGCTCGTCTGTTCGTCGGCATCGGCGCACGCGTAGTCGTGATCCAGGACCACTCAGCGACCCTGTCCAACCCAGACGGCATCGACCTGAACGCATTGACCGAATGGCAAGCCAAGAACAAGCAGATCGCTGGCTTCCCTGGCGCTAAAGAAATCGAAAGCGAAGCTTTCTGGTCCGTCGACATGGACATCCTGATCCCAGCCGCCCTGGAAGGTCAGATCACCCGTCAACGTGCAGAAATCCTCAGCGCCAAGCTGGTACTGGAAGGGGCTAACGGCCCAACCTACCCAGATGCGGACGACGTTCTGCGTTCACGCAACATCACCGTAGTGCCTGACGTTATCTGTAACGCCGGCGGCGTGACCGTCAGTTACTTCGAGTGGGTGCAGGACATGGCCAGCTACTTCTGGAGCGAAAGCGAAATCAACGAGCGTATGGACAAGATCATGACCGACGCTATGGTTCACGTTTGGAACAAGTCCGAAGAGAAGAAATGCAGCCTGCGCACCGCGGCCTATATCGTCGCCTGTGAGCGTATCCTGACCGCACGTAAAGAGCGTGGCATTTACCCAGGTTAATGCGTTATCCATCCCGGCTTGCACTGCAGGCCGGGATCATTTCAAAATATCCCCTTCTATCGCAGCAACCTTTTCAACACCTTTCCGGTGCTGGTCATCGGTAACCGCTCGACAAACTCCACGATACGCGGATATTTAAACGCCGCCAGTCGCTCTTTGGTCCAGGTAATCAAGGCTTCTTCCGTTACCGCCTCGTCCAGATCTTTCAACACCACTACCGCTTTAATTTCCTCTCCCAGCGACGGATGCGGCACCCCGATCACCGCCACAAACGAAACCGCCGGGTGGCGAATCATCAGTTCCTCCACTTCACGCGGATAAACGTTAAAGCCGCCCCGAATAATCACGTCTTTGGACCTGTCGACGATAAAATAAAAGCCATCGGCGTCGCGCCGTGCCAGATCGCCGGTTCTAAACCAGCCGTTTTCCAGAACCTCGGCCGTGGCCTCCGGGCGATTAAGATAACCTTTCATCACGTTGTGACCGCGCACCGCTAACTCACCGACCTGATCGATCTCCGTTATCGTTTTGCCGGTGACATCAACCAGCCGGACTTCAACGCCCCAGATCGGTTGGCCGATAGACCCCACTTTGTTGACGCGTCCTGGGTGATTGAAGGTAGCGACCGGGCTGGTTTCCGACAGCCCGTACCCCTCCAGAATGTTAACGCCGAAACGACGGGCAAAATCTTCAATGATTTGCACCGGCAAACTGGCCCCGCCGGAGACCGCCATGCGTAAATTTTTGCGCAACAGCGCCAGATCTACGCTGTCGTCCAGCGCATTCAGCAGTGCCCAATACATGGTAGGTACGCCGGCGAAAAAAGTGATGGCGTGCTTTTGCATCAGCGAGATAGCCAGCTTTGCATCAAAACGGGGCACCAGCACCAGCGTTGCTCCCAAGGCGAAGCCGGCATTCATCTGGACGGTTGAGCCGAAAGTATGGAACAGCGGCAGCGTTACCAAATGGCGATCGGGGCGTTCAACCGAGCTATTGAATAACTGCACCGAACCCAGCGCATTCAGCACCAGGTTGGAATGGGTCAACTCCGCCCCTTTGGCACGGCCGGTGGTTCCGCTGGTGTAGAGGATCACTGCGGTGTCGGACTCTAGGGTGCTGGCGCTGTCAAAATCGGTAGGTTGCTGGCGAATGGCCTGGCTGAAGCGGTCACCGCTCAGCGGCAGGCTGTCACCGATAATAATAAAGTCGCGGCACGATTGCATGGCATCGAACGCGATTTTTGCCTCTTCCCCCAAGGTTAATCCATGGCCCCCTTCAAAACAAAAGAAGGCCACCGCCTGCGAATCCTGCAGGTAGTATTCAAACTCCCCCGCCTTCAGCAAGGTATTTAACGGCACCACCACCGCACCCGCTTTGAGAATGCCGAAGTAAATCGCCGGAAACTCCCAACGGTTTGGGCAGGCCAACGCCACCCGCGCCCCCGGTTTCACGCCCCGAACCCTCAGCAGATGGGCAACCTGATTGGCGAGCTGATCGAGTTCGCCATAGCTAAGCTGGAACTCGTCCTGAACCAGCGCCAGACGATCGGGGAAAGTACGCGCACTCTCTTCAAGCAATGTGGCCAAATTAAGCATATGGGGGTCTCATGAGCAGAAACCGGGAAGCCCGGTGAGTCGATAATTGAGATACTGCGCCACCTCATTGAGGTTGATCTCCCTGAACCGCCTCCGGCGGTAAAATCAGTATAGATGCACCTACGCCAGAAGCAGGTTCGCGTTCCACACACCGGTAGGCTATATGTTAGGGATTATTCCTCCCGGAGATCCCCGTATGAGCAAGAAAAAGATCCTGATGCTGGTTGGTGATTACGCTGAAGATTATGAAACCATGGTGCCCTTTCAGGCATTGCAGATGATTGGCCATCAGGTGGATGCCGTCTGCCCGGACAAGGCCAAGGGTGATTACATCATGACGGCAATCCATGATTTCGACGGCGCGCAGACCTACAGTGAAAAACCTGGCCACCGTTTCACCCTGAATGCCGACTTTGCCGCGGCAAAAGAAGAAGACTACGACGCGCTGTTGATCCCCGGCGGCAGAGCGCCCGAGTATCTGCGCCTGAACCCGCAGGTGATCAAGCTGGTGCAGGCTTTTGACGCCGCACGCAAACCCATCGCCGCGGTGTGTCACGGCCCGCAGCTGTTGGCCGCCGCCGGGGTGTTGAAAGGCAGAACCTGCAGCGCCTATCCGGCCTGCGCCCCGGAAGTGCAGCTGGCCGGTGGCCACTTTGCGGATATCGGTATCGATCAGGCCCATATTGACGGCAATCTGGTGACCGCCCCTGCCTGGCCGGCGCATCCGCAATGGCTGGCGAAATTTGCCGAGTTACTGGCACAATAACTCCGTTTCAGGCCCGCAATTTCTTTGCGGGCCTGAAACGGCATTCGGCGCGATCAGTTAACTCATCCAATATTGGGAATATCACGATATCATTTTAATTGTTCAATCAGAAAGTGGATGTCGTAAAGCCAGCGTTTGGCCCGTGCGGATCGCACCAGCATATAAACATACAATGGCCGGATCCTTTCCATTTCAAGATCCCAGTGATTCGCGCGACGATTTGATGAGGAGAACAATAACGCCGACTTTGACTCCTGACGAAAATACAGCTCATGATTGTAATTGCTGCTGTCGATGAGAAAGGCGTCGAAATAGCCACGCATCAGCGTTTCCGACATTGGCAAGGAGAGGTGCAGCTCTTTGTTTATTTCCGTATTGAGAGTAACGGCAACCCCCTTTTTAAGCAGGCTGGGCGAATTATAGCGATCAATCACTGAAATGACCTGTTGCTGAATATCACTTTCCATTTCAACCTCAATATATTTGGCCGCGGGGATGATGCGATATTATTCAGACCCTGCTGATTGTGGCGAGTTCTCCATCGTCTGGTCATTTTCCCTTTCTTTACACTTCCACCACAGAATGAATATAAAAAAACGCAGCGCGCTATCACCACACTGCGTAATTTAATTATTGCCTGGGCTAAATCTTATTGGGTTAAAGATCTATTGTTGGCAACCACGCCATCGCCCTGCTTTTCTGCCGCGATACCCCCGCCCAGCACTTTATACAGAGTAATCAGGTTCTGATATTCGGTTTGGCGAGCAGCAATCAGCGACTGCTGGGCGGTATATAGCGTTCGCTGCGCGTCCAACATCACCAGATAGGTATCCACCCCATGGCGGTAACGCAGCTCCGCCAGGCGATAATATTCCTGCGAGGCCGCCACATAGCCGGTTTGCGCCGCTAACTGTTCCTGAATTGTGCCCTTGCGTGCCAACGCATCGGCCGTTTCCTGGAATGCCGTCTGCACCGCTTTTTCATAGGTGGCGACGTAGAGGTCTTTCTGCGCCTTGGTGTAATTCAACTGCGCCGTATTATAGCCACCGGTAAAGATCGGCAGGCTGATGCTCGGTGCGAACGACCAAACGCCCGCCCCCTGACTAAACAGGGATGACAGTTCTCCACTGCCCACCCCGCCGCTGGCGGTCAGGCTGATAGACGGGAAGAACGCCGCTCTGGCGGAACCGATATTGGCATTGGCGGCCTTCAGGTTATGCTCGGCCTCCAGCACGTCCGGGCGGTTCAGCAGCACCTGCGACGACACATTGGCCGGTATATCTTTCATGATGCCAGACAACGCTTCGATCCCATCAGGCAACAGGCTCGCCGGAACGCTTTGCCCGACCACCAGATCCAGCGCATTTTTCGCCTGCGCCGCGCTGGTGGAGTAGCTGGCCACGTCCGAACGCGCCTGCTGATAGACCGTCTCCGCCGACGCCACGTCAACCATCGACAAAATACCGTTTTGCTGATTCTTGCGCGTTACCGCCAACGACTGTTTGGCACTTTCCATGGTGCCTTTGGCGGCGGCCAGATTGCTGCGTGCGGCCGCCACATTTACCCAGTCGGTCACGGTGTCGGCAATCAGCGCCAAACGGGTACTTTTCGCCGCTTCGGACTCCGCCAAATAGCTCTCGAATTTAGCGCGAGTCAGGCTGCGATTTTTGCCAAACAGATCCAGCTCGAAAGAACTGGTGCTTGCCGTCGCTTCGTAACTTTGGCTGATCGCCGTGGCATTGCCATTACCGGTCAATGCCCGGCCACGACTGCCGTCCACTCCGGCATTGATGGTAGGAAACAGATCGGCACGTTGCTCACCGTAGAGCGCCCGGGCAGATTCGATGTTGGCAATGGCCTCGCGCAAATCGCGACTGCTGCTCAGCCCCATCTCCACCACCTGCCGTAACCGGCTATCGACCACATAGTCACGCCATGGGATGTCCGGATAGCTTAATGACAATTTACCCGAGGGCGCAGTATAAGCGGCCCCTTGCGGCAGCGTTGAGGGCACCGGTGCCTGCGGGCGTTGATAATCCGGATCCAGCGAGATACACCCCGCCAGCACCAGCGGAAAGGTCAAAGTGATTAAACGTTGCAGCACGTTATTCTCCTGCCTGCGGCGCAGTGTTTTCTGTTGGTTTGGCGGAGGTTGTTTTGCGTGAAAACATCCGGCGTACCAATACGTAGAACAAAGGAACGAAGAAGATTGCCAGTAATGTCGCCGTAATGGTGCCGCCGATGATCCCGGTACCTATGGCGATCCGGCTGTTGGCCCCCGCGCCGCTGGAAACCGCCAAGGGCAAGACGCCGGCGCTGAATGCCAGAGAGGTCATCAGAATAGGACGCAGGCGCATACGGGAAGCCTCAACGGCGGCGGCGATCAAGGCTTCGCCGCGCTGGTAATTTTCTTCGGCGAATTCAACGATCAGAATGGCGTTCTTGGCCGACAGGCCGATGATGGTTAATAGCGCCACCTGGAAATAAATGTCGTTTTCCAGCCCGCGCAGCGTGATGGCCAGCAGGGATCCCACCACGCCCATCGGCACCACCATCATCACGGCAAACGGGATTGACCAGCTCTCATACAGCGCCGCCAGGCACAGGAACACCACTACCAACGAAATGGCATACAACGATGCCGCCTGTCCGCTGGTCAGGCGTTCCTGATATGACAACCCGCTCCAGGAGAAGCTGCTGGCGGAAGAGAACTGTGATGCCAGTTTTTCCATCTCGTCCATTGCCGTGCCTGAACTGGTACCGGGTGCGCCCTCGCCGGTGATTTCAAACGAGGACAGCCCGTTATAACGCGACAGGTTTTCCGGCCCGTAAATCCAATGTGAAGAGGCAAAGGCAGAGAACGGCGTCATGCTGGTCGTGCTGCTGGAGGTGCCGCGAACAAACCACTTATCGAGATCCTCCGGCTTTGACCGATACTCGACGTCACCCTGCATATAGACCTTTTTCACCCGGTTGCGGTCGATAAAGTCGTTGATGTAGGTGCTGCCGAACGCGCTGGTGAGCGTGCTGCTGACGTCGCCGGCGCTCAGGCCCAACGCCTGCAGTTTGTCGTTGTCGATGTCTACCTGCAGCTGTGGCGTATCCGGCAGGGTGTTGGCGCGCACCGCGCTCAGACTCGGATTTTTCCCGGCAGCGGCGATGATCTGGTCACGCATCACTTGCAACTCCGCACGGGTGGTAGCCCCTTTAGCCTGCAGTTCGAAGGTGAAACCGTCGGACTGGCCGAAACCGTCGATCGCCGGTGGGCTCATCGAGAACACTTGGGCATCGCGAATAGTGGCAAAGTGCGCCATTGCGCGTTTGGCAATGGCATCGGCGGTGTTGGCACTGCCAGGCCGCTGGCTCCAATCCTTGAGACTGACGAAGGCCATACCGGCGTTTTGCCCGCTGCCGCTGAAACCAAAACCGTTGATGGTGAAAATGGTGCTGACGTTGGCCTTCTCGTCGGTGAGGAAGTAATCTTTTACCGCGTCGCTGACCGCCGATGTCCTGGCATCGGTCGCGCCGGCAGGCAAGGTGTATTGCACCATTACCACGCCCTGATCTTCATTGGGCAAGAAGCCGGTCGGCAGCCGCATATACATCACGGCGGCGGCGATCAATAACAGACCATACAGCAGCAGATAGCGCATTGGGCTGTGTATCACCCGGGCGACCTTATCGGCGTATTTCTCCTGCAGGCGGTTATAGCCACGGTTAAATTTACCCAGCAGGCCCTTATCGGTCAGATCGTCATGAGCTGGTTTGAGTAAAGTGGCACACAATGCCGGTGCCAGCGTCAGCGCCAGGATCACCGACAGCACCATCGACGCCACGATGGTAACGGAGAACTGACGGTAGATAACCCCGGTGGAGCCGCCAAAGAACGCCATCGGCAGGAACACCGCCGACAGCACCATGGCGATACCGACCAGAGCCCCGGTGATCTCCTTCATCGATTTTTCCGTAGCCTCACGCGGCGGCAGCTTCTCTTCCCGCATCACGCGCTCGACGTTTTCCACCACCACAATGGCATCATCCACCAATAGACCGATCGCCAGCACCATGCCAAACAGCGTCAGGGTATTGATCGAATAGCCGAAGGCGGCAAGCACGCCAAAGGTGCCCAATAGTACCACCGGCACGGTAATGGTCGGGATCAGCGTAGTACGCAGGTTTTGCAGGAACACAAACATCACGATCACTACCAACACCACCGCCTCTATCAGCGTTTTCACCACCTCTTCGATCGAGATATTAATAAAATCGGTGCTGTCTTTCGGGTAGGCCACCTTGTAACCGTTCGGCATTGAAGTCTGATATTCCGCCACTTTGGCTTTGACCAGCTTGGCGGTGTTGAGCGCATTGGCACCGGCGGCCAGCTTGACCGCAATCCCGGAGGCTGGATGGCCATTCAACCGGGCGCTGGAAGAGTAATCCTCGTTGCCCAACTCTACCCGCGCAACGTCGCCCAGGCGCACCAGTGCGCCGCTGCTGTCACTCTTGAGAATGATGTTGCGAAACTGCTCCGGCGTTTGCAGGCGCGACTGCGCTTTTACCGTGGCGGTCAACTGCTGATCGGCACCGGACGGTAAATCGCCGACCTTACCGGCGGAAACCTGGGTATTTTGCGCTTCTATCGCCGTTGATACGTCGGAAGGCATCAGTGAAAAGGACGCTAGCTTGGTCGGGTCAAGCCAGATGCGCATGGCGTATTCCGATCCGAATACCTGCACATCGCCAACCCCTTCGATGCGCGACAGCGGATCCTGAATGTTGCTCACCAGATAGTCGGAAATGTCCGCCATGCTGGCCTTGTCGGTTTCGTCATACAGACCGACGATCAGCAAGAAGCTGCTCTGAGATTTTTTGACCGTAACCCCTTGCGCGGTGACCTCGGTAGGCAAGCGACTTTCCGCCTGCTGCACCTTGTTTTGCACCTGCACCTGCGCGATATCCGGATCGGTGCCCTGGTCGAAAGTCACATTAATACTCACAGAACCGTCGGAGCTGCTGGTGGCTGAAAAGTAAAGCAGCCCGTCCAGCCCGGTAAGCTGCTGTTCGATGACCTGAGTAACGCTGTTTTCCAGCGTCTCGGCATCGGCACCCGGATAGGTGGCGGAGATGGAAATCTGCGGTGGGGAGACGTCCGGATATTGCGAAATGGGCAGCGAGTTGATCGACATCAGCCCACACAGCATGATGATGATCGCAATCACCCAGGCGAAAACCGGTCGCCGAATAAAGAACTGCGCCATGGTTACTGCTCCCCGCCGTTAGCCGTCGGTGGTTTCACATCAACCGCTTTGACCTCAACGCCCGCAGCCACCTTATTGGTGCCTTCAACGATCAGACGGTCACCGGCATTCAGGCCCTTGCTGACCAGCCAGTTGCTGCCGATAACCTGCTCGGTAATGACCGTGCGTTGCTCCACTTTGTTTTGCGCGTTAACAACCAGCGCCGTGGCTTCGCCCTTGGCGTTACGGGTGATCCCCTGCTGAGGCGCCAAAATCCCCTTGGGATCGACGCCGTTGTCTACCGTGGCGTGAACATACATGCCGGGCAGCAATTCGTGCTCGGGATTAGGGAACACCGCACGCAGGGTGACGGAGCCGGTCGACTCGTCTACCGCCACTTCCGTCAGCTCCAGTTTACCGGGGTGGGTATATGGCGTGCCGTCCTCGAGTTTGATGGCTACCGGCGTGACATCGTCACGTTTCAGCGATGCCTGCTGTTTACGCAGTTTGAGCAATTGACTGCTGGACTGAGTGAGATCGACATAAATCGGATCGAGCGCGCGAATGGTTGCCAGGGCGTCGGTCTGACTGGCGGTCACCAAAGCACCCGGCGTAACGGAGGAAATGCCGATACGGCCGGAGATAGGCGCGCGCACCTGAGTGTACGCGAGATTGATTTTGGCCGACTCCAAAGAGGCCTGATACTGTGCGACGGCGGCAACCGCCTCCAGATAGGTTGCCATGGCATCATCCGCATCCTGTTTGGAAACGCCATTCTCTTTTACCAGTGCGGCGTAACGCTGCGCCTTCAGGCGGCTGGACTTCACGGTGGCCTCAGCGCTTTTCAACTGAGCGGCAGCCTGATCGTAGCTGGCCTGATAGGTTGCGGGGTCGATCTGATACAGCACCTGTCCGGCCTTGACCTCGGCACCTTCGGTAAACAGGCGTTTTTTGATAATGCCGTCCACCTGAGGACGAACGTCCGAGGTCATGGTGGCGTTCACGCGGCCGGTCAAATCGCTGCTCAGCGTTACCGGTTGAGCCTGCAGCGTCGCGACACCCACTTCTTGCACGCTACCGGCGCCGGCGGGTGCTCCACCGCTCTGGCCATCACAAGCGGCCAGCAATAACGACAGGCTGACAAGTAAAACCTTTTTCCTTTGCATCGACTATCTATCCTATTGAGAACGTTTATTCTCAATATATAGAAAGCGCCGTTTTTAGTCTGACAGGGTTGCGTAAGGATTGCGTAAAATTGCATCGCAGAGCATGAGGAGAACCGGTGCGCGCCTGCTTTACGCACCGGTTTTGGCGGTTTTACTTATGGCGAAGCGGCACGTCTTTCAGCAACCAGGTCAATGCAAAGGCCAGCGCCATGACCCCGGCGGCAATCTGATACACCGAGTGAATGGCCCCGCCAAAGGCTTGCAAATAGTCGTTCTGCAACGTCAACGGCAGATGATGCACCGCCGCCGCGCCCAAAGAACGCGGTAACGCCGTTCCTTCAGGCAGCAAGCTGGCCAACCGACTGTGCAGCACATTGGTAAAAATCGCGCCAAACACGGCTACCCCGATGGATCCGCCGATAGAGCGAAACAGCGTAGCGCTCGAAGTGGCAACGCCCATGTGTTTTGGCTCGACGCTGTTTTGCGCCGCCAGGATCATCACCTGCATCACCATACCCAATCCCAACCCCAGCAGGCTGATGTAGAGATACAGCAGATGTACCGGCGTCGAGTTTTTCAGCGTCCCCAGCAGAATCATGCCTACCAGGGCACAGCAGGTGCCTATAATCGGGAAAATACGGTATTTGCCGCGCTTACTGATTAACCGACCGCTAACGATGGAGCTGATCATGATCCCGCCCATCAGCGGCAGCAGCTGCATCCCGGCCTGGGTCGGCGTGGAATTCTTCACCACCTGCAAATACAGCGGCAGGAAAGTCACCGAACCAAACAGCGACATACCGACGATAAAGCCGACCAAGGCGCACAGCAAAAAGGTCCTGTTGCGGAATAAGTCGAGCGGAATGATAGGCTCGCTCGCCAGGCGTTCTTCGTAGATAAACCCGCCCAATGACACCAAACCAAAGGCCAAAATGCACCACAGCTGCCCGTCAGACCAGGCCATGACCGTACCGCCCTGACTGGTAAACAAAATAATGCAGGTCAGCGCGGCAGCCAGATAGCTGGCCCCCAGGAAATCGATTTCATGCTTGACCCGATTGACCCTGGATTGGAACACCGCGCCAATCACCAACAGCGCGAAAATCCCCAGCGGCAGGTTGATATAGAAAATCCAGCGCCATGAGAAATGCTGCACCAGCACCCCACCAATCAACGGGCCCACCACCGTCGCCAGGCCGAATACGCCGCCAAACAGGCCCTGATAGCGTCCGCGTTCGGCCGGCGGGATCACATCGCCCACCACCGCCATGGTGACGACCAGCAAACCGCCACCGCCCAACCCCTGCAGGGCACGCATCAGGATAAGCTGGGTCATGTTTTGCGCCAATCCGCACAGCACCGAGCCGAGCAGGAAGACCACAATGGCAATCTGCAGCACGATTTTACGCCCGAACAGATCGCCGAACTTGCCATACAGCGGCACCACTATCGTCGATGCCAGCAAATAGGCGGTGACTACCCACGACAGATTTTCCAGGCCACCGAACTCGCCAACAATGGTCGGTAATGCAGTAGAGACAATGGTTTGATCGAGCGCCGCCAGCAACATGACCAGCAGCAATGCGGAGAACAACAGCCGGATCGAGGGCGCCTGCCCAGACGCCCTGCCGCTGTCTTCACTGCCTGCCAGATGACTGATCCCCATTTAGATGAGCTCACTTGTAATTAATTAATCGAGTAATTAATATATGAGTGATTCTTTTCTCCGGTCAATGGATCTCACCGCGATGACAGCACAAAACGTTCAAGCCCCGCGCCGCCCTGGTCGGCCGAGCGGCGGCACCAAGGGCACAGAAAAACGCGAGCACCTGCTGGACACGGCGCTTAATTTATTTGCTCGTCAGGGCATTGCCGATACTTCGCTCAATGCCATTGCCCGTGAAGCCGGCGTCACCCCCGCCATGCTCCACTACTATTTTCACAACCGCGAACAGCTGCTGGACGTGCTGATCGAAGAGCGTTTCCTGCCGGTACGGCTGGCCGCCGGCAGCGTTTTCGACGCCAATGCGGACGATCCTATTGCCGCCTTCACCCAACTGGCCCAAAGGTTTATCGATATCTCCATCGCGCATCCCTGGTTCGCCCCACTGTGGTTGCGAGAAGTGATGAGTGATAACGGCGTACTGAAGCAACGGATGGATGAGCGTTTTGGTGATGCGCAGCGCAAAGCGGCCCTGAAGTCGATTATGCGCTGGCAGGCAGAAGGCAAGCTGAGTGCCGATCTGGAACCCTCTTTGCTGTTTATCACCCTGTTTGGCATGACGCTGCTGCCGCTGGCCACCGCGCCGAAATGGCACCGCGACAACAACAGCAGCAACGGCCCGCAGCGCGCTGAAGTCATCGCGCGGCATGCCATTGCATTATTAAGCTACGGGCTGGGACCGCAGCGCTAGAACGAGATCCATTTTGGTGCGACTCGCTCCTCCAACGAGCGTCATGTCGCATCGGTATGGCTCCTTGTCCTCTGCTACCGCTAACTGTCTAGCTGGCACCCTTTTTGCTTTGGCTACTCCTGCTAATTTGGCTTGTTAATCAGGGGTAGCTTATGTTTCAAACAATTAGACTGGCTTTGCTCTGCTTCACCTTCAGCTTTACCGGCGTGGCAAACGCCGCCGGGGACTTACCGCACATCGTGATTTTAGCCACCGGCGGCACCATCGCCGGCTCTGCGGCCAGTAATACACAAACCACTGGTTATAAGGCTGGGGCACTGGGAGTGGAAACGCTGATTGCAGCGGTGCCGGAAATGCAGAAAGTCGCCCGCGTAGACGGCGAACAGATTGCCAATATCGGCAGCGAAAACATGACCAGCGATATCCTGCTCAAGCTGTCCAAGCGGGTCAATGAGCTGCTTTCACGCAGTGATGTGGATGGCGTGGTGATCACGCACGGAACCGATACGCTGGACGAATCGCCGTACTTTCTTAATCTGACGGTCAAGAGCAACAAACCTGTGGTGTTTACCGCCGCGATGCGCCCTGCCACGGCCATCAGCGCCGACGGCCCAATGAACCTGCTGGATGCGGTCACCGTTGCCGCCGACAAGCAGTCCGTGGGGCGTGGCGTTATGGTCGTTCTGAACGATCGCATTGGCTCGGCCCGTTTCAGCACCAAAACCAACGCCACCACGCTGGACACCTTCAAGGCCCCGGAGGAAGGCTATCTGGGCGTAATTGTCGGTGGCAAGCCCTACTTTGAAACCCGAGTCGACAAGATCCACACCACTCGCTCGGTATTTGACGTACGTGATGTCAAGGTGCTGCCAAAAGTCGACATTATTTATGGTTATCAGGACGACCCTGAATACATGTACGATGCGGCCATTCAGCATAAAGTGGATGGCATTGTTTACGCTGGCACCGGTGCCGGCTCGGTCTCAGTGCGCAGCTCTGCCGGGATCAAAAAAGCGGAGAAGGCCGGTGTGCTGGTGGTTCGCGCCAGCCGCACCGGCAGCGGTATTGTCCCCGAGGACAGCGGGCAACCTGGCCTGGTGTCCGATTCGCTCAACCCGGCCAAGGCGCGTATTCTGCTGATGCTGTCGCTGACCAAAACCCATAATCCTCGCGTCATTCAGGATTACTTCCACACGTATTGATCCGCGTTCTCTCGACAGGGCCAAGGCTGGCCCTGTTGTAACAAGACTTAAATGGCCGGCAGCTGACTGGTCACGCAGTGGATGCCCCCACCGCCAGCGGCGATAGCGTCGATATTCAACTGAACCACTTCACGCTGCGGGTAAAGCGCCGTCAATAATTCCAAAGCTGCGGCATCCGCCTCAGCATCGCCAAACTCCGGGGCGATAATCGCGCCGTTGATGACAAAGTAATTGATGTAACCGGCGGCAAAATCCGCATTGCCCTTGCTGAAGCGGCTACGGCGTGGATCCAGCGGTGGCGACACCGTATGCACCTGTATCTTGCGGCCATCGGCATCCGTGGCCTGTTTGAGGATCGCCAAATGATCCAGTGTGACCTGATGGTCGTAGGACTCAGGATCGCTGTCCAGATTGGCGATCACCACACCTGGGCTGACGAAACGGGCGTAAAAATCGACGTGAGCGTCGGTAATGTCTTTGCCTTTAATCCCCGGCAGCCAGATGATTTTTCGCAGGCCCAGCATCGCTTTGAGCTCTTGCTCTACCCGCTCACGGCTCCAGCCAGGGTTGCGGTTGCGATTGACCCAACTGCTCTCGGTCATGATGCCGGTGCCATGACCATCCACCTCGATACCACCGCCTTCTCCTGTCAAAGCGCTGCGGCGCAGTGGGTTAACGCCGAAATGTCTGGCCTGGAAAGCGGCCAACTGAGCATCTTTACCGTGCCGTTGCTTATTGCCCCAGCCGTTAAAGTTGAAGTCCACCGCCGCCAATTCACCCGCGTTGTTGGTAACGAAATTGGCAGCGATATCGCGCATCCAAATATCATCGAGCTCGGTAATGACAAAGGTCACATTGTGGCTACCGCATTTTCTCTCCGCTAACTCTCGTTCACGTTCGCGACAAAATACCGTCAGCGGCTGGTAAACCGCGATAGCACGGGCAATGCGCCCCAGAGCATCTTGCACGTCCGCCGTGAACGACCCCCAAATCGCCCGCTGTGCGCCAAAAGCGATAAAGGCGCATTGCTGAGGCTCCCCCTCATCGGGCATGCGCCAGTTCCCGCCAGCCGTTTTCTGAGCCGCGTGGCTGGACAATGATGCCAGCCCCATCGAGGCCGTCAGGCTAATGCCGGCAATCAGGGAAGCCTGTTTGATAAATTCACGACGTGTTGACATGGTTTGCTCCTGTATTGCCGCCAAAATAATAAGCTAAACTATTCAGCAAAAGACGGCGTGATGTCGATAACATCTATGTTATTCCTTTTATTCCGGGTAAAACAAAGGATACATTTAGCGGACACCTGATTAGATAGGCTTATCAATAATGTTAAAGCACTGGCCCCCGATGAACGCCCTGCGCGGTTTTGAAGCCGCCGCCCGGCTGGGCAGTTTCCACCAGGCCGCCGATGAGCTGCACCTCACTCAGTCGGCGATCAGCCAACAAATTCGCAGCCTGGAAGCCTTCCTGGAGCAACCGCTGTTTTTCCGTAGCGGCCGCAGCGTCAGCCTGACCGATGCCGGTCAGGATCTCTACAGCACCGCCCAGGTGATGCTGCAACAGTTGGCCGTTGGCATCCGCCGTCTGGAGCAGTACCGCAAGCCCAACCAGTTGATCGTCAACACCACGCCGGCGTTCGCCCGTCACTGGCTGGTTCCGCGCCTTAAAAGCTTCCACCGGCAGCACCCGGATATCGACCTTTGGCTGTTCACCACCTTCGACCCGCCGGATATGGCGACCGAAACCGTCGATCTGGCGATCCGTGACGATCTCAGTGCGCAAATTGAATGTAGCCTCAAAATGCTGCATCAGGATCGGCTCTATCCGGCTTGCCATCCTGAGCTGCTGAAACAGGACAAGGCACAACGCACCACCCTGCACGGCGAACGCGAGATGGACTGGAGCCATTGGGCCGTTCAGGGCGGCACCAACGTTGGGCAAAGCAGCCACGGCCTGAACTTCTCCGATCCCGGCCTGCTGTTGGATGCGGCCTGCGACGGCCTGGGCATCGCTCTGGTCAGCGAACTGCTGGCGCAACAGGCTCGGGCGCGTGGGGTGTTGCAGCCGATGACGGAGCAAAGCGTACGTGGCCCTCAGTGGGCCTGGCTTATTCATCGCGATAGCGAGAACAACCCGCTCACCCGGCATTTTTGTGAGTGGTTACTAACCCAATTGCCGGCGGTGATTTAACGTTCTACCTCACGCTTCCAAACGCCGGATAAAGCGCGGCAGATTGAGCGGTGCTACTTTCAATCAAGCGCCAGAACAAGCTTAAACAATGGTGCTAAGTGGTTGTTGAGATTGAATTCACCTGTCATCGTTCAATTCGAAAAGGAAAGGCTATGCATACTGGTTTATTGAAAACATTGGCACTCAGCGTGGCGCTGGCCACCCTCAGTCCTTCGGTATTCGCCGCTAATCTGAACGCCGGTGCCGTGGCGGCGCCGGATCAATATGGTGCCAAAGTGGCCGAACAAATTTTGAAGGCCGGCGGTAATGCCGTCGATGCTGCGGTCGCCACCGCCTTTACGCTGGCAGTGACCTACCCGGAGGCCGGCAACATCGGCGGCGGCGGTTTTATGACCCTGTACGTCGACGGCAAGCCCTACTTCCTCGACTACCGGGAAGTCGCCCCCAAAGCGGCCACCAAAACCATGTACCTCAACGAAAAAGGCGAAGTGATCGAGAACCTCAGCCTGGTGGGCACCAAGGCCGCCGGCGTACCCGGCACGGTACTCGGGCTGTGGGAAGCGCATAAACGCTTCGGCAAGTTGCCCTGGGCAGAACTGCTGACCCCGGCTATCGGCTATGCGCAACAAGGCTTTAAGGTGGCCGGCCAGCAATACCAATACCGTGAGGATGCCAATAAGCTGTTCGCCGACAAAACCAACTTCGGCGATTACTTTGGCAGCATGAAACCCGGCGCGGTGTTTAAACAGCCGGAGCTGGCCAAAACGCTGGAACGCATCGCCAACAAAGGCGCTGACGACTTCTATCAGGGGGAAACGGCCAAGCTGCTGATCGCCCAGATGCAGCGCGATGGCGGCCTGATCACCCAGGAGGATCTGACAGACTACCGGGTGAAATGGCGCGAACCGATGAAAATCGCCTGGCGCGGCAATACCCTTTATACCGCCCCGCTGCCGAGCTCCGGCGGCATCGCGCTGGCGCAGTTGCTGGGCATAAAGGAAGATCGTGCTGCCGATTTCAAAGGCGTTGAGCTGAACTCCGCCCGCTATATTCACTTACTGTCGGAAATCGAAAAGCGCGTCTTTGCCGATCGCGCCGATTACCTCGGCGATCCTGACTTTGCCAAGGTGCCGGTTGCTCAATTGGTCGCCCCGGATTATTTGCAAAAGCGGGCTGCGGAGATCAACCCGACCGCCATTTCACCGACCGAGAAGGTGCGGCCTGGGTTGGAACCCCATCAAACCACGCATTTCTCGATTGTTGACGCGCAGGGTAACGCGGTCAGCAATACCTATACGCTAAACTGGGACTTCGGCAGCGGCGTGGTAGTGAAAGGGGCAGGCTTCCTGTTGAATGACGAAATGGACGACTTCAGCGCCAAACCGGGCGTGGCCAATGCCTTTGGCGTGGTCGGTAGCGACGCCAACGCCATTGAACCGGGTAAACGCATGCTTTCGTCCATGAGCCCGACCATTATCACCCGCGACGGCAACGTTAGTCTGGTGATTGGTACCCCTGGCGGTTCTCGCATTTTCACCTCGATTTTCCAGGTGATAAACAATCTCTATGACTACCAGTTACCGCTGCAACAAGCGGTGGCCGCGCAGCGCGTCCATCACCAACTGTTGCCGAAAGACACTATCTTCTACGACGCTTTTGCTCCACTGACCGGCAAAGTGGCTGAACAGTTGAAAGCGATGGGTTACACACTGGAAGATCAGGGCTGGTACATGGGGGACATACAGGCGATCCGCGTCAAGGGTGACACGCCGGAAACCGCCTCCGATCCGCGTGGCCGCGGTGTGGGGCTGGTAGTGAAAAAATAACGATAAAACACCGGGCGGATCCGTTAGAGGTACGCCCGGTGTTTTTGTTTCTATTTGGCGACTGCAGCAGAATTAACCCCGGCGTTCGCCAGCTCGCCATACACTACCTGGCCACGGAAGCCGCGCCGAACCTGCTGGAACAATGCGCGGAAGGCAGGATAATCCTGTGCCTGACAGAGCGCGTCCTTACCGCGAACGGCATTCAGCTGTAGCCGATGATTGACCACCACCTGTTGCCCTTCGAGCTGCCATTCAACCTGGTATTTTCCGGCCGCATTGCTGAACTGCTGGTTCTTGGGGATGGCGATAATCGGCACGTTGGCGGGCAGGTGCAGGCGATAGGTCTCGTCGTACTGCTGCGCGGTGCAGAAGAACGGCGTTTCGTTAGTCGGGGCGGACGTCGTCGAGTAAAGCGTACGGAAAGACTTGCCGCCGGGCGGCGTCGGTACGGCCATACCGCCCACCACGCTGAAATCGACATAATCCTCGGCTTTGAATTTATAACTGTAGGCAAACGGCTTTTTGAGATCGAACGCATCGCCGTGCATCGCGATAACCCCACGGCCATCAATGCCTGAGGACGCCATGATGTTCTCTTCGACTCGCGCCCGGTTCTGCTGATTGATTTGCGAGAAATAGCCTCTCAGGTCGATCTCATCCACCTCACCCAGCTTGCGTTCAGTTTGGCCACGCATATTGCCCGCTTTATCGAAGTAGAAGTCCACGCTGAGCGACGTATTGTTGCGCTGTTCGTCATTGTCCGGGGTACGCGCCAGTTTGGCTTCGCGCGTCAGCAGGACCGGAGCCCCAAGGTCAGCCCCCGGCAGTTGGCCAAAGCGCGCCCAGGGGCTGGTAGAATCCAGATACAGATTGAACTCCGGCACGTAGGTAATCGCGTGGTTAAAACGCCCCAGCAGCGGCACCTTCGGCAATATCGGCCCTTGGTCCATGCCGATCAGCACCGGTGAACTGACGATGCCCTTGGCGGCCAGCAACGCCTCGAGCATCACCACATGATCCTTGCAATCGCCATAGTGGTTATCCAGGATGCTCTGCGCCGAATTCGGCTCCAGACCGCCGTTGCCCAAATAGACCGCCACATAACGAATATTCTGTGCCACCCAGCGATAAATCGCCGCCGTCTGCTCACGACGGTCGCTGATGCCGTCGGTAATTTTATCCGCCAACGCCTGGATCGCCGGGGTCACCTTGGCCGCCTGACTGGCTTTCTGTTGATAGGCTTTGGCCAGCTGTGGCCATTCGCGGTAGGTACTGGCCATGATGGTTGGGCTGAATGTCCAGCTGTTCGCCGACCAGTTTTGCGCTTTTAGCGGTTCACTGCGCCGGTAATGCCAGCGCCAGTGGGCCTGACCGTCGCGGATCTGCGGCTTATCTGCGCCCTCTACTCCTCGGGTAAAGACATGCATCGGCACATTGGCCGGCGCCTGCAAATTGACCTCGGCGTCATCAAACTGGTCAAAGACGCTGAAGGTCTCCCACAGGCCGAAGTAGTCCGGGAAGTACGGGGTATTTTGCGTGCGCAACACCTGATACACCACGCGAGAACCCGGCGCCAGGTTGGAGAAGACGATCACCTTTACCTTGCGATCGGCATACAGTGGCGCAGAGGCGCTGGAGTAGCTTTCCTGGGTATAAATGCGATCGGGCGCGACATCATGGCGCTGTCCATCGGCCGTCAGCGTATAGGCCGAAACCACCTTCAGCGTTTCCATTTTTTCGCTGTAGCTCAGGCGGATTTGGCTGAACTTCTCGACTGCCGCCTTGGTTTTGAGCAGCACCTCATAACTCTCGGTCTTGGTGTTGCTGGCATTGGCATGGACTTGATAATCCGCGCGGTAACGCACAAAGCTGAAATCATTGCTAACGGCGGCATCCTTGGTGGCGACCGACGGCGCTTCCACGGCCAACAGCGTTGCCGGGTGCGTCGCCGCCAGTCCAGCGGCCAACACGAGAGAAGGGATGACAATCTTCATCTTCGTTCCTTGAAGTTTTTTAAACGATAACAGTGACATTGATAAAGTGCTGACCACTGACGCAAGAGCCGCACACTAATACAACTGAGAATCGTTTTCAATAAAATACCGATTCGGCCGGGTGTGACCGACCTAACCCTGCTCTATCAACATGACAGCCGTAGTATCGTTCTCCAAAGCGTCAAAAATATGCTCGCGGTCGGCGGAATAACTGATGTAATCCCCTGCGTTCAATTCTACCGGTTGGTCCGTCGGCCCGACTAGCGCCCTGCCACTGCTGATAATCACATGCTCAATGGTGCCCGGCATATGCGGCCGCGAAATGCGGGCTTCGCCCGGTTGAACCTGTAGACGGTAAATATCGCGCTGTGCCCCTGGCGGGCAGGTCGCCAACAGAGTGGCGGCGTAGTTGGCCTGTTCGGAAACCGTGGTCACCCCTTCATGGGCGCGGATCACCTGTACGTGCTGGCGTGGCTGAGAAATCAACCGGCTGACCGGCACATCCAACGCCATCGCCAACGCCCACAAGGTTTCCAGGCTGGGGTTGCCGCTGCCGGTTTCCAACTGAGAAAGCGTCGATTTTGCAATCCCGGCTCGGCGAGCCAATTCGGTAACCGAGAGGCCCAATCTTTCGCGTTCACGGCGAATGGCGGCCGAAAGCAGGCCGATGGGCGTAGCGTTATTGCTGACAAAGTCGCTCATTGTTCACCATATCGTTCGTTTGTTCGGCTTGACGAACAGTCATCGAGTGTTCATCATAATGTTCAATTGTTCATTTTAATGATAACCGCCAACGGCGGCAAGCGCACTAGCAGGGAGAAGGCAAATGAAGATAAGAACCGGCGGCGTATTACAGATGACCCTCGCCATGGTCATTTCCGGAACCGTGGGCTGGCCGGTAATGCTGCTGGGGCAACCGCCCGCTACGGTGGTTTTCTGGCGCTGCGCGTTTGGCGCGCTAGCGATGCTGATCGCCTGCGCCCTGCTTGGCCTGCTTAAAAAAGACATGTTAACCCGACGTCAGGCTGCCATTGCGGTGCTGGGCGGTGTCGCCCTGGTGTTGAACTGGGTAATGTTGTTCGGCGCTTACAGCCATGCCTCTATTGCGGTGGCGACCGTCACCTACCACGTCCAGCCCTTTATGCTGGTTGGGCTCGGGGTGTTGTTTTTCGGCGAAAAAATGACGGCGACCAAGTTTGGCTGGCTGGTACTGGCCTTCGTCGGCATGTTGCTGATCATTAGCGGTAAACAAGATGGCGGCGATTCCAGTGCCGATTACTTCACTGGCGTGTTGCTGGCGCTGGGCGCTGCCTTTATGTATGCGGTAGCGGCGGCGATCGTCAAGCGTTTGAAAGGGGTGCCGCCGCACCTGATCGTGCTGATTCAGCTCACTCTGGGCGTCGTACTGCTGGCACCGTTCGCCGGCTGGGCCCAACTGCCGTCGACGGCTAACGGCTGGTTGCTGCTGGCGACCCTGGGTCTGGTTCACACCGGGCTGATGTCTTCCCTGCTGTACAGTGCCATCCAGAAAATCCCCACTGCCCTGGTAGGCGCGTTGTCTTTCATCTATCCCGTGGTGGCGATTATCGTCGACTGGGCGGTATTCGGACACCGCCTTAGCCTGATGCAGCTGTCGGGCGCTGCCGCCATCTTGCTTGCGGCAGCGGGCATGAACTTTGGCTGGCGGCTGGTACGGGCGAGAAAACTCGTGGGCGTGGTCGGTGATCAACAACCCTGAGCGCGATTTTTAAAACCGTTCGTTGCCGAATGATAAGCGAAACGCCTATCCCAAAAATATCAAAAGCTCAGCGAATTAACGTATTCGCCCTGGCCGGCAAGAGCTGTTATTTATTTAACCAGACACGGGAGGAGTTAACGATGGCACGCTACGTGTGGAATGACCGACTGAAGCAGAGCATCCGTTTCAGTTACTGGAATGAGCTGTGCGTTATTGACGATAACGGGGCCTTGGTGGCCCCGGTTCTCAAGCTAATAGATCTATTTTTCCGCCGTTTGATCGCGCAAGCGACTGACCTGCGCTTGCAGCTCGGGCCACGGCGCTTTCCCCGCATAGTTTTGCCGTAGATAGTTAAGCAATTCGGCGATCTGCCTGTCGTTCAGGTTATGGCGAAATGCCGGCATATAGCCCAGGTTGCTATTGGCCGGGCGTTGAATGCCGTCCAGCACCACCCGAATGGCATTGTCCGGCTTATCGGCATACAGGTTGGTGTTCAGCGCCAGTGAAGGTCGAACGCCGATCAGCTGAGCCCCCTTTTCCTGAGCATGGCATGCCATACAGGCACCGGAGAAAATACGTGCGCCTTCCGTGGTTAACGGCTCGGTCCGCGACTCGGCCCATTCATTCAAACGTTTGGCTTCCGTCACCTTAGACTCGCTCGGATGATAAGTGCGCAGATAAGTGGCTATGGCCTGCAAGTCTTGCTCCGGCAACCGCGAAAGCCCCTCTTCGATCACCGGTGCCATCGGCCCGGCTGCCACGCCGTGATTTGCCGAATACCCAGTGCGCATAAAGCTGAGCAAATCATCTTGTGTCCACTCCAGCGGTGCCAAAGAGCTGCCGGTTAGCGACGGAGCAGTCCAGTCTTCCGCCACGCCGCCGGTCAGGTGCTCAGCGCCGCCTTTCTCGCCAAACATCAGGTTGCGCGGCGAGTGGCAGGCGCTACAGTGGCCAAGGCCTTCGGTCAGATAGGCCCCGCGATTCCATTCGGCGCTTTGTGTCGGATCGGCCTTCATGGCGCCAGGCTTGAGGAACAGCCAGTTCCAGGTGACGATGCCCTGGCGAATGTTAAACGGAAAACTCAACTCGGTGGCCGGCGGCTGATATTTCACGGCCGGTTGCGACATCAGGTAGGCGTACAAGGCCTGCAGATCTTCATCGCTGGTGCGGGTAAACGCCGTGTAGGGAAAGGCCGGGTAGAGATAGTGCCCTTCGCGATCAACCCCATGACGCATCGCTCGTTCAAAGGCGGCATACGACCATTTCCCAATGCCGGTGTCGTTATCCGGAGTGATATTGGTGCTGTAAATGGTACCGAACGGAATCTCCATCGCCAATCCGCCGGTATTGCGCTCGCCGCCGGGCCGGGTATGGCACACCGCGCAGTCGCCGAGATCGGCCAGCACTTTCCCTTGGGCAATCTGTTGCTGACTAAAAACGTGATGATCCTTTTCCTCAAGCGGCGCTATTTCTGATTGCCAGCTGGCTATCGCCCCAATGACCACGGCGGCAACGACCGTCAGACTGCCCCAGCCGGCGATTTTCTTTATGCTGCTCATAGTGACTTATCCCTTTCTGCGCTGCCGGAAGCCTGTTGTTTTAACGCCTTTACCACTCGCTCAGGGGTAAAAGGCACCTCTCGCAGACGCACGCCCAGCGCGTCGAACAACGCATTGGCGATTGCCGCTGCGCTCGGCACCGAGGCGGATTCTCCTGCCCCCATAGAGGGTTCATCCGGATAGTCCAGCAGTTGGATATCAATCTGCGGTAACTCGTCAAACCGCAGGATCGGGTAACCGCCCCAATCCAGCGACGTCACGGACGCAGAGTCAAAGGTGACGAACTCTTTCAGCACCCGGCTGGCGGACTGAATGATATTGCCGTGCACCTGATGACGAACCCCTGCCGGGTTGATGATGCGGCCGCAGTCATGGGCAACGAAGATTTTATCCAACTTGATCTGACCGCTGTGGCGATTAACGCTGAGATCGCACACCCAGGCCGCCCAGGCGGCACCAAACCCAGGGAATTTACTGTGGAAATAACGCGCATAGGCAAAGCCGCGCCCCGTCACCCATTCAGGATCGCCGGACACCGGGCTGCGGTAGGCCGGGCCATCCTGCCAATTGGCCTGCTTTTTCAACGCTTGAATCAGCGCCACGGCACGCGGATCTTTCAAATATTGCAGGCGGAATGCGATCGGATCCTGCCCGGCTCGCCACGCCAGTTCATCAATCCAGGATTCGTGGGCGAACACGTTGGGTAACGCCGAGACCCCACGCATCCACGAAGCCCGCACAATCGGCGCGGCGTCCTGGCACACTACCCGCATATTGGGATATTCATATTGGGGAATGGCGGTTCTGTCGCCCATCTGCTGCACGTCTGCCCGATTGGGCACTTTACCGGCCAGTACCAGTGACAACGTCACAGCGTTGTTTGAAGGGTAGCTGGTTTTCAGTTCGTAAGCCGCCACCTGATTGTGCTTATCCAACCCGCCGCGGACTCGCATCAGTTGCCCGGTGCCCTTGGGTTCCCAACCTGCCTCTTGTTCACGCATCAACTGCACCCTGACCGGCTTGCCGGTGGCCTGCGATAACAGCGCAGCGTCAGCGGAGACGTCATCGGCACAGTTGCGACCGTAGCAGCCGGAGGCTTCCATGCGATTGATATGGACCTGCTCTGGCCGCCAATCGAGCAAGTGAGCGATGTCCTTACGCAAATCGTGAGGATTTTGCGTGCCAGACCAGATTTCTGCGCGATCGCGACCGACGTCGGCCACCGCACAGGACGGGCCGATCGACGCGTGTTGATGGTAAGGCCAGACGTAATCAGCACTGACCTCGGTATGCAACGAGGCCATAGCGGCATCGACCCCGGCATCATCACGCAGCACGCGATCGGTTTTGGGGTTTTCCACCAGGGCCTTATGCAATCCTGTAAGCGAAAGATCGGGTAAACCGGACCAGGGACGCCAGACGGTTTTCAGTTGCCGCATGGCGGCAATCGCCTGCTCTTCGCGTTCGGCGACGATACCGATGAAATCGTTAATCACCACCAGTTTTACGATGCCATGCAAATGGGCAATGGAGTCATGGTCAACCGACAGCAGGCCGCTACCCAACGGGGCGCTGCTGTCGGCGCCGATATAAGGCGGGCGCACCACTCTGCCATGCAGCATGCCTGGCAGGCGGAGGTCATGCACATAGGTCAGTTGGCCGGTCACCTTGGCCGGGATATCCACCCGCGGCACCGCCTTGCCCACGTAACGGCTCTCCGCCACGCTATTCAGCCTGATGGTTTTATCCAGGGCCACCTGTAAATTTTGCCCGCGGGCCAGTTCACCATAGCTCAGACTGACGTTGGGTTTGTCCCTCGCAAATACCCGGCCATTTTCAGCCTGCAGGCGTTCCACCGGTAACGCAAAGGCCTTTGCGGCCAGTGCCAGCAGCAATTGTCGCACCTGTGCGGCTGCCTGGCGCAGCGGTATAGAGGTCACCTGAATCGTGGCACTGGCGATGGTCGGCCCCTGATCCGGCGTGCGCTGGGTGTCACCCAAAATCACCGTAACGTGCTCGAAAGGTACGCTGATTTCATCGGCAACAATCTGTGCCAATGCGGTGCTAATACCGGTGCCGAGATCCACATGGCCGTTGAATGCGGTGACACGGCCATCGGCGGTCAGGCCGATAAAGCTGTCCACGCGATCGAGCGGCAGATCGCCCCCTACCACTGGCGTCGCTGCCAGGGCATTAAGCGACACAGGCAACAGGCTGCTGACCATTACCAGGCCACCGGCCTGCAACAGGCGGCGGCGCGTGATTTCCAGGCGGCTCATGCTTGCCCCCTTTCCGCCAACAGCTGACGGGCTTTGGCGGCAGCACGCAGGATCTCAATATGGGTGCCGCAGCGGCACAGGTTATAAGCCAGCTCATTTTTGATTTCTTGTTCATCTGCCTGCGGGTTTCGCTCAAACAGAGCAACCAGCGTCATGATCATACCGTTGGTGCAATAACCGCACTGCGCGGCCTGCTCATCGATAAAGCCTTGTTGAACCGGGTGCAGTTGCCCCGCCTCGCTCAGGCCTTCCAGCGTAGTAACGGATTTGTTGAGGGCACCGCTCAGCGGCAGCGAGCAGGAACGGGCGGCGACGCCATCGATCAGTACCGTGCAAGCACCGCACTCCCCGAGGCCACAGCCGTATTTGGGGCCATTCAGGCCCAGATCGTTGCGTAACACGTAGAGTAGCGGCGTTTCGGGTGAAATGGCGCCCAGTGCGACCATCCGGCCGTTTATTTTTATTTCCATGGTGAATACATATCCTTAACCAAACGGATTGCTCCGTAATATCACTGCGATGAATAATTCACAGCATGCTAATTATAATCATTAAAAGACTTTCTAATGTTAAGGGTATATAGTGCCAATTGCTTTAACGAAAAGTGGGTATTTATCATCAATTTCGAGTGGCATTAGAGCAGGACGTATTGATTGCGCACCAGTCGTTGACGGAAGGATCTACAGCGTACGGTCTGCTGGCGAGCAACGAGGAAACCCGTGCCGCGCATGAAACTGAGAGGAAGTAAGTGGCTGATTATTTATCTATTAATTCGACTAACTAAGCCATATTCGGCATTTCACACCCGAAAATATTTTGCTTATCATCATGATCTGTCTCTGAGGTTTGCTTCAGGGCCTGTCTACCGGAATTTTTGTCCTTGTTTTGTTCGTCGTGAACGCTCGGCCGCACCCAGGTGCGGCTTTTCTTTTTGTTGCCTCTCCCGCTTGTTACGCCCCCATGTTACCCATCCGTTAAATGACCAGGATCTGCGCGCTCAGCCTGATTTTCGCTCGCAATACGGCAGTTTTTGCTGCTCTTCCCTGGTGACAGTCACCCTTTTCCTTCCGTCGATCACATTACGGGTAACACAGTTTTTTAACACTCTTCAGCGTGATATCTGTCGCAAAACCGCCTGCCGAAAACCGCTTTTATAGCAATACGAAGTAACGCTAATTATTGACAGGTGAAACCATGACGACCTCTACATCCAATGAAGTGCTGTTGATTGCCCCAGTAATGGATAACCTGCTGGCCCGCCTTGAGGTAACCTTTGTGGTACATCGGTTATATGAACAAGAGGATGCGGCCGCTTTTCTGGCCGAAAAAGGTGCGGCCTTCCGTGCGGTCGTCACTCGGGGGGATATTGGGGTCGAGACGCCAGTGCTTGAACAATTACCCAACCTCGGGCTGATTGCGGTATTCGGCGTAGGCACTGACGCGATTGATCTGAATTACACCCGTAAACACGGCATTGCCGTCACCATCACCTCCGGCGCCTTGACGGAAGACGTGGCGGATATGGCTCTGGGATTGTTGCTGGCTACCGCTCGTCAGCTGTGCCACAACGATCGTTTTGTGCGTGAAGGTCACTGGCTGAAAGAGGCGCCGGGCCTGTCGGTGCAGGTCAGCGGCAAACGGCTTGGCATTTTCGGCATGGGCAATATCGGCCGCGCCATCGCCCAACGCGCCGCCGGTTTCAATATGCGTATCCAATACGCCAGCCGCACGCAGGACAGTTCGCTGCCCTATCGCTATTTCCCAGATCTGCTGGCTTTAGCGCGGGAAAGCGACTTCTTTATCATTGCTATTTCCGGCGGTAAAGACAGCGCTGGCCTGGTGGACAAGGCGGTGTTCGACGCCCTGCCTTCCCATGCCCTGGTGATTAACATTGCTCGCGGCAGCATCGTTAATGAACCCAACCTGATTACCGCCCTGCAAAGTGGCGCCATCGCCGGTGCCGGGCTCGACGTTTATGCCCACGAACCCGAGGTTCCTGCAGAACTGATCGCCATGGAAAACGTGGTGCTGCAACCGCATATCGCCAGCGCCACCCAGGAAACCCGGCAAAAGATGAGCGATATCGTGTTTACCAACGTTGAAGCTTTCTTCAACCGGGCGCCGCTGCCCCACGCCATCGAGTAACTGACGCGTTTTCTTTTCGATTTTATTACCGCCGAATCACAGAACCTCTTCATTGAGAGGTTCTCCCTGCGCCCTATAAAGAGAGATCGCCATGGATAATAAAATACCCAACACCCGCTGGCTGCGGGTTATTGCCCCGATCCTGATCGCCTGCATCATTTCCTTTATGGACCGGGTTAATATCAGTTTTGCGCTGCCTGGCGGTATGGAGAGCGACCTGGGCATTACCAGCCAGATGGCCGGGCTGGCCAGTGGCATCTTTTTTATCGGTTATCTGTTTTTGCAGGTTCCCGGCGGACGCATCGCGGTCAACGGCAGCGGCAAGCGTTTTATTGCCTGGTCCCTGTGTGCCTGGGCGGTGGTGTCAGTTGCGACCGGCTTTGTCACTAACCACTATCAGCTGCTGGTATTACGCTTCGTATTGGGCATCTCTGAAGGCGGTATGTTACCGGTAGTGTTAACCATGATCAGCAACTGGTTCCCGGAAAAAGAACTGGGCCGCGCCAACGCCTTTGTCATGATGTTCGCCCCATTGGGTGGCATGCTCACCGCCCCGATCTCTGGCGCAATCATTAACGCATTCGACTGGCGTTGGTTGTTTATCATCGAAGGCCTGTTGTCGCTGGTGGTATTGGCCGTGTGGTGGCTGCTGATCAGCGACCGCCCACAGGAAGCGCGCTGGCTGCCGGCCCGTGAGCGCGACTATCTGATAACCGAACTAACGCGCGAACGGCAAGAACGCAGCAAACTGCAACCGGTCAGCAAAGCACCACTGAGAGATGTCTTCCGTAACAAGGGCTTGATGAAGCTGGTGCTGCTGAACTTTTTCTATCAAACCGGCGACTACGGCTACACCCTGTGGCTGCCCACCATTTTAAAAAACCTGACCGGCGGTAACATGGCCTCGGTCGGCTTCCTGGCAATCTTGCCATTCGTCGCGACGCTGTTGGGGATCTACCTGATTTCAGTGCTCACCGATAAAACCGGCAAACGCCGCCTGTGGGTGATGGTTTCATTGTTCTGCTTTGCTGCGGCGCTACTGGCTTCAGTGGTGCTGCGTCATAACGTGGTGGCGGCCTACATTGCCCTGGTGGTGTGTGGCTTCTTCCTCAAAGCCGCTACCAGCCCGTTCTGGTCCATGCCTGGGCGTATCGCCTCGGCGGAAGTGGCCGGCGGCGCACGCGGTGTGATTAACGGTTTGGGCAATTTGGGCGGTTTCTGCGGGCCTTACCTGGTGGGCGTGATGATCTACCTCTATGGTCAGAACGTGGCGGTATGCGGTCTGGCAGTCTCACTGATCATCGCCGGCATCATCGCCTGGCGCTTGCCGAAGGAATGTGACCTGACCGGCAGTGAACCGACGCACGACAAACTGCTGGACAACGCCAAACGGGCCTGAATAACAACGAAAACCACGAGCGGGCTACGGCAAAATTTGCTATGTTAGCCCGCTGATTAAGGTCTGTTGTTACTCGCTGGATTAGGTCTATGTTTACCCATAAAGCAATCGCCGAACTCAATGCGCTGGAATTGTTGGTTTATAACTACATCACCAAAAACAAGAACCCGGTGATGTATATGACCATCCGCGAACTTGCCGAGGCCGCCGGGGTATCCACCACTACCGTACTGCGCTTTTGCAAGAAAATGGGCTGCGACGGCTACTCCGAATTTCGCATCCGCTTCAAGCTGTATCTTGAGCAGACCGAAGCACCGCCGATGGATTTTGGCACCAGCGAAATCATCAGCTTTTTTAAAAGCATTAATAACGACGAATTTAATCAACTGTTAGATCAGGCGGTGCAGCATATTGCCGCTGCTGAGCGCATTATTTTCGTCGGCGTCAGCACCTCCGGAGCATTGGGGAAATACGGCGCGCGTTTCTTTTCCAACGTTGGAAAATTCAGCACCCATATCGACGACCCTTATTATCCCATCAATAGCGACATGTATAAAAGCGCGGTCGCAATAATACTTTCGGTGTCTGGAGAGACCGAAGAAATTTTGCGCCTCGCCAGCCAGTTCAGCCTGCACCACTGCAAAATCATCAGCATCACCAACAACGAAACCTCCTCGCTGGCACGCATGGCGGACTTTAACCTCTCATACCACGTTCCCCCGCAGTTGATCGCCGGGCAACACAATATCACCACCCAAATCCCGGTCATTTACATTATCGAAACCATCGGCAAGCGGCTTGGGCATATTAATTACGCAAAATAAAACAGCCTGTTTTTTTAATGTGACACGTCACCTGAGTGGTGATTTGTTATATCGTGACATTCGATTCCAGCTTGCTACTATATTCTCATTCCGGCAGTTCAGTGCTTTCTGATAATAATCCGATGAGAAACCTACGATGAAACAACAACAGTTACCGAAAGATTTTCTGTGGGGCGGCGCCGTGGCGGCGCACCAGGTTGAAGGCGGTTGGGATCAGGGCGGCAAAGGCCCAAGCATCGCCGACGTTCTGTCGGGCGGTTCTCACGGTGTGGATCGCGTTATGACCGACGGCGTGCAGGAAGGCTATCGTTACCCTAATCACCAAGCGGTGGACTTTTACGGCCGTTACAAGCAGGACGTGGCGTTATTCGCCGAAATGGGCTTTAAATGCTTCCGCACCTCTATCGCCTGGACGCGTATCTTCCCGAATGGCGATGAGCTGGAGCCAAACGAAGCCGGTCTGCAGTTTTACGACGATTTGTTTGATGAACTGCTGAAATACAATATCCAGCCGGTGATCACCCTGTCCCACTTTGAAATGCCTTATCACCTGGTGAAGGAATATGGCGGCTGGAAGAACCGGAAGGTGGTCGATTTCTTCGTACGCTTCAGCGAAGTGGTGCTGCGCCGTTATCAGCACAAAGTGAAATACTGGATGACCTTTAACGAGATCAACAACCAGAGCAACTACCAATATCCGCTGTTTGGCTACTGCTGCTCCGGCGTGGTGTATACCCAGGAAGAGAACCCGGAGCAGACGCTTTATCAGGTCTTGCACCATCAGTTTGTTGCCAGCGCCCTCGTAGTGAAACTCGGTCACCAGATTAACCCGGAATTCCAAATTGGCTGCATGCTGGCCTGCGTCCCCTTCTACCCGTACTCCTGCAAACCGGACGACGTCATGTACAGCGTCGAAGCCATGCACTCGCGCTATCTGTACACCGACGTACAAGTGCGCGGCTACTATCCGTCGTACCTGCTGCGTGACTGGGAGCGCAAAGGCTTCCAGATTGAGATGCAACCGCAGGACGAACAAACCCTGCGCGAAGGTTGCGCGGACTACATCGGTTTCAGCTACTACATGAGTAACGCCCTGCAGGCCGATGCGGTGAGCAGCAACAACGAGATGTTCAGTTTCCCCGGTAACGTCCCGAACCCGCATGTCAAAGCCTCCGACTGGGGCTGGCAAATTGACCCGGTCGGGCTGCGTTATTCGCTGAACGTGCTGTACGAGCGTTACCAGAAACCGCTGTTTATCGTTGAGAACGGCTTTGGCGCATTCGACAAGGTAGAGGCTGACGGCCAGATCAACGATGATTACCGCATCGACTATCTGCGCGCGCACATCGAACAGATGAAAAAAGCGATCATCGAAGACGGCGTGGACCTGATTGGTTATACCCCGTGGGGCTGCATTGACTGCGTGTCCTTCACCACCGGTGAATACGGCAAGCGTTACGGCTTTATCTACGTCGACAAACACGATGATGGCACCGGCACCCTCGAGCGTTCGCGCAAAAAGAGTTTCGACTGGTACCGCAGCGTGATCGCCAGCAACGGCGAACAGCTTTAATTCCGGTATTTTCATCAGGGCGGTTTTACCGCCCTTTTTCATGCCCACGCTATAACCTCATGCGGTATCGGTAAAACATTACCGTCACCGCATAACAGCGGCGTAGCCTGTACGGCTAGGGGGTCATAAACTTCTCATAGTTCTGCGGGGTAACCAGTTGGAAAGGAATAAAGTTCACATCTTTGATAGCTTCCCCCTTTGCCGCTTGCTCCGCCATATCGACCGCACCGTAGGCCTGTGATTTAGCATCCTGGAACACCGTGACCGTCAGCATGCCCTTTTTTATCGCCTGCAGGCCATTTGGTCCGCCATCGGTTCCACCAATCAGAATATCTTTACCGACGCTCTTGCCATTACTTTTAATCGCCATAGCTGCGCCAATCGCCATTTCATCAGCATTAGAGGAAAGAATATCGATTTTGTCGCCTGACAATATCCAGTTGTTCATCAGATTCATGCCATCTTCACGCATCCATTTGGCCGTGTCCTCCAGAATGACGTGCATGTTGGGATTCTTGGCAATAATCTCTTTCGCCCCTTGGGTTCTAAAACGAGTGGCATCGTTACTCAATAACCCTTTCATAATGGCGACATTGACGCTTTTACGATCCTTGACCAGCTCAGCCAGGTATTGCATCTGTAACCTGCCGGCTTCAATCTCGTCGCTGCCGATATAACTGATGCCATTGCCCATGGTGGAGTCCGAGGGCATACGGTTAAGATAAATCAGCGGTATTTTGGCCTTTCTGGCGGCCTCGGTAATATTTTTGGTGCCCTGGGTGTCGACCGGATTAACAATAATCACGTCCACTTTCCCATTGATGAAACTCTGCACCTGACTCAGTTGCTTATCTACCGCCCCCTGGGCATCTTCAAACTGTAATTTTAGATCCGGGTGTGTTTTTGCTCTTTCGATAATGTAGCCACGTAACCTCGAGAGAAAAACATCATCCATTTGGGCTATGCTGACACCAACCTGCACAGCAAATACCGAAGGGCTGAGCGAGAGCAATGAAAGACAGAGTAAGATAATTTTCTTCATAATCGTTTTCCCATTAATGGTGAATAGCGTGTAATTTCAGTACGAAGGGTTAATTATTTACTGCTATGACATTGCGTTGGCCTGTACGGCATAGCTAACGCAGGTGACGCCGCCCGTACGTCAGAACAACCCAAAAGGGGCTGCCATACGAACGGACTCGTCAAAGTGCGATCCAGTTTCGTTCCGCGGATGAGCGTACCGCAGCGTCCACCAGACGCTGTATTTCAACCGCCTCTTTAAAATCTGGCCCTTGTGAGTCTCCCTGCTGAATTGACTGAATGAACTCAAGCATTTCAATGGTTTTTAGATCGTTGAACCCCAGTTGGTGCCCCGGAGCCGGACAAAAAAGCCCGTAAGGCGCGTGCTCCGGCCCGGCAACCAGCGTTTTAAAGCCATTCAGGCCGCTAGTGTCGTCATAACGGAAATACTGGATTTCGTTAAAACGTTCCTGATTAAAGCTCAGGGCCCCCTGGGTACCGGTGACTTCAAACCCCAGCTGCATTTTATGGCCCGTGGCGACCCAGTTGGCCTCGATATGGCCACCGCAACCGCGGGCAAACCTCAAGGTCAGACGCGCAATGTCGTCAACCTCTACCGGTTTCAGCACCCTCGAACCCGCGCTTTCCGGCCGAGCTTTAATCACCGTATCGAGATCGGCGAACACTTCGCTTACCGGGCCGAGCAAAAATCTGGCCATACCCAGAATATGGCTGCCCAAATCCGCCACCGCGCCGGCCCCTCCGGCCGGATCTAATCTCCACGACCAGGGGATTGCAGGATCCGCCATGAAATCCTCCGCGTGGATCCCCCTAAAGCCGGTAATCTCGCCTAAATCGCCGTTGGCTATCATCTGGCGAGCCAACTTCAGCAACGGGTTTTTAATGTAATTGAACCCCACCTGGGTGAAGACACCGGCTTTCTCTGCCGCAAGGCGCATTCGCTCAGCGGTCTCGCTGTCCGGTGCCAAGGGCTTTTCACAGTGCACATGTTTCCCCGCCGCGATGGCGGCAAGGGCCTGTTCGGCGTGAAACCTGTTTGGTGAGGTTATCGAAATAACATCAATATCCGGATCGTCGATCAGATCTTGCCAGCGTTGGGTCCAGCGCATAAAACCAAACTGCTGCGCGGCGCTTTCAGCCGCAACGGCGTCAATATCCGCCACGCTGATTAATACCGGCTGAATATCACCGGAAAGCGTGGCAGCGGCACGCCAGGCTCTGGCGTGCGATTTCCCCATAAAGCCGGTGCCAATAAGTCCAATACCGATTTTTTGCATCGCCATTCTCCTCAATCCAGCGCCACAGCCGCATGAGAGTCTGCGGAAAGCTGAGCGGCATCCGCCAACCTCAGGGCCATGCAACCGTCATGCACCGTGATCGGCATAGGTGTGCCCTGCTTAATTGCCGAGATAAAAGCGTCTATTTCCAGCCGGTAGGCATCGCTATAGCGCTCCATGAAGAAGTTAAGCAATGGCCCACGCGCTTCGGTTTCTTGCTTGCTATAACGTCTAACCGGAGTCGCCCGCAGGTTGTCATTCAACAACATCCCCCCGGAACCGAACACCTCCATACGTTGGTCATAGCCATAGATTGCCTGGCGACTGCAGTTGATCTGACACTGTTTGCCTGAGGCGGTGCGCAATTGCACCATCACAGTGTCATAATCGCCCAACGCCTCCAGTTCGGGGGCGAACAGACGGCTGCCGGTTGCAAACACCTCCACCGGCTCTTCGCCCAGGATCCAGCGGGCAAGGTCAAAATCGTGGATCACCATGTCACGGAAAATTCCTCCCGAGTTTTTCAAATAGCCCATGGGCGCCAATCCAGGATCTCGACTGGTAATGATCACCTGATGAAGGTCGCCAATATCGCCACTGCGGATACGTTGGTTAATCTCACTAAACCCCAGATCAAACCGGCGATTGAAGCCCAGCATGACCTGACTGGCATGCTCGCCCAGTGCCCTTTGCGCCGCATACGCCTTGTTGATATCCAAATCCACCGGCTTTTCGCACAGCACCGCCTTGCCGGCTTTAGCCGCGGCCAGCATCAGATCAATATGGGTATGCGTGGGTGTGCCTATGATGACGGCATCAATATCAGGGTTTTGAATGGCTTCAAGCGGGTCAGCTAACGCAACGCCCCCCCAGGCCGCGGTCAACGCTTTGGCATTTTCGATAACAGGGTCTGCAACAGCGGTAAGAAAAGCATCGTTATGACGAGCCACATTCGCCGCATGTACCTGACCGATACGCCCGGCGCCGAGAATCGCAATTCTGATCATGACAGTCTCCATAAGAAGTCAGTTATTTATGGCCATGAAGCTTCAGGGCCTGCTGATTAACCACCAGTCCGCTCTCGAGCTGACCATTGAAAAAATCGAGGATATTGGAAGCGGCCGACACTGACATTCGCATCGCCGCCTCTGCAGTGAGCCCGGCAGAGTGTGGCGTGAGGATCAGCCGTTCAGTTTGCGCTAACAGTGTCGAGCCCAGGTTTGCCGGCTCCTGTTTCAGCACGTCTAAACCGGCGCCGCCGAGATGTCCGCTTTGCAAGGCTTCCGCGAGCGCCTCTTCATCGACAATTCCCCCTCGTGCGGTGTTGATCAACAGTGCGCCCGGTTTCATCATCGCCAACTGCTGTCGGCCAATCAGCGGTTTCTCGTCACTGAGTGGAAGGTGAACAGTGACCGCATCGGCGGTCTTCAGCCCTGTGCTGATGTCACCCATTCGTTCAACGCCGAGCTGGGTAAACACCTCGTCTGGAAGATAAGGATCGTAGGCAGTAACCCGCATGCGGAAACTTTTAGCCAACCGGGCCACCTCCCTGCCAATACGGCCGAAACCCAGGATGAAAAGCGTCCTTCCGGCCATTTCCATCGCGGAAAACCCGTTGCGTCTGTTCCATTCACCTTCACGAATACTGCGGTCGAAGTAACAGAGACGCTTAGCCAAAGCCAACAGCAAGGAGAAGGTATGTTCAGCCACCGACAGTGAATTGACATCGCCGATAATGGTCAGTGGGATCTGTCGTTCGGTCAAAGCCGCCACGTCCACCGAGTCATAGCCCACGCCATGGCGCGAGACGATCCTGAGTCTCCGAGCCGTCTGGATTTCTTTCGCGCTCAAGGGTTGGGTGCGAATCAACAATGCATCGGCCTCGGCAAGATAAGGCGCGTAACTTTCCACGCTCACTTCCGCCACCAGCTGTACCGTAAAGCCAGGTGCGTTGCGTAAGATGGCCAAACCGGCATCGTGGATTTTTCCGGCCACCAGTACATGCGGCATTTCAGTACCCTCCCCGAACGGCGTGCTCTGCGTCTTTGACTTCGCCATTCAACTGACGAAACTGCGCCACGCTGGCTGAAGCCGCGGACCGCAGCAGTTGTACGTCGTTGGATACCGTCACCAGGTCAAAGCCCCATTCAGCGGCTTGCGCGGCATAGGCGGCAGTGCCGTTATGCAACCCTGCCTTCTTGCCTGCACGATGCGCAGTGGCCAGGATATGCTTTATGGCTTCGATGATTTCGGGCTCGTCTCGGTCAAACCCGGTACGGTATTTTCGACCGGTCAAGCCAAGCGTCAGATCCGCCGGGCCGATGTAAACGCCGTCCAGACCTGGCGTAGCCACAATGGATTCGATATTTTCAACGGCCTCGGCCGTCTCGATCATAGCAAGACAGACCACCTGCTCATCGGCGAATTGACCATAGTCAGCGCCGGCAGAAATCACCGCACGGGTCGGGCCGAAACTCCGGCTGCCAGTGGGGGGATAACGCACGCAGGAAACCAGGGTGCGGGCCTGCTCGGCAGTGTTTACCATCGGGCAGATAATGCCCCAGGCCCCGGCATCCAGCGCCTTCATGATCATGCCCGGTTCGAGCCAGGGCACCCTGACCAGCGGGGCTATACCGCTGGCGCGCATCGCCTGCAGCATATGGGTTGCCTGTTCGTAACCGACAAACCCATGCTGGAGGTCTATCGTGAGCGCATCGTACCCCTGCTCAGCCATAATCTCGGCGGTAAAGGCGCTGGCAACGCTCAGCCAGCCGTTCAACACCGTTTGCCCCTCATCCCAACGCTTTTTGACGTTATTGCGTTTCATTGCGGCTCCTTAAACCACGATCTGTGCAAGTTTGGTGTTCATGTAGTCGTGGATACCTTCTGAACCCCCTTCACGTCCCATACCGCTGGCCTTGATTCCCCCGAACGGCACTTCAGCCGCTGCCAGCGCATAGCTGTTGATCCCCACCATGCCGGACTCGAAGCGAGAAACGGCTTCGCGGATCCGAGCCGGATCTCGCGTAAAGGCGTAGGCCGAGAGAGCAAAATTGGAATTGTTAACCCTGTCCCATAAGGCTTCGCTGTCGCTAAAAGAAGTGATTGCCGCAATGGGGCCGAAATTCTCCTCAGCCATTGCGAGCGCATCGTCGGGTAAATCGGCAATCACCGTGGGCGCATAAAAATAGCCCCCGCCAAGTTCAAGACGATGCCCGCCAGTCACCACTCTTCCGCCTTTGGCGCGCGCGTCGGTAACAATGTCTTCGATCGCGTGAAGCCGTTTCATGTTGATAAGCGGCCCCATGGTGGTGCCTTCATCGAGCCCATAACCCACATTCAGCTGGCTGGCTCGCCGAGCAAAGCCTTCCACAAAGGCCTGATAGCAGTGTTCATGAACATAAAAACGATCGCCGGTTACACACACCTGACCACTGTTGGCAAATTTCGTGGCAACTGAGAGATCTAGCGCTTTATCGATATCGGCGTCGTTAAAAATGACTACTGGCGCATTGCCGCCCAACTCCATGCTGAGCCGCTTGATGGTTGATGCAGAATCGCGGATCATCTGCCGACCGATTTGCGTAGAGCCAGTCAGGGAAACCTTCCTGACCGTTGGCGATGACATTAAAGGCCCATAGGTGGTTGCGGTCGGCCCCACCACCAGGTTGGCGACGCCGGCCGGCAGCCCAGCCTGACGCAAACATTCGAAGATCAGCATCGCGGAACCCGGTACTTCACTCGAAGGACGCAATACCACCGTACAGCCTGCGGCAAGTGCGGGGGCCAGTTTGCGAGCCACCAATACCACCGGGAAATTCCAGGCGGTGAACGACGCCACCACGCCGATCGGCTCATGCAGGACTTCGCAGCGGCCTGCGGGAACGCGACTTTCGACAATTCGCCCATAGATGCGCCGCGCCTCTTCCGCATGCCAAATAAACTGATCGACAGACAGCTCCCATTCACGTTTTGCCTGCGCCAAGGGTTTGCCACTTTCTTTCGAAACCATCACTGCAGCTTCTTGCGTTATCGCCACCATGGCACGCGCTACCGCCTGAAGCAGATCCGCGCGTTGCCAGGCCGGTGTGTTTTTCCAGCCGGGAAATGCTCGATCGGCACAGTCCAACGCAACCAGCGTATCTACCGCAGACGCCGCCTTAATCTGACCCAACTCGCAGCCCTTGCCCGGGTCGATCACCGTTATCCTTTCGGTGCCGCGGCCGGTACACCACTCACCGTTGATAAACTGTCCAAAATTGTCATACATGATGGGTTGTCCCTCAGCATTTTGCTTCGGCAGAGTGCCGCTAAAGCATCAATATTTGCAATACTAGACACACAGCAATAAAAGTTGCAACAACATCACCTTGGGCAAAAAATCATTATTAAAATCAATTTAAACTCAAATATATCAATACATTAAAAATTATTTTGGTTTGAAAATTTCAATTAACACCCACAATTGAAATAAATATTTTAGAGATGAATCACAAATCTCACGAAGAATTTTTCCCAGCCCAAGGCAAATGAGATAGAAATAATTGCATGTGAGTTTTACTTGCAATTTTTATTGCTGTAGCGTGCTGGAAAATGACTGGCTAATGCCTGGAAAGGAAATTCTGATGGTGAAAAAAACAGACCCAACTCTGGCCGCGCTCAAACCGCTACCTCATGACAATTACGAGCAGGTCGTCAACGAAATCACCCGACGCTATCCGCAGTTGTCGGAACGCTATCAGCAGGCGGCACGCTACATAACCCAGAACCCCAATACGGTTGCTCTGGAGTCGATCAACGCCGTGGCGGCCAAATGCGGGTTACATCCATCGGTGTTGGTGCGTTTTGCCCAGGCTTTTGGTTATAGCGGTTTTAAACAGATGCAGAGCGTTTTCCAGACGCGGTTGGCTACGGCAGCGCCCGGTTACAACGAGCGGATTACCGCACTGGAAAATGATCTGCGAAAAAATGATGAAAAAGGCAGCTTGGGTTTCCTGCAAAGTCTGGTCATTCGTGATATCGCAACGCTGCAGGAGTTATTGAATAACATCACCGAACAGGATCTCGATGAGACCGCCCATCTGCTGAAGGAGGCTGAAACTGTCTATATTGCCGGCCAGTTGCGCTCGGAACCTGTCGCGTCGCTGATGCGGTACCTTTTAACCATGCTCAATCGTCGCGTGATACTGCTGGATGCTGCCGGGGGACTGGCCCCGCAAATGGCCAACAATATGCGGGAAAATGATGTGCTTATTGCCATAGCATTTCGCCATTACGCGAAAGAAGTGATCGCCATTGCGGATGATGCCGGTGCGCGTGGCATCCCTATTGTGGCCATTACTGACAGTCAGCTTTCACCACTGGCTAAAAGTGCAAAAGTACTGTTTACCATACCGGAAGAAGAATACAGTTTTTCGCGATCTCTGGCGGCGCCGGTGTGTCTGGCGCAGAGCATTGCGATGGCATTGGCTGCGGCATTACAGCCGGAAAAAGCCCAGCCCTGCATTGAAACCATTACCGAGCGTGAAAAACGCAGTGAGGGGAACCGCAAGCGTCATCGCAGTTGAATCACGTTTAAAACAGACTTCTGCCCTGTCGGGATGGGAGTCTTGTCGTTTGAATTTGCAATTTTTATTGCCAATTAAAATAAACAGCAATTTAAAATGCAAAAAAAATAATCATGCTGCTTTCAGGCGTTCAATCCGAATGGGGGAAGATATGGCCAAGATTCGTTGTACAGCGGCTCAGGCAGTCGTTCGTTATCTGAGCAACCAGTTTACGGAAATCGAGGGTGAACGCGTCCCGCTTTTTCCCGGCGTGTATGGGATTTTTGGCCATGGCAACGTCACCTGTCTGGGTGAAGCGCTGGAAGCAGTACAGGATATTTTGCCAACCTGGCGCGGCCAAAATGAACAATCGATGGGTTTTGCGGCTATTGGTTTTGCCAAGGCGATGGTTCGCAGGCAGATCATGGTGGTTACCGCGTCGATCGGGCCGGGTACCGCCAACCTGCTAACCGCTGCCGGCGTCGCGCACACCAGTCGTTTGCCCATGCTGATGATTTGCGGCGACAGCTTTGCGCGGCGGCATCCGGATCCGGTAATGCAACAGATCGAGCATTTCAACGATCCGACACAAACCATCAACGATGCTTTCAAAACGGTAAGCCGCTATTGGGACCGCATCACCTATCCTGAACAAATCATGTCCTCGCTGCCGCAGGCCGTGGCCACCATGCTGGATCCGGGCGACTGCGGCCCGGCCTTTATCGGCATGTGTCAGGACGTGCAGGAAATGGCCTGGGATTACCCGGAAGCCTTTTTTGCCCCGCAGTTGCATCTGATGCCTCGTCCACGGCCCGATCGCCTTCAGCTTGCTCACGCAGCACAATGCCTGATGAACGCCAAACGCCCATTGATTATCTCTGGTGGAGGCGTGCGCTACTCTCAGGCCGAAGCTGAACTGGAGGCTTTCGCGGTTCGCCACGGCATACCCGTCGTGGAAACCATTGCCGGTAAAGGCGCTTTTACGCATGACCACCCTATCCATATGGGGCCGATTGGTATTCTTGGCTCCACCTCAGCCAATGAGTTGGCTTCCCGAGCCGATGTCGTGGTCGCCATAGGAACCCGGTTGATGGATTTCGTCACCGGCTCATGGACGGTATTCGATCAACAGGCACAGTTCATTTCACTCAATGCTGCGCGCTTTGATGCGCATAAACACCGCGCTATTCCGCTGGTGTGCGATGCCCGTGAAGGGATTATCGAGCTAAACCATGCACTGGGCGAATGGGTGGCCGCGCCCGCCTGGTTGGCTAAGGGACGAGCGGCTTTTGCTGACTGGAACGCACTGATTGCAAAAACCCAAGAACCTGGAGTCACCGCCGATGTCCCCAGCTACGCCCAGGTGATCGGCGTGGTGAATGCAGTGGCGGCGCCGGAAGATTACATCATCAGTGCCGCCGGCGGGCTGCCTGGCGAGTTGGTGAAAGGCTGGCGTGTCAAAGATCCCGGCACCTTCGATTGCGAGTTCGGTTTTTCCTGTATGGGTTATGAGCTCTCTGCAGGCTGGGGAGCCGCCATGGCGGGCAAAAAACAGGATGTCTTCGTCATGATTGGGGACGGCACCTACATGATGATGAACTCAGATATCTATTCGAGCGTACTGTCCGGTCATAAATTTATTTTACTGGTGTGCGACAACGGCGGTTATGCGGTGATCAACCGTTTGCAGAACGCCAAAGGCGGTGCTTCCTTCAATAACCTGTTGAAGGATTGCCGCGTGAAAGAGCCTTTCCCGGTGGATTTCGTCGCCAATGCCGAGTCGATGGGGGCTTATGCCCGCAAGGTGACCTCGCTCGAACAGCTTGAAGACGCCCTTAAATGGGCCAAAGGCAACGATCGTACCACGGTAATTTCCATTGCCACCGACGCCCACCACTGGACGCCCGGAGATGCATGGTGGGATGTCGGCGTGCCGGAAGTGAGCGAGCGCGAGAGCGTTAACCAGGCGCATCGCGAACATCTCGAAGGACGCAAAAATCAGCGTATCGGCATTTAAAGAAGGGGCAGAACATGGTTCTTAAAGCAAAGCTTGGCATCGCGCCTATCGCTTGGTCGAATGACGATCTCCCTCAGCTAGGAGGTGAAACCTCGTTGGCAACCTGCCTGTTTGAAAGCCACCTTGCGGGGTTTCAGGGCGTTGAAACGGGGGGCAAATTCCCAAAAACCAGTGAGGAGCTCAAACCTACCCTGAAATACTTCCAGCTTGAACTGGTCTCGGGATGGTATTCGGGCACGCTGCTTGATAACAGCCTGAACGAAGAAATCAGCCGCTCGCTGCCACAAATGCAACTTTTCCGCGACTGCGGTGCCGCCTGCCTGGTTTACGGAGAGACTGCCGGTACCATCCAGAACCGGCAGAACGTCCCCCTGGCTGAACGACGTCAGTTGTCCGACGCAGAAATCAGCGAGTACGGCGACAAACTGTCTCGGTTTGCCGCCTTCTGCAAGGATTTCGGCGTGCCACTCGCCTTCCATCATCATATGGGCACGGCAATTGAAGATGAACAGGATATTGACCGCTTAATGGCGGCAACCAGTAAAGACGTTGGTCTGTTATTTGATACCGGACATTTGGTGTTCGCTGGCGTGGACCCTGTCAGGGTGCTGGAAAAACATGGCGATCGCATCATCCATGTGCATACCAAAGATGTCCGTTCGGACGCGCTAAACGGTATCGACCGCCATAAAGACTCTTTTCTGGATGCCGTATTGAAGGGGGTTTATACCGTACCGGGTGATGGATCCATCGACTTCACCGCCGTCATTAATAAGCTTGCCGCTATAGGTTATCAGGGGTGGTTTGTGGTTGAAGCCGAACAGGATCCGGCCAAAGCGCCGCCCCTTGAGTATGCCCGTCTCGGCTATAACACCCTGTGCAAAGCGCTCAGCGCGGCAGGCTATCGCTATACAGAAGGAGATATATGATGGATCAGTTAGTCGGAAAAGTGGCCGTCATCACCGGTGGCACGCAGGGGTTGGGGGCCGCAATCGCGCGCCATTTTAGCCAGCAAGGGGCCACCGGGGTGATTATTTGCGGAAGAAACCAGGCAAAAGGCGCAGAAATCGCTGAGAGGTTAAATGCAGAAACTGACACCCCAGTGATTTTTGTACGCGCCGATTTATCTTCCGTGGAAGACTGTCGCCAGGTTATCGCTAAAACAGATGAATTATTTGGCCGCGTCGATGTTCTGGTCAACGCCGGGGGCATGACCGATCGCGGCACCATCATCGATACGGCACCCGAGCTGTTCGACAAGATGTTTGCCACCAATGTTCGCGGGCCGTTTTATCTGATGCAAGAGTCGATAAAAATTATGCGTCGTGAAAATACGGCGGGCAGCATTGTTAACATCTGTTCCATGTCAGCGTTGGCCGGGCAGCCTTTTATCTCCGCCTACTGTTCGTCGAAAGGCGCATTGGCTACGTTGACACGCAACACCGCCTACGCCCTGTTACGCAACCGGATCCGCGTCAATGGTCTGAACATCGGGTGGATGGCATCCGAAGGGGAAGACCGCATAATGAAGCAATATCATGGTGCCGAGGATAACTGGCTGGAAAAAGCCGCCGCCGAGCAGCCTTTTGGTCGTTTGATTCAGCCAGAAGAAGTGGCACGTACCGTCGCTTTCCTGGCCAGCGATGAATCCGGCCTGATGACCGGTTCTATCGTTAACTTCGATCAGTCAGTCTGGGGGGGGTACGATCAGACGCCCTCTCCCTCCGCCCCGCTCTGATTCCTGCTTGCCACGCACATAAAAAGACACCCTGCACTACTCGCAGGGTGTCGGGTCAAAACTGTATTAGCGACTTCCAAGGCGACAACATTTGCCCAAAAAATCACCAAGCCATTTATTTTCCTTAGGCTGCATTCTATTAATGCAGGGTATTACTTCAGATTAAGCATCTTCCCAAGCAAAATGTCTGTGGGTTCGAGAATATCCGTATCAATCCCTGCAGAGGGGGTGAAGGTCAACTCACCAAAGATGACTTTGCCATTGGAGATATAGAAATCGACACGAACAAACTCGAAGGGCGCCGACAATTTTCTCGCGTATTCAAAAAGATCGTCGTAACCCTCGGGTTTAACAAAAGCGTCGATCTCTTCTGGGCTAAGGGCCAGGCAGTCTTGGCTGTAGCACAGGAACTTGAAGTCTTTGTCAAAAAAGTAATATTTCGGCATGCCTTTATCCCTACCGACACAGAGTAACGTGCAGTAAGGTACGCCATTGAAACAGTATATTTTATAGTCTTCCGGGCCATGGCCACCCGCAGACTCTATATATCTTTCACCTATTATCTTTTTATTTATCTTTTTATAGTTTAATTCTGCATAGACTTTCCAGTAGTCCTCTCGCATCCAGTTATCTATGATTTTAGAGGCTCGCCCAATGTCCAACTTACTTTTGTCCTGGCAAATCAGGTTGTAACCAGAACCATGGTTACCCTTGATCACAAACTTTTCGGGTAACGTATCCCAGGGGATCTCATGTACAGAGTCGCAGGCGAAGTACAGCTCGTTTAGAATTTCTTCACATCCCTGCGCCTTCAAATACTCTCGCACTGCGTATTTATCGGCACACTGCGTAACCAGCGCGTTGTTACTGTAATCGTTAAGTTTTAGATAATTTATTTTCTCGTTCCACGTTACCGGTGGATTGAGATTCAATTTTTTCCCGAATGCCTTTTTGTAGATAAATTTTGTCTTGAAGGTCGGCGTAAATGTCGCCAGTTGATTCATGATAAATTTATTAATATTTCTTCTCATACACCCTGTCTCATCATTTGACGACAAAATTAAAACGGTGACTGAATGGCACCAAAGGAAGCTGAAGCTATAGGTTGTTGTTGCTCACTGCGCCATTGGATCATCGCTGGGGGCGTGCTCAAATCAAATTGGTCATGGCCTAATGCGCGATTGAGGATCCGGGCTGAACGCCAGGCCATCAGACTGAGTTGAGGATCAGCAATACCGTGGTGGTGCATGCTGGCGTTAACGGCAAACAAGCAGTTCTCAGCTTCACCTTCGCGCTCAAAGGTGAAATCAGAGGCAATACGGTATTGCCCATCGGCGGTGGTTGATAGACCATGAGCCAGAGATTCAAGAAACGCCGGGCGCACCTGTTGGTAACCGGTAGCAAAAATCACCACGTCTGCATCAACGATTTCGTGGCCTTGATCAAGGTGATGCTGCGTCTCTAACCGATAGAAATTATCTTTGGCTGTGAGGGCGGTCACTGAACGGCTGGGCAACAGTTTCACCCATCGTTTCTCGCGAAGGACATCGAAGTGGTGATACATGGCACGATAGATAGCTAACAGAGACTCGCTGGTGATGCCATCAGATGTCATCTTTTGCTCGTGCAACATGTGTTGCTTGGCTGAGTTGTTTAGCGTGCAGAATTTCTCGACATATTCTGGCGTAAAATACTCGTTGGCAAATGCCGCTTCATCAAGCGCGTTGTAGTTATTGCGGCGGGAAATCCAACTCAGCTGTTCTGGTTGGCCCCATTGCCCCTGAAAAATATTCAGGAACAGATCGGCCCCGCTTTGCCCCCCACCCACGATCGCCACACGTTTTCCAGTCAGGTCAGGCTGGCGTAACATCATTTCGCTGGCGTGGAAGCATTGATCATTTTGCTGAGTCACACAGTCTGGCAGCTTAATTTGTTTGCCGATGCCTACACACAGGTGTTTGGCGTAAAATACGTCGTTTTGAGTGGTAACGGCAAACTGTCGCTGACGGTCATCAAACTCCACCCGCTGAACCTCTTGGTTGAACACCAGTGAGTCCAGCCCCGTTGCAGCCCAGTTGAGATAATCGGCAAACTCTTCACGAGAGGCGGTACGCTGTTCGCTGGTCAGAAAACGGTAGAACTTTTTCCGCTTCACCAGATAGTTGAGAAAACTGTAAGGATTGGTGGGTGAAACCGCCGTCACCAGATCCTTCAAAAAGTGGGTCTGCATACTGCTATCTGCCAGGATCATGCCCGGATGCCAAGAAAAGTGCGGTTTGCGCTCGAGGAATTTGCAATTAAACCCTTCGATCTCGCTACCAAGCGCAGCAATACTTAGGTTGGACGGACCGATGCCAATACCGATAAAGTCCAAACGCTGGTTCATTGAGTGTGCTCCTGAGTGAATAAATCTTTTTCCAGAAATATAATATTGGTCTGGTAAAATAACGTAACGAAATTTGATCCCGGCATTGACGTTAAAATAAATCGTGCAGCAGTGGCATCTATGCAATAACGCCAGACTTATTGCCATTGAGCTCTAACGTCTCACAATGAATAGCTCTAAGATCAAAAGATTAAAACAACCGCATCAACTGCCATTATTATTCTCATGAAAACCCGAACGTATCTCTTTTGGACAGTCGTTCTTCAGTTAAAATAAAACCATATTCTGCAGAGTTATAAAATGACATTGCTTTGAGAGAGATTTTCAAGACAATAACATCCAGTGAATTAACAGAGTAATCCATAACATGTCCCTATGTTAACTTGCCTATTAAACATGACATCTTCCTTAATTAGACATTACGTAACAAGAGTAGCTTCAAAGCGGATGACTGGCATGTGAAAAAAAATAATATTAAAACCAAAATCGACGTTGTTAATGTAAAATTAAAAGTGAAATCGTAAAAAATCATAAAATTTCATCTTGGTTTAACCAGGGTTGGAGATCGTGTTTATCAAGTGAAACCCGCCGCCAAGCGGCTCTGAGCCTGATAACTGTCCTTACCCCGTACCTTTTCCCTGCAAATCAACTCTAGTTCTAACCTTAGACAGTCTTTTGGCAATGGAGGCTTTTCTATCTACAGAAAATTCAGATATTTCACCGATTATAGCGTGCTTAACTATGACGACTCAGCCCCGTTTTCCGCTTACGTAGGCACTTTGGCATAAATGGGCACGCTCTTAACATTGAGTCGCGTTAAAACCAACGCTGTTTTCTTTCGGATCTTTTCTTTCTTGATCAATGCCAAGGAAAGCTAATATTGAAATCAGGACCTATTGGCAGAGGAAAAGGAAAAAACCATCTGAGCAAATATCATCCTGTTATGGGTAGTTAATGTTCTTAGGCTACCTTAGGATTTTTATGTAAAAGACCCCTGCTTTCGAAACAATCCGCTCACCATTAACTGCAGAGACGAAAAAAAATCAACACGATTTCATGGCATTCTTTCTCAGCACGTTTATTCCCTTCACCCTATTTTTTGAACTACCGCTTAAGCATTCAAAAACCCTAGTGAATAATTATTGCTCACGCCCCAGTATCGGCCTTTGTGTCATTATTATTACTGAGCATGCTGCATCGGCGTTTAGGATGACAATGTTCACAAAGCGATAACCTGCCAGATTGTATTACCAGCTGACCCCGGTTAATCTTAACCGGTGTCCTCCAAATTATAAGTGACTGATGTTTTGATGAATGATGAGATACCCGCAACCAAACGCAAAAATGACCCCGTTGGCCTGAAGCAACGTATTTTCGCTGCGGCATTAAGTGAGTTTGCCGAAGCCGGTCTTAAGGGTGGACGCATGGAGAACATTGCCGAGCATGCCGCCACCACCAAACGCATGGTGGTTTATCATTTCAAGAATAAAGAATCGCTCTACATAGAGGTATTGGAACACGTCTATCAGCATATTCGCGCTCATGAGTCGGGCTTGGATTTGCATGCTTTGCCCCCGGTAGAGGCCATGACCCGACTGGTAGAAGAAAGCTTTAACTACCATGCGGAACACCCCGACTTCATACGTGTGATCTGTATGGAAAACATGATGCGCGGCCAATACATTCGTCAGTCGTCACGCATCAAGGCGCTGAATCAAAGCGCCCTGACCTTGCTGGAGGATATTTTACAACGCGGTAAACAAGGGCAGCAATTCACTCCGGACGCCTGCGCCACGGACGTGCATCGCTTGATCAGCAGTTTGTGCTTCCACTATGTTGCCAACAGGTACACCTTTAATACGTTGTTTGAAAGTCAGGAACCGCCGGAAGATCAGGTGATCCGCAACCGTCGGTTGGCCGTCGTGGCAACGCTGCGCTATGTGGCGCTTTAACTAACAACCTGAGAAAGCTGTGATGACCAAAACCTGGCTGAGAAGCGTTTACCACGCCTGATGTTTTACTGTCCGCCCCCGTGGTGACCTTTGCCAGGGGGCCTAAAGTTATGGCGTCGCTGGCCATTTGAGCCATTTACCCGGATACGCGTGACGACGCCCTGCAGCGCATTACTCTGGTTTTGCTACTGCCCGTTTAAAGCGCTTGTGCCGCTTGAGCCAAATATTTCGCCATCTCAACTTCCGGCACCATGCCGCCACCGGTTGCCCACACCAGGTGGGTAGCATGGTTCATCTGCTCCTCATTCAACCCCTGGCTCGCCAACCACTCCGCATCGGCCGCTACGCGCCATGGCCCCGGCATGCCGGCTAATGCCGAAGGCTCAAGCTGAATATGTTCATGTCGATCCAACAGGCCTAACAGCGCAAACATCTCAGCATCGCTCAGGGTATAGAACCCCGCAAGCAGACGTTCCATCGCACGGCCGACAAAACCGGAGGCGCGCCCCACCGCCAATCCATCCGCGGCAGTCTGGTTGTCGATACCCAGATCCTGGACCGAGATACCGTCGTGCAGCCCGGTATGCACACCAAGCAGCATGCATGGCGAATGTGTCGGCTCGGCAAAGATACAGCGTACGTGGTCGCCGAAGGCCAGTTTCAAGCCAAATGCCACTCCGCCAGGACCGCCGCCGACGCCACAGGGCAGATAAACAAACAAAGGATGCTGAGCATCGACCCGAATGCCGCTCTCGGCAAACTGACGTTTCAGCCGCCCACCGGCCACGGCATAGCCCAGGAACAGCGTTTGCGAGTTTTCGTCATCGATGAAGAAGCAGCGTGGATCGCTCGCCGCCTGCAAACGACCCTGTTCAACGGCGACCCCATAATCTTGTTCATATTCCACCACGTTGACGCCGTTATCGCGCAGCTTTTGCTTTTTCCATTCGCGGGCATCCGCCGACATGTGCACGCTGACGCTAAAGCCGAGGCGAGCGCTGATAATGCCGATCGACATCCCGAGGTTGCCTGTCGACCCTACGGCAATGCGATAGCCGCCGAAAAACTCGCGGAACTCCGGCGAAAACAGCTTGGCGTAGTCATCCGTCAACTGCAGCAGCCCGGCTTCCAGAGCCAGCTTTTCCGCATGCGCCAGCACCTCGTAAATACCGCCGCGAGCCTTGATCGAACCGGAGATCGGCAGATGGCTGTCTTTTTTAAGCAGTAACCGCCCGCCCAGCGTCAGGCCATAGCGTTGATTCAATGCCGTTTGCATCGCAGGCAGAGCGACAACCTCAGACTCGATTACCCCTTTAGTGGCTTGAGTTTCGGGGAAGGCTACGCTCAGGTAAGGCGCAAAACGCGTCAGCCGCTGTTCTGCCTCAGCTACGTCTTCAGCGCCCAGCCCGACGTGGGGCAGCCCGACCTGCAAAGTCGTCGCTTGCGGGTTGAACCAGGTCACCGGCTTAAGGTCGATCAGCTCCTGCACCAGCGGGAATTGCGTCACTAATTGCTGAATCTGTGTCTTTTCCATTGTTTTTCTCTGCGCTGCAAAAAGGTTAGCCCTAGAGTGCAGCGATTCGCCTGAGCTGACAAATGATAAAAAATCAGCCTTAGATGAGCAGTATTGATGCAATAAGGTGATTTACGTCAATTTATAAACTTTTGGTAGGTTTTGAATGACAAGCAATCATCTAAAGCGCCCCGCAGGCGTACCTTCTGCGGGGCATTTGCCAAGGCCATATTACTCACGAGCCGCCGCTTCCAGCCCGGCGATATCCAGCTTGACCATCCGTAGCATCGCTTCGGTGACCCTTTTCACCTTCAGGCTATCGGGGTCAGCCATCAGCTCCGTCAACCGTCTGGGCACAATCTGCCAGCTCAATCCCCAGCGGTCGCGCAGCCAACCGCACTGTTCAACGCTGCCACCGTCGCTCAGGGCTTCCCACAGCCGATCCACTTCCGCCTGATCCGCACACTCGACCATGATGGAAAAGCTGTGATTGAATGGATCCAGGGGCCCGGCTTCAATCGCCGCATAGCGCTGGTCGCCGAGAACAAAAGTCGCCAGTTTGACGCTGCCAGCCGGGCCGCTGGGAGTATCGGCGGGCAAGCTAGAATGCCAGGTCAGGGAGGAGCCGGGGATCAAATCTATGTAGCACCGCAGCGCCGCATCCATATCTTTTTCAAACCATAAGTGTTGGGTGATTTTCACGATATCCCCCTCCGCTACTGATCCAGGATCGGTTCGAAACCGCCGAAAATCATGCGTTTGCCGTCAAATGGCATTTGGTCACCCAAGGCTTTCATGCGCGGATCGGCCATCATCTTCTGGTTGGCATCGTCACGCACCGCCTTGGAGGGGTACTCAATCCAGCTGAACACCACCACTTCATCGGCTTCGGCCTTCACCGCACCGCGAAAATCGGTAAGTTTGCCGTCGGGGACATCATTGCCCCAACACTCAACAACGCGTGTGGCACCGAATTCCTTAAACAGAGGAGCTGCCGCAGCAGCCAGTTTTAGATACGCCTCCTTATTGGCGGCCGGTACCGCCACTACAAAGCCATCAACATATTTCATAGAAGATTCCTCTTGTCGATTCGACAGTCGGGGTGGCGCCGGCGGAGTTGCCGGCGCCCTCTACCATTTTAGACCCCATTAGTGGGGTCAACCATTCAGGCTGCTGGTGGCTTCAGAGGTCGGTATAAGCGCGGGAGAGTAATTCTGGCGTGGCGACCCGATTGCGGCCGCTGTTTTTAGCTTTGTAGACCGCCAGATCGGCGATTTTCAGCAGGTTGTCCAGGTTTTGGCCTGACCCACCAATGCAGGTGACCATGCCGATACTGACGGTAATTTGCAACGAGGTTCCGGCGGGCATGGTGATGGATTCGATTTCCACACGACGGCGCAGCCGCTCGGCCAGTGACAGTGCGTCCTGCTGCTGGGCTATCGGCGCAACAATGGCAAACTCTTCCCCACCCATGCGACCAAACAGGTCCTGATCGCGCAGATCAGCGGTAATGGCTCGCGTGAAGGACAGCAGCGCCGCGTCACCGCCGGCGTGGCCAAAACGATCGTTGATCGACTTAAAGTAGTCGATATCCAGCATCATGATGCAAACGTGTTCCCCTTTCTGGCTGACCAGCTTGGTACCGCGCTGCATAAACGCGCTGCGGGTTAATACGTGGGTCAATGCATCGTGATTTGCCACATGTTCCAGCCTGCGCAACAATGCATTGCGGGCATAGTTCATGCTGGCAACGGCGATCGGGCCCAACGCCAACAAAGCCACGCCAAGCCGCATCGACACCGTATTCTGCAACAGCTTCATGTCGAGATTGGTCGCAATCAGCCCCATGTCGATGGCGAAATGGCACCACAATACATAGGCCAGCACCGCGATCATGGTGCTGAACAAGGAGAAGGTCATTGCCAGCCACAACAGGATCGGCATCGGGAAAATCACCGCACCGGGGCCGCCGATCAGGACGCTGCAAATGCACACCAGCAGCAGCAGGATTAACACCGCCATTTTTCTACAGATGCTGTACCACTGGCTGCGGCGGAACACCGCCTGGTTAAGGCTATGCAGGTAGCCTTTCCAGTCGGTGGGGAAAGTCAGGATAAACGGCATCAGGGTAATGTAATGGGTAAACTCCGAAGATAGCCACAGCGCCATGGCGGGCAGGAATTGGCGGTCGAAAAGCAGCACCGAAGCCCCGGCACCGACTAACCCCGTGGCGGTCGCGCTCGTCAGGCAGATGGCGAACAGAAAAATGCTGGACGAGGTGCGTTCCAGCGTTCTGACCTGCGGCGACAAACGCATAAACAGGAAAAACCCGACCGCGACACCGGTAATGTTGGCGCCATTGAGCAATGCGGCTTTCACGACCGTGCTGCCGGTGATCAGATCCGCCGCCATATACCCCAGAATCGCCATCAGCCAACCCCAGGGGCTGGCCAGCGCCGGATAACGCACCAGCAGCGCCAGCAGCACCGCATTGGCCGGCCAAAACGAGGACAGCAGCCCGGTGGGCCGGCTCACAATGCCAAACAGGCACAGGCCGAACACCAGCAGGAATACGATTAATGCGTGCTGTAATTTTGTGGCACCAGGTAACTCAGTGGTGTGCATCTTGCTTCCAGAAGCTTGCAAAAAATACGAAAAATCCTGTCTGCATGACGGCGTCCAACCCACTGGCCGGCATGCCTGACGTTGCACGCAAAATGTGCTGTCAGACAGATATTATTGCCAGTTTTCACCGGACTGGCATCAGCTAATTGAAAATTTAAAAATATTATTATGTTTCAAGCTGTCACGCGGTGATCTGGAGAGGAGAGTGGATTCAAATGCGGAGGGCTTGCAACGCTACGGCCAATGACGGGCATTTCTGAGGGATATCTCCCCGGATGCCGCCAACCGGCTCCGGGAAGGTCAATCAGGATTAAATACTTTCCGTTGCTTCTGCCTGCTGATAGATCCTGGCTTCATAAGGGCGCAGCGTTAACCACTTGCCATTGTCCTGATAATTGCCCAGTAACCACTGCCACGGACCGCCTGGCATGGCCTGCGGGTTGACCTGCTGTGGTTCACCACTCAAATTACAAAGCACCAACCTCTGCTGCGTACCCAGGGTGCGGCTATAAGCGTAAATATGCGGATGTTCCGCCAGTTGTAACTGATAGCGACCTTCGATCCACACTGGATCCTGCTTGCGCAGACGGATTAGCGCCCGATAGAAATTCAGTACTGAATCGGCTTCTTCGCGCTGACGCGCCACGTTGATCTGTGGATAGTTGGCATTGACCGCAAACCAGGGCGCGGCTGAGCTGAAACCGGCGTTGGCGCTGTCGTCCCACTGCATTGGCGTGCGCGAGTTATCGCGTCCGCTGCGGCCGAGAAACGCCAGGATCTGCGCCTCGTCCATGCCCTGCTCGCGCAGCTTGGCAAAACGGTTTCTGGCGGCAATATCGTTAAAATCGGCCAGGCTATCGAAGCGGGTGTTGGTCATCCCCAGCTCCTGCCCCTGATAGATAAACGGTGTTCCCTGCATCAGGAAATACATCGCGGCGATGGCAGTGGCGCTTTCGCGCCAATACTGCTTATCGTCGCCCCATTTCGACACCACGCGCGGGATATCGTGGTTTTCAACATACAGAGCATTCCACCCCTTGCCCTCCAGCAGCGTCTGCCAGCGGGTAAAGATGTCTTTCAGGCCCAGTACGTCTGCTCCGGCATGCGGCGACTGCTGGTGGTTGTTTTCCCACAGCTTGACGTGCTCGAACTGGAAGATCATGTTCAAGCGTCCGTGCTGCTCGCCCACCCAGTCTTCACCCTGCTCCGCCGAAGCCCCGTTCATTTCGCCCACCGTCATGATGTCATAGCGATTAAACACCTGTTCGCACAGGTCATCGACATACTCCAGCAGGCCCTCATAGTTCAGATGCCGCTCGAAAGACGGCACGTAACGCAACCCAAGCGGATTGGGCATATCGGTCAGCCCCGGCTGCTTTTTCATATGGCAGATAGCGTCGATGCGGAAACCGTCAATGCCCTTGTCCAGCCACCAGCGCATCATGTCGTACAGCGCCGCACGCACCTGCGGGTTTTCCCAGTTCAGATCCGGTTGACGCTCCGAGAACAGATGAAGGAAGTATTGCTCGCTGCCGGGGTCATATTTCCAGGCCGAGCCGTTGAAAATGCTCTCCCAGTTGTTGGGTTCCGCGCCATTTTTACCGTCACGCCAGATATACCAATCGCGTTTGGCGCTGGCTTGAGATGATCGAGACTCAATAAACCACGGATGTTCGTCAGACGTGTGGTTAACCACCAGATCGAGTATCAGCCGCATTCCCCGGGCGTGTACTTCAGCCAGCAGGCGGTCAAAGTCGTCCATGGTGCCAAATTCGGTCATTATGGCCTGATAATCACTGATATCGTAGCCATTGTCGTCGTTCGGCGAGCGGTACATCGGACAGATCCAAATCACGTCGATACCCAGCCACTGCAAGTAATCCAATTTGGCAGTAATACCATTCAGGTCACCTATACCGTCACCATTGGAGTCCATAAAGCTGCGCGGGTAGATTTGATACACCACCGCCTGCTTCCACCACTGTACTGTCTGCCCACCGCTCATGGCTGTGCTTCCTTAATAAATTAATGCGCCTGCGCCGAGGACAAAATGCGCTGAAACGCCCGACCTTGACGGTCAAACAGATAACAACACTCTACCGGCAGCCGCACGCCGACGGTATCGCCGGCCTGGATGCTGGAGCGCTCGGGATTGCGCAGCACCCAGGGTTCACCGGCGTTGCCGTTGTCCAGATAGAGGTAGGTTTCATTCCCCATGTGTTCGACAAACATCACCTCGCCCTGAAACTCGCACTCCGCGCGTTCGCCCCCCCGAATATGCTCCGGGCGGATACCGACGTTGACGCTCTGGCCTTCCGCCTCGGTCGGCGTGGCGATCGGCAGTATCAGCGCCTTGCCGTTGTCCAGCTCGACCACGCTTTGCTGCTCACCGGCACGCCGCAAAATCGCCGGGATCAGGTTCATCTTCGGTGAACCGATAAACTGCGCGACAAATTCATTGGCCGGTTGGTCATAGAGTTCCAGCGGCGTGCCGACCTGCTCGACATGGCCTTGGTTCAGCACCACGATGCGATCCGCCAAGGTCATGGCTTCAACCTGATCGTGGGTAACATAAATGATGGTCGACCCCAGCCGCTTATGCAGCGACGCCACTTCCATACGCATTTGCACCCGCAGTGACGCATCGAGGTTGGACAGCGGTTCGTCGAATAAAAACAGCTTAGGCTCGCGCACGATGGCCCGACCAATCGCCACCCGTTGCCGCTGCCCGCCCGAAAGATCCTTCGGGCGGCGTTCCAATAGCGGCTCGAGCTGCAAAATGCGTGCGCTCTCGCGCACCCGGCTGTCGATTTCAGCCGCGGAATGGCCCGCCAGCTCCAGTGCAAACGCCATGTTTTTATAGACGCTCATATGCGGATAGAGCGCGTAAGACTGGAACACCATGCCAATACCGCGTTCAGCCGGGGTATCGTCGTTAACGTAGTTGCCATCGATATACATGCCGCCGCTGCTGATCTCCTCCAGCCCGGCGATCATCCGCAACAGGGTTGATTTACCGCAGCCGGAAGGCCCGACGATCACCACAAATTCCCCACTGTTGATGTGCAGATCCAGCGATTTAATCACCTCTGCGTTAGCGCCATAGCGTTTTTGCAGTTTTTCAAGCGTAAGTTGCGCCATATTCCCCCCGTTCTCACCCCAGTTGGCAGTCAGCGGGGCGCCAATGTGCGCCCCGCTATCCGGCTTATTTCAGATAATCAAGCCACGGGCTCTGGCGAGAGATCATCACGTCGACCAGCTCAGGGATCGCACGGCATTTGTCGTTGACCGAATCCACCAGCAGCGCCTGGATCACCAGATCGCGCGAGCCTTCAATCACCGCATCGGCGGTTAAAACGTGGA